>NZ_CP090439.1:0-661220 GCF_021441885.1 Vibrio maritimus
GAAGGAACGCGGTGATTTTCTTCGCCTCTTGTTTTGTTACTGGAATGCCCAGTTGGATATCCGCCATCACCTCTACCGCTTCTTGTAGATCCCAGACAGAACCATCATGGAAGTACGGATAGGTGAGTTCGATATTACGCAGCGTCGGCACCTTGAACACATACTTGTCAAAGTCATTACCTGTTATAGCGGCTCTACCAATATCTGTATTGTCGGTTTCAAAAGCCTTCACCAAACCCATCTTCTGATACATCTGCCCACCAGCCAATGGGCCACTGTGACAAGAGGTACAGCCCTTCTGCTTGAAGAGCGCGTAGCCTTCTACTTGTTCTGCGCTAAGTGCACTGTCGTCACCCCTAAGCCATTGGTCGAAAGCAGAATTGGGAGTACGAAGTGTTTTTTCAAACGTTGCAATAGCATCGGTGACTTCGGTAATAGTAAAGTCTTCTTTTCCATATGCTTCTTTAAACCATTCTCGATATTGCGGAATAGATTTTAAAGTGCCGATAGCTAAGTCATGAGAAAAAGCCATTTCAATTGGGTTTTCAATTGGTCCGGCCGCTTGTTCTTGCAAATCTTTTGCGCGTCCATTCCAAAACTGTACAAAATTCAAATCGGAATTAAGTACCGTTGGAGAGTTAATTCCACCTACTGCCCATTTATGGCCAATTGAGCTAGGTAAATTATCCACCCCACCTTTGGCCACATTGTGGCATGAATTACATGAAATAGTATTTGAAGCCGAAAGCCGAGGTTCAAACCATAGCGTCTTACCGAGCTCAACCTTTGCGCTATCTAAGCCTGTAGCAGGCTCGATAACTTTAATAGGCTCACTGCTTTCGCGAGAAGCGTAGGCACTGCAAGACACAACCACCATCATTGATATAATAATATTTTTGTTCATGCTACTTCCTTTTGTGTATTCAACAACAATTTGGCATGCAAGTTTTAATAGAAATTTATAGTTATATTGACGCCGAATTTAATATTCGACTTAATCCATCCATTTGGTGTGGAAATAATAATTAACAGAGCGTCGCAAATATAATGCAAAAACTCGATTGGATTTATAGAAAAAAGGAATGTTAAAACCTATTCAAGCCTGTAGCCCTTGAATATATGATGACCACGCCGTTAGTAATGATTTTGTTAGTACAATTCATTCACACATTCTTTACGCGTTCGATTGATTCAAATCAATTTGTTAGGCATTAGCGTACAGTACTTCACAGTATGACCAAACTTAGCCCTCCATCGGAAATTAACACTGTAAATGCCCAGTTTTACAAGGCTTCAAGCTCCCACCAATCGACAAAATGGCCGTCCGTTATTCTTCTGGTAATAATTGATATTCCAAAAGGTTTTTTACGTTGGATTACCATAGTGGCAAACCAATTGGAGTCGTGATTATGAAAAAAACTGTCTATGCCGTTGCACTTACCTGTCTCACTTCATTCTCTAGTTTTGCGAATGTGATTGTCGATATGGAAGGTGTTGACGAGAAAGACTACGTCTATGACTTACACAAATGTGAAGAGATGGCCGGTCAAGTGCAGAAGCAACAAGCTTCAGGTGGTGCGATCAGTGGTGCAGCCAAAGGCGCAGCACTTGGCTCAGCTGGCGTGGCTATTGCTGGCGGTTCTGGTACTGAGGGAGCGAAGAAAGGCGCAGCCGTGGGGCTTGCAGCAGGCGTTCTCGGTCGCGGGCGTGCGAACAGAGATAACGCTGAGCAATATAAGCAAGACCAGCAAACTGTTGTCAAAAACTGCATGACTAATCGTGGATATGTCGTATTAAACTAACTCGTTCGAGTAAAGTTACATTTCTATTCTATACAAGGCATTGAGATACCCTGAATCTTCATATACGTTTATAGTAATTTCATTCACTTAATGGATATCGACGTATATGAACGATCTCAATGCCCTTCGCGTATTTCTCACTTTAATGGAGACTGGCTCTACCTCTAAAGCCGGTGTCGCTTTGGGTAGATCGCAGTCGTATATCTCCAAAGTGCTTGCCCAGCTGCGCGAAGAGCTCGATGACCCTTTGTTCGTAAGAGATGCAAGCGGACTCACTCCAACAAGTTATGCGATTGGACTGGAGCCAAAGCTGAAGCATGCTATCAACCAAATTACAGACGCTCTGAAGCCCGATACATTCGCCCCCAGCGCTGTCGATAAAGTAACAATACATTTAATCGAGCCTTACTTAATTTCATGTGGCAAAGAGATAATACAAACCATACGCCAGCACACAAACGCGCCTATAGAATTAAGAAAATGGAGTAAAGTGTCTGAGTCACTGCTTCTCACCGAGCAAATTGACATCGGTGTTCATGCGCTGACTGACAGGCCGCAATCCATCTATCAAAAATACGTGCATACCGGCACCGGTGAACTCTACGGTAACAAGCAAGGCGAGTTTGTAAAGTACTTAGTCGATGACTTAAACGAAAACCTCAACTTATACAAAATCCTCCAAAGTGACGCAGAAGCTACCCTCTTTGTCGACAACCATGCCTTGATGACGCAGTTACTCGATGACTGCTACACACTCCGCTACCACATGTCTGAAGATCCGGAAAGTGCACCTGTACAACTAGACTTAGCAATACTAGCCAAAGCAACTCGCAAGAATGAACACAAGATCCAATGGCTAATTTCAATAATCGACCCAATTCTAAAACGATACAGGCCACTTTCCTACGAACGACTATCAGCAATTTCTGACAACTAACCAGCTACAAAACGTTCGTCAACCACCAAAAAAGCTGCAAAGTATATGAAACTTCTTTGTTTATTTTTGAAAATGGCGAAAAGCTAACCTATTTTTATCATTGATGTATCAAATCGCATCGTTAACGATAAAAAGGACGTCATTATGAGAAAAACAGTGGTAGCAGCATCAATAATAGGTGCCATGACGGCAGCAGCACCCGTCTTGGCCGATGAAGGTTTCTACTTGGGTGGTCGTTTAGGGGGTTCGCAGCTCTCCGACGCCTGTAACATTTCTGGCGCTGAATGTACTGATAGTGGCTTCAGTGCAGGTTTCTTCGCTGGTTATGATTGGAATGATTATATCGCGTTAGAATTCGCTTACGATTGGCTAGGTAGCTATAAAACATCGTTTATCGAAGGCAGCACTGGTTATCGCCAAGACGCGAACATGAGCGCATTAACACTTGCACCAAAGTTTGCTTATCCGTTTACCGACGACTGGTCTGTATTCGCTAAGGTCGGTGCAGCGTACACAACTTATGGTGATCGAAACGCTACTGCGCTAATGGGTGGTGTGGGTCTTGAATACGATTTTGCGACTGCTTGGTCTGGTAGACTTGAGTACCAACGTATTAATGACTTTAAAGATGGCTGGCTCAATACAGACGTTGATACATTCTGGCTGGGTGTATCTTACTCATTTGGTAACGCAGCTGCAGCTGCTGCCGCGGCGACCGCTGCTGCAGTAACTCAAGCGCCAGCTGAAGAGCCGCCAGTAGTAGAAGCTGTGGTTATGACCAAGACATTTGAGCAAGTTTCTGGTCAAGAAACCTTCGCATTCAATAGCACAGAGCTAGACGAAGAGAAGAAAGCTGATTTTGATCCTCTAATCGCGCTAATGAAAGAGCATCCAGAAGCGACAGTGACTATCGTAGGTTATACAGATTCATCAGGTCCTGAAGAAGTAAACCAACGTATCTCTGAAGAACGTGCTGAATCTATTGCGTCTTACTTAGAGTCTCAAGGTATTGATCGCTCAAGAATGTCTGTGAGCGGTATGGGTGAAGCTAACCCAGTTGCGGACAACTCTACGTCTGAAGGCCGAGCTCAAAACCGTCGTGTAGAAATCACGGTACCGGAGTTTGAGTACACAGTTGAAGAGATGATGGAAAAAACTCAGTAATTTCCAGTAATCATCTAAAAGCGGGTCCGACTGGACCCGCTTTTTTATTTGAATAAACTAGGCTTTGAGCGCCTGCTCTAGGTCAGCCAAAATATCATCAATATGTTCAATCCCGACAGACAGACGGATCATCTCAGGTCTCACACCGGCTTCTAACTGTTCGCTTTCACTCATCTGACGGTGAGTTGTCGATGCTGGGTGGCAAGCCAGTGATTTGGCATCCCCAATGTTTACCAAGCGTTTGAATATCTGTAGCGCATCGTAGAACCTGACACCCGCTTCGTATCCATCTTTAAGACCAAATGAGAGAATTGCAGAAGGCTTACCCTTCATATACTTACCTGCTAGCTCATAGTACTTAGAGCTTTCAAGTCCAGCGTAAGACACCCAGCTTACCTTCTCATGATTTTGCAAGAACTCAGCAACTTTAATGGCGTTCTCAGTATGGCGCTCCATTCGCAGTGACAGGGTTTCTAAGCCTTGTAACAGCATGAAAGAGTTCATTGGTGATAGCGCAGAGCCTGTGTTACGAAGTGGCACGGTTCGAGCACGACCAATAAACGCCGCAGGACCAAATGCCTCGGTGTAGACGACACCGTGATAAGAAGGCTCTGGCTGATTAAATACTGGGAAACGATCTTTGTGTTGGTCCCAAGGGAATTTACCAGAATCGATAATAACGCCTCCAAGGGATGTACCATGGCCGCCTACGTATTTAGTAAGCGAGTGGACTACAATATCCGCACCAAACTCGATGGGTTTACATAGCACAGGAGTCGCGACTGTATTGTCTACAATGACCGGCACACCTGCTTTATGAGCTAGCGTTGAAATGCCCTCAATATCAACAATATTTCCCGCTGGGTTACCAATAGACTCACAGTACACCGCTTTCGTGTTTTCATCGATTAGCTCAGCAATAGACTCCGGACTATCATCTTTAGCAAATTTCACCTGAATACCCTGCTTCGGCAGCATGTGCGCAAACAAGGTATATGTGCCACCGTAAAGCTGTGGTGTGGAAACAATGTTGTCGCCCGCTTCCGCCAACGTCAAAATCGCATAGTTAATCGCGGCACTACCTGCGCTTACCACTAAACCAGCAATTCCGCCCTCTAGCGCCGCCATTCTCTGCTCAAGCACATCGTTGGTTGGATTCATGATTCGAGTGTAGATGTTGCCAGGTACTTCTAGATTGAAAAGGTCCGCACCGTGCTGGGCACTATCGAACTCATAAGCGACCGTTTGGTAGATAGGAGTTGCTACCGACTTGGTTGTTGGATCCGTTTCGTAACCGTGATGTATTGATAGAGTCTCGTCTTTCATCGTTATTCCTTTCACGTAATAGTCCAAATGGTTTAGGCGCAAGCCACTTCAAGCACAAAGCAAATTTTTGCGTTAGCCCCAAAAAAGTCTACCCCAAACCGCCTACAATAACAGAGACTAGGACCACTAATGTGATGTATGGACACGAGATGAACAGCGAAAACAATCGAGCTTTAAATTCCGTTATCGGTGCGTTGGTTGCCGATGCCGCTTCAATGGGCTTTCATTGGCTTTATGACCAAGTCGCCATCAAGACCTTATCCAACGGCACTCCAGAGTTTCATGCTGCTAACGAAAAGGACTATATAGACAAAGGCTACTACGCACATCATGGCAAAAAACCTGGGGATTACTCTCAGTACGGCGCCCAACTGATCGCTATGTTGGACGCGATTGCCAGAAATGGCAAATACGATGAAGCGAGTTATATTCGAGCATTCCGTGATTGGTTTGATCTTGGTGGAAAATGGTGCGGCTATATAGATAAACCCACTAAACTCACCATACTCAATATTCATGCCCTAGAAGCTCAAGAAAAACCACTTCATCAAGTGGGCGCTGATGATACGCAAAACCCTGCCCTATCAAAGCTACCTCCTCTTTTGGCAATTCATCACAGCGACAAGGCACTTAATGACCTTGTCGAATCTGCTGTTAGAGTCACTAACAAAAATGACAATGCCGTCGATTATGCGCTAGCTTCTGCAATGATGATTAAGCAAGCGATAGCTGGGAAAACGCCAGCAGAGTGCGTGAAAACCGCTAAAGGGGTTTCTGAAGTCTCTGATAAGGCGATACAAGCAGCCGAAGAGCGAATTCTGAAACCATCAAATGAAGTGGCACAAGAATTGGGAATGCACTGTGGGCTTGAGGCCTCATTAGCGGTGACCGCTCATCTTCTTCTCAATGCCACCAGCTACGAAGCATCGATTCGGGAGAACATACTGTGTGGTGGAGATAGTTGCGGCCGTGCGATTTTACTCGGTGCGGTGTTAGCTGCGTGCTATCAGGGAACGATTGAAGACATTCCGCGTGACTGGGAATTGAAAGTATCGTTACCAAAATCGTTGCTAGCGTGCCAGAGACTGCTGTTTAGCTAGTCACCTCGATTCTACGAGAACACTCAGGGGATTGAACTCCCCTGAGCTTAGCTATTTGTGTAAGAGCTCACGCAGCATAGAAATCGAATGCTGGCTGAAGACTCTGATTTCGTTGGCTTCTAACAAAGCGGCTGTCACGCCAGAGCCATCAACTTTCACCCCTTGAAAGCTCCCATCATAAATCTTTGAGCTACCACAGGACGGACTCGCTTCAGCGAGAATCGCGTACTTAATATTCTGTTGCTGGCAGATTTCCAGTGCATTCCTTGCACCGACTAAAAATTGATTTGTAACGTCAATACCATCATTTCCAACAACGCTCGCTGAGCCTCCAATTACATCGGCCCCTTCTCCCCCGATGATCTCTGCAGGGGCCCTTGGCGTTGTTAAACCTGACGAAACTTCAGGACAGATAGCGACTAGTTCGAAGTTGGCGTTCAACCACTTAAGATCAGACTCAGAGATTGATAAACAACTACCGTTGTATCTCACTTTATTTCCTAACAAGCAGGCGCTGACAAGTATCTTTTCCAACGATTTACTCCGCAACAACAAACTCAATCACATACAACTCATCTTCACCTGGATAAATTTCACGTATCACCTCTCGCAGCTGAGGAAGCGTCATATTTTCTTGAAGAGCATGCGTTTCGTTAATGTCGTCAAACGACATTGGTGTAATCGACAGGATCTTGAGGTTACCGAACACTCTACCATCCTCAAACGTGGCAACAGGTATAGTGCGGTTAAGCTCAAAGTCGATTTCTGACTTATCGCGGATGGTGATTGTCTTTTTACCCGACATGATATCGGCTTCAAAGCGTTCGAAAAAAGTGATTTGGTCACTCATTATTTTCTGTCTCCTAATTGACCAAACTTACGGTGCTGCCTACTCGAGATGCATGGACATCCAAGCGAAGCGGCATTTGTTCTTTCAGCTCCGACACGTGAGAAATAATTCCTATCGTGCGGCCTGATTGTTGAAGCTCAACGAGCGTTTGTACTGCAAGATCTAAAGATTCCGGGTCTAAACTACCAAAGCCTTCATCGATAAATAGCGTATCGAGACGAATGCCACCGCTGTATGACTGAACGACATCAGAGAGCCCTAATGCTAAGGACAACGCAGCCATAAACGACTCACCACCCGATAGCGTCGCTACGTCGCGCCATTTACCCGTGTAAGCATCCTCGACAATGAGATCGAGACCTGAGCCTGCGTTACCTTTCGTTCGGGCTTCTTTGCGTTTTAAATCGTAGCGACCTTTACTCATCAATCTTAAACGCTGTGACGCCTGAATCAGCACATCATCAAGCAATACGCCGAGTACGAAGCGGTGCAGGCTGATTTTGTTGCCCGTGCGACCATTCGCTACATCGCTCAGTGTCCCTACTACTTGATATTGTTTATCGAGCTCTTCATTTTGCTCACGTAGCGCATCAATACGCTTGCGCACTTGAGTAAGGTTATTGAACTGAGACTGGTACATTTGGAACTGCTTGAGTGCAGACTGATACGTCTCCTCCATTTGCGACTTAACAAGCTTTAACTGCTCTACATCGGGCAGAGTCTGCTCGCCTATCTGAGCAGAGATAAGATTTAACTGCTCTTTGATACGAATGCCGTCGTGCTGATATTGCTCTATACGTTGGCTAAGCTCTTCAGCCTGAGCATCAACTAACTTCGCGTTCAGGAACGCGTTCTCATCAGTAAATGGGCTGCTGGATAACTGCGATTGCCAATGGTTTTGAGCGTTAATTCGTTCTTTTTCACGTTCACCGAGATCTTTTTGTAAGGTCTCAAGATGTGATTCGAACTTGGCTAGCATTTCGCTCGCTTGTTTCAAAGACTCTTGGGATTGTTCAAGTGCCTTGGACTTTTGAGCAATGTCTCCTTCTAACACTTTCTGACGTGCCACCACCGCTTGTGCATTATCAAAGCCAGTGTTGTTGCTTTGCATTAGCGAGCTTACGACACCTTGTAAGTGCTGCATCACGTTAGTGGCCTCGGCAATTAATGTGGCTTGTTGTTCAAATTTAGCCTGTAGCTGCGCACGCTTATCTGAGGATTGCTTCAACTGACGCTCTAAGCTATCGAGGTCGATAGCTTGGAGTTTCGCTATTTGGCTCGTAAGCTCAGCAATATTTCTATTCACGGTTTCAGCAAAGCGTGGTAACTCGGTGAACTCAATACCAAGTGAATTCAGTGTGTCCTGTTTTCTTTCCGATAGCGAAACTAGCTTACTTTCTAGCTCTGTCTGCTTTTGCTTATAGCCCGAAAGTGCTTGGTTCGCGCGAGCTTCTTGGTCTCTTAACGCATTGACTTGATCAAGCGTCACTGCCTTTTCTACTGACTTGGCAACTTTAGGATGCTCCAAACTACCACACACGGGGCAAGGCGAGCCGGTTTCTAAGCTCGCAGCAAGTAACGCTGCCTGACCTGTATGCCACTGTATTTCCGCTTCTGTCCTCGTTTGTTGCGCTTGTTTAACCTCGGTCTCCTGCGCAGAGAGCGATGACATGAGTATTGCTTTCTGTTTCAGACCTTCCTGCAGAGAGGCTTCGATACTTGAAAGGCTGAGTAGCGACTGCTGCTTCTTGGTTTCAAGATCGAGTGCAAGGGTTAGTTCATTTAACTGAGCCTTTTCTTTTTGAGCACGAGTAAGAGAGCCATTCAGCTCCTCTTCTTGCTGAGTAATCAGCTTTAATTGATCGCTCAGAGCAGCTTGATTTGCCGTCAAAGATTGGACTTGTTGACTCGCATTAGTGAGCTCGATTTTTTTCTCATCGAGTTCTTTCAATCGACCGATTAGGGCTTTAAGCTCAAACAGCTCTTGGTGTGAAGCTTTCATCCCTTCATTTGCTTGGTGAGCGTGTTCAAAATTCGCAGTCGCCTTCGTTTTCTCAGCTTTAGCTTCTGAAATCTTAGTAAGGCCATTCTTGATACGATCAGATAGTACCGACACCTCTTTGACAAGTCGCACGCTGCTATCGTAGCTGCTCTGAATTGCCAAAGCGGATTTATGTGCATTGAGCTGAAGTGTCGCTTGCTGAATCTCATCAGATCTTTGATTATGCCTAGTTTGAGCGTGGTCTAGCTCCGCCTTAGCTGTGAACTTTTGCTCAATCTGCAGAGCAGCGTCTAAGGTTTGTTGAGCATTAGCCCTCGCCGTTTCTGCTTGTTTAAGCTCTGCTTCGGATTTTTCAATAATCGGCGTCAGCTCTGCTAAAACCTGAATCAGGTGCTGTTCTGACTCAATCGAGGCGACATCTAAAGCACCTTTGATCTGGTTATCAAACTCTTCTTTAGCTTTGCGAATGCCCGCAGCACGTTCAAACAAAACGCGCTCTATGGTGGTATATATCTGGGTTTGAAATAGCTGACCAAAAATAGACTCGCGCTCTTTAGAGCTAGCGGTCAACAATTCTCGAAATTTGCCTTGTGGAATCACCATTACTTGACGGAACTGCTTAACATCTAGCCCAATAAGGGTTTGGATTTCTGTAGCGACCTGTTTAGGCTTACTGGCAATCAGTGTGTCGGTATCGAGGTTAATCAACTCGGCAGAGTGAGACTTCTTGGTCATGCCCTCACCGCGCTGTTTTGGCACTTCTTGGTCTGGACTGCGAGTGATTTGGTAGCGCACGTTAGCGAGTTCAAACTCAAAGGTAATCGTAGTCAACAGCTTGGCATCTGCGTAATCACAACGCATCTGGTCACCGGTACGCTCACTACCCGTCGTTTCGCCATACAGGGCGTAACAAATAGCATCTAGAATCGAGCTCTTTCCTGAACCCGTCGGACCGTTGATAAGAAATAGTGGTGACTCACCCAAAGAGCGAAAATCTATCTGTTCGACACCAGAAAATGGGCCAAAGGCTTGCAGAGTCAGTTTAATCGGTTTCATTCTACTTACTGCTCCTCCGTCTGTTTACGCAGTGACTGTAATACATCCGAGACCATGTCGGTTTGGTCTTCTGTCATTGCATCACCCTGAACCTCAAGGAAGAAGTCTTGGAACATATCGATCTCTGAGCGCCCTAGCCTCGCTTGCCCCATTTCGGTCTCTACGCCAATCAGCATGCCAGGCTTCTCTAAATGAAGTACATTGGGATACACCTCGCGAAGCTTCGCCATTGGGTCTAGGATCGCGTGTTTGTCCGTCAGCCTGACTAACAGATAGTCATCTGCATTTGGGTCTTGCTTACCCTGCTCAATAAGGTCGAGGAGGTCACCTTCGATAATACGCATATCGTGAGGTGCCGTAAGGGGTATGGTTGATATCACAGGCTCAGTTTTGCCAGGAGAAAGCTCAACCAAGGTCATACCTTTGTTGTGAAACTGCTCAGAGAAGGAATATTTCATTATCGACCCGGAATATCGTATGTGCTCGGCTCCGCGCTTTTGCGCCTGATGCAAATGACCCAGAGCGACATAATCGAACTGCTTAAAGTGCTCATAACTGACTCGATCAGCACCACCAATTGAAAGCGTACGCTCAGATTCGCACGTCTGCGCTCCATCTATAAAGCAGTGGCTCAGTAGGACATTTTGCGTTGAATAATCCACCACTGCATTTAATTGTTCAGCCATATGTTGGTGGGCTTCATCGTGATTACTGACCGATACTTTGTAGTGATGGCGTACTTGCTCAGGATCGGCATAAGGCAACCCATAAAAGAACACCGTATGGCCCTGCTTGGCGGTGATTTCTATCGGGGTGGTGATTTGTTCTAATGAGCTAATGATATGCAGACCCGCTTGGCCAAACTGTCTTGAGCCGAACCCGAGTCTTTTGGCCCCGTCGTGATTTCCAGAGATCATGATGACAGGGATAGCAAGATCTTGAACCACGTGATTCAAAAACTCATCTAAAACTTCAATGGCAGACGTTGGCGGTACAGAGCGATCGTAGACATCCCCTGCAATAAGCAGTGCATCAATATCATGCGTAGCCAAGTAGTGTTTAATTTGTTCGAGGACGTGTTTCTGGTCGTCGAGTAGAGACACGTTGTGAAACTGACGACCGAGGTGCCAATCGGAAGTGTGGATAAATTTCATTCAGTTCAATTTGTTATGGTCCAACCTTAGCATGCAGTATATCACTGGACGCGCAGTGACGTCTGCAAACATGCTAGAGGTTGGTCAAACATTGAGGTGAATGAGAGCGCAAACTATGCGCCTAGTTCGATGCCTCTTTAGGCAGAACTAGTGTGAAGCAAGCACCGCCTAACTCACTGTGGCTGACTTCTACATCGCCACTGTGACGAAGCATAATATGCTTAACGATAGCAAGGCCAAGCCCATAACCACCTGAAGCGCGATCTCGTGCTTTGTCGACGCGATAGAATGGGTCAAACAAACGCTCCCAGTGCTCTGGGTCAACACCAATGCCGTCATCATGGACTTCAATCGCGACTTGATCATCATCTTCAGTGAGTTTTACAAGGATCTTGTTCTGTTTGTAACGCTTAGCATTACTAATCAGATTCACCAACGCGCGACAGACGAGAAATCTGTCCATATCGACTATGATGTCTTGCGCATCGACCTGTAACTCAAAACTCTGACCAAGTTGATTTTGCCATTTGTCTTGATGCTCAAGTAACCAAGCGGCAATATCGATACTTTCGACATCCAAAGCTGCGTCTGGTCGCTCTACTCGTGCATAGTACAAGAGCTCATCAACCAGATGTTCCATCTCTTCGGTATCTTCAATGATACTTGCGAGTTGTTTTTTCGCATCAGGGTCGGTGATTTGCTCCATCAGCACTTCGCTTTGCCACTGAATTCTAAAGATCGGCGTGCGCAGCTCATGAGCAACGGCATTCGTGAGCGCCTTGTTGCTCACCATGAGGTTAGCGATTTTTGTCGCCATACGGTTAAAGGTTCGATTAAGTCGACCTAGCCTCACCCACTGCTTTTCCGATGCTCTAGCCTCAAAGTTTCCACTCGCAAATTCGATGGCAGTCTTCTCTAAAACCCGCAATCGACGGCTTAAGAACCAGATAAGCACAAAGCTAAATGCAACGAATCCGGCAAGGAAGAATAACCATACAGAATCATTAGCAAATTCAATCGCCTTTAATAGCTCTGAGTCTGGATCATCAGACATATGGAAGTAGTTTGGATTGTTATCAAACTTTAGCCATAGATGATCATCGTCATCGAGCAGGAAATGGACGCCCGGATTTTGATTAAAGTGCTCTGCAATCTCTTCAGGAAGTTGCTCCACGGAATGGGCATCAAGAAGTCGATGGGTCTTTTCAGCAAAAGAGGTGAGCAGTTCAATTGCTTTCTCGTCGCTCTCATTGGTTGAGACATGATTCATGATGTCTCTGAATGCTTCAACTCTTAAGTTAGCATCAACCAGATCAACGTCAGTTTTACCGTAAATAACGTACTCATAGCCAAAAATACTCGCTGCGAACAGCAAGATAAGACCAATGAGTGACTCAAGAAACAGGCGCCACACAGTAACTAACCCTACGCTTTCCAGCCGTCAGCAACGAACAAATAGCCTTTACCACGAACGGTAATAATGCCTTTCGGATTGGTCGCGTCGTCAAATAATTTTTTACGGAGCGTCACAATACGGTTATCGATAGTACGATCGATGCCATCGTAGTCGATACCGCGCAGCTGGCGCGTAAGGTAATCACGCGATAGCACGTCTCCAGCAGATTTGGCCAATAGCCACAGCAAATCAAACTCACTATCCGTAAGCGAGACTGCGCTCTCTGCGAGATGACAACTGCGGCTACTTTGGCAAATCTTTAAGCGACCGATTTGAATCGTATTCGACTCAGCGGCTAGGCCTTCGTCCGTTGGGCGACGAAGTAAGTTTCTCACTCTGGCGAGCAATACTCGTGGTTTAATAGGTTTAGAGACAAAATCATCTGCTCCGGTCTCCAATGCGGCAACGTGGTCAAAATCGTCATCGCTCGCGGTAAGCATCAAGATTTTACCGTTGTAGCTGTCACGCACTTCGCGGCAGATCGATAGACCGTCTTGGCCTGGGAGCATTAAATCAAGGATTGTTACGTCTGGTTGAAACGATTCAATCAGTTCCACTGACTCGTTTCCTTCATGAACTGTTTTTACTTCAAAACCTTGCGTTTTAAAGTAGTCACCAAGCATCGCATTTAGCTTTTCATCATCTTCTACGATTAACAGTTTTTGATTTACCATCGTTCAATCCACTACATCTATCGAATTTGCCGCAAAGATACATAAATTTACAGAATACTACAAACCTCAATTATTCTAGTTTTGTAGGTGTATTCTTATTGAGAATCTCGTTACAAATCACTAACAAACAAGAGTTTAGCTATATTTTACAGTCACTTAAGAATTGACTATTAATCGTTCAATCAACGATGATGGTTAAAAAGGCTTGATTAACTGATTCTGTTGATAATGTAGAGAATTGTCAGGACACCTTGACAGTCGATTACAAAACAAAAGCCCCTCAAAGGAGGGGCTTTTTAATGAGTTCTATGTTAATTACTCATCGTCTTCTAGTGGCACCAGTTTAGTGTTTCCACCATGGATCTTTTCACGACGATGCTGGATAAGCGCATAGAAGCCAGGGATAAGGAACGTACCTGCCAATAGCACACACAGTAGACCACCAACTAGGGAGATACCTAGTGAGTTTTGACTGATGTGACCTGCGCCCGATGCGAAGATCAGTGGAATCATGCCTAGGATAAACGACCAAGAGGTCATGTTTACCGCACGGAAACGCAACATACCACCGCGCACTGCCGCATCATCAACTGGAACATCTTTCTCTTCACGTTCAATTTTGGCGAACTCTACGATAAGAATCGCGTTCTTCGCCGCCATCGCTATGAGTAGAACAAGACCTATCTGAGCGTATAAGTTCAACGGAATACCCGCTAGGTTCAACGCTATAAACGAGCCTAGTGTTGCCACCGGCACCACAAGTATGATGGCAAGCGGGATACCCCAACTCTCATACTGAGCAACCATGAATAGGTAGATAAAGATCAGAGCAAGCGCAAACGCATAGATGGCTTGGTTACCTGCTAGGATTTCTTGATAAGCCATACCTGTCCATTCGTACTGGTAACCCATTGGCAGTACTTCTGCAGCCACACGTTCCATTGCAGCGATCGCATCACCACTTGAGTAACCCGGTGCTGGTTGACCCTGGATTACCGCACTGCGGTACATGTTGTAACGCCACGCTACATCTGGTTCAAAGACCTGCTCGTAAGACACTAGCGTGCTTAGCGGGATCATCTCACCTTTAGATGAGCGAACGTGGAATAGTTGAAGATCGTCCATACCACTACGGTATTCAGCATCGGCTTGCATCGTCACGCGGAAGTTCTTACCAAACATGGTGAAGTCATTCACGTACAACGAACCTAAGTTACCCTGTAGCGTTTGGAATATCGACGATAGTGGGATACCCAATTGCTGCGCTTTCTCACGGTCAATGTCGACATAATAGTGCGGAACATTGGCACGGAAAGTACTAAAGGTATAAGCGATCTCTGGCTGTTGGTTCGCAGTTTGAATCACATCCTGCATAACCATCGCGAGATCCGTTCGGCTTCGACCCAGTGTATCTTCCAACACAAATTCAAAACCAGACGCCGCACCCATACCAGGAACTGCAGGAGGACCCATTGCAAACACAACCGCGCCCGGAATTTGCTGAGCAGCCATACCGTTAATACGCGCAGCAATAGCGTTCGAAGAGTGATCCCCTTCAAAACCATTACGGGTATCCCAGTCTTTTAGCTTGATGAACAGCGATGCACCATTCGATGCTGCCGCGCCAGTCATAAACGCGTAGCCGTTCGCCACTGTGATACCATCGATACCAGGCTCTTGCTCAACCAAGTTAACCAACTTATCGGTTGTTTCTGTAGTACGTGACAGAGAAGCTGAATCTGGTAGCTGAACGTTAACCAACAAGATACCTTTATCTTCCTGCGGTACAAACGCCGTGGAGGTGTTTTTCGCAAGGAAGGTTACTGCGCCAACCGCAATAATAAAGAAGGTAACCAGCAATACTGCCTTCTTCACTAGGAAACCAGCAACTTGACCGTAGCGTAGTGTAATACGCTCTAGTGCGCGGTTAAACGTTTGGAACCAGCGAGCCGTATTGCCACCACCCTTCTTCAGTACCAACGAACAGAGTGCTGGCGACAGTGTTAGAGCGTTGATCGAAGAGATAACTACCGAAATACAGATAGTCAGGGCAAACTGACGATACATAATGCCGGTAATACCTGGTAACAGCGTTACCGGAATGAATACCGCAAGTAGTACCAACGTCGAGGTAATGATTGGCCCCGTCACCTCTTTCATCGCGATCAGAGTCGCTTTTCTAGGTGACATATCTGGATTGCGTTTCATGATGGTATCAACGTTCTCGATAACAAGAATCGCATCATCCACCACGATACCAATTGCTAGGATGATACCAAATAGCGTCACCGTGTTTACGGTAAAGCCGGTCATGTTCATCACAGCAAAGGTACCGATAAGCGATACAGGAATCGCAACAACCGGAATAAGCGTCGCACGAGCACTACCAAGGAATAGGTACGTTACCGCAATAACCAGAATGATCGCTTCGATTAGAGTCTTAACTACCCCTTTGATTGACTCAGCAACAAACACGGTCGTATCGTAACTGGTCTCATAAGCCATACCCTCAGGGAAGTTCACACTCAAGCGCTCAAGAAGGTCCATCACCGCCTTGCCACTTTCTAGTGCGTTTGCATCCGATTGAAGGTTTAGCGCCACGATAGAAGCGTCTTCACCGCGGAACTGACCACTACCATCGTAGAACTTCTTACCAAGTTCGACACGAGCGACGTCTTTAAGGTAAACCGTTGAGCCATCTGGGTTTGCACGCAGAACGACGTTCTCAAACTCACCAATAGACTCTAGACGACCTTTGGTTACTAGGTTGAACTGCACTTCTTGCGGGTTAGCGTAAGGCGCTGCACCCACTCGACCTGCTGCGACCTGCACGTTTTGTTCAGCCAGCGCTGCATAAACGTCAGAGGTGGTCATTTTTAGGTTGGCAAGCTTGTCAGGGTCTAGCCAAACACGCATTGCATACTCACCACCACCGATTACGTTAACTTCACTGATGCCCTTAACGCGAGCAAGCTGATCTTTAACGTTCAGGTTGATGTAGTTAATCAGGAACTTGTCATCATAACGACCGTCTGGCGAGTAGAAGTTCAATACCATCAGTAGGTCAGGAGAACGTTTTTTCACCGTGACACCAACCATACGAACTTCTTGAGGCAGTTTCGATTCAATCTGCGACACTCGGTTCTGTACATTAACCTGAGCCATGTCAGGGTCGGTACCGATGTCAAACGTCACATTGAGGTTATATGAGCCATCGTTTGCACTCTTTGAAGACATGTAAATCATATCTTCAACACCGTTCACCGAGGTTTCTATCGGATCGGCTATCGCCTCCTCTACTACCTCTGCACTTGCACCTGTATAGAATGCCGTGACACTGACCGATGGCGGACTGATTTTTGGATACTCAGCAACAGGCAACACCATCAAAGAGATGGCACCTGCTAGCGTGAGTATGATTGAAATGACCAAAGCAAACTTTGGCCTTTGAATAAAGAAACGACTTAGCATCTATTACGCACCTTGATCTGCTGGCTTCGACTCATCGATTCGAACAGGCACGCCATTCCTTACACGCTGTAAGCCTTGAGTGATGACAACATCAGTCGGTTTCAGTCCTGATTGGATGATGATGCCAGTTTCAACTTGAGTACCAAGTACAACATTGCGACGCTCAGCAACGTTACCTTCCGTTACAACCATAACGAAATCGCCTTCAAGGTCGGTCTGAACCGCACGGCGTGGAACTGTCACTACGTCAATCGCTTCTTTTTCCATCAGTTCAACACGAACGTGCTGACCTGGAAGTAAGCGCTGCTCTGGGTTTTCAACAATGGCACGCATCGCCAATGTACCCGTGTTTAGGTTGATACGGTTACCCAAGAAGTCGATCTTGCCTTGCTGATCAAATACTCGGCCATCTTCTAGAATGATATTAACCGCAACACCATTAGACTCGTCTGAGCCGTCACCTTCGATGGCATCCATACCCAATGCAAGACGCTCACGCTCACTGATGCTGAACGATGCGTAGATAGGATCCATACTCACCAGCGTCGTCAACACGCCTGATGAAGGAGAAAGCAGATCACCAGTACTGACTTTGCTGTCGGAAATACGACCCGTGAATGGTGCACGAATGGTGGTATAAGAAAGGTTCACTTCAGCTACTTTTAGCTGAGCTTTACCCGCTTCAAGTTGCGCTCGAGCGCTCATTAACGTTGCCGTTAATGCATCGAACTCAGCTTGAGAAATATTGTTGGATTTAACGAGGTTTTTGCCACGCTCAAAATCAAGCTCAGCTTTTTTTAGAGCCGCTTCAGCTTCGGAGACCATCGCTTTCGCGCTAGCTACCTGAGCTTCGAAAGAAGAAGGTTCAATGGTGTATAACTCTTGACCTTTTTCGACAATTTGACCTTCTTGGAAATGACGTTCCATCAAGTAGCCCGTTACCTGAGCGGTAATGGCAGTATCTTCTACCGCGTCCATACGTCCAATGTAAGACTTGCTTTGTTGATGTGGGACGACCTCTACGGCAGTAGTCTGCACAAGAGGTGCTGGCGCGTTTTGCGTCGCTGTTGTTGATTCACCGCAACCTGCTAAGAACAGTGCAGAGATAACGCTAGCAACTAGTATTTTTCTAGGCATTGAAACACCCTATTTATCTTCTGAAATTGGAACAAGCTTTGGCAGACTAACAAATCACAAGTCCGATGAATGTCCGAGAAGTATTAATAGTTACTACGAAAGTGTTTCAAAATATAACAAGCTGTTTTTACGACGCTTTTTCACTTTCCGGCGGGAACGCGAGATCATGTAATGTCATAAAATCAGAACGAATTTCTTGCTCTAGGTGCGTGGCGAGTTCTGTTGGGCAAAAAATCATGACATGGACGATTTGCTCGCCCGTCGCGCCACTTGAGATATGAATATGTGGCTCAGAGCCCGGTAGGTCTACGCCGGCATGTTTTTCTATGACGCCGTTATAACGCCTAGCAACATCGATAAAACTCTCGCTATGGTGCTCTATTTTAGCCGTCAGTTCTGGTAGCAGTGGGAATAGGTTTTTAAACCCTGGAACTATTATAGAGAAGCCATGGTAAACATAGCGCTTCATAAAGTTAAGATTCTTTACCGGATAAGTAAAAAACATGCTGTTAGGTAGAGTTATGGTTTTTCCTGTGAAATGGTATTGACCATGATAAAGATCGATCTCTTGTATCACGGTCGCCATCAAATTATGTTCGATGACTTCTCCACTCGTCTTCCCAACTTCAATCCAATCACCGATGCGAA
The DNA here is from genome assembly GCF_021441885.1 of Vibrio maritimus. NCBI lineage: Bacteria > Pseudomonadati > Pseudomonadota > Gammaproteobacteria > Vibrionales > Vibrionaceae > Vibrio > Vibrio maritimus. The sequence continues at coordinate 18,778 of NZ_CP090439.1, forward strand.
AAGACCGAGAGCTCGCGCGCTGAATCGATCCCGTGAAACACAGAATAATTTCTTTGGAAGCCACCACAATAGCAACAGCAATCGCCGTCACCGAGAGCGCAAACTCGCTGATTTCTGACTTCCAGACCAAGAACAAGGTCACTACGATAATGGCGAACGAGCCATTTTTAGTGCGCGACATCCATTTACGTTGGTCCTCAGACAAAAACGCCACATCGCCCCGTATTCCTGACAGCGTTATGCGGCGTATTACGAGTATGAGAGTGACAACCAAGACGCTCAACAGCAGTTTGTTTTCTGCCAAAAATGTGATGATTTTCTGAACGTCTTCCATGGTCGCCTACTGCTGCATTATGAATGTCTCCTAACGATAACGAATCGCTGTGTCTTTCGCAATTTGCACTATCACATTCACAGCCAATTCCATCCCTTGAAGAGTAATAAACTCATGAATGCCATGGAAATTGTAGCCACCAGTGAACACATTTGGACACGGTAAACCCATAAACGAAAGTCGAGCCCCGTCCGTGCCACCGCGAATTGGTTTGATGTTTGGTTTAACCTCACACGCTTCCATTGCAGACTTAGCAATCTCGATAATATGTGGGTGAGGCTCCACCTTCTCACGCATGTTCGAGTAGTTGTCAGTGATCGTTAGCGACACTTTGTCACCATGAGCATTAAACGCTGCTACCTTATCTTCTAGGTAGGCTATACGTCTTTCTAGCTCTTCACTATCAAAATCACGAATAATGTAATTCAACGTCGACTTAGTGACAGACATCTCTGCATTGCTTAAATGATAGAAACCTTCATAACCAGATGTGCACTCTGGCGTTTCTGCTGCCGGCATGTCAGCATGGAATCTTGACGCTGCCGTCATCGCATTAACCATTTTACCCTTTGCGGTGCCTGGATGAACGCTCACGCCAAGAAACTCAACCACAGCGGCTGCGGCATTAAAGTTTTCATATTCAAGCTCGCCTACAGGACCACCGTCTACCGTATACGCCCACTCTGCGCCGAATTTCGCTACGTCAAATAGATCGGCACCGCGACCAATTTCTTCGTCGGGTGTAAAGCCAATTTTAATGTCTCCGTGAGGGATCTCAGGATGCTGAAGAAGATACTCGACCGCTGAGATGATCTCTGCAATACCAGCTTTGTTGTCAGCACCAAGTAGAGTGGTACCGTCTGTAGTTATGATGTCGTGACCGTGCAAATCGTGAAGGTCTGGGTATTGAATTGGGGATAAGACTTCATCACCTTTGCCAAGCGCAATGTCACCACCTTGGTAGTTCTCAACCAGCTGTGGTTTGACGTTTTTGCCTGACGCATCGGGTGCCGTGTCCATGTGGGCAATAAAGCCGATCGCAGGCACTTGCTCTTGGATATTCGATGGAAGGGTTGCCATCAGATAGCCATTAGCATCTAAAGAAACGTTTGATAATCCCAGTGAGTTCAACTCTTGCTCAAGAAAACGAGCAAAATCTATCTGTCCTGGAGTACTCGGGCAGCACTCTTGCGACGGGTTGGATTGCGTGTCAAACGTGACATATTGAAGAAACCTGTCGAGAAGACTTGTCATATTTTCACCTATAGCTTTGGGGGGAATCTCTAAACTCATCATACGGATTAAGCCCCGAGGGAAATTGCGATGAATCAGGTTTATCTGATTTGAAGGTAACTTTCTTAACTTAATATACTCATTTACAAACAAATATACGCCTAACGACCTACGCCCTAGGTTCAGCGTTAGAGGGGGGATGTGAGTTATATATCTAACTGGAATAATAAGTGACAGTTCTATGACGATGAGAGCAGATACGATGAACCATCCACATTTTCTATCGACACCAATTGCGCGACAAACGCAAACGAAACGTCAAAGCACAGCTTGTCCAAAAGAGCTAGAGCGAATCGCACTGGTTAAACAGATGCAAAAGCAAGGTGGCTTAGACGCTCATACGCCTTGTCGTTAGACAACAGATACAAAAAAAGCACCTTTAAGGTGCTTTTTCTCTCGCGATATTATCGATAAAGACCAATATCACGCTGCATATGGCTAGATAGCTCATTTGCGTGGTAAGTTGGTTCTACATCACCTTTACCGAACAAAATATCTAGGAAGTGTGCAATCAATCCTTTGAAGTTAACCGCGTAGGTTTTCTTATCCATAGAGGGTGCGATAGCGATGGTTTCGATGTTCATTGCTTGTGCCATGATTGCCTCTCTTAAAACTGGGTAACTCGTTGTTGTTGATGACAATATTAGGCAAAAAAACGCTGTTTAAAAAATGACAAATTTTGGACATTCGGATTAGTTATTCTAATAAAACAGATTATTAACAAACACTTGTATGACATATGCGATCATGGCGACTATTTATTCATAAAAAATCAATACTGCCGAATTATTACGCGCCAGCCTTATTAGGTCGCACAAATTGTTACCAGAATGATAAAAAAAAACCTCCCATTAAATGAGAGGTTTTTCGCAATTAGCGTTAGCTATTCTTATTGACGACTTCAGGAAGCTGTTTTTCTTTATAGATAGAAGCGAGTGTCGCTACTGTCATCGTCGTCATAATGACGCACAGAGAGATCCAAGTTGGGATTTCCCAAGCCGATCCAACCAACGCCATCTTGATACCAATAAATATCATGATGAACGACAGAGCTGGCTTAAGGTACACGAAGCGATTCATCATTCCCTCTAACACAAAGTAGAGCGACCTTAGCCCCAATAACGCGAATACGTTAGCTGCCAATACTAAGAAAGGCTCTCTGGTCACCGCAAATATCGCCGGAATTGAGTCTAACGCAAACAAGATATCCATAAACGCGATGACACCAATGACGACCAACATCGGCGTAAACACGCGCTTGCCGTTTTCAATAATCGATAGTTTGTTGCCATGGTATGACTCCGTCACTGGCAATAAACGTCTAATTAAACGTTCTGGCAATGGATTAATTTCATCCTCACCATGATCACGAGCTAATTGAATACCGGTCCAAATCAAAAACGCCGCAAACAGATACATCACCCAGTGGAACTGAGACAACAGCTGAGCCCCTACACTGATCATGATTGCCCTTAACACTAGCGCACCAATCACACCCCAGAGCAACGCACGTGGGCGCAAATGCTGAGGTACTGTGTACTGATGGAAGATAATTGCAAAAACAAATAGATTGTCGACACTCAGCGACTTTTCTAATAGGTAACCAGTTAAGAAGGATACGGTCGCCTTTTTAGCCGTGTAATCACTGTCCGGCGCGTAAAAGTCCCAGAAGAAATAGATGGTCGCTGCAAAAACAAATGCCAACACAAACCAAAAACCGCTCCAAATAGCTGCTTTTCGAATCGTGATTTGTCCGCCGCGAGTTTGATAAATATCCAGCGCGACCAACGCAAGCGTCAGTAACAAGAAACCAAGATAGATTGATGGGCTCATAAGTCCTCCAGACGGAAGGACGAGGGATCTTGGGTCGACCTTCCGCAAACCAATAAAATACCAGTGCACTAGATACACTGATTCTATGATTGCGTTGGTCTCGTCAAAGCACGTTAGAGCGCTCTTATTTGCCGGATAAGTTGCTTGCTATATAGAGCAATAACTTAACGAGATGACGACAAATAAACGGGTGACTACTCCCCAAAACGGGTGAATTCTATGACTATAAATTAGTGGTGTCTATTAAAAAGATCCCAAAAACGAAAAAACCAGCATAATGTAGGATGCTGGCTTCACGTCTTGGTATGTAAAGTATTGATTATGCTTTAACTTTAGTCGTTGTTTTCTGGTTTGTTTCTTTCCAGTACTGAATACGACAACGATGAAGTTGGGCACGTCTCATTTTTTTCATGGTTAACTCCTTCTAAACTTTACGCAATCCACGTTACTCATCGAATGTAACAGTGAAATGACAACCGTAAGACCGTTGTGTGACACAGTGAAGGAAGTCGTTGTTTGCCTCTAGTTGGCGTTCGACTCACGATTCCAAATAAGTTGAATGCTCTCTGTGTCGCTGGTCATCAATAGCGTTTCTGTTGCTAACGTATTCTGAATCTCATTTTTCCTGACCCAGGTAAATAATTTGGACGTGGAAATGGGATATAAGTTCAAAAATTCAATCAGTTTCTTATCCGCAGTTTGAGCTGTGCCCTGATTGAGCAATTCTTCAACAGTCACGCTTTCCCCGCCAACACTGGCTTTAATGAGGTGATAACTGTCTTTGCGAAGCGACGTTTGTACATGCGTGTAGTTATGTACATTGAATGGAAATGTGTAGGTGATTTTGCTCACTAAGTCGTCGGGCTCTACGTAAATAACCACATCAAGTTGGATACCACGGTAAACCTGATCGAAGCTGCAGTATTCGACGCCCTCGGTTTCACCACAGTCGTAGGTCTCCGACAAGGCTTGTACATGCTGTTTTGTGCTGATATCGAGAACACCGGAGACAAACTGGGTCACCCATTGCTCGCTCGCAAGCGATGCATTGCCATACAACAAAAGTAAAAGAAGCAGCGTTCTATTCATTGCACTCTCTTAAATAACATGACGAAGAAAAACGGTCAAAGACAGCCTATCAATTTATCTAACAACTCCCCTCCTCCCCTCACTCTCATCCCCTAAGGCGATTTTGTGAGCAACTGCAAATTATGAGGCGTAGTCATTCGGAAGGATGTGGCGATGATTCACTCAATTTATATTAGCGTTGGAAAACTAAAATAAATGGAATGAACATGAGACAAAAGACCCTACTTGCCTGCATGCTACTTGCTTCGCCAGCACTATTCGCATCACCGTATCTTACGGTTTCGACGTCGACGACAAGCCGTGACTATCCTATCGTTGCCGACGAACCACTAGTTATTCCTCTGACTAAAGACAAATACCAGCTTAAAATCTCTGGCATTGACGGTGACTGTACTAATGAGTTACCGAACAAAGTGAAGTTTAACACCCCAATTCCGCTGCTCTGTGGTAGCGACTCCGTGTTGCCACTAAATATACGTTTTACCGGAGATTATTCGTTTACTTACAGTGCAGAAGACCATTCTTTAGTTTTTAAACGACAACCTAAAAAAGTCGCTAAAAAAGAGTTCAAGCGACCCATTCCAAATGTTCAGTGTGAAACTCTTCCAAGTGAGCCTCAAGTTATTGCGGTTGGAGACAGCTACCCTGATGGCACGCAATTGCGTGACGTGTTTACCAATGACATTGTGACCGTTAAATCAGGCAAAATTACGGTGAAACCTAACCAAGCATCTGGTGGCTTAACTTTGCTAGAGCCCGTCGAAACCACTCCAAAATCGGATGCGCTTAACTATCGCAATGCCAACATCTATTTTGTCATGGTTGATAGGTTCAACAACTCGAATCCTGGTGCGCCTCAACCTTATGGTCGCCAGTCTGATGGCAAGGATAACATTGGTACATTCCATGGTGGGGATCTCAATGGTATCACTGAGAAGCTCGATTACATTAAAGCGCTAGGGACCAATGTCATCTGGCTCTCACCAATTGTTGAACAAGTCCATGGTTTTGTTGGTGGCGGTGATAGCGGCTCGTTCCCATTTTACGGCTACCACGGCTACTGGACGCGTGACTTTACCAAAATTGATGAAAGCTTCGGTAACGATGACGATCTAAAGCGTTTAGTGGATGAGGCACACAAGCGCGGCATTAAGGTTCTGCTAGATGCCGTGATTAACCACCCTGGCTACTCTACGCTTGCAGACATTCAGTTTGATGAACTAAACGTACTTAAGCCAGAGCACCAACTGCCAGAAAACATCGCTGCTTGGCAACCAACATCATCAGAGAACTGGCATAGTTACCATTCCAATATCGATTATCAAAGTGATAAATGGACGCACTGGTGGGGACCAGATTGGGTGCGCACAGGCTTACCTGGGTATGAACAACCAGGTTCAAGTGCCATTACCCTCTCACTTGCTGGGTTACCTGATTTTAGAACCGAGTCCACCAAAGCCGTAACGCCACCTAAATGGCTTCTAGAAAACCCTGGTACGCGCGTAAAAGCGAGAGAAAATCAGACCGTTGCGGATTATCTTATTGAATGGCAGACCGATTGGGTCAAGCGCTTTGGTATCGATGGCTATCGTGTAGATACCGTTAAACACGTTGAAGGTGAAGTATGGCAACGCTTGAAAGCAGAAGCAACGAGCAGCCTTGAACAGTGGCGCAAAGAAAACGGCAAGCAAGGCCAACCATTCTGGATGATGGGCGAAGTATGGGGACATAGTGCTCACCGCACGCCTTATTTTGATGATGGCTTCGACGCATTGATCAACTTTGATATGCAGAAGAAACTGGATAAAGGCGCCGCGTGTTTTAGCCAAATGGCGGAGACATATCAGAACTATGCCAACTCGATTCAAGAGTCAAAAGATTTCAACCCAGTAAGCTACATGTCATCGCACGATACCGAGCTGTTCTTCAGTCGATTCAAAGATTACACCATGCAGCAAAACGCCGCGAACGCGCTACTGCTTAGCCCTGGTGCCGTTCAAGTCTACTATGGTGATGAAGTGGGTCGAAACATAGGACCCTACGCCGATGACTTCCACCAAGGTACTCGCTCAGATATGGTTTGGGAGCTTAGCAAAGACAAGCAAGCACTGTTAAAACATTGGCAGACTCTTGGTCAGTTCCGTGACCGCCATCCAGCAGTTGGTGCCGGTGAACATAAGGTCATCGATAACGATAACGCCTATGTTTTCTCTAGAGAACTAGACCAAGACAAAGTCATCGTTGCTTACTTTGGTAACTAGAGAAAAAGAAACGTAGAAGCATTAAAAAGGCTCCTCGGTGAACATCCTTGGAGCCTTTCTTGATTAGATTATTTATAGCCACCCTCTATCATTGGCTCTTCTAGTCGTAATCGCACTTTGTTGCGCTGTATCGCTTCTGGCGGCAGGCTAATGAACCCAAACTGATTAAGAGTTGCCTTTTGCTTGTCAGAAAGCGTCAGGCCGATAAAGAACTCTTCTTGCTCGTTAAAGTACTCTCTGTTTGGCGGGAGATCGAGATACATGTAGTAGACACTTGCCAACGGATATCGACCCGACAAGATCGTCTCTTTGTTCACATCGTAAGACTCCCCAAACTCATTGGTCACTTTTAGGATGTTTTGCTCATTTAAGTCATCGGTATACACCGAGTAAGCAATCGCATCTTTTTGACCCGAGACTTCGCTAAGCAGAGCCTGCTTGTCGAAAACAAAATTAGTTGCCGCAAACTCACTTTGATCACAAGACACCCAGCTCGAAAATCTCTCATGTCCTATCAGTTGGTTATCGATAGCAAACGGAACCATAGGTCCAAGCTCGTTACCGTCACTATCTCTCCAACGAGTGACTTTCGGCTGCTCGTTACAACCAAACACAGAGCGCAACTCAGCTACTGTGATGGACTTGGTTTGATTGTCCTTGTTGGCAAGTATCGCGATGACATCCGCAGTAAAAAACAATTCTGTGGGCTTGTACCCCCTCAAGTGAGTAAATTTAGCTATTTCATTGTCCTGCCATTTGCGAGAACTGATACCAAGTAGCATGTTATCGTTGGTCAAACTACTGGGAATATCCATGCTCTGCTTCACATCGATTTCGAGCCCCTTAGCATTCACCAGCGCTTGCATTACAGGCACTAGGTTGGGCTCGACCGCAACAACAGAGTGCTGTGTGTCAGGAGTATTGGCGTGCACACTCACGCTAAAAGCGGTCGCAGCCGTCATGAAAATCAGTGGCTTATTCACTAGGTGCCTCCACTTTCGTCGAACTGGTTAGGTTTTCTTCTGACGTGAAGATATCCCATGCTTTTACAGCGGACATCTCTGGATGGTAGAAAACAGCAATGGTACGGCGTTTACGTTGCTTGAGCTGTTCTGTGTATTGCGTAACCTCGGTAAACTCTTGCTCGGAGATCCTTTGACTATCAATGCCCAGATTTTCTATGGCTAGCTTAATTGCAGCGGTACGCCTTTTCGCTAGTGCTCGGTTGTAGTCATTTGTTCCTTCAGAGCTAGTATCACCAATCAAGACAACATTCGCATCTGGTGTCTCTTCTAACATGCGCGCAAGCTTATTGACGGTAGGCTCTTGATCCGGACGTATCACAGACTTGTCGTAATCAAAGTTCACCGTCACTAAAACCGGCTCGTTAGAGAACTTCCACTCGGCACATCCTTCATTGTCAACAATCGTACCCGCTGGCGTGTCCAGACATCGGTCACGTTGATTTATAATGCCGTCACCATCTTGGTCACGAAGGTCATCAATCTGGTGGCGTGTCGTTTCTGTGTTTGGCGTTTCGGCGCAACCAAATAACAAGAGTAACGAGAGAGCAATAATTGATTTATTCATTATGAATCCCCCTCTTTTTGCCACTCTTCAGGGTGCTCAACACGAAGTGCGTAAGTCAGAACTCCCATTGCATTCAACAAACGGTAGGCGGCAAACGTTCTATCGTATTTACTGCGCACATAGTTTTGTCTCGCTAAGAAAACTTCCACCTTCGCATCGAGCACATCAAGAAGGCTTCGGCGACCTACGTTAAACTGTTGGATATAACCAAGTTCGGCAATCTTCGCGGCATCGACGTTCTGCTCTAATAAGCGAATCTGTTGCTCTAACATGGAATAAGCGTTCCACGCTAGCTCAGTTCCCTCTCGCACCTCTCGCTCCGTTCTCACTCTTATTGCCCTTGCTTCTTCAAGCCTCCATGCGGAAGACTCAACTCTGGAGTCGGTCGAGAAACCATTGAAAAGATCGTAATCAAGCACCACCATGGCACGCATATCTTCATCGGGACCAATGACATTGCCTATGTTTCGATTTTTGTTTGCGTGTAGCTCAATTTTTACTTCAGGATAATAGTCCCCTTTCTCCCTGCGGATCTCCTGTCGAGCTGCATCCATATCCACCATGGCGGCCTTAATCTCTGGGTGGTTATCGACGGCTTGTTGAAGCGCGACGTCTAACGTGCTTGGCAGAAGCGCACTGTCAAACTTTGGAAATACCAAGTTACTCCCTGGTTTTCCTACCTGACGGAGGAACTGAGTTTGAAGATCAAATAGGTTGTTTTGTGCAGCTATCTGAGAAGACTGCGCCGTAGCTACACGAGCCGATATTTGCGCTAAATCCGAATTACTGGCAAGCCCTTGAGATTTTTTATCTAGAACATCTTGGTAGATTTCTTGATGCTCAACCACGTTGCGGTTGGCAAGCTGGAGTAAGGTTTCTGCCTCAAGAAGCTCTAGGTAAAGCCTAGTTACATCAAGTGAGACGTTCTCCGCTCTAGATATCAAAGTAAGGCGCTCTGCTTCCGCCTCATACCCTAAACGCTTCACGTTGGCACTAGTGCCAAAGCCGTCAAATAGCAGTTGGGAAACTCGAAGGCCTAACTCAGTACGATTGAGTCGTCGATCATCGGGGTCAATAAAGTTACCATTATTATATCGAGTTTCTTCTACCCCAGCGGCAGCGTAGAGGTTCACTTGCGGTAATCTGTCGCCACCCGCTGCGTCACCATCTCTGATAACGGATTGATAACGCGAGTATTGGGCCAATACTTCAGGGCTGTAATCAATAGCAAAAGCTACCGACTCTTCTAACGAAATGGCACTAGCCGCCGATGTAAACACCATGGGCGATAGAGCCAAACAACTCGATAGCACGAGTTTTGTCACACGCATATCGTTTCCTTGTAGTTATTATCTTTCTCTCATTGAATTTTCTTTCGCTCTCAATATGGGTTTTAACCAATACTGCAAAACCGTTTTTTCGCCTGTGAGAATATCCACTGCTGCTTGCATACCCGGTATAACAGAAAACGTCCTACCATTTTCTTCCGGTTCAGAGAGCTCTATATGAGCCCGGTAATAAGCCACACCATCTTCCGTTTGTAGAGCATCGGCACTCACATAAGTCACCGTACCTTTTTGACCGCCGTATATAACAAAATCATAGGATGAAAACTTCACCATTGCCTCTAAACCTACTGAAATAAAAGCAATATCTTTAGGAGCAATCTTCGCTTCTATGATCAATGCCGAGTTTTCGGGCACCAATTCCATGATCGGCTCACCGGGGCGAACTACACCTCCAATGGTCCTGACAAAAACCTCTTTAACGGTGCCGTCCAAAGGCGCGACCACCTCAGTTCGTCTTAACTGATCGGCAATTGCTTGTCTGCTTTCATTTAACTGAGCGAGGGTGGCCGATATTTCGTTAAGTTGCCCTTGAGCTTTAGTTCGAAAGTCCAAGGCAATACCGCGATGATCAGCGATAGCTTCTGAGTAAGCCGCATGCTGTTTTTGCGCGGTCACAATTGCGCTCGATAGGTCACCCTCGATTCGAATCACATCACGATTCAACTTCAGAAGTTCGACTTCGGCCACCGCTCCGCTCTCTACTACCGCTTTCAAAAGATCGCGCTCTTTCTTCACGATGGACAGACTGCTTTGTAATGTTCGAATAGCGTTCTGCGTATCACTCACAGCCTGAGCCTGCTGCTCTATTCGCAGCTTTGATTCTTCAAGTTCAGACGAAAGCTGACTTAGGCGCTCTAGATAGTTGGCTTGTGCATTAAAAAGTGCGGGGCTAGACGAGTCGTTGCTTACGATAGATCGTGGCTCAATTTGAACCTGCGACTCCCAATTAGGCTGACTGATATCAACCTTCACGCTGGCCAGTTCAGCTTCTAGCCTTAATCGCTGAGCGGTCAAGCTATCAAACTGTTTCCCTGTTTCTTGGTAAGACGCTCTAAAGCGCGTGTCATCCAATATCGCCAGAGTTTGACCCGCTTTCACGCTGTCTCCTTGGCGCACTAAAATGTTCTCGACAATACCGCCTTCCAGACTTTGAATTGATTGCACTGACTGGCTCGGCACCACAGTACCTTCGCCGACGACAACCTCTTCCAACGTTGCCCAAGAAGCCCATAGCAAGGCACAAATAAACAGGCCTGCGATAATCCAAATTAGTTTTCTAGAACGATAGGCGAGCTGAGTATTGCTCCACTCAATATGACTAGTGCTCATCGTTACCCCCTTTGACGATAGCGATGTTCTTCACTTTGTGTTTTTGTTGACTGGGCTTGTCGAGCACTGTTTTTGGTGGCCCCTCTAGCACCAACTTGCCTTTGTCGAGAACAACCACTCGGTCACAGAGTGACAGTAGCGATTGACGGTGAGAACTAATCACAATAGTCATAGTGCGTGGCATTCGAGCAAGTGCTTGGTAAAAGCGACGCTCTGCCTGATTATCTAGTGCACTCGTTGGTTCATCCAGTACGAGGAACCTTGGCTGCCGGTATAACGCTCTGGCTAGCGCAACGGCTTGACGCTGCCCGCCGGATAGGTGGCGACCACCTTCACCTACTTGTGTCTCGAGACCATTCTCCAGGCGCGACATGTAATCATTGAGCCCTGAATATTGAATAGCATAAGTGAGCCGTACTTCATCAATCTTGGTTTCACCAAACACAATGTTTTCGAGCACAGAGCCGAACATCAATACGCTACTTTGTGCCACCCAACCCGAAGTTTTTCTTAACACGCTGTGTGGCCACAATTTTGCGTCCAGACCTTCAAAATAGAGCTGACCACTACTTGGCTCAACTTGCTTAAGCATGAGTGATAGCAAGGTTGATTTACCTGCTCCTGCGGCACCTATCACACCGATGCGCTCTCCAGGACTGATTTCTAAGGAAATATCTTTAAGCGCCGCAGACGTGGTTTCAGGATAGAGATAACCAACATTGTCGAGTTTGACGTGCCCATTAAATTCGCCTCTATCAATCACCTGCTGGTTGCTCTCTTCTTGAGGCAGTTCCATGATCTGATTTAGCCCGACTAAGGCAGCTCGTGATTGCTGATAACGGAGCATCAACATAGACAGCTGGTTGATTGCACTTCCTGCGCGACCACTCAACATGACAATGGCGATAAGCCCACCCATTGTCAGTACACCTTCTGCGATTTGGTAGACACCAAATACAATAAGTGACACGGTCACTATTTGTTGGCTAGATTGAATGCAATGGGTAACAATGTTGGTATACGTTCTAGAACGGGTTTGCCAAGTCGACAGAGATGAAATGATATTCTCCCATCGCTTTTGCAAAACACTTTCAGCGTTGTTCTGTTTGATTTCGGGTAAGGCGTTTAGTGCTTCGATAAGCTGAGCCTGACGCTGAGTCGAGAGCCGCGACGTTTCTTCAAGCGTATTCTCAACGTTGCGCTTCATGACTACGCTGATGATGAGCAAAAGTGCCATCACACCGACAGGGATCCACATCATCGCACCACCGAGCCAGCCAATGAGCACAAGAAAAAGTACTGTAAATGGAAGGTCAACCAACGTTACTAAGGTGACTGAAGTGAAGAACTCTTTAACCGAATCGAAATCCTGAAGTTGACGAGCAAATGCGCCCGTCGATTGTGGTCGATTCTCTAACTTCATGCCCACTGTCTTGCTAAACAGTGTCGCTGAGAGTTTATTGTCGATATAGCGGCTCGCCATATCCGTCACCGAACTTCGTGACTCTTTTAATATCCAGTCGAATACGACAACGATCATCACCCCTGCTGCCAATACCCACAAGGTGCTTAACGCTTGGTTTGGGACAACTCGATCATAAACGTTCATAGTAAACAGTGGCAAGATCAACGCGAGTAAATTGATAACGAGAGAGGCAATCAACAAGTCTCTATACCAAGGACGCACTTCCTTTAACGTTCGCCAAAGCCAACTCGTCGGTGTAGAAGGCTTTAACTCCTCGACACGACTATCGACAGCCGGCTCACCACTTACCTGCCAGATTGAAGGGGTTGACGTTTTTCGTAGCTCAGTAAGCGTGGTATCTCGCTGTTTAAACTCTTCATCAACGACCAAATAGGTAACAGTTTGCCCTTGTACTTTGGTAATAACTAATGGCTGCTGAGTGTCTGAATCCACCATCACGAATGGTGGTTTCGCTCTTGCAATGGAGTTCGAGCTTAACTCAAGAGACGTTAAAGAGGTTCGCTCCAATGCCCTTAAGAACAAAGGCTCAGACAACTGTCCATCATCAAGTGGCAGGCCACTGATTATTTTTATCGGATGACACCGCACCTCGTGGTGCTGGCATAACCACTTAATGGTCTCTAACCAATTATCCCTAGTTTGGTTTTCCACTGCATTTCCCTACTGCTAACTAGTTTGACGATAGTATTAAGTTTTGGTCGTCTAGCATTTTTTGAATAATGTCGGTCTCTGAAACGCCTGAAGCATCTCCGCCATACAAGGAATCGAGCGTCGTGTTTTCGAGTTTAATGTTGTGCTCGACCTGATTTCCGCTCGGTAATAGCTCTATGCGTACATCTGCACCGTCTTGAATTAAGTTGAGTTGATTAGCTGCATCCGTCGCATTCGTTGCTGAAAGAATCGCGCTAAGGTCAATGCTGTCGGTATTTGCACTGACGTTAAAATCAGTGACCGTATCCGCAAACTCAAACACAGTACCAATATCATCACTGGTAAACACAAAGGTATCGTGACCAAGTCCTCCGGTCAGTTCGTCATTCCCTTTGCCACTTAAGATGGTGTCTGCACCTATACCGCCACTAAGGGTGTCGCCGCCAGAACCACCTGAGATATAATCTTTCTGGAAGTTGCCTGTCAGGGTCTGACTTCCCTCAGTTAAGAGTTCCACATCCAAGGTCTCTACGGAGCCATCCGCTGTGTTTCCATTGAGCTCAGCAGAAGGCTTGAGAATTAGCGTGAAAGTTTCATCAGCACTTAAAGTACCAGGGTATTTGATAGCAACAGAGCTAATATCATCACCATCTACTTCCCAGTTATCACCGACCTTCTCACCCTTGGTCAGTTCTAGATCGCTAGGTAAGCCCCCGATAGTTAGCTTTCCGGTTTCACCATCAGCAGGATTAACGAGATCCAGCGATAACCCGAGAGGAATATCTCCTGTCGGCTCAGCGAGAATATTGTCATAGGTTAAATCCAAGATAGGCGCGTCTGGCTCTGGTGTGATTTCTATTCGGATCGTTTCTTGTTTGATTGGACCAAAATCACCGACATTCGACCCTAAAACGTTCGCAGTATCACGCGCGTCTGCAGTGATGGTTAGGTCAATATCACCGAACGCATCACCAGCAAATAGCTCGATACTGTTAATAGAGCTCGCTGAAACCAGAATAACCGCTGTTGCTACGCCATCGACTTGGAAGAAACGAGCCGTCTTACCATCAACACGAATACTCGCCATATCTTCTATCGAACTCGAATCATTGGCAGCTTTAGCAGTCACCACCAATGCAATGGACTCATCGCTATTGGTTTCTTGAGTCACGATATCGATTGGAATCGTGATAACAGCGTCTTCATCCCCCGTCACTTTATCGGGCACGTTGAAGAAATCGATCTCATCAGCAATCGGATTTACGCCCAGCGTAAATGAAGACTCAGTAATGCGGGTGTCATTCGTCGCTAGCTCTTCGGTAATGGCTTTGAGTGTCAGCGGTATATCACCACTAAAATCGAGAGGCGGCAAAATGTAGGTATTATCAAGGTCCGCAGGGTCGAGTTGCCACTCGTAGGTCGGGTTACCTTGGAACGTTCCCCCATCCTTGCCATTGTTCGGCACCAGCTCATAGCTCTCACCCACTTTGGTCACTACAACCGCCCCTTCAGGTACGCCAGTTATGCTCAGTGACATATTTTCAGAGCCATCTTGGTCAATAAGTTCGGCATCTAAACTGGCTAGAGATATATAGGTATCTTCATCACCAGTGAAGTCATCGGTCACTAGGCTTGCAGGGTCAACAATCGGGTTGATATCAATGATCTTGGTGACGGTTTTCGTCTGGGTATCGGTTTCTGTGAGACAGTCCGTTTTGTCGGTAATATTCACTTCAGCAGTCAGTGAGATTTCACCGCTAAAGTTAGCTGGAGGGGTGAGAATGACCTCAGACAGTCTTGTCACGTCAGTTATCGTGTAGCTGCCGTCACCATTATCAATTAACCAGCTATTGTCACTTCCAGGTGCAGAGAGTGTTGCTCCATCAGACACCTGAATATTAAAGAAGTTAACGGTCTCTTTACCTGTTGCAGACTCCCCTTCACCAATCACGGTTTGACTGCCGTCAAGCTTCACCGAGTCACCTAAGATCAACTGAAGATCCAGATCGGAAGCGACGTCTTCGTCAATTCGGCTTAACACAGTTGAAAGAGTAATGTCGTCTACAACCGGGCGGATATCAATACTGATTGTTTGAGTGGTCGTTAAGCTAGAACCATTACACGATGAGGTTTCTGTGGTTTGGACTTCAAAATTAATACAACCGGCGAAATCTTCATCAAGTCCAACAATTTGCAAGTTGCTCAATCCAGATTGACTTATGGTGTATCCAACGATTTCACCATCGTTGTCATAGACGGTAATAACACCTTCACCCTGCAATTCAACATCTTCTGGTAATGAGTCTGCAGGAACATAAAACGAGATACTATTGTCAGCGTCGCTAGCAATATCAGGGTTAAGAAGACCCGACAAGTCCAGAACCTCAGTGCCCTCATCAAAGACTATATCGTCATCTGACTCAATCTCTCCCGGAGGACCAACAGGGTCACAAGGAGTGCCACCGCCGCTGTGGCCAGTGATTTGGATCTGAAACTTACCATCGATGTATTTAGCATCCTCGCCATCTATCACTCGAGCACGAACGACAATGTCGATAACGGGCGTATCTTGATTGCTGGAAATCGTGACGTTGTTGAGAATAAACGTAGAGATATCCTGAACAGTATCACTCGTCAAACCAGTAGCTGGAATGATCCAGTTGCCATCCGGCGTTTCTTGCGCTTCATTGCCGCCACTATTAACGACAATGTCATACTCCTGAGGCACTTCAAGTATGAAGTAATCGAGATATTCCGAGCCATCGATATCTTCTTCAATGAATCTAACCGCATTTGACACATCGACAGGGCTGCCATCGTCGCTCACAAAAGTTTCTAGTGAGGTTTCTAGCCGAGTATCTCCCTCCACTTTCGCCTCAACGGTCACAGTCAATGAGCCAGATATGAGCTTACTGGTCGTTGCACCCAACTCTGAAGTATCTGTGACTTCATAGCGCACCGGAATACTGAAGACACCACTCAAATCTTCTGTGGCTACGACGCTAAGGCGGCCGCTGTTTAATAGTGAGTCTAATGTCGGCGTTGTAGAATCGAGCAACGACTCCAAGTCTAGTCCCGACGCTGGAACGGTTATCGGCGAACTATCGAATAATAAGGTAAGGTCACTTGGTAACGGGTCGATTAAATAGCCGGTTAAGGTTTCACTGCCATCACTATCGCCACTCAGTCTAGGTTCAAGATCCAGGGCAATCTGGCCATCTTCAATACCCGTGGTTGATACTGTGACGCCTTCGCTTTGGTCAACAACCGGCAACAAGTCGATTTGAACTGTGTACTCAAACGTACCGCTATCTCCGTCTGGCTCCGTTGATACAACCCGAGCATCAAACGTAATTCGACCACTAAAGTCTTCTTTGGGTTTAACGAATAGGGTTGCCAGCTCTTCATTGCTTACCTGATAAACATTGCCCGTCGTAGGGTCAATACCAGCAATGGTTAAAGCGACTGGCTGACCCGCGCTGTCCACTATCGCAATATCATCAGGTAGATTGGTAATCAAAATATTGAGTACTTCAGACACATCATCATCTGAGGTAACAAAAACGAAATCCAATGGCACTAAACCATCTTCATTAAAGGAAGCAGCAGTTTCGATGGTTTTGTTCGCTTCATCATACTGCCAGTTCCCATTGCCACCATCTTGAGCGATAGGTTCATCAACAACACCTTTTAAGGTGATATTGATTGTTTTGGTTGTGCTATCCGCTTCTTCGTTAACTGGAGGCAAACCATCAACGGTCGATTCCACCGCAACGGCCGTCACGTTAATAGCTAGGCTCTCTGTGAACGAACTGATATCCGTTTTAGGTCTGAGTAATGCGTCGCCATTAGCGATAGCATCAGACTCTACGCGATACATATTCGTACCCGTTTGCTCGAACCCGGTTCCTGTAAACGACCAACCATCTTGAACTTCAATGTCATAGAATAGCGACTCGGAACCATCGGTATCTGTCAGCGTCCCAAAAATCGCATCGCTGAGGTCGATATCGACATCCTCCAAGCCTCGTACATCTCGCACAGAGAGTTCTGGCACATCAGCATCAGGAGAAACCTTAATAACGACAGGAGAATCTATCTCTGCGGTCTTGTCGGTGCTCTGAGCAAACTCGCTGCCTTTCTCGGTCGAAATCGCTTTTAGATCAAATGTGAACTCTCCAGCAAGGTTCTTTTTCACTGTAATCGTCATTTGATCGAGTTGGCTTTGAGTGTAGGACTTACCCTCAACAATTTTATCGCCATTGAGTTTGATGGTAATGCCGCTTGGCACGTTGGTAATTTGATAGCTGAGCGACTCTGAGCTATCCGTATCAACGAGCAACGCATCGATGTCTAGCGGGAAGGTTCGGTCTATATCCTCCGTTAGGTTGTATTCAAACTGTGAACTTCCCCAATCGGGTGCATCAGCAACAGGCAATACGGAGATGTCGAGAACTTCATTACTCAATACATCATCGGCCGCGCCTGTCTTAGTCACAGTCGCACCAACAATTAAAGCGACAACGTTTGAAGACAGCGTTGTATTGGATTCATTCTCTTTGGGTCGATAGGTTAGCACCCCGTCAGGTACAAAGTAGTTTTCTCCGGTTTCTTGTTTAATCTGAGCATCTGTCAGCGTCACAGTACCACCAACCGCGACAAGCGCTACGCCATCTAGGTATAAGGTTCCGTCTTGTAAGCCGGAGATTCTGATTTCACTGACGTTTTCACCTTGGTCAAAATCACCAACAAACACCTTAATATCAACGGTCGCTAACTCATCCTCACGTATCTCGGTGTTTTCAACTCGAACAAAACCGATACTGTCATCGAGGATCAAGTTCGCTGTATTTGAAACGGTATCGCCATCGTTGTCTTTAACAGTGAAAACAATACTATCCGTGAGCTTGGGAGTGGCATCAACGTTTGCGTCAGTGACTATTGTATAACTACCATCGGATTTCAGGGTCAGTGTTCCATAAATGGAGTTACTGTCATTAGCATTGGTAAGACTGATAACTTGAGTGTCAGTCCCACTGAAGCTATATGTGACATTTTCGTAGGTAAACTCAGTAATTGCGCCCCCATCCACGCCAATCCGAGTTCCAGACAACAAATTACCAGTAAAGCTGTCCCCTTCCGTAATCTCTAACGTCTGCGCCTCACCGGTCGTCGGAATATCATCCGTCACTGCAACTTTGAGTATCGACTCAGCTGATTCGTCACCATCACTGTCTGTGGCTACGATAGGAAATTCTAGATCGAGAATGTTTGCGCCATTACCATCTGCATGATCAAGAGGCTTAAAGAGGAAGAACTCTGCTGAACCATCCACATTCAAACGCAGACGGAATACCTCCTCGTTCGAGCTTTGTTTGGTGCCGATATACCAGCCATCAATATCACGATCGGCCAGAACTATGGTTTCACCGCCACTGGTGTAACTCCCAAAATTAGCAATATTGATATCAAAAGAAACAATGGTGTCGGAACCTCTTACAAACGTTAGAGTATCCGCTTGTATGACTTCGACTTCGCCAACACCTTCTAAATCTGCTTCGTTAACTGACACAGTCACTGTTTCAACCGTCGGGTCTAGACCATCGAGTATGGCGACCGTCGAGATTTGTTCTGTTTCTGTGCCATCAAGGTCTGTGACAACAATTGGAAGATTGATGGTCAAAGAGTCCACAGAGCCATCGCTGCCGTGATCAATCTCTTTGAACAGACGGAAACCGATTTCAACATTGTCTGTTGAACTTGATTCAATCTCCAGTTCGTCAGGCAGTGACACTCTAAACACCACCATGCCATTTTCATCAATACCATCGTAGGTGTTATCACCGTTATCGCGCCAAACAACGCTCAAGCCATTGGTTGTAATCGCATTGCCGTTTGAATCTTCAACCGCTGTTCCGCTATCAATGGAAAGTGCTATGTCAGTGAGTTCATCTTGAGATGCGGTAATGCTTATCGTAGACGTGTCGGTATTCGTTTCTGTCTCTCCTGACTTTTCCGGTAACTCGGTCACTGTGAGTGATGCAGTCCCAACCGTCGCAGAGCCCGAATCGGTTACTTTTACATCTAAGGTGAGTTTGGTTTGGTCTCCGTCAGAGTCTCTGGCTGTCACCACGAAAGGGATTTCCAAAGGGTCACTGCTGTTGTCGAGGTTTTGCAGTAAAGTGAATGTATAAGCTACATCCCCACCTGTATCGGCGTCAGGTTGAATAAACCCAATAACAAACACATTCACCGTATTTCCATCGCTGTCTTCGTATGAACCCGTCAGAATCGCGCCCGTCGCATCAACGGTGTAATGAATGAGATTTCCACTGCTATAGACGAGTGGTTGATCAGCGGTATCAAAGAATACTGTGGGTTTTAGTGATTGGTTTTTATCAAGGTCATCCGCACCAATAGACACGTTGAACGTTCCTGTCCCACTTACAGAGTTCTCACTGTCTAACCCTCCCTCGGAAACAGTAGGGGCATCAGTGATATTGCTCATGGTAGGGTCACTACCATCACCAATTAACAAATTGAAATCCCCAAGGCCAAGCTCGGTGCCGTCGGTATCCAAACCGCCAATGACTAAAGGCAGATTAAGAAGATCATTGTTGGTTGGTTGATTTAATGGTTGCTCTTGAACAATCGTCAGTGAGCCTGTTACAGCAGTAGGATCGCTTGCGTTGACCTCTCCAGTTAGGGTCAGCGTAAACACCACAGTTGTGCCGGATTTAGCGGTCAGCACATTACCTGCGTCATTTAACTCATAAGTAAGGGCAAGCAGATCATTACCACTCGTAAGCGACAAACTATCAAGTACGTTGATTGTACTTGCTTCGAAGTAAAGGCTATCTGGATCTGGATTATCTGAGCCTGGATTGACATCAAACGTAGTAACAAACGTTCCAGGTCTATCAACTAAATCGGGTTCAGTATATTCATAACTGCCCGAGCCAACCTGCCCTGCATCACCGTCAGAAATAAAAATCGTCGCAGTGCCTTGCCCAAAATCATTCTCTTGATCGCCTGCAACATAATCGAAGGACACGCTTTGGCGGCCGTTGGTGTTATCGATGTTTCGATTAGCGGAAAAGTTATAGTGCCCATTAGCAAACACGCTTAACTGCCCTTCAGGAATATCGACTACCGTTGGTGTGCTACCAGAAACTGTATACTCAGTGCCATCAATAATGATTTTGGAGATAATGAGCGCTCCGTCCAAATCAATATCATTATTGAGCACGTTGCCAGACTTCACTTCACCTTCAGTAACGAACGCGAAATCATCGAAGATTAAAGGCTCTATATCTGCAACATTAATCGGCAGGTGACCGATCACCACTTCCGTGGTGCCATCAGCATCCGTCTGCGTCCCCTGAATTAAAAGCGCGGTTTGAATGGAGTTTAAATCAGGCTCTTGGTCGATAACCTGCTTAAAGGCCACGTCAACCTTATCGCCAGTGAGTACCGCTTCAAAAACAACTTCTCCATCACTTCTGACACCCATGACCTGATAATCGGTCACTGTGACTGTAATAGAGAGTCCGTTAGATGTGAGCTGGTCGATAAGCGATTGCGACTCATAAAACACAAACTCTGCGTTTTCGATTCGCACATCAGACTCTTTCGCTTGGTTGCCGAAGATACCAATTACCGTATCACTAAACGCGAGTGATTCTGGAAGTACTAATGTCGGCATATCATCAGTCGCTGAGTTACCTACCGCATTGCTAACGTTCGCATCGAGCGTCCATACCGCGTTGAGATCGAGTGACGACACATCGATGTCTGACACCAACCAATTGCCGTCAGCGTCTACGATCCCTTGATACTCAACCGTCACCACACCATCACTAACAACGACAGTAACGGGTAAACCTTCTTCGACAAGATCAGTCGTTCCTTGCAGACTCGTTAGTGTGCCGCCTCTAAACGCAAGAATGTTAAAGCCTTGAAGCGTATCGATATCGATGAATGGTTTAACCGTATCAAGCGTGGATGTGTCCGTTGCACTGGCCGTATTTCCCGCAACATCAATAGTAGATGCGGTAACCGATAGCTCACCATCATCGAAACGTGAAAGGTCAACGCCAGACACAGACCACGCACCATTACTGACGACCGTCGTTAACGTAATGGGGTCACCATTTACACCTGTGATTGTCAAAACGACAGGCTGTCCATCTTCAACGTCAGTGACAGTTCCTGATAGGTTGGTGCCAAGAATCTCCTTTTCGTTAGTAACTCCGTCTACGTCATCAAACTGAACAGTGATGAAGGCTTGTGTGTCTTTGATAATAGTATCGGTTGCTGTAGTCGGGTTGCCCGCAATATCAATCGTCGATGCCTCAACGGTTAAGACTCCATCTTGAAGTGCTTGGACATCAAGTTCGGTGATGCTCCATTGTCCTGATTCATTAACAACCGATGTTCCTGAAATAGAGACGCCAGCTTCATCTGTGATAGTCCAATTAATGATCTGCCCTGCTTCAACAAACTCTGTGGTACCAGTAAAGGCTTCAGTTGGTGCTTCATTGGTATTTATAAAGTCATCGCCAAAACCATCCAGCTCAACAGTAATGTTCGCCAAGGTGTCTTTGAAAGTAGTGTCTTGAGCGGTAATGCTGTTACCAAAATCATCGGAAATGATCGCATCAACCGTGAGCGGACCTTCAACCAATGAAGACAAGTCAACCCCCGTGACCGAATAGGCTTCACTGGCGGTTACGGATTGAAGCTGTATGGTATTACCGTCTTGGTCGGTGATCGTGATAAGTACAACTCGGCCGTCACGCACATCGGTCGCAGTCCCTTCAATCGTAACACTCGGCACTTCAAACTGGTTTTCGTAGCCGTCACCACCATCTAGGATATCAACGGTAAGCTTGGCTTGATCAGAAAGAATATCTAAAGATGTTTGTTCTGGGTTGGGGTCTTCATCTTCTCTGTCGGCAGGTCGGGTATCGAAACCCGCGCGTGCAATGGTTTCATCTAGCGTCGCCTTGAGCGAGACAATAAATCCCCCACTCTCATTATTAACATTAGTCGATAGGTCGACTTTGCCTTGTTGGTTAGCGATATTACTCGTTAGGTCATCGATTGTTTCAGAAAGTGCTTGTTCGATGGCTGAAATTTGCTCGGGTGTAAGAGTCGTTTGATCGCCTAATTCAACAATGGGCTGGTTGACCACTAGAATCCCGTCAATCAAGGCTTCGTCGGGTGCAGCACGCTCCCACGTACCATCGGAAAATACCTTCCAAATCACATCACCCATTTGAACATACAGCACTGGCACCATCGTTGGTCTCCGAACAATACTAAGTCTTTCATATAAAGATAGTATTTCCAGAATAGAGTGTGGTGAAATTTACAATTTTGTTCTAAGTACTTAGGTAGCGATCAAAAAAGGAACGAGATTATGGCAGGCGCAAGTTTACTCACCCTCATTGATGACATCTCTGTACTCATGGACGATGTCGCCGTTATGTCTAAGGTTGCTGTAAAAAAAACCGCCGGTGTACTTGGCGACGATCTTGCCGTAAATGCTGAACAAGTCAGCGGTGTTTCTACCGAAAGAGAACTTCCCGTGGTCTGGGCAGTTGCTAAAGGCTCGCTTCTCAATAAGGTAATATTGGTCCCCGCTGCATTGCTAGTAAGCCTATTCATTCCTTGGCTCATCACGCCATTACTTACTCTTGGTGGTGCGTTTCTTTGCTTTGAAGGGTTTGAAAAAATCCACCATTGGTGGACCCATCGAGGGCAAAAAGCATCTCATGTAGAAAATGAAGCTGCGGTATCAATGACGGCTGAAGAGTTTGCCGAACTCGAACAACAAAAAATCAAAGGCGCAATCCGCACCGACTTTATTCTTTCTGCAGAAATCGTCGTGATCGCCCTCGGCACTATGATGGCTCAATCACTAACCATGCAGGCCGTCAGTTTAAGTATCGTTGCTGTGCTAGTCACCGCTGGCGTATACGGTTTAGTCGCTATCATCGTAAAGCTCGATGACGCTGGCCTCTGGCTTATCAATAACAATCCTTCTAAAAGTGTCTTGAAGCAGAAACTAGGGCTCGGTCTTTTGAGCTTCGCTCCTTGGTTAATGAAAGCTCTCGCAGTCGTTGGCACTATTGCTATGTTCTTGGTTGGTGGCGGTATTATTAGCCATGCGATTCCATGGCTCGAGCACTTAAGTGCTGCGCAGGCAGATACATTCAATCATATTCCGAGCCTAGATCTATTCTGGGAGAGCATTGGTGCTAGCATGATTCACCTGTTTAGTGGTGCTGTTCTCGGTGCTGTTTGCTTTGGGTTGCACCACGTTTACACCAAGATAAAAGGTTCAGCCTGAACAAGGTAATGGCGAAGGCGTATAACTCGTCTAGATACAAACTTAATGACCTATTCACGACCCTGTAAGATAGCCACCAACCACGACTGATTTAATACCGATTCAAACAACAATAAGCCTTGATAGGCATTAAGGAAGTTGAAATGAAAAGTGTATGGGTCGGAGGGTTGATGATCTCCAGTTTGGTCGCTTTTAATGCAAACGCATCAGCGCCAGCATCGATTAATCTAGGTATTTTAGGTGGTGAGAACTCGGAAGCGCAGATTGGTAACAACCAATGTGTGGTTGAGTTTATGCAAGCGGAACTTGGTGTGAAAACCAACATCCGAAACTCGAGTGACTACAACTCAGTCATACAAGGTTTACTCGGTAAGAAAATCGACTTGGTCATCAACATGTCGCCTAAAGCATTCGCCGAAGTCCATCTTAATGATCCAGAAGCCGTGGATATCATCGGTTTAATTGCCGATAACACGGATAACTCTCGAGGCTATCACTCTGTTGTCATCGTAAAAGCTGACAGCCCTTATCAAAGCATCGACGATTTACGTGGCAAGGTGTTCTCTTTTGCAGACCCAAACTCTACCTCCGGCTACTTGATACCAAACAACCAACTTCAGCAGCAGATTGGCGGCACGATGGACAACCGTTTTAACGGTTTCTTCGACACAATCAGTTTTTCGGGTGGGCACGAGCAAAACATCGTTGGTGTTATCAACGGTCAGTTTGATGCCGCAGTCTCTGCATCAAGCATGGTTGGTGATGAATCAATAGGCTATTCTGCAGGCGCTTTACATCGCTATGCGAAGCACGACCCAGAGGTGATGGATAAGATCCGCGTCATCTGGCAATCTCCGCTTATCGCTAATGGTTCGACGATTGTTAGCAATGATTTAGACCCAGCGTTTAAAGAAAAGCTGGTTGCTGCCGTGAAAAAGTTGGATAAAGAAGATAACGAGTGCTTCTCGAAAGCTGCAGGCGGATTAAGACATCTTGCCGATACGAGCATAGAAGAGTACCAGTCGATTATCGATTTGGTGTATGCGACTAAGTTTGTGCAGCGCTAAACCAAGCTTGCACAGGACTCACTAAAGCACAAAAAAAAGTAGGCTCATTGCTGAGCCTACTTTTCAATCTAAATTGCTAAGAGTGTCTATGACAGCTCTGACAATTGATCCGAGAACCAGATTTTGCGTTGAAAGCGTGGGTTCTTAGATGACATATCGATTTTATATGGGTTCTTCTCAAGCGCACGCTGAGGCACGTTTAGGATCTTACAAAGCTCTTGCGCCAAGAACTTCTCAATCTTCAACACAACCATCTTCTTACGCAGACGGCCTTGCTCATCGCGGTTTAGGATCGTTGGCATGGTGTTCAGTGTCAGAATCTCACCAAGTGCAGGGTGAGACATACGCTCACGCCCTTCTGTGCTTGCGTAGAAGTGCGACACAGTAAATACCATACGCTCAGGTTTCAGCTGCTGCAGGAACTGACAAGATTGAACTACTGTCGAGCCAGTGCGAACCATATCATCAAACAGTACAATACTTGGGTTCTCTAGACCCTCAAATGTATCTTCACTCTCTTTGTGAAGCGTGATTTCTACCTTACGCTCGGCCGTACGCTCTTTGTCCAGCATGATGAACTTGGCTTTGTTTAAGCCCAGCTTCTTGTAGATCTCTTTAACGAAATCACGAGCGCCTTTGTCTGGTGCACACAGAACCAGACCTTCGCCTTCTGGACCGTAGCTTAGAATGTTTGAGTTCAATAGGTAATGCGCATAAATCTCGTAAGGAATCAGGTTGTAGAAACGCCCTTTAAACACTTCAGTAAACATCTTCTGCACAGAGACCGAGTGGTTATGTACAGTGATGACATCATCCACACCAGCAAGCTTAAGCATTTGTGCGTAAAGCATTGCCGTAAATGGCTGACCATCAAACTTCTTGATATCGGCAACGTCACGCTCCGCCGACTTATCACCCAGCTCAGGACGAGCACCACGGTCTTGAGCAGAGAAAAACAGGTCAGGTTCAACCAAAGTCACACGGCTAGCGCCATTTTCTTTCGCCGCACGTGCAATGATCAAGTTGTGCATTGCAAGCTCTTGACGGCTTGTGACCAAGTTGCCCGTGCTGACAATCACTACGGTTTTGCCCGCTAGGCTATTACCAATGTTGTCCATGTCGTTCTCATCAGAGATAAAACGTGGGCAAAACTCGGTATTCATAAAGTGCTTCATGCTGATGACATCGGAGATATCTTCATGCTGCCCCATCGCATAGGCGACATCGATTGCAAATGGGTTATCAGATGAGTTGCTAACAATCACTACGTCACTAGATTGTTCGTTCAGAGTGCTCATGGTATTCCTTATCAAGAAGAAGCGAAGTGGGTTGCGGGTATTCTAGTGGTAAACCACACAAAATGGCATCGGAAATAGTAAGTTTATGCGTAATTAGGTCGAGAACAGCATCAAGCAAACGTTTTCCAACTGAAAATTGCGTCTATTTTCACCATTTCGTTTAGTCGAAGGCGCTAATTTCGTCATTTTTTCGTCAAGTAATTGATCTTACGCAGCGATACGTTCATCTAACGGCTCTCCCCTATATTCAGGCAGCAAAGCAAACGCTAGAATCCCCTCCAAATTTTATTTGGCAAAACAGGAAACGGCTTCTGATGACTACTCCAACTCAGTTTGAACTTTATGACATCCTCAAAACCTATGAGGACAACTACCAAAATGGTCCATTCTTTGATGCCAAATACCCGACTCGTCCAGCGGTAACACAGACTCATAAAATCTTCGACTTTGAGGTTAACTCTCGTCTTGGTGTTCCTGCGGGTCCTTTACTAAACAGCCACTGGTGTGATGTTTACGCGAAGCTAGGTTTCGATATTCCGGTATACAAAACAGTAAGAAGTGTTGAGCGCACCTGTCACCCAGCACCAAACTGTGTCTTCCTTGATACCAACGAACAGTTCAACAACCGCGACATCAACACAGCTATCCACCCAGGTGCTCGCCCATCACTCGATGAAAAAATCACCATCACTAACTCGTTCGGCGTACCTTCTCTAGCGCCATCGGTGTGGATGAAGGACATCGAAGAAGGCAACCGTAAGATGGGTAAAAACCAGCTTATGATTGTTTCGGTAAACGGCACTCCAGGTCTTGCAGAGCGCGATCTTGTTGAAGACTACGGCTACGTATCATCAATGGCGAAAGAAGCTGGTGCTAAAGTGATCGAAGTGAACTACTCATGCCCGAACCTAGGCGGAAGCAAAGAAGGCGCGTTGTTCTCTGACCCAGAAAACTCTGCTCTAGTGTCTAAGAAAATCCGCGAATCTATCGGTGACACACCACTTCTTATCAAACTAGGCTGGATGCCAGCAGAACAGCTAGAAAAAGTCATTGAAGCAAACCGTCCATTCGTTGATGGTTACGCTGCAATCAACACCATCCCTCGCCAAGTAGTGACACCAGAAGGTGTTGCAGCGCTACCAGGCGAAGGTC
This sequence comes from Vibrio maritimus, assembly GCF_021441885.1. NCBI lineage: Bacteria > Pseudomonadati > Pseudomonadota > Gammaproteobacteria > Vibrionales > Vibrionaceae > Vibrio > Vibrio maritimus. The sequence continues at coordinate 45,867 of NZ_CP090439.1, forward strand.
GTCTGCAAAGCGGTACGTGTGGTTACGCGATTGGTAACTTGGCTGAAGAAGTCACACAGAACCTAATCGATCTTCGCACTAAGTGGAAAGATGACTTCGTTATCTGTTCGGTAGGCGGCATGATGAATGCTGAAGACCTACACCGCCGCCTAGATATGGGTGCAGACATGGTAATGAGTGCGACTGCAGCAATGTGGGACCCGTACTTGGCGCAGAAATTCCATGAGTACAAGTAAGCGTTTTAGCTAGTTGAGTTAAGAAGGCTATTGGTGCTAAGAGTGGTGCCAATAGCTTTTGTTCCTTTATCAGCGCGCGTGTTCTAAATCCGTGCGTTCCTTATGAAATCACACATTTTTCAATCATGCGCCAGCCAATATAGATAGCTGCCCCACCCAGCACTAACTCGGAAAGAATTAAGAAGAAAAACAGAAGCCACTTGTTCTCATAGTAAATATTGTTGAGAGTCCGAGTGTAAAACGCTGGAACAAGACTTCTCCCGACGTAGATAACAATCGCGATAAAGAGAATAGAATTAACGAGTTCTGTGTTGGTTATGCAGCTAAACATAAAATGCCTTTACGATTTACCCAGATAGGGTGTCAGAAACTCGCTAACTTGCTCACTACACAAACCAACCTCCACCTCTACTCCTGCTTCCCTTAGAATTGCTATGCCTTTACCGCTATTGCGGGGATCGGGGTCTAACATGGCTACGACCACCTTCTTGATCCCGGACTTAACGAGTGTCTCTGCGCAAGCTGGTGTTCGGCCTACGAATGAGCAAGGCTCAAGCGTCACATAAGCTGTGATGTTGTCCATCGGACCTGTGTATTTGTTTAATGCTTCTACTTCCGCGTGATTGCAACCGATGGGTTGTGTGAAGCCTTCCGAGACGATTTGATCGCCGTCAACGAGGACGCAGCCGACTGGTGGGTTGGGTTTGCAGTTTGGGAGGGCGGATTTTGAAACTGAAAGCGCTTTGAGCATGTGGGATTTGGGCATTGGGGTGTGTCCATGTAGATAAAGCTAATTTTTGGCTTCAGAAGTCGATTTGCAAACAGTCTACTAAAGCAAGACGTCCTTAACACAGTAGGTTGCGGTGTTATGAGTAGATGTATAGCAGGTTAAGTTTGTCTTTAATATTAAAGGAGACAATATAATGCCTTTATGCTCGTTCACTAAAACTGATGAACTCTCTTTGTCGGTTTGGACTGAAACGGCTCCACCACTTTCTAAATCTATATAGACTTGATGTGAGCTAGTATTAGAGCAAACTGATACGGTGCAGGACTCTTCGGTATCCAAATCAGTGGAAATGGCAAGGCAGCGGGCTAGCAGTTCATGGCAGCCTGCCCACGTATTTGCACTGAACATTATTATGAAGATACTGAGTAAGTGTTTCATTTATATAAATCCGATTGGTTTGTATAGCTTTCAACGAAGGTGTGAACCACGCTTTGGCTGTATTTCATTTCGACTCCATAGTCGTTTATATGGCAACTTTTTACCCTTTCCAATTTCTTCGTTTCTCTCGGGTTCTCAGCCACAAGAAAATGTCCAAAACAACAACTAAAACTAGACATGTAAGAGCCAGCATGTTGTGACTTTGGTGTGTTAGACCAGGAATTGAAATCAAAGAATACATTGGACCAAGCTCGCCTGAGTCTGTGAAAAATATTGGGAACAGTATCAATAAAGCGTTCGAAAGCCCCCCAATATACGAATTTAATTCCCTTTCTCGGTAGTCAATCCAGTAATGAGTGACAAGGTGGAATATTGCAAGAGCGATCCAAACTGGGAAAAATCGATAGAAGAGCAACACTGTCCCCCAACCATAGCTGGCTGTTTTTAGCGCAATCGCCACAACTAGAGCTGCAAACGCAACGTTTAGACCGTTTTCTTTAAGTAGCTTTTGCTTATTCATTCGCATGGACCTAAGCTCAATAATTTTAAGCTTAGCACGCTAGATGATTGTGAATCTGCCTAACGCTAAGCTAGGTGCAGCGAACCGACTACTGAACCCAAGCAAGGCCACGTAAACACTGAAGCCAATTGAGCTAAAAATGCCAAAGGTTTAGCTGTCACTCTTAAGCAATTTGTTTGGTGCTACGATGCTAATTCGTCCATAACGCATTGCTATGCGTATTTTCCGATGATCTCAAAAAGATCATCGACTGTACGTGCTATGTAATCAGGTTTACACACCCAAGACTCTGGTACTGAGCGACTGTACGCTGCCGCCACTGCAATCACACGAGATTCTCCGCCAATTGCAGTTTGTAGGTTACGCGCAAATTTTACGTCTGCTTCATGGTCTCCTATATACATAAAACACTGAGAGTTCGTATGACCGAAAATTGAATCAATGCATTTGAGACCACCAAGTGCGTCAGGCTTTTGGTTCCCATTGGAAACATCGTTGTAACCTACTATCGCCTTAAAAGGTGCGGCTATCGAATTGTTCTCCAGTAAGCGGCGAATATTGTTTTGCGAATTCTGCGAGCAAATACCATGAGGAAGATGAGAAAACTTTGTGACCACGTCTTTGATGCCTTCAAACAGCATTACTTCCGTTGTATTTTTTTCTTGATGCTCCGCCCACATCCCTCCAGCAGTCAACATTTCCTCATGTGTTAACCCGTAATAGTCAACGTAAAGTTCTTGCCAGTTTTTAGCACTATGGTTGGCTTCATGATACGACTCTTCGTCGCGTAAATACTTAGGCAAAAACTCTCCAGTTAAATGTGGTGCGACAACGGATAAGATAGCTTTTGTAATATCAATATTCTTAGGGACTGAGTTTACAAGAGTTCCATCATAGTCCCATAACACCGCATCTAGTTTCATTTTTACCTCTACACTGAAACACCAAATCTGAACGTACAATTTACTTCAAAATGGCGAATTCGCATAACGCATTGTTAAGGTCTGAGCAACGCAATGCCGCTGCATTCCACCTTAAACACTAAAACTCACGCGTAGCAAAAATACCACGCGTTGCGAACACTCTTAAACAGAATGTTTTACGCATTTCAAAGAACTCCGGAAGGTAAGTTTATATATTTCTTTCCCGATAGTAAGTCATCAAGTAATCCATTGGGTATCGACTCTTGATCATCAAAGCGCATGATGAACGACAGGCTGTTTAAGTCTACCTTAGGGCGAGCATACTCTTCTTCTCCAAGTACAATCTGCATCCCAAGCATATATAGTGACGTGTCAGTATATCCAATACCATTTGACGCATAATATGTTGTGATAATTATCGGGACTTCCCTATCTGCAATTTTCACAAAGCCGCTTTCTGGCTTTACTGATTCTAGAAAAAGCTCTTCTAAGTCAAACATAACTGCACCCATTCGTAACACCTGTCCGTCAGAGGCTATAGGTACAGGTTCACCATAGATCTTTGATGGAAAGACAACTTGCCCTTTCATAAAATGAGCGCTATCTGAAATCGGTAAAACAGACATACTGAACTTGTCCTCTCCAGAAAACACACCCTTTAGTATTAATAACCTTTCCTGCTTGTACTGAGCTATTGCTAACTGATTAGCTTGATACGAGAAAAAAGCACTGATGCACGAGATAAATACCGCAAATATTGAAATCAATATAGGTAGAGATTGATTTTTAGCCAATTTAACAAATCGGCTTTCACTAGTTAGTCCTGTGTCTTCTTGTTCCTGAGTTTGGTCGCTCTTATTCATAAATCTCACTTAAAAATTGGCACTTTACTAAATGCGTATAACGCCCGGTTAAGTGGTGAGTGACGCATCACCGAACTAAAGTTAAACACCGTAATCGCATAAGCCAATATTGCCCCAAAAGTGCCAAGCGTTACGAATCCACTTGAACCGTTTGTTAAATTACTTGTACGGGAATTCATCAGCTTCATATAGAGTTAAATCACTACCATCTTCAATACTAACATCGGTGAACTCAATAATAGCCTTATTAGTTTGATCGTAAGAAAACATAATAGAAGTATTATAAGTTTCATCAAAAGTCACTTCTGTGGTGAAGGTAGGTATATAAACATACTCTTTATCTACACTATCCCAAATTGCATGTTCATAGTCTTCTCCTGATATGTCAGCCGAGATATTGAACGATACTTGTAGAGAAACATATGCATTGTGATCATCGACTTCTATGACATGGATATCATCGATGTTGATTCGATTTAACGCAACCCCTGTAACTTTAGCATAATTTCTACCTTCAAAAACAAAGCCTGAGTTCATGAACTCTTCTGATACAACCTCCTCTATCCACGATAGGTCTTTGTCAATACACTCGTGGACTACAGAAGTTAGTAGTTGTTCTGCTTGGTTATATATTTCGAGAAACTCAGAGATAGTTTTAAGGCTATGGCACTGTTCTGATGTATCGCAGTAACCGATCAAGTCCCCATCACCGCTAATGACATAAACTTGCTGCTCATTGGCGTTAAGCCAAGCTTGTAGGCTTAATAACGATATTGCATCAGGAAACTCATCTTTTTTCTTTCCTTCACTAAATGGGAACTTAGCGTCAAAATACCTTGAAACTAACTCTTTTACACTACATTGCTCTGCATCCAGCACCTTTACATTACTTTGGAATAAAAAGGAGTTCCAGCCAGCGTGGACTTGATCCTGTATTGACTTGTCATTGAAGCCTTTTAGAGCTTCAACAAGCTCATTTGGTACACCACTTTCAATAAATGCGAGCTCTTTAGTAAATCGTTTTTTCGAATTGATGACCTGCTCACTTTTCTCATTCAGCTTACTTTCAACTTTACCTTTAACTATCTCGGAGATATAGATATTGATTAAGGAGTATTCTCCTAGCTTTGATAGCTTTTTCAGTACACCTGAATCAAAGCGAAAGCCCTGTTGCATGAATGACTGAGTGTCTATGAATACATTCCTAGTTTTCATAATATCCTTACTTTATTCGTAGAAGCCTGAAAAGTAATTTAACGCCTTGTTAAAAAGCAGCTAACTACCACCAACTCAAACAAGACCACCGAAATCAACCGAACCAAAATCGCCGACTGTTAGCTGTCTGATTGAACAATTTGTTATGTGCGAGTCAGCTCATCCCAGCAGCTTACACCTTCGATATCTACCACTACATTCTCAACTTTTCTAGCTTTGTAAAAGGGGTCTGAGCCACAAAACATTAAACCACTATAGGGTATGCCATCACGCCTGTGGTATTCAGCAGGGTAAGGATTATTCCTTCTGCTTTTTGAGTAGTGCAATTTTTCGTAGTTTGAACACTCATTTACTAAATACAGTTGTTCCATGAGTTCCAAAACTGTATCGGAAGACTTACGGCCACTTATGAATGTAACTACATCACTTTCTCGTCCATCTGTGTACTCGCGGGTGATTAACCAAGCTTTTGTTGCTTTAAGAGTCGATTTGATTCTGTGCTTATGGCGTTGAATCCGCTTAAGCTCCTGATCTATTTTGGTTGAATCACAATGATTCTCTTCTAAAAACGATTTAGCTAATTCGAGTACTTTCCTCATAGGAATGTTTTCACGTATGGCTGTATCGAACATTGCTTTAGCCCGCTTGCTATCAAGCGGGTGAACACCGAATTCAAAGCTAATATCGGAAAAGCAACGTTTAAGCAATGTTTCAAATTTCATAAGATGAACCCAACTTTTTATCTAGCACATAACGCCTTGCTAAGGTGCAGCTAACTGCCACGAAGCCTAAACAAAGCCACCATAATCACTAAACCCAACCGAGCCAAAAATGCCAAAGGTTAGCTGTCACTCTTAAGCAATTTGTTATGTGATTCTCGCAACAATTTCCCCTATTGTAGCTTTTTGGATAGGTTCACCAAAAGCAGGTTTGGTGACAACGAGAATATTGCCATCCAGTTCTAGCCCTTCACTTACCGCGCGGTTTACGTGGTCAAACACTCTTTCCATTGAGCTGTTTACACAATGGAATATAACCAACTGATACTGGTAATTAACTCGTAGTTCAGATAGCTTTTCTAAGTCACTGATTAACTCACCATATGACAAATGAGGTGTAGTTTTTACTTCAATTGCTGCAATTTGATTATCAAAATTACCGGGAGAATGAAATAGAAAATCTGGCATCCTTCTCGTTTGTAGAGGGATTACTTCCATGATTTGCGCAACATCGTCAGTAAGGAGCGACTTTACAAGCTCTGAATGCAAAAACACGCCCTCAATTGCCCCATGCTCCCTTTCAAAGCCATGCATCGCTACACGAATGTAATGGTATAACTCGTAACAATAGACTCGTTCAGCGAACCCAAAGTACCCGTTTCCAACCCTATTTATAGCGTACTCAAACCAGCCCAAAAATAGACGTGAATTCATTTATATGCTCCAATCACATAACGAATGACATGGATTCCCCCTCCCGAGGATCTACCACACTCTTGTGGTACTTGTTAGAACCGGAGACACCATGTCTGATTATTCGTATTTTGGCGGTATCGACTTAGCTAAGAACCACTTCAGTCTTCATATCGTTGACCAAAAAGGCAAAGTTATTCTATATAAGTCAGTTACACGCTCTAAGTTGTTGACTACCATATCAAACCTTCCGCATATGCGTATAGGCTTGGAAGCGTGCGGTGGTGCACATTACTGGGCGAGAACTCTCAACAAGCTTGGCCACGATACACTCATAATGGCGGCTAAATATGTCGCTCCATACAGAACTAAAGGAAAGAACGACCTAAATGATGCCGTCGCGATATGTGAGGCTGTTCAACGTCCTGCGACTCGTTTTGTTCCAACAAAATCACCTGAGCAGCAGGCTATATTGTCGGTACATCGTATGCGTGAGCACTGGGTTCGCGAACGAACAGCTATTATGAACCGCATTCGAGCTTTGCTTTCTGAGTTTGGGCTTGTTATACCCGTCGGGCGCTCGTCATTAATGAAGCAGGTTCCACTTATTCTCGAAGATGCAGAAAACGAACTGCCTCAACTGGCTAGAGTCGTCCTCCATGACGCATACGAACACCTTGATGCTCTCAACCAACGCATTGCGGATACCGAACAGACATTCGAGTCCTTCGCTAAGATCAGCGATAACGTTCAACGCATTATGAAAGTTCGAGGGATCGGCCCTCAAACCGCGACCGCCATATTAGCCTCTATAGGTAATGGTGCTCAGTTTGATAAAAGCCGGGATTTCTCTGCCTAGCTCTGCTGAGCCTCCAAGCAATGCTCTTCAAGCGGTAAGTTTAGCCTAGTGAGAACAACCACACATGGGGACAAGTGCTTTGGAAAAAATGATAGAAAATAAAGGGTATTGATAGCAGCTTTGGTCTAATTACGATGTGTTTGCATTTTATTACAGCAAGCGAGGTATAAGAGTTGATGTAACCTCGCTTGCATTAGATTAGTTTAGTCAGTGATACGCTCTAGTACTGAGCTGTCTGTATGGGCAAACTCGCTGTCATAAATATCGAGAATGGTGGATTGTGAGTACGTCAATGTATCACCATCGATTTTAATGTTCATAGAGAAGCCAGTTGTGCTGGCATTTTCCAACATGAAGTTTGACTCAGCAATGCCTCTTTCCGACATAATCAATGTCATCTCATTTCCTGCTGCACCTTCTGCTGTTACACATGTGGTTCTTGGGACACAAAAGGAGTTATAGACGATCTGATTTTCTTGGTCATAAATAAAATAGCCACGTTGGTCGTGGAACTTACTGTCATCAGCTTTTCTAAACACTTCTTGCTTATAGTAGAGTGCTACCAATGTTTGCTCGCTCGCATTAACAGCATCCGCAGCAACTTCAAACGTCATCGTCTCATAAAAAGGCGTGATTGCCGGTGCTCCTTTGCCTTGTTCAGTTCCATCTTGCGCTGGGGAAATATCCACTCCTCCACTCTCCACTGATTTCCAAGTACCAACAAGTTGCGCAAGTGGACCAAAATCCATGCCATCGATAATGTTGTGGTCTGCATTTGAAGTGAACGGCACTAATGCGAGAGATGACAATGCTAATGTGATTACATTTTTCATTATTGCTTCCTTTACTTTTGGGCTGTTATAAATCTTTTTATTATGCAGCTATATTAATAAACAGAAGCCGAGCGAAATTTAATCGAAATCAGTTTTCGGGGTGATAAACAATTAATTTTGAAACAAAACATGACTATCAATAAGTTGGTTTTGCATCGTTTATGGGAAGTTCTAGGGTGGGAAAAATAGAAGGGCCTTAGTGTAGAAAACCACTGACTTAGCTGTGTTCAAAAAAGATAAATGACACATCAGAGCGTGGCAGTTGAAACGACACTATCAATTCCAGTTCGTCCGCACTCGTATTTCAAGAGTCGAGTGCAGCTACAGGAAACTAAGGAAAAATTCCGTAATTTTTCTGAAAGTCAGGGTTATACGGAGTGGCGAACATAAGTTTGGAGCACGTGGTGAGTAGATTCCTGCCTGCGCAGGAATGACGGTATGTTGGAGTTTTGGCGTGCCTGCGCAGCGGTGACGGTTCCTTGGAGAGTTGCGCGGCTAAAAGTGCGGGAAGCTAGAAGGTCGGTGGCGTGGCGGCGCTGATTAGTTCACATTCTACTTTGCCTTTATTGCGGAAGCGGTGAGGCTTTCTAGTTTCGAAGTAGTATGAATCGCCTGCTTTGAGCACGCGAGTTTGGCTGCCGACGGTGATTTCTATTTCGCCACGGATGACGACACCGCCCTCTTCACCGTCGTGTTCGATGAAGTCTGTACCTGTGTCGGAGCCTGGTGGGTAGATTTCGCGGAGGATGGCGAGTTGTCGGCCTTCGCGTTTGGCGCCGACGAGCAGCATTTTGATTTTGCCGTCACCTAAGTCTGCCATTTGTTCGGCAGTGAAGAAAATGTCATCTTTGGGTTCGACGTCTAGGGTGAAGAACTCGCCCATTGAGATTGGGATGGCATCAAGAATTTTCTTGAGTGAACCCACTGATGGGTTCACCAAGTTTTGCTCTATTTGAGAGATCATGGAGTTGGTGACACCGCTTCGCTTGGCGAGTTCTCGTTGTGACAAGCCGCGCATTGTGCGAATCGTTTTTAGCTGTTTCCCTACATCCATGTCTCTCTCCCTAAATTAAGCTGTGATCTCAGCAAGTTATTTCCGTTTACTGCTGGCTCATCTTCATTTCTAGAAGCCTACGCTTTTCTGCCTTTGCCATCAACCACCACGCGATAAATGTGGCACAGGAGACAGCGAGTATAGTGAGTGTTGCCAGCGCGTTGATCTTCGGACTCACCCCTAACCTTACACTGGAGAACACCACCATAGGCAAGGTTGTCGCACTTGGTCCAGACACAAAGCTCGCAATCACCAAGTCATCGAGCGACAGGGTAAACGCCAGTAGCCAGCCCGCTAGAATCGCTGGTGCAATAGATGGCAGCGTGATTTGGAAGAAGACCTTCCAAGGTGGCGCTCCTAAATCCATCGCGGCTTCTTCGATTGATCGGTCGACCTCTTGAAGCCTTGAGCTTACAACTACAGTGACATAAGCCGTACAAAACGTCACGTGGGCTATCCAGATGGTCATCATGCCACGTTGGCTGAAGATATCGAACACCTGCCCCATCGCGATAAACAGCAGTAGCAGAGACAAGCCGGTAATCACTTCTGGCATAACCAATGGCGCGGTAATCATAAAGGCGAAGCCCGTCTCGCCTTTGAATTTACCGAATCGGTTAAGGACGAAGGCGGCGATGATGCCAAGAACCACCGCAGCACTGGCTGATAAGAACCCGATGATAAGGCTGAGTTTTACACCACCCATTAGCAAGTCATCTTGCAGTAGCTCAGAGTACCATTTGAATGAGAAACCTGACCAAACTGTTACCAAGCGGTTTTCGTTAAACGAGTAGATGATCAGAATTAGAATTGGCAGATAAAGGAACGCAAAGCCCGCGCCCAATATCACCCATTTAAGTTTGCTGTTGTAAACTGGGATGTCGTTCATCCTTGAGCCTCCAATTCACGTTTTTGATAGCGGTGGAACCATAGAATTGGCAGCATCAAAATGAGCAGCATGACTATGGCGACGGCGGATGCCACAGGCCAGTCTCGGTTGTTGAAGAACTCTTGCCACAACACCTTACCGATTAGAACCGTATCGGGACCACCCAATAGTTCTGGGATAACAAACTCACCCACGGCTGGGATAAACACTAACATTGAGCCTGCAATGATACCTGCTCGTGTAAGCGGTACTAGAACCGTAAACAGGGTTGTCATTGGCTTAGCACCTAGGTCGCTCGCGGCTTCAAGCAATGAATAATCCACTCGCATAAGAGCGGTATATAGCGGTAGCACCATAAACGGCAAGTAGGTGTAGATAATGCCAATATAGACTGCAGTATCTGTGTGCAGGATTTGTAATGGCTCATCGATAACGCCAGACATCATCAGCACGTTATTAAGCAGTCCATTGTTTTTAAGGATACCGATCCATGCATAGACTCGAATCAAGAAACTGGTCCACGATGGCAGAATAATCAGCATCAAAAGGACGTTTCGAGTACTTGGTGAAGAGTGAACAATCGCCCAAGCAATCGGAAAGCCAATAATTAAACACAGTACCGTCGAGATAAAGGCGATGCGAATCGATTGAATGTAAGACGACGCGTAAAGGTCATCTTCAATCAGGTACTGGTAGTTGCCTACATTGAGCAGCAGTTGCAACTGTTGCTCCGCATAGCTCAACAGCTCTGAATACGGTGGAATCGAAATCTGTGCTTCTGCAAAACTGATCTTAAACACGATAAGAAAAGGCAGCAGGAAGAACAGTAGGAGCCATCCGTACGGCACGGCAAGTAGCAGACACTTAGGTGTCGGTACCACGCTCCAAATATTAAGTTTGGCTGGTTTCTTCATATCTTGAGTACCACACAACTTTCCTTGTCCCAGCAAAGATTGACTCTTTGCTCCCATGTAGGCATTCCTTTCCTAACACGACTGGTATTTTGCAGTGTTGCGGTGACCAGTTTTCCTGAGTCGAGCCTTACGTGATAGATCGACTGATTACCCATATAGGCTATGTCTTCGACGAGTCCACTACAATGATTCGGCGACGGATTCATATGATCGCACAATGTGATTTTCTCCGGTCTCACAGCAATCGACACGGGGATACCCGGCGCGCCAGAGATACCGTGGCTGATAGAGATAGGATTGCTCATATCTGGTGTGCGAACAGTTGAATGGTCAGCTTCGTTAGTTTCAAGCACACCTTCAAAGATGTTGACCGAGCCGATAAACTTGGCCGCAAATTTGGAGTTCGGGTGCTCGTAAATCGACTCTGGCGAGCCAATCTGTACAAACTGCCCTTTATTCATAATGGCGATGCGAGTTGCCATGGTCATGGCTTCTTCTTGGTCGTGGGTAACCATCACACAAGTCACGCCGACGCTTTCTAAAATATCGACCACCTCGAGTTGCATCTTTTCTCTAAGGTTTTTATCTAGCGCACCCATTGGCTCATCAAGCAGCAGCAGTTTTGGTTTTTTAGCTAAGCTTCTCGCCAGCGCGACACGCTGTCTTTGTCCGCCAGATAGTTGATGCGGTTTACGCTTGGCGAAATCGGTCATTCGTACCAGCTCGAGCATGTGCTTCACCGTCGCGTCGATCTCTTTGCTTGGCATGCCGTCTTGTTTGAGACCAAAGGCGATGTTCTTCTCCACCGTCATGTGTGGGAACAGCGCGTACGACTGGAACATCATGTTCACAGGTCGTTTGTAAGGCGGAATGTCTGCCAAATCTTCGCCATCAAGAATGATTTGACCTGCAGTTGGTTGTTCGAAACCTGCAAGCATGCGCAGTAGTGTTGATTTACCGCAGCCAGAAGCGCCTAACAGCGCGAATAGCTCGCCTTGATTGATGGTGAGATCAATGTTGTCCACGGCGACGTGACCATCGAAATCCTTAGTCAGACCTCGAATTTCTAGAAGTGGTTTCGGTGGCACTGGGGCAACGTGTTGATGGTTGAGCTCTGTATCGAGTGACATCACTGTCATGGTAGTCTCCAAGCAAACGCGGCGACCCAAGTTGGGTCGCCAAATAGTACTAATCAGTTTTTAAGGAAGTCGGTCCAAGCGCGAGTCATGGCACGAGATGTTTTGTGTGGCAACATCTTCGAGCTATATAGCTTCGCTTGCGCTTCTTCTGTTGGGTAGATTCCTGGATCTTCAAGAATCTCTGCGTCGATAAACTCACGCGATGGTGGGTTCGGGTTCGCATACCAAACGTAGTTACTGATCTCAGCAATCACTTCCGGACGAAGTAGATAGTTAATAAACAGGTGAGCATTCTCTGGGTGCTTCGCCTCTTTTGGAATCGCCATTAGGTCGAACCAAGCGAGTGCACCCTCTTTCGGAATTGAGTACGCGACTTCTACACCATTGTCTGCTTCAGCGGCGCGATCTGCCGCTTGAAGGACGTCACCAGACCAACCGATCGCGACACAGATATCACCGTTTGCTAGGTCATTGATGTACTGTGATGAGTGGAAGTAAGTCACGTATGGACGAACTTGTTTAAGCAGCTCCAAAGCGTCTTTCTTGTAGTCGTTTGGATTGGTACTGTTTGGATCTTTGCCGATATAGTTGAGCGCAGCCGCCATGATTTCGGTTGGCGCATTCAAGAAGCCCACACCACACTTGTTGAGTTTTTCCATGTTCTCTGGCTTGAACACAAGGTCCCAGCTGTCGACAGGTGCATCTTCTCCAAGTACTGCTTTCACTTTCTCAACGTTGTAACCAATACCCGTCGTACCCCATAGGTAAGGGACTGAGTAGTCGTTACCTGGGTCTACAGTGTCTGCAAGAATACCCATCAGTTTCGGATCAAGGTTCTTGTAGTTGGTCAGCTTAGACTTATCGAGCTTTTGGAAAGCCCCCGCTTTCGCCTGACGACCTAAGAAGTCGTTACTCGGTACAACTAGGTCAAAGCCTGTATTGCCCGATAAGATCTTCGCCTCTAACACTTCGTTTGAATCGAATACGTCATACACGACTTTGATGCCGGTTTCCGCTTCAAACTTCGCAATGGTGTCTTCCGCGATGTAGTCTGACCAATTGTAAATGTTGAGCACTTTTTCCTCAGCAGCAAAAGATGTCATTGAGGTAAGCCCCATTGTCATCCCTAACGCTACACCAAAGTATGCTTTTGCTTTCTCCATTTGGATCTCCGTTTCCTGTTTGCTCTTTGGTTAATACCTTTGTTGTGTTTTTCTGGTATTGGGTGTCTCGTCGGCTACTGCGAAACGTCGGCGAGTGTTTTATCGAGTGCGAGTTTTGCTTTTTCGATGAACTCATCGATCTCGTCTCGGGTGATAATGAGCGGTGGCGAACAAATCATGGTGTCCCCTACCGCTCGAAGAACGACACCTGAGTTAAAGCAATGCTCGCGACAACGCGTACCTACATCGAGGTCTTTGTGGTATCGCTCATGAGTCTGTTTGTCTTTGACCAGTTCAATCGCACCAACCAGACCTTTACTTCTTGCTTCACCGACCATTGGGTGCTCTAAAAGCTCACTCCAACGTGAAGCAAAGTAAGGGGCGGTATCTTCGCGAACTTGGTTGATGATATTGCGGTTCTGCATCTCCTTGATATTGGCGATGGCAACTGCACAGGCCGCTGGGTGACCTGAGTAGGTAAACCCGTGCGCAAACTCAGTGTCTGCATCTGTCAGCACCTTAGCAACGTGGTCGCGAACCATCACACCACCAAGTGGCAAATAGCCCGAGGTAATGCCTTTTGCCATACACATTAGGTCTGGTTTGATGTTGTAGGTTTGGCTAGCAAACCATTCGCCTGTTCGTCCGAAGCCACAGATCACTTCATCAGCAATCAAAAGAATTTCGTATTTGTCACAGATGCGTTGAATTTCGGGCCAGTAGCTGTCTGGCGGGATAATTACACCACCAGCGCCTTGGATAGGCTCAGCGATAAACGCAGCGACATTCTCTTCACCAAGTTCAAGGATCTTCGCTTCAAGCTGACGTGCGCGTTCCAAGCCAAACTCATTCGCATCCATACCCTGACCTTCACCGAAGTGATATGGTTGGTCGATATGAGTAATGTTTGGCAATGGCAAACCACCTTGCGCATGCATAAACGCCATGCCACCCAAGCTTGCGCCCGCCATAGTACTGCCGTGGTAGGCATTCTTACGGCTAATGATGGTTTGTTTGTTTGGCTTACCTAGGCTTGTCCAGTAATGACGAACCATGCGAACCACAGTGTCGTTACACTCAGAGCCCGACCCAGTAAAGAACACATGGTTCATGCCCTCAGGAGCTACTTCAGCAAGCAGCGTCGAAAGCTCAACAGCAGGTGGATGCGTAGTCTGGAAAAACAGATTGTAATAAGGCAACTCCTTTAGCTGGTTAGTCGCCGCTTCAATAAGAGGCTCACAATTGTAGCCCATATTCACGCACCAAAGACCCGCCATTCCATCTAAGATTTTATTATCGTGCTCATCATAGATGTAGATGCCTTCTGCACGAGTAATCACACGTGAGCCTTTGTCGTTTAGTGCTTTGAAGTTAGTAAATGGATGGAGACAGTGTGCGCTGTCTTGCTCTATCCATTTTGATCCGTTTTGTACTGACATAAATTAATTTCCATTTCCTGCTGTTTAATTGATGCTCTTTTCGATAGCGTTGCCTTAGTTACACGTTTAAAAGTAAGAATTCTCGCTCCCAAGAACTGATGACTTGGAAGAAGGTTTTGTACTCCTTGCGTTTGATTGCCACATAAGCCGATACAAATCGATCGCCTAGGATTTCGCGTAATTCATCGCTGTTCTCTAGCAGAACCAATGCATCCTCTAGATTATGAGGAAGCGAGTATGGTTCAGTCGTCATGTCGCCTGTGCTCTTCTCCGTTGGCGTGAGTTTTTCTTTCATGCCAAGGTAGCCACACGCTAAGGTCAAAGCCATCGCCAGATATGGGTTAGCATCTGCGCCCGCGTAGCGGTTTTCTAAACGTCTTGAATCGCGGTCAGATACTGGAACACGAAGACCAACAGTGCGGTTGTCTTCACCCCAAGCGACGTTAGTTGGCGCTGAATCACCAAACACCAAACGGCGGTACGAGTTCACGTTTGGAGCAAAGAACGCGATCGCTGCTGGCGTGTATTTCTGCATGCCACCGATGTAGTTCATGAACAGTTCGCTGTTTGAGCCATCTTCGTTGGCGAATAGGTTTTTACCTTTGTCATCAACTAGGCTTTGGTGAATGTGCATGGCACTGCCGGGCTCATCTTCCATCGGTTTTGCCATAAAGGTCGCGTACACATCGTGTCGTAGCGCTGCTTCACGTACCGTGCGTTTGAATAGGAAAACCTGGTCTGCTCGGTCTAGTGGCTCGCCGTGGTCAAAATTAAGCTCCATCTGGGCTGCGCCAGACTCATGGACTAGAGTGTCTACATCCAAACCCTGCGCTTCGCAGTAGTCGTACATGTCTTCGAAAATAGGATCGAACTCGTTAACCGCATCGATACTGAATGACTGTCTTGCTGTTTCTGGGCGACCATTGCGACCAATTGGTGGCTCAAGTGGGTAGTCCCAATCAAGGTTTTTCTGAACGAGGAAAAACTCCAGCTCTGGCGCGACAACTGGGTGCCAGCCTTCTTTCTCGTAAAGACTCAACACACGGCGTAACACAGCACGTGGTGAGATATCGACTGGGTTACCCTCTACGGTGTAGCAGTCGTGGATCACTTGCGCCGTGGGCTCTTTGGTCCAAGGTACAAATCGAATTGTGTTTTGGTCGGGCTCCAGAGTCATGTCCTTCTCGGTCAGGTCGATCATACTTTCATCGTCTGGCCAATCGCCGGTCACGGTCTGGAAAAAAACCACTTCGGGAAGACGCATGCCCCCTTCTCGAAGGAATTTTTTCGCTGGCATAATTTTGCCTCGAGCGTTGCCCGTGATATCCGGGATCAAACACTCAACTTCAGTAATACGGTTCTCTTCTATCCATTTCCTAATCGTTTCCATAAATCCTTCTTTTCGTTACTCGCTCAACGAATTTATCAATAAGCTCCCATTTAGCATTGGCACCGACCTGTATAAATGTCAAACAAAGATGTTAATTATTTTGCAACTTTTGAGATGACGATTAACATTTTAGATACATTAGTGTTGTGTTTTACTGAACATTGTGTCTATGGTTAAAAAGCAGCCAACAAGGTTGAGCTCAATTTAGGGCTTGATATATAAGGAATCGTTGGGAAAAGTGGAGGAGCCACAGTGGGAACGAGTCAACTTGCGAGTAGCGCAGACAACATCGAACCAATTCAACTTGGTCACGAAAAGCTTACAATTGAACGATTTATTGAACAGCATCCAGACGTCACCAGCTTGGATTTGATCCTGTTCGATATGAACGGTGTTGTTCGTGGCAAGCGTGTCCCCATCACCCAACTCAACAAAGTTTTGGAACAAGGTATTTGTCTACCCGCTTCGGTATTCGCCCTGGATATTTGTGGCGAGACGGTAGAAGAAACCGGACTGGGTTTTGAAAAAGGCGACGGTGATAGGATCTGCCGAATGGTGGCAAGCTCACTCACTACCACGCCGTGGCAAGAGAACAGCGCGCAAGCGATTGTGACTATGTTTGAACCAACCTCAAATCAACCATTTTTTGCCGATCCAAGACACGTACTCGAAGTTCAGCTAGAAAAATTTGCCAGTAAAGGACTCAAACCTTGCATCGCAGTTGAGCTTGAGTTCTATCTACAAGACCTTGAACCCGACGAAGCAGGCAACCCACAACCACCATTGATGCCAATCAGTGGTGAACGCATGACACAAACTCAAGTCTATTCCCTAGAAGAGCTCGACGAGTTCAAAGCCTTCCTCGATGAGATCATCAGCGCCTGTGAAGAGCAAAATATCCCAGCTGAGAACATCACAGCCGAATATGCCCCTGGGCAGTTCGAGGTTAACCTAAAGCATACTGATGATGTTCTACTCGCTTGTGACCAAGCCATGCTGTTAAAGCGCGTGGTTCGAGCGGTCGCCAAAAAACACGGCTTCTACGCCAACTTTATGGCCAAACCTTACACCGAATACGCAGGCAACGGCTGTCACGTGCATATCAGTTTGCGAGATGAAACAGGAACCAATGTCTTTGGTGAAGATGAGAGCGTTCTTCTCAATGCGATTGCGGGCGTACTAGCACACCTTGAAGATAGTATGGCGATCTTCGCGCCTAACGCTAACTCTTATCGAAGGCTACAGCCTAATATGTTCGTGCCGTTGCACGCGACTTGGGGCTGGGATAATCGAACCGTAGCGGTTCGAGTACCTGCAAGTGGTCAATCAGACAAACGTATCGAGCATCGACTCTCTGGTGCCGACGTAAACCCCTACCTCACTGTCGCAGTGTTGCTCGCGTCTATTCTCGACGGCATCGAAAACAAACTCACTCCACCAGAGCCAATTGAAGGCGATGCAACATTGCTCGAGCTCCCAATGCTGCCTATCTCTTGGGATATGTCACTGCATGAGTTTGCCAACAGCCAGTTTATGAAACGTAGCTTTGGTGAGGAGTTCTGTAAGGTTTACCTCGCAAACAAAAAACATGAGCAAGCTCGCTTCTCGGCGCAAGTCTCGCCATTAGAATATCAGTGGTACAAGTAAAGTAAGGATACAAAATGAAAGTGAAGCACACAGACTCTTATTACGCGGCATCGCGAAATCAGCAATTCGATTTTCCTAAACTGATGGGAGATCATGTTGCCGACGTCTGTGTTATTGGCTCCGGCATCACCGGAGCCACCGCCGCACTCGAACTTGCCAACAAAGGCTTTAAAGTAATTGTCCTTGAAGCCAATCGTGTTGGCTGGGGCGCTTCTGGAAGAAGTGGTGGTCAAGCCATCTTTGGTTGGGCATCCGAGCAAGACACCTTAGAAAAGCTGGTCGGCAAATCCGATGCAAGAAAGCTCTGGGACATTTCCGTTGAAGCGTTAGCGCTGACCAAATCCAACATCAACAAGTACAACATTGATTGTGATTGGCGAGATGGCATGGTGCATGTCGGTGTTAAGCCTCGCCACGATAAAGAGCTTAAAGCTTGGTATGACGATCTCACCGAAAACTACGGCTATGAATCGCTCGAGATGTGGGATCAAGAAAAGACGCATCACCACATCGCAAGCCAAAAATACACATCTGGTATGTTCGATAGCAACAGCGGCCATCTGCATCCACTCAATTACACGCTTGGCTTGGTAAACGCTGCCAAACAGGCTGGCGCAGAGTTTTATGAAGAAAGTGCAGTGACCAAAATCGAGCATGGTGACCCAGCTACCCTATTTACTAAAAACGGCACAGTGAAGGCGAATCACGTCATCCTCGCTTGTAACGCCTATATGGATGGTTTAGAGACCAAGTTAGAGAACAAAGTGATGCCTGTTGGCACCTATATTTGTGCCACCGAGCCTTTGGGTGAAGACGTTACTGGCGCTTTAATGAAAGATCATATCGCCGCTTGTGACATCAACTTTGTCTTAGATTACTTCCGCTGCTCCGGCGATCACAGGATGCTATTTGGCGGACGAGTCAGCTACTCTGGCGTGGCACCGTTTAATCTCGAAAAAGCGATGCGTGGACGCATGGTGGATATATTCCCTCAACTCTCAGATGCAAAAATCGATTATGCCTGGGGCGGGAATGTCGCCATCACCATGAACCGCGCGCCCCACTTTGGGCGTCTAAAACCCAATGTCTACTTTGCACAAGGTTTTTCCGGTCACGGCATTGCGGCAACGGGGATGGCAGGTACACTAATGGCAGAGTGCGTTGCCACAACGGCAGAGCGCTTCGCGATTTTTGATAAGATCCCGCATATGCCGTTCCCGGGAGGAAGATTGTTTAAGACTCCAGCATTGGTGTTGGCGATGTCCTACTATCGAGTAAGAGACATTCTTTAGAATATTTTAAAACTAGAGCCAACAACAAAGTTGTTGGCTCGTTTCATGTTCTCCCCCTAGAACACAGCTCGCAACTGCGTTAGCTGCCAAACTCAACATAGGGGGAGCTAGAGGGGGTAACTAACACCTAACTGCTTTTTGACCCTACAAATTCCTTTTCACCGCCTTTATTATCAACACGCGTCACCAACAACTGATCCACTTTATAATCATCAATATCAACTACCTCAAACTTATACCCTGAGAAAACCACAGAATCAGTACGACGAGGAATTTTCTTCAACATAAACATCATAAAACCAGCGATGGTTTCATAGTTTTGCGAATGCGGCAGTTCATCAATTTGCAGTGTGCGCATAACATCCGTAATAGGCGTGACACCATCGACTAACCAAGAATGCTCATCACGGGCGACTATCTGCTCCTCGCCTTCTGCTAACACCCAACTACCCATTGCTGCGCTTTGTAAGTCATTAAACGTTACAACGCCAAGCACTAGCGCGTATTCGTTCATCACAACGGCGAAATCTACGCGGTTAGATTTGAAATACTCTAGCGCTTCGGACAAGCTTAATGTATCGGGAATGATCGGGCAGCTTTGCACCACACTGCTGCTTTTCAAATCCAACGTCTGTTCATTAATAAGGCGAATCAACAGCTCGGTTGAGTTAACAAATCCTTTGATCGCATCAAGCTGCCCGTCACACACTAAGAACTTGTGATGAGGGTTGTCAGCTATTTTGCGTTTGAGCATCGATTCATCATCACTAAGTGAGAGAAAAGCGATGTCTTCGCGTGGCGTCATGGCAGAAGTAATCGGGATAGATTGCATCTGAAATACGCTTTCCATCATTTGTTGCTCGTTGGTATCCAATACGCCCGCTTCGGCGCCTGCATCCATAACCGCATAAATATCATCACTAGTGATGTCATCATCGCGCTCAGCAGGCACGCGTAGCAAACGAAAAATCAGTGTCGCCAAACCATTAAACACAAGTACGAAGGGTTTAAGGATGAGTATGCAAACCACTAGAGGCTTTACCAACGCCAAAGCGACGGTCTCTGGCATCGCCATGGCGATGCGTTTTGGCATAAGGTCAGCAAACAGAATAAACAGGCTGGTAACCAAGGTAAAAGAGAGCACAAAGCTCGTTTGCGCCACCCATGTTGCTGGAATCCAATTGCTAAGCATTGCGGCGATATAAGGGGTGAACGCTGATTCCCCGACAATGCCGCCCATAATAGCTACTGCGTTTAGGCCAATTTGCACAACCGTGAAGAAATTACCTGGGTGCGTTTGCAACCCAAGCACCAAAGTCGCTCGTTGATCACCATCGTCTGCAAGTTGCCGTAAACGAATTTTGCGCGCCGCAGCCAATGAGATTTCTGACATCGAAAAAAAGCAGCTGATTAATATCAGCGCCATAATAATGGAGAGGTTTTCAAGTAGACTCATGGAGACTATCCGAATAGAAAAGTGGCGTCATTCTAGCCACAATCGGCGAGAATATTGAGAAAACTTCCACGAAATTATTTTGTCGAGACGATAACCTACCTAACTCTCTTTTAAATACACGCTTTAGGTTGCATTTAATAGCTCCAAAATCAATAAATACACTCTCAGAGAACAGTGATAAAAGAGTCAACGAAAAGGCATCGATTGGTGTAGGCAAGCCGCTCTGCCTTGGCAGAGCAACCTAACGACCAATTTAGAAGAAGTATCGAATACCCATATAAACATCAGAGTTCCACTGATTCTGTAGCTCAATACCTGAAACACTTAAGTCAGAATGATCAAGCTCCAACCGAGTATTAATCCACCATTTACGGTCACTAGTCAGAGGTGCGTTGACGATGAGTTTTGTCGAAAGATTTTCAGTTTCTACACTGCTACCACTTAGTTTTCGGTACTCAGGCCAAATCATCATAAATGCACCACTGCTACCCAAAGGAATAGATGCAGCAAGAGATACATTGACACCATCGACGTCATCTTTTAAACCACCTACATCAAACTGGCCATAAACATAGCTAGCAATCGGAAATAACATAAAGCCTGGTGTGTACTCGTGATTGATCGCACCAACTCCGCCAAGGGCTAATAGATCAGATTTAAGCCCTGAAGCGCGGATGTTGATGTAATCTACGGAAAGACCAGCCCTTGGCATAAAGTTGACACCAGTATCTGCTACTTGGAAATACTGAAATCGTGAAGAACCATATTCAAACCCAAATTCATTGTCACCGTTATCGCCAGTGTTTCCGAATTTAGCCTCGGCCATAAACGCGAACTGATGACCATTGTCATAGCCCCCAGAAACCATAGCCACAGGCATTACGTTGCTGTTACCGCTCACCATAATAGCGGCTTGAGTGTATACATTAGTCAGATCAGAAGGGTCAATATCTTCACCGCTGGCTTCGGCAAAGGTGTAAAACGAGAAAAAGGGATTGACGGCTAATAGAATAAAGAGTTTTTTAATCATTGAAATATCCGGATTAGGAGGCGAAAACGCCTCCTAGAGGTTTGCTTGCTTGTCAGAAGACCGATGTCAGAATTTGCTTGTTCACCATCGGCATTGCGAACCTTGCGATCGCTTGGTGCTTAATGATGAGTCCGGCTTGAAACCGAACTCGATAGGATTAGTTGATCAGGTAGTGAGACATGACACCGATACGTTCTGAAACTTGGTCTGTGACATCACCAAATAGGTCAGCCCTGTCCGCCTTGATGCTGTAGTTTTTGCCGTTGTTTAGCTTGTCGAAGTCAACCATGAAATGGGTGTATGCGTCGCCATATTGATAGCGAACCTGCATTACTTTCTGGTCTAGGTTGTAACCCACCGAATAAATGGTAGCGTAACCGCGCATCACACCTTCGGCATCTGGACGATTTGCCGCATCCAACGGGATTTTGTACGTGACGCTATCTAGTTTTGCTAGGCCATTTACATAACTTGTCGGCTCTTTTAGTTGCGATTTCATGTATTTGTTCCAGATAAATCGCTGAGCTGAGTTGATGTTTCCAGGGATTGGGTATTCACCATCAATCACATCTGTCGTTGTCGGCTTGGCTTGTTCCCAGTTGGCAAGGTGTTCCTTAAATGTTGGGCTGT
This sequence comes from Vibrio maritimus, assembly GCF_021441885.1. Taxonomy (NCBI): domain Bacteria; kingdom Pseudomonadati; phylum Pseudomonadota; class Gammaproteobacteria; order Vibrionales; family Vibrionaceae; genus Vibrio; species Vibrio maritimus. The sequence goes on from NZ_CP090439.1 coordinate 67,939, forward strand.
TTGTCATCACGTCATACTGCTTACCGCGATAGATTTTCCACCCACCATCAAGAAACTCGAGCACGGCAGAATCGCCGCTTTGATCCTGAATTGAATAGTGTCCACGCATTGAGTGACCGTTGTGCTCAAAGCGTTGGATCTCTAGATCATGAATATTTTGCAGCGCTTCCTCTACTGTCGAGTAGTTGTCGAGTAAGTACGCTACAAATACGGCATTGGAGATCTGCTCTGCGCCACTTTCTAAGTCACCGGTTGACTCTTCATCTAAAAACAGGCCATTCGCCGAGAAACCCGCTTCATTAAAACCATCAACAAGGCCAATGCCATACAACGTCATTCCGATAGATGCATATTTAGACGTCCACGTTTTACCATTGTCCGAGTTATGACCTTTGTAGCTTTGACCTGCATGACGAACTTCGATTGTTGGCTGGTTCTCTTCCATCCAATCCATGGTGCGACTGACAAATACACCGTGATCTTCGGTCTCCCAAAGGATGCGAGAGCATGCTTCCGCCGTCGCACTGATTGTTCCTATAGAAATGGCTGCGGCTAGGGCTAACACAGATTTGCTTTTAAGAGTTTTCATCATTTTGCCTACTTAACGTTATTGTCTGGAAATGACTTTAAACAGTTAATCGCAACAGTGAAAATCACATATGTTGTATAATCTACAACATAATTAAGTGTATCGATGGAGAGTACTGGTATGCCGAGAGCGTCATTTGACCAACTGAGTGCCTTTGTGGCGGTTGCTGAACAAGGCTCATTTAGCAAAGCGGCAAGAACGTTAAATAAAGATCGTTCTACTCTGCATCGACAAGTATCAGAACTCGAGATCGATTGGGGAATAGAACTGTTTGAGCGAAGCGGGAAATTCCCTAGATTGACAGAGCAGGGAGCAAGCTTAGTCCGTCCATCTAAGTTCATTATTTATCAAATGAACGCACTAGAGACGGCAACTGATAGCTTGTTTCAGGGTGAACAGACGAGCCTTTCAATCTGTCATGATGCCTCTATTTCAAGCTCAGCGATAAAGAAAATTGATCAAGAAATTCGAAAGCGCCACCCAATGACAACGATTAACTGGCTCTCTCGTTCGCGAGATATCGCTTTGAATCACCTCATCGATGGCAGTGCGGATTTTTCTATCACACTTAATCAAGGAGCGGTTCTCCCAGATACCGGTGTCAGTTTCATTAATCTTGGCTACCCTGCCTTCGATTATTACGTCCACAGAAACTCCCCACTAGCCAAAAGTAAAAACTTATCGTTAGCAGAAGTTCAACTCCATCGGCAGTTTGTGTTGGAGGACTTGCAGCAATCTCAGTTTGGGCAACAAACACTTATATCATCGAAGATTAGCTCGGCAAGCGACCCATCTGTGTTGCTAGATCTATTAGAAACAGAAGGATTTAGTTTGTTACCCAAACACCTTCTCGGAGTTAGAGAGGACGAGTTTGTATCACTAGACGTTGATTTTGCGGTTCAGTCTGGTCACTTTGGCTATGTACTACTTTATCCAGCGAGTGCAATTACAAAACCTCTTCAACAAGATTGTATTGATGCTGTCAGCAACTGGTTTAAACAGGTTTGTGCTCCTGAAAAGGCAAGCTACTAGGGAAAGTGCATACCAAGTTTTAATTAATCCTGAAACGACTTCCAGAAAACCACCTTATCATCACCTGCGTCATAGTAATCAGGTATGACCGCGACTGGCTTATATCCGCACTTGGGATAAAACTCCCTCGTCTTTTCATACTCCGGAAGCCCTGATGTCTCGACTAACAAAATACGAGCCTCTTGGCCCTTAACCTGACTCTCAGCATGTTGCATCATCGCTTTACCGATACCAACACCTTGATAATCAGGCAGTACTGCAATCATGAGCAGGTTCCATGTTCCCTCGGTCATTCTTTCTGGGGAACAAAAAGCAACAGCAACAATGCCCGCCTTCTCATTCTCTGCAACCGTCCAAACTTCTTGAGAGTCACCAGAGAAATACTCGGACGTCATTTCATCGAGATATTCAGAGGGAAACATTTCATTCGCATCTATGATGGATTTAACTGCTGGTAGATCGTTTTGTTGCATTGCACGAAGTTGGCTATCGGTAATCAATTGTCTGGCTCTCATATTTCTTAAGAATTGAGTTAAGAATAGCTTAAGTTGTGTTTGCCAATGAATGGTGTACTTTTACTCAACGTCGAGCTTTTTACGCATTTCTTCAATGATACGTAAAGTATCAATCGTCGCTTTCATTGGATGCTTATCACTCTGGATTTTGTTTTGTCTTAGACACTCCATCGCCTCCGCGATTTGATACTCAAAGCCGGCACCTAAGTGCGGTGCTTCGAATATTTCGGTGTCCTTGTCAGTAACGAGCGTCGCTTTCTCTGCGCCGAAAAAAGGCTCCGCGACTTCGATTCGTCCGTTTTCGCCGAATATAATCATGGTGTTTGGAGTGTTGATATTGAAACTACAAGTAAACGTGGCACTAGCGCCATTTTCATATTCGAGAATCGCCGAGACACTTTCTTCGACTCCCGTTTCCCCTACTTCACCTGTGATTCGCCAGTTTAGAGGCAGTTGATCGAAGACGTAATTAGATAGTGCGATGTTGTAGATACCAATGTCATGCAGTGCTCCTCCTCCCTGCGCGGGGTCAAAGAGGCGGTCACTGTAGTTACGCTCAGCTTTAAAGCAGAAGTTCGATTGGACGAGTTTTATTGGTCCTATTTGCTGCTTCCAGATTTGGATTTGATCCCAGACAGGAAGGAACTTAGACCAAAAAGCCTCCATGATAAATAGGCCTTTCTCGACAGAGACCTCGCGCAGATGCTCAGACTGCTTGGCAGTCATTGTGAGTGCTTTTTCGCACATGACTGGTTTACCGGCATTCAAGCACATCAAGGCTTGCTCATAATGAAAGGCGTGAGGCGTCGCGATGTAGATAGTATCGATATCGGGATCTTGTGTTAACGCTTGATAATCTCCGTAAACAGTCGATATTTGATACTCATCCGCAAACCGCTGGGCCCGCTGTTGGTTTCTGCTTGCTACGGCGTGGATAACAGCGTCTTTGGTAACACTGATCCCTTTAGCAAAATTGTGGGCAATCCTACCCGGCCCTATCACACCCCATTTGATCATGAGCCTCATCCTTTCATATTATTTATTGAGCGTACTGCCAACCTTAGCAATTTGAGTTCTTAACCATTGATGTGCCGTATCCGAATTTCGGCTTGGGTGCCAAACCATACTTAGTCCGTGCACTGAAGCGCCAAATGGCATTGGCAGCGCTTTTACGTTGAGTCCCTGGGAAAATTTGGTGAACGTAGAGTGCGTGACCAGACCAATGGCCTCGGTCTGACTTATGGCTGGCAGCATATCCACTTCGCCTGGAGCACGATAGACGATCTTGCGTTTGCCAAATTCAGGGAAGTCTTTCTCGCTAAAGAAGCTTTGACGAGTGTGCCAACGAGACATCACGACGTGTTGCTCGGCTAAATACTCTTCGGTAGTGATTGTCTCACCTGTCAGCCTAGGGTGGTCGTTCGATGCGACAACATAAAGCGTTTCTTTGAAGATCTCTTTGGTCTTCAACGTAGTGACATCAGTGCGCGTTCTATCAATGACTAAATCATAGCGCTGCAAGCGCAGGTCGGACTCATGGTCTTCGGTGAACAGCGGATGCACTTCAAGTGACACCTTAGGCGCTATCTTGGCAAACCTTACTAGTAGCTCCGGCAATACTGCATAGTTCGCGGCAGACACAGAGGCGATAGAGAATGTCTTGGTCGAGGTCTTAGGATTAAAATCGCGCGACGCTTCCAGTGTCGAATTGAAGTTTTTGAGCGACGTTGCCAAAGCCGGGTAGATATCATTGGCAAAGGTTGTCGGCTCTACACCACTGGCGTTGCGATGGAATAGAGAGTCGTCGTAGATTTCTCGAAGACGCTTGAGTGCTTTGCTCACTGCTGGCTGGCTAATGCCAAGCCGTGTTGCCGCACTGGATAAACTTTGCTCTTCGTAGATAGCAACGAAGACTGGAATAAGATTAAGTTCGGTGTTTTTCATTCTGACCTTTTTGTTTTCACCAGCTAGGCTCAAGTGCTCTACTGCCACTTATCTAAACCCTTGAGTACAGATGAACGTTCGCTGCGCCTTTTTGGCTTAAGTCTTTTCCACATTCTGCGACTTAACGCGGCGTCTGGTGTTTCGTTTTGTATGCTGTGACTCGCTTGCTGCCATGAAGGTTCGTCATGGATCTTTTTGAGTTCAACTTCTCCGCTAACTTCACGACCTTTTTTATAGATCAAAGCCCTCACTAACGTCCACTCTCTGCGTCTTAGCGCTTTCGCCAGTTGCCACCACTGTGGTGTTGGGTGCGTTTTGTAGAAGCGGTACATTAGCTTGAACGCTGTTACTATTGCGAGCATAACTACAAAAAGTATAACGAGTTCAGTTTTATACGTATTGATCAGCGAACGCCAAGTGTGAGCAACCTGTACTTTTTTCGCAGCTAAAGTGACAGATTTGACCGATTGCGACTCCACATCCCACCAGCGAATCTCCTGCTCAGGGAACCTCACTTCACCGCCTGTTGTGAGAATATACGTCACCTCGTCGGTACGTTTCGATTTGTATACACCACGGGTCTGGCTATCGTTCAATAAACTTGGTTTGGGATAACCTTTTACTCCCTCGACACTCTGCTCACCTAAAGGTGGCAAAAGTATCGATAAAGTATCGGCGGCTTCGATGTTCAAGGTTCTGACTAGACTATCGCCCGCTTTTAAATCCTCCGAGGATGCCTTCCAAGACTCATTAACTTTGACATCTTGGGCAGAGAACCAGGGTTCATCTTGAGTGAACGACGCATCCGGCAGGTAGGTAAACAGCGACATGGGTTCGGTATACAGAGTGCCGGAGACGGTCGAGCCGTCCTGAGCTGAAACCTGAACGCGCACAGGGACTTTCGGTAGTCGATATTCACCACTTTGTTGAGGATAAAGCGTTATCTCCCAACGCTGCCGAGACCATGTCTGCCCATTTTTACGCTCGGTGTAGTTGGTCGCTAGTTGATTCCGCTGTTTTACAATCAGATCGGGCATCCCAAATCCAGAGATACGAGTACCGCCTGTAAACCACCTTGGCGTTGCCACCTCAATATAGAGAATAACCTGCTCTCGAATAGCGGCAGGCTCTGCTGCGCTATCACCTTTACTAAGCCAAGATTTTATTTCGACACCGCCTTCACGCTGCAGTTGGTTTATCGTCATGTCCGCGTGTGCGGGCATCGACAATGATATCAGGGTGGCGAAAAGAATCAGTCCCAATTTAGCTATTGCTTTTAGAGAGTTACGTCGGAAATTAATCGCTCGTCGGAAGTTAACGGTTTTCATTGTTGACTCCCTTGTTCACGAAGCTGGATTTGGAATTTATTCCTCAAAAAGTTCTTTGGATCGGCTTCCACTTTCCTCAGCCATTTATCCGCCAGTTCTTGACTGCCCAATATTTCATTGGCATTGAGCGTTTCTTTCAGCAATAACTGTGACGCTGTTTCTTCATCCGCGCCATCAGCGGTTCGAGGATTATCCCCCAGCTCCATAGATTCTTCAGGTCCATCAGTGGTACCTGATTGGCTCTCACTTACACGATTAATTTCATCCACCAGCTCACTCATGGCTTGGTAGTTTTGCTTGGCAACATTGGCAATATCTTCGTCGTTGGTTTTTTCCATAAGATCTTTATAAAGGTTTCTTGCAGCAAGATACTCACGTTGCCTCGCTAACGTGTTGCCAAGATAGAGGATCGCTCGTTCATCGCCTTGCACCTGAACAAACTGAGATTGGGCTGAAACGAAGTCACGCCCATAGTAAAAGGCGATACCTTTATTCATCGGCTCTTGATAATGGTTCGCCGCTTTAATGAATTCGCCTTGATTGAAGTACCACTGCCCCTGCTGTTCAGGGGTTAGCCATAGATTCATCCAAGTCTGTTTCGCGCTGTCCCAAAACTTTTCAATATTCGAATTGGGTTCCGTGGTTTGCTCAGTTTTTGCCACCACAGAAACAGTTTCGGCCTGAGCTTGGCTTATTATCAGATTAGGGCTAATTAACGACGCTAATAGCACCCACTGAACTAGCCAACCTTTTCTAAACCATAGCAGCGCAAGAATCATCACAGGAAAGATGAGGTAGTATCCCATGTCTCTCCACGGCATCGCCGACTCACCTGTGATTTGCATGTGACGTTCGACATCCGATGCGATTTTGTTGATGTCACTGTCGTCAGTTGTGAGCGCGTAGTAACGACCATCTGTATCGTTAGCCAGCTTTTTCAAGCTCCCCCAATCAGTCGCTGAACTACTTTGGATAGCATCGTTGCCCACACCCAATACCATGATCAGTTGGTTAGTATCTTTAAATGCCTCTTGATACTGCTGAATACCTTCTTGAGAAACGCCATCAGAGACAATCAAAATGGATGCTGACGGAAAGCCTTTTAACTGAGATTGCAACTCAGGAATTGCCGATTGGACACTCTTACCTTGTACCGGAATCACCTCAGGCGTTATCGCATTGAGAAATGGCAAGAACACTTGATTGTCCTCTGTCATAGGCATCGCTGTGTGTGCACTTCCACCGAAGACAATAAGTGACGTTTTTCCACCTTTTCTAGCTTCTAGAAGGTCTCGGATCTTGTATTTGGCACGCTCTAAGCGCGACGGCGGCAAGTCCGTTTGCTCCATAGAAGTACTGACATCCAGCACAATAGCGAGCGCCCCTTGGTCTTCTCCAAATGGTGACGGTTCGCGCTCCCAGGTTGGTCCCGCACAGATAACTATGGCAACACTGAGAATCGCGCTGAGTAGTTTAAGGGGAAGCTGGCTTTTCCAGCCCTGCTCGCCAATGATCAATGCCTTTTGTAAATGCTCTGGGACGATGGTTTTCCATGCAGATTTTGACTCTCTACGCCAACGAAGCAACAGCAGTACCACAAGTGGGATAAACGCCAACAGCCAGTAAGGACGGATAAAGTGAAACTGAGAGAGGAACTGTTCAATCGCTAAACTGCTCATGATTTACCCTCCGTTTCGATAGAGGTAACATCTTGCTTTCTGGCTAAATCCACTGGCTCAGAGTTAAACATGGAGCGACGAATCGTAGCGGTGGTAAACGCGATAAGATAAAGAACGACGACAATCATAATCAAGTAATGATGCACCGTTTGTTTAGGTCGGTATTGCGTGCTTTCGTATAACTTTGGCTCCAACTCCCCAATCGCTTGATAAGCATTGTGCAATGCTTCTTGGTCCATCGCTTGAAACGCTTCGCCGCCCGATGAGCTAGCAATGTTTTGAATTGTTTCCATATCTAACGCTTGCTCGCCTACGGTTTCTGGATCGCCCATTGCTATCACGTGGATCCTCACTTGTTTCGCAGCGGCAACAGTTGCCGCATCTTTCGGTTCAACAAAGCTCCCGGTGTCGTTCCCGTCAGTGAGAACAATGACCACTTTCTCGCGATCTGCTTCCCCTTGCGATTGTTCAAACACCTTGATTGCCAAGCCAATAGCATCTCCTAAGTGAGTACTTTGTCCTGCCATCGCGACTTCAGTTTGATTGAGCAATGCCAGCCAAACATCGTGATCGGCAGTAAATGGCGTTTGTAAGTAAGCGGCATCGCCAAACAAAATCAAACCAAGGCGGTCACCATCTCGCGTAGTGACAAAGTCTTTAAGTACACCTTTGACCGCGTCCAATCTTGATATCGCTTGACCATCTGGAGATAGAAAATCCATTTCTGCCATTGAACCCGAGAGATCGACAGCGACCATCACATCTCGTCCGAGTTTCTCGCGCGTCTGTGGCTCGCCAAGCACGGTGGGCTTAGTCATCGCGATAACCAACAAAACCCAAGAAGCAACAAGGATTGCACGCTGCCACCAAGACGGATTCAGCTGACTCGCACCCTGCTCGGGTTCTTCACCAAGAATGTCCAAGAGGCTTCTAAAAAACGGTACCTTAATCGCACTCTGTTTGGTTTTATAAGCTGGGACTAAGCGGTAAACCAGAATCGGTAAGGGTAAGAGCAATAGCCACATTGGGTAAGTTAGAGAGAGGCTTTCCCAGTTCATGATGACTCCCCCTTGAAGTGAATCAGCGATCGTCGAACACCACTCAATTTTCGCTGAGCGGTATTTTTAAGCGACCAGTATTCTCTTAGCCAAGAGGGCGTTTTATGAGAATCAATCCAAAGCGATACCGCGCCATATATTTGCTGAGTTTCTGCATTCGTTAATGCCACCGATTGAGAGATAAGCGATCGTAGCCACTTTTCTCCGAGTTCTGTCGCTAGATTGCTGCTTTGATCTAAAGACTGTTGACTCAAATACTCCAACCAAACCTTATTAAACTGTTGAGGCTGATTTGGATATAGGTAGTGGTGAACACTTTTCAGCACGTCATAACAAACCATCGAAAGATGCTCGGACTGTTGATGTTGTTCAAGTACTCGTTTCGCTTCTCTTCGATAACTCTGCATCTGATGGTCACAATAGGCTACGGCAAACTTGTATAAAGCAAATAGAACGATGAGTAATGCCAGCACTTGCCAGCCTATGGTCTGTGGAACCCAAGAGATAGCATCAGGGTTCGGGACCTCTGACATATTGCGAAGAATATAGGAACTAGGCGCTGTTTGACTCATAAAGACACCCCTCCCACAGCACGCTTGAACGCATCGATATGTTTACCATCAGTTGATAGCTCGATAACAGGAAGTCGCTTCATCGCCATTAGCTGACCAAGTCTCTCAAGACGTTGGTGAGATTGCTCCCTGAGTCCAAGGTTGACTTTATCTAATTTCGTTTTTTCAGTCACGCTTAGCTGATATTTGCCATCTCCAAATACCAAAGAAGCTGAGTCGAGAACGTCTGCTGGTAACGCCGCTTCAAGCGGATCGGAAATGACTACGCTTAAGATGTCGTTATGCTGCTGTAGGTACTTCAATCGATCGAGATCGAATTCAGACGCCCCAGACCAATCACTAATGAACAAGACAGTGGCGTTCTTAAGCCCAAGATTGCCAAGCATACGAATGGTGGCTGACAAGCTAGATGCTTCGCTGTCTTCACTGTAGATATCAAGCGCATTATTCGCTTCATTGAGCCGTTTTAAGGCATGCAAAAGATGGTTTTGCGAGCGTTGAGGCTTTAAGTATTCAATCTGTGTTGTTTGGCTAATGATAAAACCAACTCGGTCATTGTCTTTCAAAATGCGCCAGGCTGACAGAGCGGCGATCTCGGAAGCAACCACGGATTTCATGGTATCGATAGAAGAGAAATACATGCCACTCCGCTGGTCAACACAGATGATAAAGTTTCGGTCTTTCTCTTCGGTATAAGTGCGCACGTGCGGTTTGCCAGTACGCATCGTGACCTTCCAATCTAGATTTCGAATATCATCACCGAGCTGGTAGTGGCGAAGCTCTTCAAAGTTAAGCCCACGGCCGCGAAACGGCGAGCCGTGTCTACCTGACATGCGAGATTGCGCCACGAGATGCGGTAATAATGAGAAAGCTTGCACTTGTGATTGCAGCTTAACCAAGCGCTCATAGGAGGTATGAATTCGACAATCTTGGTTGTTAGCGTTTTTAGAAGCCATAGTAGTACCTCTGGCGGCTTAGCCTATCGCAACAACATCAAGAAGGTGGTTAACAACATCTTGCTGAGTCACTTGTTCTGCCAACGCGTTGTATGACAGCGCAATTCGGTGTCCGAGCACCATGTTCGCTACCGCTCTAACGTCATCAGGCTCGACATAGCTTCGACCCTGTAACCAAGCATAAGCGCGACTACATTTATCTAAAGCAATAGAAGCACGCGGTGAAGAGCCTACAAGAAGCCAATCTGACAGTGATGATTCTGGGTAACGCTGTGGCTGTCTTGTCGCCATCACGAGGCTGACGATATAATTCTCGACGATGTCCGATACTTCAATCTCTGGCATTTCTTGTCTTGCGGCAAAAACCGAGTCTGTTGAGATAGTGATAATGTCATTGGAGGTGGTGGTTTCAGAATCCGTAGCAACCGATATTGAACGTTCTTCATTTCGCACTAAGCGAATGATGTCTCGTTCTGCCTCGTCCTCGGGATAATCCACCGTCACCTTCATAATGAAGCGGTCCATCTGCGCTTCGGGTAACGGATAGGTACCCTCTTGTTCGATTGGGTTTTGTGTCGCGAGAACCATAAACAGCTCTGGCAACTTATGACTGTCTCCTCCCACTGTCACCGTTCCTTCGGCCATCGCTTCTAACAATGCTGCCTGAACTTTTGCTGGCGCGCGGTTGATCTCATCCGCCAGAACAATGCTGTTGAAGATTGGGCCAGCTTGGAAGTGAAGCTGAGGCTTACCATCCATATCTTGGTAAATTTCAGTACCAGTTACATCGGACGGTAATAAGTCTGGCGTGAACTGAATACGCCCAAAACTTGTATTCAGGCGATCGGCCAATGATTTTATAGAGCGTGTTTTCGCCGTGCCCGGCAAACCCTCAAGCAAGATGTGTCCATTGGTAATCAAGCCAACCACCAGCGCTGTGACCATATGTTGTTGACCGATAACCGATTTACCTACTTCTGTAATCAGGCGGTTAAGTTCTGTTTGTGCTTGATTCATTGGTTCACACCTTTTGATTGCTCGTCTTCGTTAAATGAATGGACCTCAATGTAGCGCTTAATTTTACCTAGCCACTCTATAACTTTTGGTTATAGTGATAATGCTATACGGCCCCTAATAGCGTGATTTTAGCTGCTGTATAACTTCTGGTGGTGCAACTTTGGACAGTTGGCCTAGACATTCAGGTGCGCCTTGGTGTTTGTATTTGAGCATCAAATCGCACTTCGAGAATAAATGCTCTGGGTTTCGGCTCAGTTGATAGGCTTTGTCTACGGCGTTAAGCGCGACATTCAAATTGGCAGTTTCCATAGACAAACCATATACGAACCAATATTGAGGATTGCTTGCCTCTAGCTCGGTAGCTTTTGCCAGTAACTGGCTGGCGGTCGCTTTATCACCCTGTCTTAGTTTTGAAAGCGCAGCACTGTAATGAATGGCTGCCGAGTTTGGCTGATTTTTCATACCTAGCTTGAGTGTTTGGTCTGCCAACTTCTCATCGCCAAGTCCTCGGTAGAGATCGGCAAGATTGATGTAGCTATTTTCAAAATAAGGCTCTATTTCAATGGCCCCTTGGTATTCTGCAATTGCTTGTTGGCTTTTACCCTGTGCCGCGTAGATATTGCCAAGATTGGTTCTTCCAAACCCTCGGTCTGAGTTGTACTCCTGAACTTCTATGTACTCTTTCAAAGGGGCATTTAGTTGGTCTTTTTGGAGTGGGTTTAACTCTCGCCAATATTGAGCCAGAGCACCTGCGGCTTCCGCTCGAACGGCGAGCACTTCATCTTCAAGGAGCGGAGAAATAATCTGCCAGCGCTGCAGAGCCGGATATGGCGCGCTGCCTTGTATCGCGCCAATTCGAATCATAGGTTGCTTGTTTTTCACTGCCCGTCCTAACGCGATCAAACTGTTTTGCCCTTGAAAACCAGCCATTCGTTGCAACGCTGACGCTCGTACAATGGATGGTTGGTTCACATCTTGCGCAATGTAAGAGAGCGCGTCTGCAGCCGCTGGGTGACCAATATCCGCTGCATAGAAAGCTACACCATAGTGTTGAGTATTTTGGTAGTTGGATTTAGGGAACCACTGAGCCAGGGTTTCGCTCGCCCAGTCAGCTTCTTTGTCCTCATGACAGGCAGTACAAACATTCGGTGTGCCGATGTGTTTACTCATATCTGGTCTAGGTATGTGCCAGCTGTGATCTCTTCTCGGATCGACTTCCATGTACGTCGTCTCTGGCATATGACAGGTTGTACATTTGTTAGCCTCTGTTCCTGCTTGGTGGAATGTATGCTTTTCTGGCGTGTATTCAGAGGCAACATGGCACTGAGCACAAACAGCTTCTTCTGGTATTTTGAGCTTTGCGGAATGGGGATCGTGACAATTGGTACAAGTCACACCCTTTTGGGCCATCTTTGATTGTTCAAATGAGCCAAAAACATACACTTCGTCGTAGATCTGACCATCTGAGTGATATAGCTCTGGCGTTAAATTGGAGATTAAGTACCTATCAAATAGATCCCCTTGAACGTGATCATACTGCTCTGACAACTGAACACGGCGACTGTGGCATTGAGCACAAACCTTAACCTGTTGTGTCTCTTTGATGGACTCTGGTTGCAGTGTCGAATAGCCCTCTTGATAAACCCACTCCGAGACCGCTTTGCTTAAATCGCGATCAAAGCCATAATGATTATCTTGAGAAAAGTTGGTGGAATTTTCCTGCTTTGAGAGAGTTACATGCAAGCTGCCTGGTCCATGGCACGCTTCACAACCTACGGTGATTTCTGACCAGGTTGTGTCATAGCGATTCATCGCTTTGTTGTATTTTTTTTCAAGATTCGTTGAGTGACAATCGGCACACATGAAGTTCCAGTTTTGACCAGTGTTAGTCCAATAAAACTCATCATTGATTGTTGTTTCTGGATAGAGGTGATACCAACGTTGCCCACCCTGATCTTTAGCCCTGGAATCCCAAGTAAAGGGGATCAGCTGCACGCGGCCATCATCAAACTCGACCATATATTGCTGAAGGGGGTAATGACCGAAGGTGTACTGGATTTGGTAGTCATAAAATTGACCATCAGGACCTTGGATATTGACCCAAAATTGGTCGTCCTTTTTAAAGAATCGGTTGTCTTTGCCTTTAAACTCAAATACAGCGTTATCGAAATCGCCTAGGACACTGTGCTCTGTTGCGTGGTCCATCGCTCGCTCATGGTCTGAGCCTTTCCATTGCTCAACTTCTTTTTGGTGACACTCAACACAAGCTTCACTGCCCACAAAACTCGCTTTTAAATTGTTTGAGGTCGACATCGTGCCATCACCGCCACGTGCCGTAACGCTCGTGAGCAGTATCACAACCACACTAAACACTCGAACCACTGCGCCCATCTGACATTCCTTTGCTTTGTTGCAAGTTATTGTTATTTCAATAATAACAATAGTCTAGAATCATCACTGAGCAAGGTGAGTTAGTTGATTTGGCTTAGATTTATACAAAAAAAAGAGAGGCGCTTTGCCTCTCTTTTCTTTGACAAATATCGCTACACTTCATTCAAGCCGCATAGCTTTAAAAGTATCGATTCTAGGTCTTGCCACGGCATCAGTTGCGAGTCGATAACCTCAATTCGAGATTCATACCCCTCCAGTGACATTTGATTGACGGAAACCACGCGGTTAGCCACATTGAATGCAAAGCAGCCCTTGTCTGTATTGACCACCGCCTTCACGCGCTCAGCATTTAGATCGCTAAACAGCGAGAATAGCTGGTCGAAATCAAACTTGTGTTCTTCACCGATGATCCATCCACAGCTAAAATAGCCTTGTCCCTGGTTCTCACGACGTATATACGGTTTTTCTGGTGGCAACTCAAATACTGGTTCAAGGTCGCTATGGTCATGATCGTCGTGATGATGACCATATTTAGAAGGCTCTTGTGCTACTTCGCGTCTTTCTATATCAAGTACTTCAAGGGGAAGCTCACCATTTTTAACCAGTTTGTGGAAGATTTTTGCTGGCTCTTGGTCAGTCAGCCAATCATTAAAGACATCAATGTCTTCTGCCGTGCACTGATCGACTTTGTTGCCAATAATGACTTCCGCCGAGGCAAGTTGGTCATTGAAGTTTTTATTCTCTAGATGTCGATCGTCTGACAGGTTACGCGGGTCAACCAACGCAATAGTGGCTCTTAAATCAATATACTTATCATATTGGTCTGACGTCAGCGTTTTAATAACCTGCTTAGGATGTCCCAAACCTGTTGGCTCGATGATCAGGCGATCTGGCTTTTGTCGTAATAGTGCATTGATGCCAACAGACATAGGAACACCCGCCGTACAGCACATGCAGCCACCTGGTACTTCCTTAATCATGGCGCCACCATCTGCCATCATTGCGCCGTCAATGCCAACCTCACCAAACTCATTGACCAAAACTGCCCAGTTTTCATTCTCGGGTTTGTCTTTCAGCAGATTGAGTATCGTTGTGGTCTTACCGACACCTAGAAAGCCGGTGATTATGTTGGTTGGGACTTGATTAGTCATAGTCTTACTCTGTGTTTGCTTTTAAGGAAAGTATAACCGCAAATTATTCAATGATTCTAGAGTGATAGAGAGGAGAGCAAGAAGTGTTCAGGCGTTTACTTTATCGCAGACGACAAAAGGCGCACTTTGCGCGCGCCTTGATCCCTCGTGACTCAATCGTGAGTTTGCGAATCTCTGAACCAAATCGATCGGCTGAGATAAATTACGAGGCAGTAGTATGTGTATGTTGCACATCCAAATTGTAGGTAGGGATTTGAATCCTCCATGTAAGTCGAATATGAACCCTACACTCTAACTATGGTACAGAAACGATAAATTACAAGTTTTGAAGTGTGCCTGACATCACATATGTTGAACGGTGGTTCGAAATTGGAAAGCAAAGCACACGGTCTATGCATAACCTCAATTAGTCGAGTCATTTTCGGTGTATCAGCGAATAGTGAAATACTACTTTTCATTCTTGCCACTGTTGCCAACTTTGTGAAGTCGTATAATTTTACCTTAGGTACCCATCAGTTAAGCCAAAAAGGTTCTTACTACAATGACCAAAAGAGAGAAAATTAAACAGTCGTTACTTGCCCACGTGCCAAAAGAAACGATCAATCAATTTCTCTCTAGAGACAAAACACCGATTTCAGTTCTTCTTCTGTCATGTGTGGTCGGCGTATTTGCTGGGCTCGTTGGAACTCTTTTTGAGCTGGGTGTTCATTTCGTTACCGAAACCCGAACGGATTGGCTAAAAGACGAAATAGGCTCCGTTTTGCCGCTATGGTTACTTGCTTTTCTTATCAGTGCTCTACTCGCGTTCGTCGGTTTTTTTTTGGTCCATAAGTTTGCCCCTGAAGCAGCGGGGTCAGGTATTCCAGAGATCGAAGGCGCGATGGATAATATGCGCCCTGTTCGTTGGTGGCGAGTTTTACCTGTAAAGTTCTTTGGTGGTCTTGGAGCCCTCGGCTCAGGCATGGTATTGGGACGTGAGGGCCCTACCGTTCAAATGGGTGGTAATATTGCCCGTATGGTGACGGATATATTTCGGGTGAAAAACGATGATAGTCGCCATACCCTTCTGGCCTCTGGTGCTGCGGGTGGTCTTGCCGCTGCGTTCAATGCCCCTCTAGCAGGCATTATGTTTGTTGTTGAGGAGATGCGCCCACATTTTCGCTACTCCCTTATCTCTATCAAAGCCGTGTTGATTTCTGCGGTGACGGCAACCATTGTTTTTCGCGCCATCAATGGGCAACACGCGGTCATTACCATGCCGCAATACAACTCGCCTGACCTACAAGTACTATGGCTATTCCTGTTACTTGGGGCCTTGTTTGGTGGATTTGGGGTTGTGTTTAATCGCCTAGTGACGGTATTTCAGGACTTGTTTGTTCGTATTCATAAAAACGACCTAAAGCGTTTCCTTTTCACAGGCTCAATGATTGGCGGTACGTTTGGCTTATTGCTACTGTATGTACCAGAACTTACTGGCGGGGGCATAGGTTTAATCCCCGAAATAACCAACGGGAGTTTTAGTGCTCAAGTCTTGATACTTCTCTTCATCGGACGGGTTCTGACAACGCTTATCTGTTTTGGCTCGGGTGCGCCTGGCGGTATATTTGCGCCAATGTTGGCGCTTGGTACTTCCTTTGGTTACGCTTTTGGCCTAGTCGCACATACCCTTTTCCCAGAGCTTCCCATAGAGCCGGGAGTGTTCGCTATCGCAGGAATGGGAGCGCTATTTGCTGCCACTGTGCGTGCGCCAATCACAGGAATTTTGTTGGTTATCGAAATGACCAATAACTATCACTTGATATTACCTTTGATCATCACAGCGGTTGGCGCTACCATCGTCGCCCAGATGCTTGGTGGCCAACCTATCTATAGCCAACTTCTACATCGCACCATTAAAAACGAAAAACTCCAGCAAGTTGATCTACCTAGAAAAGAGTGAATTTAATCATACTGTAAGATGTTTCATGGTTACGTGATCTAGAAAAGCATGTATAATTAGACGGCTAGACTGCTAAAAAATAAGCAGCCATTGGATATGGAATTTCAAGAGAGCCCCCTGTGACAATAAGCTTTGCTCCCCTTAAACGTCTTACCCAGTTTCATAATGTACCGACTTCTCAAGCCTCCTTGGCGCTTGGTATGATCGGCTTAGGGCATGCTTGGGCGCTGTATATTCCTGAAATAGGTAAACAGATTCAGCCTATATTAGCGGCATTAGGCGCTATTCTACTGCTACCGGTATTAATCAAATACCTACTGAATAGACATATCTTCTCGGCGGATATTAAGAATCCCTTAACAGGTAGTTTGATGGCGCCAATGAGCATGGCGCTCTTAATTCTCTGTGACTACCTCGCGGTTATTCAACCAATCGTAGCCTATCCCCTCTGGTTTGCCGCATTAACACTTCATGTATCGATGGCTGTGTTATTTTTCTTCCACCAAATAAAAAACTTCCGAATGTCGAATATAGTGCCTAGTTGGTTTCTCTATCCAGTGGGCCTAATCAGTAGTTCATTGGCTGGAACACAATTTGGGCACACCGTTTACTCGGAAACTATTGCATCAGTTTGTATTACTATTTACTTTTTTATGTTGCCGCTTGTTCTATACCGTTTGGTATTCGAAGGGATGCTAAGAAAACGGGCAAGACCCACTTTGGCCATTATGGCAGCTCCGATCAACCTCACATTATCTGCATACTTAGTCAATTTTCCCGAACCTGATCCTATACTCACTGGGGCGTTAGCTGGTATCGCCATCACAATGACTATGCTGATCTATTTGTGCTACTTCCGATTACTGAAGCTCAAATTCCAGCCTTCAATAGCAGCAATTACGTTTCCCTCAGTCATTAGTTCTATTGCGATGCATAGACTTACCACGTTTTTTGAAGCCGAGCACCCACATTGGCACTGGCTACATAATTTTGGATTTCTCGAACTGACTGTGGCCACGTTAGCAGTGGTTTGGGTGAGTGTAGGATTTGTAAAAATGTACTGGCCTGAGCTTGGTAGAAGTAGCTAATATTTTGTGATACAAATATCAATAATGAGGTAGGAGCGTAAATTTTTCAATCACTTAGACCCCCAACAGGTATAAGCAAAATAAACATAATCCCATAGAATATAGTTCATTTTGCAAACAGAACCAAAAAATAAAATATTCACTAATGACAGCAGCTCGTTTGTCGGCAATAAATAAGTGCATCGGCCGACATATGATTTCAATTACATAGAGAATAACTGCTATGCACTTAACTCAGATTAAAAAGTCTCTCCCAGAATTTATTACTAAAAAGCATGAGCATTTTATTGCGGACAGGATCAGCTCGAATACAGAAAATCATCCTGTTGTTTGTGGCGGTCGACCAACTAGCAACGATGTTGTAATGCAAACAAATGACTACCTTTGCCTGCATGACCACTACGAAATTCAAGAAGCTCATATTCAGGGAATACGCGAAACCAAAGAAAGCTTACTCATGTCCGGTGTTTATTTGCTGGGCGAAGAAAAAGAGAGTGACTTCGAATCGAAATTGGCGCGTCATGTTGGGTTCGAAAGCTGCTTAGTTGCTCAGTCAGGCTGGACTGCGAATGTAAACCTTCTGCAAGCTATCTGCGACAAAGATACAAACGTCTACGTTGATTTCTTTGCCCATGCTTCATTGTGGGAAGGGGCACGCATTGCAGGGGCCAAGGTGCACATGTTTATGCACAACAATATCAAGCACCTGAAGCGTCAAATATCGAGAAACGGCAGCGGAATCATTCTTGTAGATTCTATTTACAGTACCGTTGGCACGGTTGCTCCACTGGTGGATCTCGTTTCGCTTGCCTACGAGTTTGATTGTGCCTTGGTCGTTGACGAATCTCATTCGCTAGGAACCCATGGTCCACGAGGGGCTGGTCTCGTTGCCGAGCTGGGGCTTACCGAGCATGTTGATTACATTACCGCGAGTCTCGCTAAAACATATGCCTATCGCGCTGGTGTTATTTTAGCCAATGAGAAAACCAACTATTGCGTGCCAATGGTCGCTTTTCCGGCAATTTTTAGTTCAACAATGCTGCCTTACGAACTCGCTCGACTAAGCAAAACACACGACGTCATCGTAAGCTCTGAGAAGAGACGACAAACACTCAACGAGAACGCTCAATACCTAAATAAGGAACTGCGTTCCATTGGCTTTGCCATTCAAAGTGAATCGCAAATCATAGGTTTGGAAACTGGTGATGTAGAAAACACGATTAAAGTAAGAAACTACTTTGAGGAAAACGGTGTGTTTGGCTCAGTGTTTGCCCCACCAGCGACACCTAACAATAAGCACATACTAAGATTATCCATCAATGCGATGCACACTAAGCAGGATCTCGATAAAGTCATAGAGGTTTGCCGATCAGCTTGGCTGAACAACGACCTTATCTTCTATTAAGATATAAAAACGCCTACATCAATGTAGGCGTTTTCTTCTTTGTTAATCCAGTCCCTTTACAGTCGTAGTTCAACTACAACCAAGTCGCTACTTTATCAATTAACTCATCTTTGGGCGTTGGCTTAACAATATAATCATTCATACCACTTTGGTTGATCTGAACGACAGTTTCTTCGCTTTTATCACCGGTATAACCAACGATTGGAACCGATGAGTAAGGCATGTTTGACTCACGAATTTTCCGAGTCGCAGATAAACCATCGAGTACTGGCATCTCTACATCCATAAGAATTAAGTGGACGTCTTCTTCATCGAGAACATCTAGGGCGACCTGCCCGTTTTCAGCTTGTATTACATGTAAGCCTTGTTTTTCAAGCATAATACTAGTAATCGAGCGCAATGAGTGGTTGTCATCGACAATCATGACTGTTTTCTTAGTAGAGATTTCATTATAAGCCTGTTCAGGTTCATCATCTTCTAAAGAATCAAACAATAGGTAGTCTAACGTAGCCAATGGTTGGCTAATGAACGTTTCCCTGCTATTGAGAACGATATTGACATATCGTTGGAAATAAAGGTTACGAGTAGCATCCTCTTCGTTGAGGAACACAATCCTAGCCTCAGTGAATCCCAACTTACCTTCAAGGCGTGACATTAACGACCAGCCATTGCTATTAAACTCGCCATCTATAAGTATCAAACTATATTCAAAGTGATGTTCATCTCTCTCACAAGCATCCTCTAAACTCACAAACTCGACTTTCATCTGAGTGATGCCTTGCAGTTTTATAAGCTCAGTTGCAACATCTGATTTTTCATCTCCGATAAATAGCACAGATTTTGCTTTGACCAGCTCAGTTTTGATATTTTTTACCGCTGTCGAGGAATAATTAGGGAAACACAACTCAAACTCCGTCCATTCACCAACACTTGAACGACAGACTATCGTGCCGCCAAATGAACGCATTACCTTCTTACAAAAAGACAACCCTAAACCAAACGTGCCGTTTTTTCCCGTGGTATAAAAATCATCAAATATATTTTTTATAAGCTCAGGCTCAATCCCAATACCCGTATCTCTAAATAAGATACTATTGCCATTCTCAGTCGCCTTGGAGCTAATCACAATGTTGAACTTACCCGCTCCTCGATGTCGGAAAGAGTTCTTTAAGAGGTTATATACAACATACTTTAAAAGTGTGTCACTCCCGAAATAGCTAAAATCTTCCTTAATATCGAAGAAAACTAGCCTTTTATCAGCTGCATTTTTATAACTGAAACTATCAACCGCATTATCTACAATCGACTTGGCATTCAACTTACAAAACGTTGAAGTCGACACTCTATTTTGATCTATTGATGTCAGCAATAAGTCTATGGTTTCGTTACCCGTCCAAATTGCTTTCATAGAATCATCAATAATATCATTGAGTATTTGTATTTCTTGTGCATTTAGTTGATATGTATTTCTGTAGGACGAGTTACCACTTGGTATGATGCTCTTAATCACTTCAAATGAAGACAACAATGCACTTAGTGGGTTTCGCATTTCATGGGCAATACCTGCACCAAACGATCTGGCAACAGTAAATTTAGCTTCATGTTCTGTTTGGTTTCGAAAATAAAACAGATTGCCAAATAAATACGTAAACGCGAAGATAGGCAAATATACCAGATGGTCAGAAAAGTTCACACCGTCAGGTAAATTAAAATGGGCAAATATAGCCGCGCACATTACACAGATTAACGCCTGCAATAGCATAACTCTAGTATCATAAACCAAGAGAATATGCAGAAATATAGATGACATAAATGATAATACCCATACATCATTCCAGCCATTCATAAACATCATGTAGGAGAAGAAAAAAGGAAGACAAAAACCTATGGAAACTAGGTAATAATATGGAACCACCTTCTTTAATCTATTGGTCATCACGCCACGAAATGCTAAAACGAAAACCGCTAACGAGCAGAGCAGTCTCAGCCATAAGTTTTCGTAGGGCTGAGGATAGAGCGTATCCCATACCCAATAGTATACAGGGTAACCAAGCCCACCCATCACCACGACCAGAGTCGTATTAGGCTCAGCATAACTGTAGATTTTTTGAATTCTGTTCATTTCAACCTAGTCCAACTATCAGATCAGCACACCAGGGCGAGGTATTGTTTTGTTTTGATCGTCCATGGTCTAACTGGCTAATTTCTTAGCAAATCCTTTATGTAATCAATAGTATGAACGAAAAGCAGTGACAAATACAACAACGCCCTCTGAAATTAGAGGGCGTCTAAAGCTTTTTATTTACAATCGAGAGATTTAGCGCAAACCATGCAGAAACTCATGGCGTGTTGCAGGATTTGATTTGAAAATACCGCCAAGCGCTGTTGTTGTTGTCTCACTCGTTGCGTCCATAACGCCACGAGATTTCACGCAGTAGTGTACCGCATCCATCGTTACCGCAACGTCATCGGTTTCTAGCAAGGTTTGTAGCGCGACTAAAATTTGTTGCGTCATGCGTTCTTGCACTTGAGGGCGCTGAGCGAAAAATCTGACGATTCGATTGATTTTCGATAGGCCGATGATCTTGCCGCGTGGGATGTAAGCGACAGCTGCTTTACCATCGATAGTCACTAAGTGATGTTCACAGGTACTGGTCACAGTAATGTCTTTTACTCGCACCATTTCACTGACATCCATCTTGTTTTCGATGACGGTGATTTTTGGGAAGTTACTGTAATCTAGGCCTGAAAAAATCTCATCCACGTACATCTTAGCAATGCGATGTGGCGTCTCCATCAAACTATCATCCGCAAGGTCAAGTTGAAGGAGGGTCAAGATCTCACGCATGTGATGCTCGATACGCTCTTTCTTTTCTTCTCTTGTTACTTCATTCGGCAACATTGGGGTTTCCAGTCCACGTTCTGACAACGCTTCTTTCACCAATTTTGCTGACTCTCTTAAACCTGACATCTTACTTCCTCGCACTAACTCCCGTAAGGGGAGACAAGGATACTCGGATTTACACGCAATTACACCCACAAATTCCGTATTGCTTTGTATCCGCTATGATTTGGAGCAACATTTAGCTGCTTTTATCCAAAGGGATAAGCCTCTCATCCATTAAAGTGTGTTAGAGTCGAATGGTTTTATTGAATCAATCAGGATGACTTATCTTATGGGTTGCTGCGACGCACCAGGCTTAATGCCTATCGAAGAAGCATTGGATAAAATGCTCACTCCAATCACCCCTATTTCTGACACCCTAACCCTTCCGCTAGCTGAAGCATTAGGCTATGTACTGGCTGAAGACATTCTGTCACCTATTAATGTTCCACCGTTTGATAACTCAGCAATGGATGGATACGCCATTCGCTTGAGCGATCTCGAGCAAAATACCACCATGCCTATGGTCGGAAAATCATTTGCTGGCGCTCCCTTCGAAGGTGAGTGGCCTGCATTAACAACTGTACGCATCATGACCGGGGCGAAAATCCCTGAAGGTTGTGACGCAGTCATCATGCAAGAGAACACCAGTGTAGAAGGTGACAACATCACGTTTTCTCAGCCTAGTGTCAAAGCTAACATGAACATTCGCCCTACCGGCGATGATATTTGTGCCAACGACATTGTGCTAAAGAAAGGTGCTCGTTTAACCGCTCGTGATATTCCTATGATAGCCACACTTGGCATCAGTCATATTAGTGTCTATCGCAAACCAAAAGTCGCGTTCTTTTCAACCGGTGATGAGCTCAAGCCTTTAGGCACCGAACTCGAAGCAGGTCAAATATACGACAGCAACCGATACGGTATTAAGCCACTCATTGAAAACTTTGGTTGCGAAGCCATTGACCTAGGTATCATCCCTGATTGTCAGGACACACTTAAAGCGACATTCGAGCAAGCTCAACAACAAGCAGATGTTGTCATTACGTCAGGTGGTGTGAGCGTTGGCGAAGCAGATTACACTAAAGACATTCTTGAAGAACTTGGTCAAATTGGCTTCTGGAAACTTGCTATTAAGCCTGGTAAACCATTCGCGTTCGGTGAACTTGATAATGCTTGGTTCTGCGGTTTACCTGGCAACCCTGTATCAGCCGTATTGACTATGTATGTACTGGTACAGCCACTCATTGCAAAGCTTGCAGGCAACACAGAGTGGAAACAGCCTGAATCGATCCCTGCGACAACCCGCAGCGCATTTAAAAAAGCACCGGGTAGAACAGACTACCAACGTGGTATCTATACTATTGAGAATGGTCAGTTCGTCGTAGAAACAACGGGTAACCAAAGTTCAGGTGCGTTCCGTTCGATGAGCCTTGCTAACTGCTTTGTCGTGCTTGAAAGAGAGCGTGGCTCAATCGAAGTTGGTGAAACGGTCCAGATTCAACTGTTCAACCCTACGCTTTACTAAGAGGTGACCTTGGATATTCTCTCTGATGAAGAGATGCTTCGATACAATCGGCAGATCATTCTCAAGAACTTCGATTTTGATGGACAAGAAGCGCTTAAACAGTCTTCAATCTTAATTATTGGAGCTGGCGGATTAGGTTGCGCAGCAAGTCAGTACCTCGCTACTGCAGGTGTTGGCACCATCACCTTAGTCGATGATGATAAAGTGGAGGTGTCGAACCTTCAGCGTCAAGTCCTCCACTCTGACGAGACGGTAGGACAAAACAAAGTAGACTCCGCCAAACTATCACTGTGTAAACTCAACCCCTTCATCACTGTCAATACAGTCGCTAAGCGACTGAGCGATAAAGAGCTTGAGCAGCAAATCCTTCAGCATTCATTGGTTTTAGATGCAACAGACAATGTTGAGACACGAAATCAACTTAACCGTCTTTGTTATCAGCATAAAAAACCTTTGGTGTGTGGTGCGGCTATCCGCATGGAAGGACAAGTGTCGGTATTTACCTACCAAGATGATGCTTTGCCCTGCTATGCGTGTTTGAGCGCTCTATTTGGCGACACGAGCCTGAGCTGTGTTGAAGCTGGCGTGATGTCTCCAATAGTCGGTATTATCGGAGCGACACAAGCGCTCGAAGCCATTAAGGTACTTGCGAACTATGGTCAACCAAAGATCGGAAAGCTGATGTTGTTTGATGGCCTTACCTTAACTTGGCGTGAAATGGGGCTTCCTAAGTCCAAATCCTGCCAAGTTTGTGGTTAAGCTTGTAAACCAGTGACGGAGTGAGCAAATGAAACCGTTGACCATCGCTATTACGCTACTCTTAGCCGGCGTCGGTCTTTTGGTACTTTTGCTCACTTTTCAATCCTCTGATGATAACCAAACTATCACCGCAACGGTGCAAAGCCACGTCCTAACTCAGTCACTTGATGGCAATCGCCATTACATGGTAGTTATTTTTGATGATGGCACCTCAACTCGACTCCTAGCCAATGCCCTATCTCTTTGCCCTGTCGGCGATAAAGTCGTACTGAGCGCTTCCTCATCGTGGGGAGATTCAACCACCTATCAGTTGGACCATTGCGTACCTAAATAGTGTTTTACACCTAGACACTTGCGTTTTTTGCCTGCATGCTGAAACAGCATAATAGTGGAACAAAACAATAATAAGGAACGGCACATGACAGATACCCTCATCTCTCCGCAGTGGTTAAAAACGCAACTAGATAACAATCCAGATACCATTGTTTTAGACGCCAGTATTGAATTCCAAATCCCGCTCGAACCCAATAAAGATAAGAGTGGAGTCATTCCAACCGCCCAGCGCTTTGATTACGACAATGAGTTCTGTGACCCGCAAGCATCACTACCCCACATGATGCCGTCTGAAGCGCGTTTCAATGAACTCGCAGGTAACCTCGGAATTACGCCAGAAAGCACCATTGTCGTCTACGACAACTCAGGAACATTTGCCTCACCTCGTGCATGGTGGATGTTGAAATCTCTCGGTCTTAAGCACGTGCATGTCTTGTCCGGTGGTCTACCAGCATGGAAGGCGGCGGGTTATTCTGTTGATGAAAACTACAGTGCGCGAAACACCTCTACACTATCGCAACCCATTGATGGCAACTATTTCATCGCCGCTGAGCAAGTGTTGCAATACTCAGATAACAAGTGCGCACGTATCGTTGACGCTCGTTCACTAGCACGCTTCAAAGGCGAAACTCCCGAACCGCGTGAGGGAATCCGTAGCGGTCACATTCCAAACTCGGTGTGCCTACCGTTTGCAGAATTAATGGAGGAAGGTACTCTCAAACCCCTTGAAGAGCTTGCTCCATTGTTTTCGTCTATCAGTGCAAGCAAGCGTGAACATCTAGTGTTTAGTTGTGGGTCGGGTGTGACAGCGTGTATTTTGGCGCTAGGAGCGTACTTGTGTGGCTACACTAACTTGTCTGTGTACGACGGGTCATGGACCGAGTGGGGTCAGCGCACTGACCTACCGGTCCAACTTTAACATAGAGAAGAAATAGCCTTCATATAAAACAACGCCCCACTTATATGTTGGGGCGTTCCAATAAAAAACCTTCGTTTGTCTAGCCTGTGTAAGCGCCACTTGAGTAATGCAACTCATAACTGTGAGAGTAAATCTCTAGAATATTGCCAAACGGGTCTTCCATGTAGATCATGCGATAAGGCTTCTCTCCCGGATAGTAGTAGCGAGGCTCTTTCATTCTTCGTTTGCCACCAGCAGCTACTATTTTGTCCGCTAGCCCCTCCACGTCTGGGTCTTGTACACAGAAATGGAATATTCCGGTTTTCCAATACTCGAAGTTATCCTCTGGGTTTTCTTGATTATCGAACTGGAATAACTCGACACCAATGCGATCACCTGTCGACATATGAGCGATACGGAAGTGCTTCCACCCTGCCCCAAATACGTCGGTACACATTACTCCTATTGCGGAATCATCTTCAGTGACATCGGTTGGTGGCATGATCAAGTACCAGCCTAAAACCTCAGTGTAGAATTTCACAGCAGCTTCCAAGTCGGGCACTGATATTCCGATATGGCTAAAAGTACGTGGATAGGTGGGATTTGTGTTGGGTGAAATCATGAGTGGTGTCCCTCTCTCTCGTTGAGAATAAGATACTTCTGATGGATTCGTTGTTATTTATCATATACTCTTCAGACAATAAGGATTTGTTATCAATGTGAGTGTATGATTAACACAACTTGGCTTAATACGTTTAAAACTCTAGTAGAGATTGGTCACTTTACCCAGACTGCAGAAAAGCTGTTTATGACTCAGCCAGGTGTGAGTCAGCACATTAAAAAGCTCGAAGCGAGTCTCAATGCGGAACTGATCACAAGAGAAGGGAAAACATTCGAACTGACGGAGCAAGGGCGACTGGTTTATAACTACGCATGTGACCTAGCCAAGCAAGAAGCCTCACTACTTGAAAAGCTCAAATACGATGACCCTGAATCAGGAAATCTCAGCTTTTCTGCCTCAGGTGCAATAAGCACTGCGTTGTACCCAAAATTGCTCCGTCTACAAACTCAATACCCTGGTTTGCGTGTCAATATTGAAGCAGCTCCAAACAGGCGAGTAATAGAGAGCGTCACCAACGGAACGATAGACTCTGGCATCGTTACCGCGGTACCCCAACATCCAGACTTGTCCTCGGAGTATTTGGGGCAGCTTGAGTTATGTCTGATTGGCTCCAAAGCCTCCGTGTCTAACCTTAGTCCGCGTGACGCGCTTGAGCAGTTGGGCGTGATTGACCACCCAGATGCTCAGTACTACTTACAAAAGCTATTTGATCAGAGCGGGCTCGAAGAACTCGAAGAGGCTGAGTGGCAGGATTTTAGAAAAGTCAGCTATATCAACCAACATAGCCAAATTCTGCAGCCTGTTTCGATGGGAATTGGAGTTACCGTCTTGCCTAAGGTCGCTATCGAATACTCAGAGTACAAGGATAAAGTCGACATTTGGCCAACCGCAGAGTTGGTGAGTGAACCGCTATACTTTGTGAAGAAGAAACGTAAACAGCTGGCGGCGCGTTATTCGTTTCTTCTTGAGGTCATTAAAGAGACGGAGTTTTCCTAATCGCCTTTTGTGGTGTCTGGCAGGCTTAGCATTTGTTCGTCAAGGTTAAGCACTGTCAGCGCGTTACTAACGCTTGTTGCAACAACATCCACGACGCCCGTGCGAAGCGCACCCAGCAATGCCATTGGTTTGCTGTTTTCAGAAGCAATGGCGATGACTTCTGAAATGCGGCGGAACTCTTCAAGCCCTAATCCAATGACACGATCACTCATCACTGTGTTGGCTGCTCTGCCCTGAATGTCGAAGAAATCATAGCCTGCAAAATCACCAACAACCCCTTGATTCAACCGCGATTGAACCACTTCATCCGTAGTAAACCATCCTAGATCCACCATATAACTGTTCTCGCTCATATCGCCCACACCAACAATTGCCACATCCGCTTTGCGTGCCAAGTCGAGAGTTTGCTTGACCGTAGCGTTTTGCATAAACACCATTTTCTGGTCTCTATTTTCAGCGTACGCCGGCGCATAAAGCGTTTCTGACGTTCCCCCGTACTTTTTCGCCAGTTGTCGACAAATATGATCGGCGTTAAAGCGTCCGCCCCTTGGATGAATGCCTCCGATTCCGCAAACAAACTTACAATCACGGGGAGAAATCACCCCCATATGATGCGCGACTGCAGAGACATTCCTACCCTGACCTACGGTAACAACTGTTCCGCCACGTAAGGTTTGAGCAAGGTAGTTCGAAACCAAACCGCCCACTTGAGTTCGCTGCGACTCTTCATCTGGCTGGTCGAGAGCGATAAGCGCCCGCTTAATACCAAATCGCTCAATCAGGCGCTGTTCTATCTTGGCACTGTATACTGGGTGATACTTCACCGTGATCTCTACAATGCCTTCGTCTCTCGCCTGTTTGAGTAATCGTCCTATCTTTGCTCGCGATACCCCAAACTTTTTGGAAATCTCTTCTTGTGTCGCCCCATCTTGATAATAAGCCACCGCGATTTCGGTCAATAAATCGTTGCTGGTTTCGTTGCTTTCGTTTTTCATCGGCTGTACTACTCCGCGATTCTATTCAGGCGAGCATTGGCTCACATATCAATCATTTGCTCAATGATAACCTTACCGTACCATTCGCTCAATAGCGTGACATTTTCTCAGCTGCATTTTTAACCATTGAAATTCTCCTCTAGCCCCTGCTAGCACTGATTTTCAGTTGCAATTCGGGTCACGCTAACAAAAACCAAAAATAACCCATGGAATACGAATTTTTGTACCAGTATTTGGTTGACATTATTTCTGCATAGGGTAAATATGAATCCAACATTTACTCAGGAGTGACGCAAATGTTCACTACAATCTGCGCACTCTGTACTGCAAAAATTTAAAGCGGATCGATAGTCGACTGAAACTTTGAACCGCTGAGCAACATTTGTATTTAGAGCCTTAGTCTCAAATTCTCTGCCCTCAAGAATAGGAACGAACCGATGAGCAACAAATTAGAGCAACTTCGCAAACTAACAACTGTCGTTGCAGACACTGGTGATATCGAAGCAATTCGCAAGTACCAACCACAAGATGCAACTACTAACCCTTCTCTGATTTTGAAAGCGGCGCAGATCGAAGAGTATGCACCTCTCATTGACCAAGCGATTGAGTACGCGAAATCTCAAAGTGACGACAAAGCACAACAAGTGCAAGATACGTGTGACATGCTAGCGGTTAACATCGGTAAAGAAATTCTAAAGACGATTCCTGGTCGCATTTCAACAGAAGTTGACGCGCGTCTTTCTTACGACATGGAAGGCAGCGTAGCGAAAGCACGTCAGCTAATGAAAATGTACAACGATGCTGGTATCGCAAATGACCGCATCCTTATCAAGCTAGCTTCTACTTGGGAAGGCATTCGTGCTGCAGAGATCCTAGAAAAAGAAGGCATCAACTGTAACCTAACGCTTCTATTCTCATTTGCTCAGGCACGTGCATGTGCTGAAGCGGGCGTTTTCCTAATTTCTCCTTTCGTTGGCCGCATCATGGACTGGTATAAAGCGAAAGAAGGTCGCGACTTTGAAGCATCAGAAGATCCAGGCGTGATTTCAGTAACAGGTATCTACAACTACTACAAAGACCATGGCTACAACACAGTAGTAATGGGCGCAAGCTTCCGTAACACAGGTGAAATCCTTGAGCTTGCTGGTTGTGACCGTCTAACTATCAGTCCACAACTGCTTGCAGAGCTTGAAGAAGCGGAAGGCGAAGTCGTTGAGAAACTGGTTGACTCTAAAGGCTCTAAAGAGCGCCCAGCTGCAATGACTCACGCAGAGTTCCTATGGGAGCACAACCAAGACCCTATGGCGGTAGAGAAGCTAGCAGAGGGCATCCGCAACTTCGCTATCGACCAAGGCAAACTAGAAGCTATGATCGAAGCTAAGCTTTAATCAGCACAGATATTCAGAGGGGAACGTTTGCGTTCCCCTCTTCAATTCTCTCTCTTTAAAATCTATTTTTTCGGAATGTATTATGGATCGTAAACATCTCGCTAATGCTATTCGTGCTCTAAGCATGGACGGCGTTCAACAAGCAAACTCTGGTCACCCTGGCGCGCCAATGGGTATGGCTGATATCGCTGAAGTTCTTTGGCGTTCACACTTAAACCACAACCCATCTAACCCAGAATGGGCTGACCGTGACCGTTTCGTACTATCAAACGGCCACGGCTCCATGCTGATCTACTCACTGCTTCACCTAACAGGCTATGAGTTACCGATTGAAGAGCTAAAGAACTTCCGTCAGCTTCACTCGAAAACACCTGGTCACCCAGAGTATGGTTATGCGCCCGGTATTGAGACGACAACAGGCCCGCTAGGTCAAGGCATCACAAACGCAGTAGGTATGGCGCTGGCAGAGAAAACGCTAGCGGCTCAATTCAACAAAGACGGCCACGACATCGTCGACCACTACACGTATGCATTTATGGGTGATGGCTGTTTGATGGAAGGTATCTCTCACGAAGCATGTTCTCTTGCAGGCACACTAGGCCTTGGCAAGCTCATCGCATTCTGGGATGACAACGGCATCTCTATCGATGGCGAAGTTGAAGGTTGGTTCTCTGACGACACGCCAAAACGTTTTGAAGCATACGGCTGGCACGTAATCCCTGCTGTTGATGGTCACGATTCAGACGCTATCAATGCAGCGATTGAAGCAGCTAAAGCAGACCCTCGTCCTACTCTTATCTGTACTAAGACCATCATTGGCTTTGGTTCTCCAAATAAATCAGGTTCACACGACTGTCACGGTGCACCTCTAGGCGCTGACGAAATTGCAGCAACACGTAAAGAACTAGGTTGGGAGCACGGTCCTTTTGAGATTCCAACGGACATCTATGCGCAGTGGGATGCGAAAGAAGCGGGCGCAGCTAAAGAAGCAGCGTGGAACGAGAAACTTGCAGCGTATGAAGCAGCATACCCAGAGCTGGCAGCTGAGTTCAAACGTCGTGTAAATGGTGAGCTACCTGCAGAGTGGGAAGAGAAAGCGACACAAATCATTGCTGATCTTCAAGCTAACCCGGCGAACATCGCCTCTCGTAAAGCGTCGCAAAACGCACTAGAAGCATTTGGCGCAATGCTACCAGAGTTCCTTGGTGGCTCTGCTGACCTTGCTCCGTCTAACCTGACCATGTGGTCTGGGTCTAAATCTCTTACTGCTGAAGATGCATCTGGTAACTACATTCACTACGGTGTTCGTGAGTTCGGTATGACAGCGATTATGAACGGTATCGCGCTTCACGGCGGTTTCGTACCTTACGGTGCAACCTTCTTAATGTTCATGGAATACGCGCGTAATGCGATGCGTATGGCTGCATTAATGAAAGTGCAAAACATCCAGGTTTACACTCACGACTCTATCGGCCTGGGTGAAGATGGCCCTACGCACCAACCTGTTGAGCAAATGGCATCACTTCGTCTAACGCCTAACATGAGCACATGGCGTCCATGTGACCAGGTTGAGTCGGCAGTTGCATGGAAATTTGCGATTGAGCGTAAAGACGGTCCTACGTC
This sequence comes from Vibrio maritimus, assembly GCF_021441885.1. Classification (NCBI taxonomy): domain Bacteria; kingdom Pseudomonadati; phylum Pseudomonadota; class Gammaproteobacteria; order Vibrionales; family Vibrionaceae; genus Vibrio; species Vibrio maritimus. The sequence continues at coordinate 98,629 of NZ_CP090439.1, forward strand.
TCTCATCTTCTCTCGTCAAAACCTTGCACAGCAAGAGCGTGACACGCAGCAAGTGGCTGACATCGCAAAAGGCGGATACGTTCTTAAAGATTGTGAAGGTACGCCAGAGCTTATTCTGATTGCGACAGGTTCTGAAGTTGAGCTAGCCGTTAACGCAGCCGTAGAACTCACCGCAGAAGGTAAGAAGGTACGTGTCGTATCTATGCCAGCAACTGACGTGTTCGATAAGCAAGACGAGGCCTACCGTGAGTCTGTTCTGCCTTCGGGCGTAACAGCACGTATTGCAGTTGAAGCGGGTATTGCTGACTTCTGGTACAAGTATGTTGGCTTCGGCGGCAAGATCGTTGGTATGACAACGTTCGGTGAGTCAGCACCAGCTGGTGAGCTATTTAAGATGTTTGGCTTTACAACTGAGAATGTTGTAAGCAAAGCAAAAGAACTGTTGAAGTAAACTTCTCTTTCAACACAAAAGGCTGAGCAAATGCTCAGCCTTTTTTATGTGTGACTGTTTTAGATTCAACATGTCTCATATGTTAGACACAATTTCGCTTGAAGGAGCAATCTCGCTTTCTACACTGTACGGTATGGTCAAAAAGGATTTTTACTATGCGAGCTAGAACACTTCTCATCACCCTTGTCTCACTACTCTCAATTTGCCTGACTACGGCGCACGCTGGTGACCTTGCCGTCAAAAGCGGTGGCGTATTGCTAAAGACCTACTCCGATAGTGACTTATCAAACATGCCCCAAGCAACCATAGATACAGAGTTGCCATGGTTAGACGGAAAAAACTCATTTACTGGGGTAAACCTTGAAGAGTTTTTCGCCCAGTCTAATGCCCCGCTTCCAGCACTGATCACTTTTATCGCACTCAATGACTACAAAGTCACCATTAGGCAAGAAGATATCAAACAATACCAACCTATCATCGCTAATCGGAAAAACGGCGAAAAAATGTCTATCCGCGATAAAGGACCATATTGGGTGATCTTCCCGTTGTCACAGCACCCAGAGATCGATAATACCGATTACCACGCCATGATGATCTGGCAATTAAAGGAAGTACGGTACTAGCATGAAAGCCAAGGAGTGCGTCGAACGATTCCCAATCAATCTAATAAAGATTATTTTGGCAACCATAACCGCTTGCGTACTCGCCGTAAACGTCATAACCATCGACCGTATCAATCAAATCAACGAAGACCTTTCTGACCGCAAAAACGAAGCGACCTGGTTCATACTTCAGTTAGTCAAAGAGTACTCAAATTTCATTACGCAATCTCATATAAAGCCGTTAAGAAAGGACGAGATCTGGCTGGCATATGACCTGACGTGGAGTCGATTCGACATCATATTGCACAGTAAAGAATCATCAAAGTTTATTGAGCAAGCGGGCTATCAAGCCTTCATGGAAGCGCAGTTTGATAAGTTCAAGGCCCTAGAGAAATCTTTGGTACTACTCGACACCCAACCAGAAATACAGGATGCCCTCAAGCAGCGCATAGAAGTTAACTTTGAAGAAATCGTTCATTTCATAAACGAGAAGTTTCAGATTGAAAGCCCTATCACTGAGAAAAACCGGACTGAGCTTGAACGTCTCCTGATGTACCAAAAAGCCAGCACCGTCGCGCTCATCGTCCTATTTCTTCTTATCTCTTGTATTTTCTGGATAGATTCGAGACTTCGTAAAACGCTTCAGCGCAAAGACGCTCTCACTTGCTTATTGAACCGCACTGCGCTAACCAATGACATCAAAAGCCAACTGAAACAACCCTATTACCATTTGCTATCGGTGCGTATCCTCAACATCTCAGAAATTAACCACAAGTACGGCATTGATTATGGTGATGTGTTGATTAAAGTTGCAGCTGACCGACTACTCAACTCCATCAACGCTGACTACTCACTATACCGTTACAGTGGTTCTCAGTTTATTATTTTGAGCAATACCCCTGACTCTAAAATTACCCCTTCTCTTCAACAAACGATCAAAGACATACTAGCGGAGCCCATTGAACTGTCTGACATGGCTTTAATTCTCGACATATCAATGAGTCGTGAATCGAACTTAGTAAGACGAAGTTTGATTGAGAAGCTGACCCAATTATCCAGAAAAGCATTGTCAACAGCGCTTTAAGGCGAGTCCCTTTATACGAAAAGATGTAAACTACGATATGCTTAATGCTTGATTATGGTGATATCCGCCATCTTAGCTTTAAGGTCGGTTAGCCTATCCTGAACATAAAAGTCGCAAAACGCCTCAAAACCCAGCGGTTTACTAAACCAATAGCCCTGAAGATAATCACAGCCCAAATCGGAAAGATATCGACATTGGTAACCTGTTTCGACGCCTTCGCCAACAACTTTCGCATTGCAGTTGTGACCGAGAGCAATAATGGAGTTAAGCATTCGCTCCTCCGTACCATCGGTGCCGATACGTTCAACAAAACTCTTATCCACCTTCAGCTCATCAACCGGGTAACTTAGCAACTGATTTATTGAAGTAAAGCCCGTTCCAAAATCATCCAGTGACACCCTAAACCCTATATCTCGCAAACCAGCGATAATCGCTATCGTGTCTTTAGTACTTTTAACATAGCTCGTTTCTGTTACTTCTAGAATCACGCGGTTGGGCGTAATGTTATGCGAATGACACACACTACAGATGAGCTCAATAAAATCATTGTTGTAAAGCTCAAGGGCAGAAATATTGATTGAAATATCTCCTACGTATCCCACTTTTGATTGCAACATCGATAAAGATTTGATCGCATTATTAATGACCCAAGTGTCTATATCGCCAATTAAGTTAGCTCGCTCTGCTGCCGGAATAAACTCTTCTGGTCCAATCCCCATTGCCCGTAATTTAGGGCACCTTACTAACACTTCAATACTAGCAACCTGATAGGTCGTTGAATCAATGAGCGGCATATAGTTCAGCTCAAACTCGCCATTTCCACAGCAGCTCAGGAGTATTTTTTCTATCTCATCTCTTCGTTTTAACTCATCAAATAGAAGATGATCAAAATAGACCAACGGTACTTTGTTTTTGATCTGTTTCGCTTTGCTTAACGCCGCCTCTATGCCTTTCTGCCAAACTCCTCTCTGAGATTCGTCACAAAGAGGAAAAATAGCCTGGGCAAAATCAAGGTGAAGCGGGACGCCCTCAACCCGTATCGCGGTTTTGAGGGACTGCTCAAAGTTGGCCATCAGTAATTTAATGGCCTGCTCGCTATCCGCGTTCACTAAAGCATAGAATGTATTGCTGCCGTAACGACTGATTGAATAATCACTGCAACCACATCCCGTGCTTGATTGATTGGTGCAAATACACCGCTCGATTTCCCTCGCGATTTTGACAAGAGCACGGTCACCCTCGAACAAACCATGCAAATCATTAACTCTTCTGAAGTCTATGACATCCCAGGCCACAATATAAGTATGCTCATTACAATAGCTTTCGGTTCTCTGGTCGACAAACCTAATAAAAGAAGCTCGATTAGCTAGCTTTGTTAGGCTATCAAACTCAGCCTCAAACTTTACTTTGCTCAAACTGTCTATGTAAGCATTTTTGAGAATAGAGACTTCATCATTATCTTTAGCTCGTTTAAAGTAGCGTAGCTCTAAGCCTCCTCTTTTTATGTCTTTCAGTAAACCGTTGATTGGATCGAGCACTTTCGTTCTCACAATCACGTGAATAATAAGTAACAACGAGATCACGACCGCAAGCATATAGACCAACACTTGTGTCGCTATCTGTGATTTAACATTGGCATAATGGTCATCCAATATATCCAATTCTATCTCTACTCCTGGGCCAAATATCTTAATCACTTTCCCGTCAACGAACTCATTGTTTACAACCTCGAAATGAATGTCAGACCAAAGCTCAGATGTCTCAGTAACTTGATTGAAATCCAAAATAATGTTTTCGTGGTTTGATGCGTCGTTAAACAACTGATTTAGCTTTCTTAATGGTCCATCAACAACGAGCAAGCTTCTACTTTTGCGTGTCATCGCTTGTTTATCATCTGGCAAGAGTTTCGGGTCATAAGCGCCGATGTAGCTGTACCTAATTTCTCCTGTTACCGATTGGTAGGTATACCCTGTACTACAAAACTCTTCGCCTAACGAAACTAAAATGTAAGAGTCGAAGACAGTTTGATAGATGTCATCAGCTAACGCGTTTGCTTCAAACGGATCGGATTTAAGTGAACTCGCTGTTAGATTGAAAAGTGGATCCAAGCTATAGACTTCGACATTTCCTAACTTCATGGCTCGTTCTTGGTGAAGCAAATAATTAATGTGAGACTCGAGAAAGCCCCGCAATACATAATCACTCGTGTCCTGGATGTGATTTATAAACTGGGCGCTGCCTGAAATCTCATGCCCAAGCCCCTCTATACCACTTCGCTCAAACTCAGCGGCACTCAACGCATTTTTGACTTTTGTGACCCACTTGTCCTGTTCGAGTGTCTTTTGCTCGCTTAACTGCCAAAAATAGAGCCCAGTACCTGCAAGCGCGGCGACAACCGTCATTACTGGTACGAGAACAAGATCTAACCTTCTGAGTAGTCTCATAGATCACCTCAAATCTTCTACAATTCTTTGGCGAATGAGTAAGCCGTTGTCGCTCACAGGCGTGTACAGAAAGCTTTTCTCAATGAGGTTTGAGGCTGGACTGATTGCAGGGTCTTCACGGTACTCTCTACTCAGCAAAGCTTCAACATTTGCGTTAGGTGTTGAAAACCAGGCACTTTGAGCATTAAGAGTGGCCACTTCAGGTGAGGTCAAGTAGTCTAACGCTACTGTTGTTTGTTCACGGAAACGGCTGCCAGCGGGTATCGCTAAACACTCCAACCAGACAATTGTGCCCTCATTAGGCACAACATACTCCCATACATCTTTGTTTTCAGCTTCATTTAATACATGGTGATCACCTGCATAACCAAAAGCTATATCGATGGTCTCAAGCGCACTTGGTGTAGCAACATCTGCAAGAATGTAGTCTGTGGAAGCAAGCGATGATCGTTGGGTCTGCAATAGCTTATGCGCTTGCTGAAGTGATGCTTCATCATCAGTAAATGGACTTTTGTTGGATGACAGTAACGCTACCCCTACAAGGTCTATAGGGTGGTAGTACATAGACACTTTGCCGTCGAGACCCTTATTCGGCTTGAGTAGCGTTTCCCAAGAATCTACCGGCTTGGAAAATTTATCACGTCTATAAAGAATACCACTGGTACCCCACGCATAAGGAATACCAAAGTCACCGCATGCCTCCATCCATTTGTGCTCAAAACGACCTGACAGTTTTTGTCGAAGCTCTGGTATTGGGCGGACTACACCGAGTTGACCCAATGTTTGTAATCGGACACTTTCAACGACAACAATATCAATGGTTTTACCACGCTCACTCAGCAGTAACTCATCACGAACTGACTCGTCAGAGAAATAGATTTGTTCGATGCTAATTTGATGATCTTGTCTCAGCTTCTCGATGACAATCGGCGCTAAAAACGCTTCCCAGTTATAAAGGTGAACGGCGTCGTCGCCTTGGTGAGCGTACAAGGGCGAGCAAACAGCAAACAACAGATATAACCAACAACTGAGTACAGCCCGTCCTTTGACCAAACTTCGTTTCGACATCTGCTAAGTCCTTTAGCTCTTACTAACATAAAGAGCCTAGGACAGTAGCAGGGTGATGGCGAAGTCTTTATCATCTCAAAATTGAGAATTATTACTCTTTAGCTTGTTCCTGGCCGTTAGTCTTGGGACGCATATCCAATTCTGATTCTCCAGTAACCATATCTATAGTAAATAGATAATGGTTATCAGGGTCTCCATGATGCTTGAAGTCAAATTGATACGTGTGAGCAGGGAAAAATATAGGCACTTCCTCGACCTGTTTTAAGTCAAAGCCGTCTTGCACATAGATCTCTTGTACTTCAATTTGTAGCCTCGCAGCTTCTAACTCTCGGCTCCTATCATATTCGGGTTCAACCGATGGATTTGCAGGGTACGATTTTCCATCAAATGCCATGGTTCTAAGAGAGCCATCACTCCACACATAAAAATTCTTCCACCCGTTGGTTTCTCGACTAGCAAGAAGTACAGGCGTATTGGTCACTGTCATTCTATTAATTAGCTCTCCGGAGTCTTGAAATAGATAAGCCGTACAGCCACCCGACCCGCAAAAGTAAGGGTCTAGCATTAATACAAATAACTCTTCACTGCCATTTCCGTTGAGATCTGTTGCCCCCGTTAGGTACTTATAATCTTTTTCTCTAGGATCGAGCTTCTCTGGAATTAGAATATCTTCAACCACTAATCTATCGATATTCTCTAGGGTAAAGACATCCGGGCGAGGCTCGTCATAGGTGTGATTACACCCTTGAATCAAAGCAACAGTAAACACACTGAGTAGTATGGTAGGTAGTTTCAATTTGTTCTCCGAAACATGAGAGAGATATCTAAGTCTATGAAGATAAACACCATATCTCAAGTTTCAGTGAACAAACTTGTTTATTAAACTGTGAGGTTTAGCGAGAAAACTATAGAGTAGTGACAACTCTTACCGCAAGTAGAATCAGTACCACGCCAGACAACTGGTCAATAAGTTTCGCTCTTGACTTTAGCGTATTCAATAAGCGTGGCGATGAAAGCATAAACGTAATTAATGTATACCAAAGTCCGTCAACGATCAGGGGTGTCGTGACGATAATGGCTTTATCAGTAATTTCGCTTCCCACGGCAACAAACTGACTAAATAGAGCCGTGAAAAACAGAGCGATTTTCGGACTCAGTAACGAGATAAGCAGCCCTTCTCGTGCAGCAGATGCTACCGATACTTGCTTGCCTGACTCTAATCTATCAACAATGCCACCTTTAGAGCGAATCGCGTTATATCCCAGCCATGCGAGATAAAGTGCCCCCAGTAGAGAGATAGTCTTAAATAGCATCGGGAACTGATGTAGAAGCACTGACAGACCAAGCACAGTAACTAATGCATACACACCGATACCAAATGCATGAGCCCATGCAGTGGCGAGACCGTGGCGTCGCCCACCAGCCAAGCTGTGTTTAGCAACAATCGCTAAACTCGGACCTGGGGACATAGCCCCTAATAAGCAAATGGCTAGCAGTGATAACCAAATCGTAAACGTCATAATCTATTCCGTGTGTAATTCCAACTCGTTGAGTGAACTCTATCATCTCAATATCATGATTTGAAATCACAATTAATCATGGCCATCATCACATGAAATCATAGTACATAGAGAATCAACTTTTCACGGAATACATAGACGATTGCATATACGCGAGGACTTTGTCTCTCACCCACTTGTGGGCAGGATCTTGTTCGTACTTTGGATGCCATATAAGCCAGTACTGATGTGTAGGCGGAGTAAAGGGCAGTGAGAAGGTGCGCAGTGATAAGCGTTTCTCTAGATTATGAGCAATGTGCTCTGGTAGCGTTAATAGTCCATCACTTTGCTGCACCATCGCGAAAGCCGAGCTAAAAAACGGGGTGGAAACCAAAATTCGACGCTCAAGACCTCTTTCCTTCATTGCAGAGTCGAGAAAACTGTCTTTGTCTCCTCCTGCGGAAATTCGGATATGTTGATAGGACTCTAAATCATTGAAAGTGATCTCAGCTTTCGAACACAAAGGATGCCCTTCTCGAACCACTACCACAGGTACATCCTCGCCAATTTTACGCGAACATAATGATTCCGGCGCACTAGGCAACATTGTTGAGGCCAGTTGAACATCTTCATCGCCCAACTTCTGTAGCAACTTTGGTTCCCACAAACGATAAGAGAACTTTAGTAGAGGAGCGAGCGGCGATAACTGGCTAACAAGTTCAGGAAAAATGTATTGTGCGACATAATCCGATGAGGAAAACGTAAGCGTTTGATCATAAAGTTTCGGGTCAAACTCCTGACTACCCAAGACTCTTTGAATTTCCTCTAATAGCTTTTCTAACTCTGCACTTAGCTGTATTGCTCGCGGCGTTAAAACATAATGACTTCCTTCTCTCACCAGCAATGGATCTTGGTAGATATCTCTTAGCTGACTTAATTGACGGCTAACAGCAGACTGAGTCACGTTAAGACGCGAAGCCGCTCGACTGACATGCTTTTCTGAGAGTAGCACTTGAAGCGTGTACAACAGGTTTAGATTGGTTTTACTAGCCATTGTTACCGTGAAAAATACGTTAGACAGACGCACTATTCTAGTGCTTGTGCCGGTTCAACTTGAGTGGGTATGTACTCCACTACAGCCTGGTTTTTACCTTGTTTTTTAGCAGCATACATGAGTTTATCGGCCTCATACAGCGTTTCAAAGTCGCTAGCACAATGATAGATCGCACACCCGAGGCTAACGGTCACTGGCAAACCATCTATTTCATCGAGGTCGATATCTCTCACAGACTGACAAATACGGTGCGCAAGTTCATCCGAGAAGCAAACGGGCTGATCAATGAAGGCTAACGCAAACTCTTCTCCCCCAATACGAGCAACGATATGACTTGAGTTAGTCAGTGCTTTTATTTTCTCGGACACATGCTTAATTACCACATCCCCTTTAATATGCCCGTAGGTATCATTCACAATTTTAAAATTGTCGATATCGATAATCATGACCGTTAAATTGCTGTTGGACCTACGGAAGTACTTCAATTTGTCCAGAAAATAGCGACGATTCCACAGTCCCGTCAAAGCGTCGGTCTCAGATAGGTACTTTAACTGTACGTTTTCAGCGGACAATTCTTGAGTCTTGGTTCTCACTACATGTTTTAGAATTACTAGGTAGATAAGAAGCATGATAACAATGCCAGAAATGGCGATTGCCGGTAAGTAGGAGGGGTACACGGTTTCTATATGCATCCATCGTCCGTAAATCCGCTGTAAATCCTGTTTTCCGACATGTTTGAAGTCGGCAATGATCGACTCCATTAGGCTTACATTCGATTGCGACGTAGCGTAATGAATATCACCCGAATATAGGTGCTTAACATCGATAAACTGACCGCTTTTAGGGCCAATATGCAAATAGTAGTTCGCTACTTGAAGATCGGCGACAAAGGCTCGAATCCTGTTGTCTCGCGCCGCTTTTATCATCAGAGCATTATTGTCAAAATAAGCTAACCCAACTTCGGGAAAGTGGTTAAGCATATATTCTGCTTCATAACCACCCTTAACTACCCCGACCTTGTGGTTGTGGTGACCAAGAAGAAATTCATCAGCATCAAAACTTTGTAATGAGTGATGAAAATAAAGCTGAGTGTCTAATTCGAATAGAGGCTCTCCGAATGCCAAAACTCTCGCTCGGTCACGCGACCATAATAAGCCGGCATGGACGTCTGCTTGCCCCGCTTTGACGAGATCAATGGATTCTTGCCAATCAACAAGTTTGAATTCGATAACAATATCGTTCGCTTCGCCGTATGCTTTCCACAGGTCGATCAAAATCCCCGCAGGCTGATTAGCGTCGTCGAGAAAAGAATAGGGTTTCCACGCTTTCGAGTTAGACACTATTAGGCGCTTTGGAGTCAACGGTTGCTCTCCGTGCTGTTCCAACGCCAAAGCACCGGTATCTTGCGCGGAAGATCCGGATGCCAGTGCTGGGAATCCCCCCAAAAGCAACATCAGAATCGAGGTCACCAACGTACTAAAGTTGGCCCGAATCAACATGTTATACACTCACCATTATCTATAAGAGTATTATTTATAGTAGGTAAAACTGTGACTTTCCTTCCGCATTGTTGTAATTCTGGATCTACGTCTCAATATGCTTGAGACTTAAGCAGCATTTATAAAATACGGCCTGCTTAAAACAGCCTAAAATGTTGACTACTAGAGTTTCGCAGCTACGTCTCAAAACCGAAATCAGTCTAAAATTTCACCTCTACCTGAGTTCTCTGGACACATTGTTCATTTAGAACTCGAAGCAATACCTCGTACTATGATTGTACTCGTCATCAGGTCTGAGAATGGTGTTGGATTCGCGCCAATCTCGGTTTGGCGAATCTGGATAGAACTGAGTCTCTAGTGCCAAACCCGTATAATCTTCATATGTTCCACCATTTCGATTTGGGGTACCCGCAAGCCAATTTCCAGTGTAAAGCTGCATCCCGGGCATGGTCGTACTCACTGACATTCCCAGCTTTTTATCTGGAGATTGCAACGCTGCAACGCGTGAGGAGATATCGCGCCCACTCAACAATAAATAGCAGTGATCATAACCTTTCGCTTGTACTTGTTGCTCATTAACTAGTAGTTCAGAAGACAATCGTTTGGTGCGGTTAAAATCAAAGCTCGTTTCACTCACCAGCTCAGGCATTTCGTGCGGGATGCCAACTTCGTTAGTCGGTAGGTAATGCGATGAATCGATTTGAAGCCAATGTTCTAACGCCGTCTCCCCGCTATCGGCCCCAGATAAATTGAAATAAGCATGATTGGTAAGATTAACTGGGGTCGCCTTATTAGTTGAGGCCCGGTAATCAATGTTGACAGAGTTGTCTTCGGTGAGCGTGTAAGTCACTCTCGTCACGAGTCTACCCGGATACCCTTGATCACCATCTTCAGAGATAAGTTCAAACACAACGCTATTTGCTGTTTGTTTTATGAGGATCCAACGCCGTTTATCGAACCCGTCACGTCCGCCATGTAGGCAGTTTCCGGCTTGGTTGGTATCCACTTGGTAGCTATTTCCATCGATCGAAAATTTCCCCCCAGCAATGCGATTAGCATATCGACCAACCGTCGAGCCCAAGTAGACTTGCTGACGCTCGTAATCCTCTATTGAACTCACGCCCAACAGCACTTCTCGTAGACTGTTGTCTACTGGAATCTTGCAACTCAGCCAAGCCGCCCCGATGTCCATAACCGTTATTTCCATCCCAGCTGCGTTGGATAAGGTGACTAACTTTGGTGCCTGGCCATCTTTTGCGATACCACTAAACTCGATTCCCATAACTTATCTCTTATTACTAAAGCGCTTCAGCAAGTCCCGCGCCTGATTGAGCTTGGCACACGTAGATCGACTCTTTTAATCCTGTTGCTGCTTCGTAGTTCTGATTCACTGCCTGCTCGATGACTGGCACTAAACTAGGTGGAACTAATGCAACAACACAACCACCAAACCCGCCTCCCGTCATGCGAACGCCGCCATTTTCGCCAATAGCAGACTTCACGATGTCAACAAGCGTATCTATCTCCGTGACTGTGATTTCAAAATCATCTCTCATTGAGGCATGTGACTCAGCCATCAGTTCGCCCATTCGCTTCATATCACCAGCCATCAGTGCTTTGGCCGCCTCTTCAGTACGCGCATTTTCAGTAATGACGTGACGAGCGCGCTTCGCGACCAGTTCATCGAGTTGGTCCTGCTTTTGATTAAACACCTCAATCGACACGTCACGCAGCGCTTTGACTCCCAACACGCGAGCCGCTTCTTCACACTGTTGTCGTCTGGTGTTGTATTCACTATCAACTAAACCGCGCTTTTTGTTGGAGTTAATAATAACGACGGACATGCCTTCGGGCATAGATACTGAGGTGGATTCAAGGCTTCGACAATCGAGTAACATGGCATGATCTTTTTGTCCCTTCGCCGAAATCATCTGGTCCATAATTCCGCAGTTACAACCAACAAACTCATTCTCTGCTTGTTGGCCGTTTAGCGCGATTTCTTCTTGGCTGATATCTAAGTCGTAAAGCACTTTAAAGGTTTGTCCAATCACGACCTCTAAAGCCGCTGAAGAGCTTAAACCAGCACCTTGGGGCACGTTACCACTAACGGCAATATCAACGCCGTTAAACTCATAGCCCCTCGCCAACAAATACTTGACCACGCCTCGAATGTAGTTCGCCCACATTTTATCGTCTTGAAACTCAATCGGCTCTTCTAGGTTGAACGCATCGGTATCATTGTCGTAATCCACAGCGACGAGTCGAACTTGGTTATCTTCTCTTTTGGCCGCAGCGACCACTGTCTGGTAGTTGATTGCACAAGGTAATACAAAACCATCATTATAATCGGTATGTTCGCCTATTAAATTTACACGCCCCGGTGCTTGCACAACATGGGTCGGCTCGTAATCTAATACCTGCTTGAAAGACGCTTTCACGTTATTTATTAAATCAGACATAATGAACTCTCAAATCTTGTGTAAACACGTCGACTCAGCCAACGTATGGGATGTTGTATTAACGCTCTTTGTAATGAACGTCACTCAGTACGCGCAGTCGCTCAGCGGCTTGCTCTGGCGTTAAATCTCGTTGTGATTCAGCGAGCATCTCGTAGCCCACCATAAACTTTCTAACCGTGGCGCTGCGCAAAAGCGGTGGATAGAAAAGAGCATGTAATTGCCAATGGTCGATATTCGTACCCTCTTCAAAGAACGGCGCAAAATGCCAGCCCATTGAGTAAGGGAAAGAGCACTGAAACAGATTGTCATATCGGCTGGTCAACTTCTTGATTGCCAAGGCGAGATCATCGCGCTGCACGTCACTTAACTCACTCATTCGTCGAATATGGGCCTTAGGCAACAACATGGTTTCAAAAGGCCAAGCTGCCCAATAAGGGACGACGGCTAGCCAATGTTCTGTTTCGACGACCGTTCTCGAACCGTCCTTTTGCTCAGATTCGACATAGTCCACGAGTAAGTTAGAGCCGTACTGTTCAAAGTAATCTTTTAGATGGATCTCTTTGCGCTCAATTTCATTGGGCAAAAAACTGTTCGCCCAAATCTGTCCATGAGGGTGAGGTTGAGAGCACCCCATGGTTTCCCCTTTGTTTTCAAATGCCTGAACCCAAAGGTAGTCTTTACCCAACTCTTCAATCTGTTCATTCCAGGTATCGATAACGCCACGAATTTTAGTGACGGATAACTCTGGTAAGGTTTTGCTGTGATCAGGAGAAAAACAGATAACGCGACTCAGTCCTCTCACGCCTTGAGTTTTAAACAACGGATTGTCAGATTGCGGTGCGTCTGGTGAGTCGGGCATCAATGCTGCAAAGTCATTGGAGAAAACGTAGGTTCCCTCGTAATCAGGATTCGTTTCGCCAGAGATTCGAGCGTTACCCGGACACAAAAAACACCCCTTATCAAAACTTGGTAGCTCAGCGGTTGAGGGTTTCTCATCTTGACCACTCCATGGGCGCTTAGCCCTGTGTGGTGATACCAAGATCCACTGACCGCTCAGCGGGTTGTAACGGCGATGTGGGTGGTCTACTGGGTCAAAATGTATATCAGCCATAATGTTTCTCAATCTGTTTCGCAGGCCCGTTTTGATTATTCTATCAAGCGAGTCCATTAGTAATCCGTGATGCAACTCTCGATAATGTAAACGTTTTCACTCCCAAAGCATCCAATTCTTTTAGCTTATTTTCTGCACAACGTTCAAAAAGTGATTAACGGTTACAACCAATTAATCCGCGGTCCTCAATACCAAGGCATATCGATAGTGCTGCTCACGAAGTTGGTACTCATCATGAACACTTGGTGTCCAAGAGTCGTCGCCCCCCACTCCCATGTGAAAGCCGTCAATCCGTACATACACCGCATCATCTTTTACAAGGTCGTTTGTGTGTTTTGCGCTGGCAAGGTTCGCTTGATTAAACTCACTGACAGAAAAATGAAACTCACCTTCCACCGAGAGATTGCCTACCGATAATTCATGACAATCACAACGAAGACCATTCTCTGAAGGGAAAATGTAATTGGTGTGCATCTCTTCAAGACACTTTTGGTAACGACCGATATGAGCTGAGTACAATCTGTCTGGGTAGTTTTCGTGTGGACCACGGCCAAACCAATCAACCATAATTCGATCTTCGCTTGACGTCTGTTTTGGCAAACATAACTCAAGGCCAACACGCGGAATCGGTGGTAGACCTCGAGCGAGCGTGACATCAACATCGATAGCAACCGAGCCATCACTCGCGATGTGGTAACGCCAAGTGCTTGAAATTACTGGGGCTAGATCATTACTGTAGATAGCAACACACTTTATCTCTACACCACCAGAGACCTCATAAGCCTCAAAGCTTTGAACGTCTCGTCGAAGCGTTCTAAATCCAGCGGCCTCCCAGCGTGCGAACCAGGAGTTAGGGTCGAGCTTATTCGCTTCACTTGTACCAATGTCATTGTCTAGGGGGGCACGATAGAAATTGTCTTGTATTGGTTGGCTCAGTACCTCGGCTCCACTTACCATCCAATCAGCCAAATAGCCTGTCTCTTTATCAAACTCAATAACAAAACTATCGTTCTCAATTCGAAGCTTAGTATCAGTATCAAGCAGTTGGAGCGAACCAAAGTTTTCCTTTTCAGCAAGATGGAGCTTGGGAATAGAGGCTAACTCAATTTGCTCACACGCGGTGATGTGTCCTGACTCTGCCCAAGGTGTCGCATTGATTAATGTCACTTGTAGATTAAGGTGATAGCGTGCACCTGGACGTCGCTCGATAGCATCGCACAGCTGTATCTGAAGACTAGCTTGAGCAGGAATGGATAGTGCGACCTCTCCAGATTGCACTGTTTTGCCATCTTCCAAAAGCTGCCAAGAGAGGACTTCATTGTCACTGGAAGTAAACAAGTTTTCAGACACAGCTTCTATCACAAGTGGCTGGTCGCTGATCAACTTGAACTGGAAAAACTGCTGCGCTTTTTTAACTTCAAACAGAGTTGGGTGCACCGTTCTGTCAGGGAAAATCAGTCCGTTGATGCAGAACTGTCGGTCATTGATTTCATCACCGAAATCACCACCATAAGCCCAATAGGACTGCCCTTTATCATCAAATTTGGTAAGCCCTTGATCTACCCAGTCCCAAATAAACCCACCCTGTAATCTTGGATGGTCACGAAAAGCTTTCCAGTATTCAACGAAACTACCAAGACTATTTCCCATCGCATGGGCATATTCACATAGGATCAGAGGGCGCGTTTCATTGGGTAGCGCAATGGCTTTTTTGATGCCTACGCGAGGTGTGACCTCTGGCTGATGCCCCACCACAGGCAAGTCCCAATCGACACGGGCATACATAGGACAAATGATGTCCGTCGCCGATGTCATCGCACCGCCACCCTCGTATTGAACCGGTCTTGATGGATCACGCTGCTTAACCCATTGGTACATCGCATGATGATTGCTGCCAATTCCCGATTCATTCCCCAACGACCAGATAATGATCGAGGGATGGTTTTTATCTCTTTCAACCAGATTAACCATACGCCTCATGAAAGCATTTAACCACTCGCTATCATCAGACAGACGGCACATTGGAAACTGACCGTGAGTTTCAATGTTCGCTTCATCGACTAAATACAGCCCAAACTGGTCACAAAGCTCATACCACATTGGGTGATTTGGATAGTGTGCCGTTCGAACCGCATTAAAGTTATTTTGCTTAAGGAGTTTGATGTCACGAATCATATCGTCTCGTGTCATCACATGACCCAGCTCAGGGTGATGCTCATGACGATTGACACCGCGAATGAGCAAGGGTTTACCGTTTACACATAGCTGGCCATCTAAGATCTCGACGTTTCTAAAACCTACAGAGTAAGCCTCACAATCGACAACTTGCTTCTGATCGTTAAGCAGTGAAACGACAACTCGATATAAATACGGGCGCTCTGCGCTCCATGCGTTTACATCATCCAACTTAATTCTATGAATGGATTGATTGTCCCACGCACCTTTTTCATCAACAAACTCAACGCCCATCACTTGCGACTGTTCCGATACAAGCCTCCCTGTATCGTCATAAACTGTGACCAAAATGGTTTGAGTAGACTCCGGCTTGGCAACTTTTGTCATCACTTTAAGAAGCCCATCGCGATAATCAGACTGGAGACTAGCGATCGTCTCGACATCGGCAATATGGTTATTAGGTTTGGTCCTCAGAGTGACATCACGAAAGATGCCGCTAAGCCACCACATATCCTGATCTTCGAGATAAGAGCCATCTGACCAGCGCAGGACCATAAGGGTCAGCTGGTTCTCGCCCTCAACTAAATGAGCACTCAGGTCGAACTCAGCAGGTAGACGTGAGTCTTGTGAGTAGCCGACCCAAGTCCCATTACACCAAAGATGGAAAGCACTGTTGACGCCATCAAACGTGATGGTTGTAGTCGCACCTGACTGACTCGCAAATTGAAATCGCTTGCGATAAACGCCTGTAGGGTTTTGCTCTGGAACATACGGAGGATTGTCATCGAATGGGTACTTTACATTGGTATAGATTGGCTTGTCATAACCATGCAGTTGCCAATTGCTCGGAACGGATAGAGCGTCCCATTGCCCATCATCAAAGTCACTCGCAACATACGACTCCAACATATCCTCAGGACGTTCCAACAAGTGAAACTTCCACTCACCATTTAATGACACTTGGTTTAAAGATGCTTGATTGGTTCGAGCCTCTTCTATGGTGCGATAGGCACGCAAAGGCGCATGAGGGGCAAGCACATTACGTTGCACGACGTGTTGGTTTTCCCACTCGCGAGCGGCGATGACTTGGGCGAAAGATCTCATCTCTACTTCCTACTGTTCCGAGACAAAAAGAGCGCTCCAATGCGTTGAGAGCGCTCATTGGTATTGGGTAAAACAGATATCCTGTGTTTACCTAGTTTTTAAATGTACGTTGACGCACTTTTTCCAAACGTTTGAGGATCTGATCGACACGCTCAGGTTTTACCATGAACTCTTGGAAACCTTTCATGCCCTCTTTCGCCATGGCAGGATCAGTATCACGGTCATAGAACTGAGCTGTACCACTCGCTTGAGCTAGCATTTCAACACCGATGTTTAGGAACTCATCATCAGCAGGCTTCGCTTTGCTATTCGTCGGGATTTGCAATAGAACGTCGTTAACAAGCTGCTGAATCTCTGGCTTAGCAACAAATGCAAGGAACTTACGAGCATCTTCTTTGTTCTTCGCTTTGCTTGGGATGTGAATCGTATCCATCGGCGCGTCTTCTGCCAAAGGAACAGCAGGGTCAATCACAGGGAACTGGAAGAAGCCCATTTTGCCTTCCAACTCGTCAGGGAAGTTTGGAGCAATAAAGTTACCAATTAGGTACATTGCGGCTTCACCGTTATATAGGAATGGCTGTGCTTCTTGCCAAGAGTATGATGCGTGGTTTTCAAGGTAGTAGCCTGGTTCAACAAGTTCCGCCCAGTTAGCAAATGTCTTTTTCACTCGCTCATCGGTGTATGGGACCTTACCGTCCATTAGGTCGATGTGGAAATCTAGACCGTTGGTACGTAGGTTGATGTAGTCAAACCAACCTGCTGCTGTCCAAAGGTACTTAGTACCGATAGCGAATGGTGCAACCTCATTTTTCTTCAGTGTTGCAGCGGCAGCTTTTAGCTCATCCCATGTCTTCGGTTCTGCGATGCCATACTTCTCAAAGATATCTTTACGGTAGTACACACCCCATTGGTAATACGTGTATGGTACGCCATATTGCTTACCGTTTACCGTCATTGCCGGTGCTGCAGATTTGAAGTCCTGAGCCATGTTATTCTCAGCCCAGATATCACTCACATCTTCAAGCAAACCACGGTCTACGAACGTTTTCATACGGTTACCCGCATACCAGAACACAACATCCGGTGGAGACGTTACCAGCCAGTTACGTATCGTCGTCTTATACGCTTCTTTGTCATACAGGTTGTACTTCACCGTAATGTCTGGGTTTTCTGCTTCAAATCGTTTTACGATTTCAGCCCAAGCTTCCTTTGGTGCAGGGTCTGCTTGGTCAGAGTTGATAACTAACTCACCCGCCCATGCTGTAGCAGAGACAGTTGCGCTTAGTATCGTGGTAGCAACGAGGTGTTTCACAGTTTTCATAGTAAGATCCTTATTGTCGAGCGTAAGCTCAGGCTCCATTTGTTATCGTTATGTTTTGCGTTGATACACTGCATTCAACGCGGGGTATGCAGTACACTTAGAATTAACCTTTGGTCGCTCCTAATGTTAAACCTGCAATAAAGTGACGTTGCATCGTAAAGAACAACACCACCGGAGGAATAGCAGCGACGATTGCACCCGCCGACATAAATTGCCATGCTGCCAACCACTGCCCTTTCAGAGAACTCAATCCAGCTGTCACCGGACGTACTTCATCACTTTGAACAAGTACTAGTGCCCAGAAAAAGTCATTCCATATAAAGGTAAAGACGAGAACCGACAATGCCGCAAGTGCAGGTCTCACAAGAGGTAGCACGACATGCCAAAAAATTTTCATTTCACTGACGCCTTCAACTCGCGCAGCTTCAATCAGTGCGTTTGGAATGCCAACGATGAAGTTACGCATAAACAGCGTGCAAAAACCCGCTTGGAACGCGACATGGAAAAAGATAAGAGCCCAGTGGGTATCGTAAAGCCCAAAGGTAATGGTCAGGTCACGCACAGGGATCATCAAGATTTGAAACGGCACGAAGTTGCCTGCGATGAACATCGCAAAGATCCAGATATTCGCCTTAAAGTTGTATTTGGCTAGAGCAAAGCCTGCCAACGTAGACAGAGCAACCGCGCCAGCAACAGCAGGCAACGTGATGATAAGACTGTTGAGCAGGTATTGACCCATCGGCGTCGCAGTGAATACCTGAGTATAGTTTTCAATAAACTGGATATCCGTTGGCCATCCCCAATAGTTACCTTTGTTGATGTCCTCCATAGAGCGGATAGACGTCATCATTACCGCGATAAGCGGAAGTAACCACAGGACAATGGCGATAGGCAAAGCCACTCGATAGCTTATGTTGGTAAAGCGTCCTGACTTTTCGATCGGTTGTGGGTACATTATTTTTCACTCCTTAGCATTCGCCACAAGAAGTAAGCGATATAGATATCCATAATCAGGAACAGAACAACAGAAACCGCCGCACCATAGCCCATCCGATAGTTAAAGATTGACTCTTCGTACATTTGATATGCCAACACTGTAGAACTACCCCAAGGGCCACCAGCCGTCATAGTCGCAACCAAATCAAAGGAGCGAAGAGCCCCAATCACAGTAACGACGATAGCGATAAAGGTCGCTGGACGAAGCTGAGGCAGAACCACATACCAAAGCATGCGAAGCTTTTTCGCACCATCTAATCGTGCTGCTTCAAGCTGCTCTGGATCAAGATTGTTTAAGCCCGTTAAATAGAGAATCATGCAGTATGAAATTTGTGGCCACAGACCCGCTGCAATGATGCCGTAGGTGACGTAGTCTTCATTCGACAAAATCGCCACAGGCTCAACATTGAAGAAGCCCAATACGATATTGAACAGACCAAATGATGGGTCATAAAACCAAGCGAAGACCAAACCGACAACCACTTGAGAGATAACAAAAGGGAAAAAGAACAACGATTTAACAACGCGTATTCCCCTCACCTGTTGGTTTAGAAACAGCGCGATAGCCAGCCCTAGGGGTGGTGCAAGCATAAAGAACACCAACCACAAAAAGTTGTTTTTTAAAGAGGTGTAGAAGGCTTCTGAGTCAAAGAGCTCGCGATAGTTATCTAAACCAACCCATGTTTTCTCGCCGAGCCCGTCCCACTCATAAAAGCTCAGCCAGATACTATCCAGAATGGGATAAATCACGTAAACCGCAAAAATGAGCATCGCTGGCGCCAAAAAAAGCCAGGGGGCAACATTGGTATTAATGCGGCTCTTACGCCGCTGTGAAGGTAATCGGTTTTTGGGGTATACCGTTTTCACAGATTGTTCCATTTCAAGGTGACTCCTACCTCATCGCAACATACTGTTAACACATATTAATTTTAGTAAATATCAACAATAAGTACTGTTTTAGATGAGTTTTAGTGAAAATACACCTAAATATTAGCCAGCATGGTGAAATGTTGTACTGCTCAAAATTAAAACTGTAAACGTTTCCACACTTTTCACTCAAATTCGTTAACAAATTATGATCATGATCAACTATTCTGGGTTTGACAGCTAACAAGAGTGCGATTAGGGCGTATGGTGATGGTATCAACGGACATCATGCGAGCACGATTAGCGCTATCGAGAACGTATAGGCTAACCGCTAACACTCGCTAAACTTTTGCTTTTACTTGTCTGCATAACTAGGAGTTCTTATGGCTGACATCCGCTTAAACCAAGTCATCAAACGTTTTGGCAAGGTACAAACCATCCACGGTGTGGATCTCGATATTAATGATGGTGAGTTTGTGGTGTTTGTCGGACCATCTGGCTGTGGTAAATCAACACTGCTTCGCTTGGTCGCTGGGCTAGAAGAGATCTCCGATGGTGAGATTTACATTGATGATGAGAAAGTCAACGACGTCGACCCAGCAGAGCGTGGCGTGGCGATGGTGTTCCAATCTTATGCCCTCTACCCTCATATGACGGTAGAAGAAAACATGGGTTTTGGTCTCAAGATGAATAACCATCCTAAGGACTACATCCATAAGCAAGTACAGAATGCAGCTAAAACACTGCAATTAGAGCACTTGTTAAAGCGCAAACCCAAAGAGCTGTCTGGTGGTCAACGCCAACGTGTGGCCATCGGTCGCGCCATTGTCCGTAACCCTAAGGTGTTTCTATTTGATGAACCCCTATCCAACCTAGATGCAGAGCTGCGCGTTGATATGCGATTGCAAATCGCGAAGCTCCATCAAGATTTAGCTAACACGATGATCTACGTGACACACGATCAGGTTGAAGCGATGACGCTAGCCGACAAAATCGTGGTGTTGAGAGATGGTCGGGTAGAACAAGTCGGCAGCCCTCTTGAGCTATACCACACACCACAAAACGAGTTTGTTGCTGGGTTTATCGGCTCTCCTAAAATGAACTTCATTCCTACCCTAGTAGAAGAGATTACCGATACTAACCTCACCCTAAAAACTGACAAAGGTGAGCGCTTTACGCTTCCGCGAACTGACAGCAGTTCCTCTACACCTAATACAGGTGACAAACTGAGCCTTGGCGTTAGACCGGAACATCTAACACTCAACCATGACAGTCCGGTCAAATTGCAGTTCCAAAGTGAAGTTGTGGAGCGTTTAGGCAACAGCACCTACTTGTTCGGACAGGCGTCCGGTGTCGACGGATTCAAGGTACACCTGCCAGGTGACCAAGCAGTCAACAAGTTTGAAAAAGTTGAGATAAGCTGCACCTATGAGGATGTGCACCTGTTCGATGCGGACGGCCAACGCGTCACCCTATAACCTCGAGTCCGTCGCAAGTCTCAGCGAGTATTCGAGCAATCATAGTAACCACGAGGATTTGTTTATCCAAAAAATTGCGCTCCGCTATGAAACACGCTCTAATACTCGCCTAATTTAAGAGCCCAAGTAAAAGGTGCCCAATGGCAACCATCAAAGATGTCGCAAAAGAAGCAGGAGTCTCTGTCGCTACAGTGTCTCGTGTGATCAATAAATCGCCTAAAGCGAGTCAGTCTTCCATTACTTCTGTAACGGCAGCGATGAAGAAGCTCGGCTATCGCCCAAATGCGGCAGCGCGTGCCTTGGTCAATCAAAGCACCAACACAGTGGGAGTTGTCGTAGCGGATGTCTCAGACCCATTTTTCGGGACTCTATTGAAATCGGTCGATCAAGTTGCTCGAGAAGCGGGAAAGCACATATTAATTGGACATGGCTACCACAACGCTGAGGATGAACGCCATGCGCTAGAACTGCTGATTAACAGTCGATGCGATGCAATTATTCTACATGCCAAAGGTCTCAGTGATGAGGAGCTCATCAATTACGCCAAAGAGGTGAAAGGGTTAGTCATTATCAACCGCTACATTCCAGAGATCGAATCGCGCTGTATTTCGCTTGATAATGAACGTGGTGCCTACCTTGCCACTCTGCAACTAATCAAATCAGGGCATCGTAACATCGCGTGTATCGCCTCTTCTCAGGATATCGAAGATACCCATCAGCGAATTAAAGGCTATCGCACCGCACTAGAAGACCACGGTATTGCGCTTTCCAAAAACTACATTGAGGCTGGCGAACCAAGCAGTGATGGCGGTGAGCTGGCTATGACAAATTTGTTGTCAAAGTCACTCGATATTACTGCCGTCGTAACTTACAACGATTATATGGCAGCAGGTGCGATCCAAGCGCTGGAAACTAATGCAATTGCTGTCCCTCAAGACATTTCCATAATTGGCTTCGATGACGGTCTGATCGCCCGTTTCGTGCATCCTCACCTAACTACGGTTCGCTACCCTATCGCCATGATGGCAGAAAGAGCGGCTCGATTGGCCTTGCTACTATCACGTGGCGAGAAGATTGAGGATGACCCAATTGTTTTCACTCCAACTCTCGTGCAGCGTAAGTCCGTAATGACACGCTAACCAACCCTTAAGGTGGCGCAATGATTTTTGTTAATAGCGAACAGCTTGAGTTCCATCTCCAAACATCCAAAACAAGTTACATCATCAAAGCGAACGAAACAGGTCATCTCATCAATCTCCATTACGGTGACAAGATGACACATCGCAGTAGCTTTGCAGCACTTGACCAGCGTTACAGCGGAAAGATAGGCTCGACAACGGACTACGCTGATGTTCCTGGACAAAGTTTAGATACCCTGAAACTCGAAGTCCCCACCTTAGGGAAAGGCGATTACCGAAGCCCACTTTTACACATTGAGTATGCAGATGGGTCACGCATTACCGACCTCACCTACTCTTCACACCAAGTGGTCGGCAGCAAACCCGCACTCGCGGGGTTGCCGTCAGCAAGTGGCGAAGAAAAAGGTCAGCACCTTATCGTTACGCTTGTCGACACTATCACTCGATTGGCTGTCGACGTTCACTACTCGGTTTATGAAACCTCAAACGTTATTACTCGCCATCTTGTTATTCGTAATGAAGACAGCCAAAGCATGCAAATTCATCGCGTGCTCAGTAGCTGTGTCGATTTTGCAGAGGAAGGCTTTGACCTTATCCACCTTCAAGGCAAGTGGATAAAAGAAGCACAAATTGCACGCCAACGACTCAACAAGGGCATAGTGCAGATAGATTCCAAGAAAGGCGTGAGTAGTGCTAACCATAACCCGTTTATCGCACTAGCAAATAAAGAAACCAACGAGCACGTAGGTTCGTGTTACGGCTTCGGTGTTTTCTACAGCGGAAATCACCTATCTGTTGCTGAAGTGTCGCCGCATTGCTTAACTCGCGTCATGACAGGAATCAATGACTTTGACTTCCGATGGGAGCTAAAACCCAACTCAAGCTTCACGACGCCAGAGGTTGCTCTCACCTTCTCTGCCTCTGGTTTAAATACCATGAGCCAACAACTGCATCACTTCATTAATCATCATGTGGTACCCGAGCAGTGGCGATTAGTTGAACGCCCCATCCAAGTGAATAATTGGGAAGCAACGTACTTCGATTTTGACTACGACAAACTGGATGCTATTGCCCAGAAGGCTCAAGATATTGGTGTTGAGCTGTTTGTTCTCGATGATGGTTGGTTTGGCAAACGAGACGATGATACTACGAGTCTCGGAGACTACTTCGACAACCCAAAACTCCAAGGGGGCATTGCTCGTATCAGTCAAAAAGTCAAAAGCTACGGGCTAAAGTTTGGTATTTGGGTCGAACCTGAAATGGTATCACCTGACAGTGAGCTATTTAGACAACACCCCGAATGGGCGGTCGCTCATCCACTAAGAGAGCCTTCTCTGGGACGCAACCAGCTCGTTCTAGACATGGCAAACCCAGACGTAGTCGACTACCTGTTTGATAAACTGAGTGACGTATTTTCCAGAGCGGATGTAGACTATGTGAAGTGGGATCATAATCGTAACTTCAGTGACAATTACGCCCAGTCTTTAAGCCCATCGACTCAAAGCGGATTTAATCACAGATATGTTCTTGGGCTATACGACTTATTAGCTCGCTTAACCAATGCATTTCCAAATATCCTATTTGAGTCATGTTCTAGCGGCGGCAACCGATTCGATCTCGGTATGCTTTGCTACATGCCTCAAACCTGGACCAGTGATAATACCGATGCTATTGAGCGCTTAAACATACAGCACGGCACATCCATGTGTTATCCCCTGTCCTCTATGAGTGCTCACGTCGCTGCCAAACCTTCACATCAGGTACTGCGTCGCACACCACTGGAGACTCGCTTTAATGTCGCGGCGTTCGGAAATTTTGGTTATCAACTTGATATCACGCAGCTCTCAAGCAATGAAACGCAGGCTGTCAAAGAACAAATTGCATTCTATAAGCAACATCGCAAGCTGATTCAATTTGGGCGTTTCTATCGGCTAGCCTCGCCTTTTGACAACAATATCTCCAATTGGCTTGTCACTAACGAAGACGGTACTGAGGGACTGCTTGGCTATTACCAAAAACTTCAACAAAGTAACGGCGATTTAGAGCGAATCAAGCTACCATTTTTCGAGCCCGAATCTGAGTTCGAGGTTCAGTCACGCTCTCAATACAATGAAGAGGTGGAAACAACGAACGTGAAAGCGACACCAGAGCTTTATCGCCTATTTGGTGACCAGCTCGCCGCGTTTGGTTTGCCTTTGAACAGCCAATTTCTAGGTGTAGAGATCACTGAACAGACCCGTCATATTGGCGATTTTGGTTCGAGAATCTACCACCTTAAACGAAAATAAATTTATAAATCAGCACGCTAATCGCCCGCTATTCCTAACCACGGAATAGCGGGCGATTGCTTTTATATATCCTTACTTATATCACTGTTATGACCAGTAAAAATATTCGATATCTCTCCCTAAAGTTCATGCCTGACAGGTCGATAATCTGTATAGTTATACAAAACACTGTTCTTAATAATAAATCTGATTCATAACACCAGTTATGCATTCAATGTTGGCTATCTATAAAGGCAATATTTAGAGCTAAATCTAGGAAGTAGTATGAAATTTAGTCACAAAATCGTTTCCGCTTCAGCGGCTTTGCTACTCGTTACCGTTTCAACCCTTGGGATTACCCAGTTGATCACGGTGCGTAGCGAACTTCAAAGTCACATTGACACTAGCATCAACGAGTTAACCACGGGCGTTAAAAACACTATCACTTATGACCTAAACGCCAAGCGCGATATGGCAAGTGCCGTTACAGAGTCATTGGAAATTGACCCTCTGAATAACGACTACGTGGAAGACATCATTACCACCTCAACACTGAAGTCTAACTTCCAAGCGGTAGGTGTGGGCTATGAATCAAATGGTTCGCTAATCAGTAACGATGGATGGGTACCAGATAGCAGCTATGACTCACGTGCGCGCCCTTGGTATAAAGAAGCTAAGGCAGCCAACAGCACAATCATTACCGACCCTTATGTAGATTCATCGACTAACAATGTCATCATCTCGTTGGGCTCAGCGCTTAACGACGAATCCGGTCGTTTTGTAGGTAGCGTTGTGTTTGACGTCACCTTGACCACACTCGCTGACCTAGTAAACCAAACTAACCTTTTCAACGCAGGTTACTTGTTTGTGGTGACGGATAAAGGCATGACGATTGCTCACCCAGACGCAAGCCTTAACGGTCAACCTGTAGCTAAGTTCGTTCCTGGCATTCAGCTCACGCAAGGTACTCAAGAACTTCAAATTAATGGTAAAGATTACCAAGTAAACCTCATTCAAGTTCCTAATGAGAATTGGTACGTGGGCGCGATCATCGATAAAGATGTCGCCTTTGCAGCCATTGGTAAAATGCGTAATCAGTCCATCATGTTTATCTTGGTAGGCGTGATTGTCAGCGTTATTGCTCTGACGCTTCTCATCCAATTCCTGATGCGTCCTTTAACAGATCTGAACGCTGCGATTCAAGACGTTGCAAACGGCGACGGAGACCTAACACATCGCCTAGACACAGACACGGACGCAGAGTTTGCAGAACTCGCGAAAGGCTTTAACACCTTCACCGCAAACCTTCAGCAGCAAATCATTCAGTCGAAAGAGATTTCAACCAAGATCCTAGCGCTCACACAGCAAACAACGGAAGGCGCTAAACACTCAGCAGTTGCAATGAATACCCAGCTTCAGGAACTTGAGCAACTTGCGACCGCAATGAATGAAATGGCGAGTACCTCATCAGAAGTCGCTAACAATGCTCAAGGTGCAGCAAGTGCCGCGCAAGCCGCAGACACTGCGACTCAAGAAGGCTCTGAGGTAGTGCTTGATACCACATCGGCTATCACTAATCTCTCTATGAGTATTGAAGAAGCAGTTATCGAGGTTCAAGGGCTAGAGTCAGCAACAGACAACATTGAAACCATTCTTAAGGTTATCAATGACATTGCAGACCAGACAAACCTACTCGCTCTAAACGCAGCCATTGAAGCTGCACGTGCTGGTGAATCAGGTCGCGGTTTCGCAGTGGTCGCCGACGAAGTTCGTACTCTAGCTCAGCGCACTCAAGAGTCAACAACAGAAATTCGCAGCATGATTGAGCAGCTTCAGGCAGGCGCACACTCTGTTTCTAGCGCTATGTCTCAAAGTAAGGAAAGCGCCACAATGGCCGTCGATCGTGCGCAAAGTGCTAATGATGCGCTAGAACGTATTCGTCAATCTATCGCACAGATTTCTGATATGAACATGCAAATTGCCGCAGCAGCAGAAGAGCAAAGCTTGGTTGCCGAAGAGATCAACGCCAACACCATCAAGATCAAAGATCTAAGTGAACAAGTATCTGATGCCGCTAATGGCGCGAACACGGCAATGACTGAGCAGTTTGATAACGTTCACCAGCAAGAAGCGATCCTAAACCGCTTCAAGGTATAAGCTCGCTAACACTTCAAGCTTAAAGCTCCGGTCTTAATACCGGAGCTTTCTTTTTTAACCATCGCTATTTCTCCAAATTTTCTCCACAATATTGAGGTAGACTAAAGCTAACACTCCGTTTTCTCTGGATTCGCATGCGCTTTACTCTGTTTCAAAAGTTGTTTTTATCGCTTCTAACTTCAAGCTTGTTACTGTTAGCAGGTATGGCGTATCTGATTAACTCTAGCTTCAAAGAAGGGCTACAAAGCTACTTGAATCAAGAAGAGCTCACAAAGGTAGAAAGCCTTGCAAGCAATGTCTCTAGTTACTACTCCGAAACCTATGGTTGGGATAAGCTGCTTCGCTCGCCACAAGTGCTCGCCACCTTGATGCATCAAATTGGCGAAGGACCACCTCCAAGACATGATAGATTTCCTCCTGACAGGCCTCCTCCTTTATCAAAACTTAAACGAGAAAGCGTCTTATTTGTTCCACTGGGAGTGCGCATCAGCTTGCTTGATGAAAATCGTACGCCTTTGCTAGGCCCAATGAGCCACGACTTTATCCTTGACGAAAGCTTGCAATATGTAAGCTATGTACCTATCGATCATGACGGCAATACAGTTGGCTGGCTTAGCGTAGTTCAGAGTCGCAGCGTCTCAAATAAGCTTGCCGAGAGCTTTATTCAGTCACAGAATACTCATGTGCTGACCATTTCATTGGCCGCTCTGTTACTGACCTTAACGATCGCATTTTTCTCAGTGCGGTACTTGCTTAAGCCGCTAAGCGCGCTGCATCATGGTGCCGTAGTTGTTGGCTCTGGTCAGTTGGATCATCGCATTGAGCATACTGGGAGCGATGAGCTTGCCGACCTTGTCGATGCATTTAATCAACTCACCGCGTCGTTAGAGCAGCAGAAACAATTGAGAGACCAGTGGCTGTCCGATATTTCTCATGAGCTTCGAACGCCCGTCGCGGTGCTAAAGGGTGAAATAGAGGCTCTACAAGATGGGATTCGCCCCTTTGAAATGCGGTATGTCGATGGATTGCATGACCAAGTATCCACGCTTACACGGTTGATTAATGATTTACACACATTAGCCCTATCAGATAGTGGGGCCAAAGACAGTGACCAGAGAGATGCCGTAACACTTGTAGACGTGTTATCACCTATCGTTGAGCGTTATGAACTGAGGCTACAAGAAAAATCCATCTCACTTGCGCACCAACTTGATTACAGTTTAGAAATTGAAGTATTCGCCGATTCGAAGTCACTTCAACAAGTTTTTCAGAACCTGTTTGAGAACTGCTTTCGCTATACTGATGAGAATGGCTCGGTCAGACTTTCAATTCAAGAGAGCAAAACCGAGGCGACTATCATTATTGAAGACAGTTATCCAAGCGTGCCAACGCAAGCTTTACCTAAACTCTTCGAGCGCCTTTATCGCGTCGATAAATCTCGCAGCCGCGCCAATGGCGGCTCCGGACTTGGGCTTGCTATCTGCCAAAGCATCGTAAAAGCACACAATGGAAGCTTAAACGCCGAACACTCTCCGCTGGGCGGTTTGAAAATGGTCGTAACGCTGCCAAAATCCAGCAACGATGAGCAATAAAAACAGAAACAAAGGAATGACCATGATTTTAATCGTTGAAGACGAACCTTCACTGGCAAACATTGTGTCCGAATACCTTCAGCATAATGGATTTGAATCACACATTGTCGATGACGGCGATAAAGTCATCGAATGGGTAAAAGAACACACCCCTTCTTTAATTTTGTTGGATTTAATGCTGCCTAATCGCGATGGATTGGATATCTATCGAGAACTACGCACTTTCAGCGATGTACCCGTCATGATGGCGACGGCTAAAGTCGACGAAATAGACCGCTTGCTAGGTTTAGAACTGGGCGCTGATGACTATATCTGTAAGCCTTACAGCCCAAGAGAACTTGTTGCCAGGGTCAAGAACGTACTAAGGCGCAGTCAAAGCACCAAGACGGCGTCACTGTCCGAGGCTGAACAAGTCAGCCCTCAAGCGACGCTAATCATCGACGATGCGCAAATGAAGGTCACTATTGATAGTGAAGTTTTATCCTTGACGCCTGCTGAGTTTAAATTATTGCGTCATTTCAATAGCCATCATGGTGTCGTCTATAACCGAGATCAGCTCATTGACCGCATCTATTCAGACGGAAGAGTCGTCACCGATAGAACCATTGACAGCCATATAAAAAACCTGCGCAAGAAGATATTGGCTATCAACCCAAGCTACGATTGGATTAAGTCGATATACGGCGTGGGTTATCGATTCGAGTTGACTGAACGCGACTAGCCATCGGATTTCATCTTCACAAACAAACCCAGATACCTCCATATTTTCTGCACTTTTATCAAGCATACTTTTTTCATCCATTAAGTATGCTTTTACACACGAACGTGAGGTAGTGTATGAACTCAGACAACCGCCGCCAAATCTTTCCCAAGCTTTCTACATTAGCATTTGTGCTTTGGGGGACATTTTGCTTTACAGGACAAGCTTCCAGCAGTGAATCCCTCAGCTATAAAATCGTCGATACAGGTCAATCGGTTTGTTCAGACGCGTCGGCTCAGCTTTCAACCTGCCCGGTTCAAGGGGAGTATGGTTTCGGGCAAGACGCCCAATATCAAGGATACGCGCCAAGTTACACCGCAAATAACGATGGGACGGTAAGTGATAACGTCACCGGCCTAATGTGGGCAGCATCGATTGACACCAACGGTGATGGAAAAGTAACCGCAGCCGATAAAATGAGTTACGACCAAGCAGTCAGCTACATTGCTAACCTAAACACGGCAGGATTTTCCGACTGGCGACTACCTACGATCAAAGAGCTCTATTCGCTGATCCTCTTTGACGGCGAGGATCCAAGCGGTATTAATGGTCCTGATTCTTATTCTATTCGACCTTTCATCGACCATCGCTACTTTGGCTTCGAGTCTGGCGATATGGCATCGGGTGAACGTCTCATTGATGCTCAATATTTAAGTAGTACTCAATATGTCTCTAAGACAATGGGCAAAGATGACACCGTATTTGGCGTGAATTTTATTGATGGACGCATCAAAGGTTACGGAATGCAGAGCCCCCGTGGAGGAGACAAAACCTTCTATATCCTAGCTGTTCGGGGGAACTCTGATTACGGTGTAAACCAATTTGTCGCTAATTTAAACGGCACAGTACACGATGAAGCGACAGGTTTGATATGGCAAACAGCCGACAGCGTAACGAGCTTAGATTGGAATGGTGCATTAGAGTACTGTGAGAATCTCGATTTAGCGGGTCGTCAAGATTGGCGTCTACCTAACGTGAAAGAGCTTCAATCCATTGTTGATTACTCACGTTCACCGGCAACGAGCAATAGCCCGTCCATAGACCCAGTATTCAACGCTAGTCAGATTACCAATGAAGGTGGCGAACTTGACTACCCTAACTATTGGAGCAGCACGACCCACATGAATCTCAAGAACGCCAAGAACGCGAGTTACGTCGCCTTTGGCCGCTCGATGGGTTACATGCGTGACAACTGGGTGGACGTACACGGTGCTGGTGCTCAAAGAAGTGACCCTAAGATGGATAACGGTCAAAGCTACCCACAAGGTCACGGGCCTCAGGGTGATGCAGTAAGGTTTGAAAACCACGTTCGATGCGTCAGTGACAATAATACAAGGTTCGTCGAACAGCCAGAGACAACTGAACGTCCAACGAAAACCTATACCCTGTCTAGTTCAGACCTGAGTGACTCTAAACCAGCAGGCAAAGTGGAGGGCAAGGGAAAATCGCAGCGTCGTAGTGGGGACCCGTTTGCCGATATGGACACCAATGGCGACAACAAGTTATCTCGTAGTGAAGTCCGCGGTCCTCTAGCCAGAGACTTCGATAAACTCGACAAAAACAGGGATGGTTTCATAACTAGAGATGAACTGCCTAAGAGATAAGTGGAATTCTCTACTTTATTTAGCAATCACTCGCATTATTAACTATAGTTTAACTTATAAGCATCGCGATCATTCTAAACAGGCGGACGGGATAGTTTACAGCACCATCCCGTTCAATTTTACCCCACCCTATTGACATCGTATTTATCTATATATTCTTTGCCATAATCGGGTAATAATCCGATATAAACATGCACTTTCTCACCTTCCAGGCTGGTAGCTAGCACTAACCGTCCGAAATTATATTCACTTAACAATCGCCAAAATGAAAATGCACTCATGCTAAAAATGAAAGCAACTCCAGAATCTTAATCTATAATATGCAAGTGAGTGATTAGTAAAAAACAGAAAATGGCGCCAGCTAGTCAAGCATTTATAGAAACACCATCAAACAATGTTTAAAAAATCAGCAGTTGACAACAATTTGAATACAAAAGTCAGAAAAAAACACTTTTAACACTTCCAACTGCAACCATAAACTGTTTTACTTGTCACGGATAAAGCGCCTCTACAACTTTTAGAAAGTGTATATAAATAAATACACACAACGTTTCGGCGCCAAAGTTACGGACAAACACAACAGATTATTTGGAGTTATCGTGGCAACGAGCAACACAAACGCAGCACCCCGCGACAATTGGGGTTCGAAGCTTGGCTTCGTAATGGCCGCAGCAGGTTCTGCTGTAGGTCTTGGTAATATTTGGAAATTCCCTTACACAGCAGGTGAAAATGGCGGTGGTGCATTCATCGTTATCTATCTTGCATTCGTTATTTTCATTGGTTTCAGCGTAATGCTGACTGAATTTGCAGTTGGTCGTAAGACTGGTCGCAGTGCAGTTGGTGCGTTTAAATCGACAGACGGTCGTTGGACATTCGTAGGTGTTATCGGTGTATTGAGTGGTCTACTTATTATGGGTTTCTACCCTGTTGTAGGTGGTTGGGCTCTAGCATACGTTCAGAAAGTATCTACAGGTCTTCTAAGTAACCCAGAAGCTATTGGTGATAGCTTTGGCGGTTTCATCACTAACCCTATCCAGCCACTAATGTGGATGGGTGTTTACTTGCTGATGAACATCATCATCGTTAGCCGCGGTATTTCTGGCGGTATCGAGAAAGCGGGTAAAGTCCTGATGCCAATCCTATTCCTGATTCTTATCATCGTTTCAGTAAAAGGTTTGTCTCTACCAGGCGCAATGGCGGGTGTGGAGTTCCTATTTAGCCCAGACTTCTCGAAAGTAGACAGCGGCGTCGTATTAGCGGCACTAGGTCAAGCGTTCTTCTCTCTAAGTCTTGGTATGGGCTGTATGATCACATACGGTAGCTACCTCAAGAAGAAAGAGAACCTAGTTCAAACCACTGGTATGGTTACGGCAATGGATACAGGTGTCGCTATTCTTGCTGGTATCGCAATGTTCCCTGCAATGTTCGCACTTGGCATGGAGCCAGCAGCAGGTCCTGGTCTAGTATTCGTCGTTGTTCCTCAGCTATTTGCTGAAATGGGCGGCGTTGGCCTTATCTTCGCACTACTGTTCTTCGTTGGTCTAACGGTTGCAGCACTGACTTCTTCGGTATCTCTACTAGAAGTAGTTGTGTCTTACCTAATCGACGAGAAAGGCATGAAGCGTACTACAGCTGTACTATCTGCAGCAGCAGTAATGGCAGTTCTTTGTATCTTTGCTTCTCTATCTCTAGGTGGCGTTGGTCCTACTCTGTTTGATACTGGTGCATTCGATATCTTCGACCTACTAACTGATAAGATCTTCCTAGCAGTTGGCGGTATGTTGGTGTGTATCTTCGCTGGTTGGAGACTAAGCCGTGAAGAGCTAGAGAAAGAAATCACTAACGACGGTGAAGTGAAGTTCCCACTGTTCGGTCTGTGGTACAACCTAGTTAAGTTTGTTATCCCTGTAGCAGTTGCAATCGTAGCGTTTGCAGGTATCTCAAGCGGCTTCGATAGCGGTAAAGGTCCAATCATGCTGATGGGTATCGGTATTATCGCTCTGACTGGTCTTCTTTCTAAGAAGCTATAATCAAAGCAATGATTACTTGAAGCCCTCGTTTAATACGAGGGCTTTTTTTATCTTTTCAACACTCCCCCTCCTCAATATTTTTATGCATCTATTCGGTGCACCTATGAGGACCTATTTTGTCTCCAAGACTTAAAATACGTACTCTTGGCCTGAACGCAAAGAAAGCAAAATCAGCCTACCTTATGCGTTGAATTTTCGCTTGTGCATTCTTGTTAAAGGCCTCTTGCCAATAGGGTGAGTTTCTCGGTGACAGTTCGCTCAAACCATGGGTGACTCACTTACCTTGCGGGGGTAATTGGCGGGCATGTTACTCATGGTTTTCATTCAGTTCCAACACGTAAAGTCGTCGCGATTGGAACTGAGTTACGTCATCGAGAAAGTGGTGAGAGGCCTTTAAAAGAACTCGAAGAAAGTTTGATTTTGCAAAGCAGCTAGACCGACGATCAACTGGCTGTTTTGCAAATAGCTCTAGCAAGTCTTTTTCTCAGCATGAGATTATAGCTTCATCCCTATAGTGCTAGAGCTATTTACAGCGTGCTTCTAAGTGGAACTAGAAGCACTCTGCCCGGTGCTCAAAGTGATTGGGGTTGGTGAGCGTATTAGGGGTATTCTTACCTAACAGTAACCACACTTTGAGCATCACTTTATCTGTGAGACAGGTAACAAGCACAACTTTATACATTCTTAATTGCAATTTGCGTTTTCAGCCTGAGTCCGCTCAGGCTTTTTTTTACATGCAAATTGTATCTATACCCTGACCTATTCGTATTTCAACCCCAACCTATTCGTATTTTCGAGCGTCTCCTATTTTGTCTGACTTGACAGCGATAGATAACATACTTAACGCAGTCATTGGTCTGGCCATCTCTGCCCAATAAAAGGAGTTGTTGGCTCGTATCACCTTATTCAATCCGATTTGAATCAAACTGAGGACATTGGTCATACGAGACAAATCGATGCTTTAATTATCTTGTCAGTACGGCCATACGGACAAAGATGTCAAAGCATCTCTTCCAATTTAAGAGGTAATCGACATGAGTAATGGAGCAAACAAAACAATGGACGAGCAAGAGATGACCATCAAAGACTTAGTTAACACGCCTTTGAAAAAGGCCGCGTTGCTGGTGTTCATTCTAACGAATATAGGAATGGTTGCTGTACCAGCGGCACTTGCCGCTTATGGTGGAGCATTAGGTTGGAGTGCTGGCGAAGTCGCCTCAGCATCTGGCATCGGTTTTGCCGTCAATGAAGTCGTTCTTATTACATCGGCACTATTACTGGGTAAACCGATCGTCGCGCTGGTTAAGTCCAAGATCAAGAATCGCTTTGGCAAGAAAAAATAACAGATTTTCTACTATTTAAATGGGGCTTCGGCCCTTTTTTTGTGCCTATTTTAAGCGGCGATCTAGGGTCTTGGAAAATTATTGCAACCTCAAGTATTAGCCCCCGTTAAGAACTCCTATTTTGTGATTATCTTGTAGAAACTTGATACTAACTGCACGCCCACAGTTGGACACGGGTCATTGTTTCAATCAAGGATGCGACCAAATAGGTAATCAATATGACTGACATTAAAATTGCAGAAGCTCAAGTAAATGCACAAATCGATACAACCTACAATGAGGACTGCGATCCAGCAAAGACCTACGAGCGAATGGCATCACCGGATATGGCGTTTTATAACGCCGTTAGAGCGACGAAAGAAGATAATACTCGACAACATGTCTACGATGATATCTTAGAAGCTCATACCGGCAATGCGTTCTTCGTCAAAGCAGGTCAAGTAATTCGATTCGAGCAGCGCCCAAGTCTTCACAATGGCCGCACACAAATTATCGACGTACAAATGATAACCCCAGATTTAGAGCAATGGGCGGATCACCTCAACACCTCAGCATTAGAAGGCTTGAACTTAAGAGTAAACTCTGGCGTCTGGTCTCAGCGTCATAAGATGGAAAAAATGGCGACACTCGTTGAAGATGAGTTCCCATATGAAAAACTCGAAGAAGGGTTTACGCATATCTTCTACGCTGCGCACTGTAATGCTGATTGGCTCACGATGCTTTATGGTGAGGAAGGCAACGTAAACTCATGCAACGAGAACTTCCTTCATGGATTTCTACGTGTACCAGCGATTGCTAACATCGAAGATGACGAAAAACGCAGAGAGGTGGCTGTTTTTCATGCGAACCGAAACGACGTCAATATCTTCCAGCCCAACCGATTTACGCAAATGGACGGAGATATCACTCGCTGCGTGTTAGCACCAGCGCCGGCCGTTGACGACGGTGTGGGTGTGGAATTCTATGCTGAGAAGGATCAATACTTCGTCGTATCAAATTGTCCTTATGCGGATCAGCAACTGCCGTTTCCCGAGGCTCGACCGAATCCTGTCTACGTATCGGTATTCGATACTGGCATTAAGCCAGAACACCCTGGGATGAACAACCAAGGCTGGGAAAAGCAGGTTTGGGATAGAATCATGTCAAAAGACACCAGCGCAAAATAACTTAGTTTCAACTCATTAGCCCCTCCTAAAGGGGCTTTTGCTTTTATCGTTTTTTTTTGTTTCTCACCAAAAAGTAACGCTTGATACTTTTCTCCGCACTCACCACACCTACCCGATTACTCGAAAGAACATATCAACTTATACTATTATTGCGCAGAGTTTATATCGCCCCAGTGTTAGACGGCCTTAATAAATTTCAGTACTATAAATCGCGCATGAAATGTTCATATTGATTACCTCGAAGATGTGAATTCTTGCCTCAATCGGAACAGGCGGCCACCTGTTCCGGTTATTCTCTTTACCTATCCACTTCACTATCATCACAAATAGAGCAACCAACGGACACAAAAAAGCCCAACACAGATGCTGGGCTCATATTTCTATCTCGCTCTATTTACTACTTTATTTCACCGAATCGTTCTAAGTAAAGGATCGTCGCAGCAGTACGCGAAGGCACTTGCAGCTTTCTTAACAAGCTCTTCATGTGCACTTTAACGGTCGATTCAGAGATAAACAGTCGATCGGCAATTTGCTTGTTTCGAAAGCCTTTCGCTACTTCTTGTAAGATCTGCATCTCACGTTCAGTGAGTGTGGTGAACACATCTGTCGCGTTGGCTCTTTCGTGCAGGTAGGTTTTAATCGCTCCGCTGAACGCCTTGTTACCCGAGGAAAGTCCGAGAAGCAAATCGACGATTTCATCAGGCTCAGTGTCCTTGAGCAGATAACCGTCCGCACCAGCCTTAACCAGAGCGTCGATATCAGCTGGGATATCGGATACGGTTAAAATCACTATGTGACCTTGGAAGTCATCCTCTCGAAGCGCTTTAAGCGTGTCTAAACCGGACATTCCTTTCATGTTGAGGTCAAGAAGCACCAAATCTGGCTCGGTTTCTTTTGCCAATGCTACGGCGTCTGACCCATTACTCGCTTCCGCCACGATCTCGAAATCGTCTTCAAAGCTGAGTAACTGTCCTATACCACGCCTCATTAAAGGGTGGTCATCGACTAACATGACTTTACATTCGCTCACTTAGTGGCTCCTTAGTTCTTTGGAACGTGAATTGCACTTCGCAACCTTGATTCTCTGCAGAGGTGATTGAGAAGTCCGCATTCAATCGTGTGGCACGTTCTTTCATAATACTCATGCCATAGTGGTCTAACTTTTCAATAGTTTGGTCAAACCCTACGCCATCATCACTAATTTTAACAGTTACAACAGCGTTGTCTTCCTCAATGCAGGAAACTTGTATAAACGAAGCTTTGGCGTGCTTAATCGCATTAAGCACAGCTTCTCGAATTAATTGTAGGATATGGACTTGTTCATTTGCCCCTAACTCTAGGGACGACATTTGATTATCCAATTTTATTGTAGCGCTCGTCTGCCCGTCGAGTTGGTTCAGCATCTCAGTGAGCGCTTCCCCGAATGTTCCTTCTTTTATCGACAACCTGAACGTCGTTAACAACTCACGGAGCTGAATATACGCATTATCTAAGCCTTCGCGAATATCGTCTAGTACGCCTTGAGATCGGCTTCCCTCAAGAGTATCTATTTCCTTATTAAGCGAGCGATTGAGTAGTGTAACCTGTATCTTCAAATAAGACAGTGATTGTGCGAGAGAATCGTGAAGTTCACGAGCGATCGTCGCCCTCTCTTCCATCAAAATTAACTGCTC
This sequence comes from Vibrio maritimus, assembly GCF_021441885.1. NCBI lineage: Bacteria > Pseudomonadati > Pseudomonadota > Gammaproteobacteria > Vibrionales > Vibrionaceae > Vibrio > Vibrio maritimus. The sequence continues at coordinate 135,572 of NZ_CP090439.1, forward strand.
GGTTTGACGTTGGGTTTTGTTGTAATAGACCGCTCGAGACAGGATCTGAACAAAGTTATCAATCAACTTCTCATCCGGACACGGTAATCCAATTTGATACCTCAACTCTCCTAACACTTCGCCGTCGAGCTGCAGAGGCTTTATGCGCTCAGAATTACCATTGAACTTTCCTTCACTCGCAACCCAAGGCGAGCCTTCAACTTCGGTTACTTGAAGTTCGACAGCAGTAATTCCTTCAACACTATGGATATAGCTGAGTATGGCTCTAAAGTTTTCATGTGAGATTCGTGTCGCGGTCAGCTCTTGTGACGATTGGTAGAGTACTTGAAGTGACTGATTCGCGTGTTGGAGCTTATGCGTCTTTTCATTCACTGCTCCTTCTAACCCCCGATAGAGCTTACCAAGGTCGTCAGCCATATTCTTGAAGGCTTTGCCTAAGATCCCAAGCTCATTATCTGAGTTAACATCCACCTTAACGTCAAACGATCGATTTTGAATCTGTTCACTTGCAGAGATAAGCTGTCCTAACGGCCTAACGATTTGTTTGCGGACAAACAACACCACATAAACAGCCACGATTAATATTCCACCTAACCCAAGACCACCAGCCCAAGCTAATCGAATAAGTTTATTTTCTGAATGCTCTTGGAGTTTAAGAACAAAATGGTCGATTCGATCTACAAAATCCGCGACCAAAATTAGATATTGCTCGCGTTCCTCGCTAATTAGCACTTCCTTAAGTTCGTGCCAACGAATAATGAGTTGGTAGTAATCATTGGTGATTTCTTCTGGCACATCCCAAGACTGCAACGCTTTCATTGAAGGGGAATAAAGAGAACGTTCAAATTGCTCCACATGAAGAAAATAGAGCGGCGAGTTAACCTGCATATCATGCGCTAAACGATAGCTCTGCATACGCATAGAGCCTGAAACATTAACCGCTTCGGCGTCATTCAAACTAGATGCCAGTGTCAAAATAGCGAAATTGGTGGTCAATACGGATAGCAAAAGTATGAAAATCATAGCTTTAGCTATTGTACCCGTTACAGATTTAGTCGGTTTTCTCATGATCCATTCATCTCGTCAAGGTTTCAGACTTGTCCAACTTCAACCTCTCTCTTGGTGGCTACACTATCCTTCTCTATTGTCGGTAATTTATTGATCCAAAACAAGGTTGCACCTTAATTACCTCCTTGGAGGTATTTATACAAATGTGTCCAAAACTACAATTTATATGACTATAAATTAAGGATTGTTAACAGAAAAGATGCGCTAAACTCTCAGTAACGCATTTTTTTATCGGTGTGGTGAATGGTAGATATCGCAAAACGTCGCTTTTTTACGAGAAAAAAAATAGACACATCGCAAGTCAAACTCCCTTGGGTTAACAATTTACAACAGTTTACAGACTTATGTACTCGTTGCGGCAAATGTGAAGAAGTTTGCGAAACGAGAATTATTCAAAAAGGGGATGGCGGATACCCCTCGGTCGACTTCACAATTGACGAATGTACGTTTTGTTACAAGTGTGCAGAAATCTGCCCAGAGCCTATATTTAATAGTGCTGACACCGAACCATGGAGCGCAAAAGCCGGAATCTCCGACACCTGCTTGGCAAACAACAATGTTGAATGCCGAAGCTGTGGTGATAGTTGTGAAACGATGGCGATTACCTTCAAGCTGCGCGCGGGTGGTGTTGCGTTACCTCAATTGGAGCTAGCGGACTGCAATGGATGTGGAGCATGTGTCTCTACTTGCCCTACCTCCTCTATCTCAGTGAGCAATGTTTAAAATCAGAATTAAAAATAACAAAGAGAAGACCGTTTAATGTCACTAAACGAAGTGCATATCTCAAGTTTGGTAGTTAACTGCAAGGCTGAACACCTTGCGGAAGTGAAAAGCGAAATCGAGAAGTTCGATAACGCGGAAATTTATGGGGACAGTGAGGAAGGCAAGATTGTTGTCGTCCTTGAAACCGAGAACCAAGGTTTCGTCACTGACACTATCGACGCTATCAACAACTTACCTAATGTCCTCACCTGTGCTTTGGTTTTTCACCAAATCGAGTCCGGGTTAGACGACGATGAAAACAACACTGGAAGTAACCATTCCCAATTAGAGGGTGAAGTATGAAAATGACAAGACGTGCGTTCGTGAAAGCGAACGCAGCGGCATCAGCGGCAGCTGTAGCGGGTATTACCCTTCCTGCATCAGCGACCAACCTGATTGCTAGCTCCGACCAAACAAAAATTACCTGGGATAAAGCACCTTGTCGTTTCTGTGGTACAGGCTGTTCTGTACTAGTAGGGACGCAAAACGGTAAAGTTGTTGCGACCCAGGGTGACCCAGAAGCACCAGTAAACAAAGGTCTAAACTGTATCAAGGGTTACTTCCTGTCTAAAGTTATGTACGGTAGCGACCGTCTAACTCAGCCTCTTCTTCGCATGAAAGATGGTAAGTTTGACAAAGATGGTGAATTCACGCCTATCTCTTGGGACGACGCGTTCGACATCATGGCGGAGAAATGGAAAGCATCTCTCAAAGCTAAAGGACCAACAAGTATCGGTATGTTTGGCTCTGGCCAGTGGACCGTTATGGAAGGCTACGCTGCTGCGAAAATGATGAAAGCGGGCTTCCGTTCAAACAACATTGACCCGAACGCACGTCACTGTATGGCGTCTGCGGTAGTGGGTTTCATGCGTGCCTTTGGTATCGATGAGCCGATGGGTTGTTACGATGACTTCGAGAACGCTGATGCATTCGTGCTTTGGGGTTCTAACATGGCAGAGATGCACCCAGTATTATGGACTCGTATTACTGACCGTCGTCTAAGCCACCCTCATGTTCGCGTTAACGTTCTATCTACGTACTACCACCGTTCATTTGAGCTTGCGGACCATGGCTACATCTTTAATCCACAGTCTGACCTTGCGATCGCAAACTTTATTGCTAACTACATCATTCAAAACGATGCGGTTAACTGGGACTTCGTGAACAAGCACACGAACTTCAAGCAAGCTGATACCGACATCGGTTATGGTCTGCGCGATGAAGATCCTCTGCAAAAAGCGGCAGCTAACCCTAACTCTGGCAACATGAGCGATATTTCGTTCGAAGAGTACAAGAAGTCAGTTGCTCCTTACACAGTTGAAAAAGCATCTGAAATCTCAGGCGTAGAGCAAGAAAAACTGATTGAGCTTGCTAAACAGTACGCGGATCCAAACACCAAAGTGATGTCTCTTTGGACTATGGGTATGAACCAACATACTCGTGGCGTATGGATGAACGGCTTGGTTTACAACATCCACCTACTAACCGGTAAGATTGCTACTCCGGGTAATAGCCCATTCTCATTGACTGGTCAGCCATCAGCATGTGGTACGGCTCGTGAGGTAGGTACTTTTGCTCACCGTCTACCTGCGGACATGGTGGTAGCAAACCCTAAACACCGTGCAATCGCCGAGAAAGAATGGAAACTGCCTGAAGGTACCATTCCACCAAAACCTGGCTTCCACGCGGTTCTGCAAGACCGTATGTTGAAAGACGGTGTACTCAACTGCTACTGGGTGCAATGTAACAATAACATGCAAGCTGGTCCTAACATCAACGAAGAGCGTCTACCTGGTTACCGTAACCCTGAGAACTTTATCGTTGTTTCAGACCCATACCCAACTGCAACAGCTCAAGCTGCTGACCTTGTTTTACCAACGGCTATGTGGATTGAGAAAGAAGGGGCTTACGGCAACGCTGAGCGTCGTACTCAAGCCTGGTATCAACAAGTTGAAACTGTAGGCGAAGCTAAGTCTGACTTGTGGCAAGTTATGGAGTTCTCTAAGCGCTTCAAGATGGAAGACGTTTGGCCAGAAGAGCTTCTAGCGAAAGCACCAGAATACCGTGGCAAAACCATGTACGACATGCTGTTCAAAAACGGTCAAGTCGACAAGTATCCAATCGAAGAAGCACGTGAACTCAACGATGACGCGCACCACTTCGGTTACTACGTCCAAAAAGGTCTGTTCGAAGAGTACGCTGCGTTTGGTCGCGGCCATGGTCACGACTTAGCACCATACGATGTTTACCACCAAGTACGTGGTCTGCGTTGGCCAGTTGTTGATGGCAAAGAAACGCTTTGGCGCTACAAAGAAGGCTCAGATCCATATGCGAAAGCAGGCTCTGGTTGGGACTTCTACGGCAAGCCAGACGGCAAAGCTTGGATCATTTCAGCACCGTATGAAGCGCCACCAGAAGTACCAAATGAAGAGTTTGACTTGTGGCTATGTACCGGCCGTGTTCTTGAGCATTGGCACACAGGTACTATGACCCGCCGTGTTCCTGAACTGTATAAAGCAGTGCCTGATGCGGTATGTTATATGCACCCTGAAGACGCTAAGTCGCGCGGTATTCGTCGCGGTGAAGAGGTCCTCATTGCTAACAAACGCGGTGAAGTGCGCGTACGTGTTGAAACACGCGGTCGTAACCGTCCACCTCAAGGTCTGGTATTCGTACCATTCTTCGATGCTCGTATCCTAATCAACAAACTGATTCTCGATGCGACCGATCCTCTGTCCAAACAGACAGACTTCAAGAAGTGCCCTGTTAAGATCACGAAAGTGGCTTAAGCGAGAGCGAAATTGGAACGTGGCTACTCTCAAGAGTTTTTAGAGTAGCCCCTCGAAGAACTTGCCTTAAGGCGGAGAAACAAAAATGAAAAAATTGATTGTTGCTATTCTCTCTGTTGGTGCACTTATCGCTGGCGTAGCACAAGCAGAATTGAATAACCCGGGTGGAACTGGTGGTCTAGATTCACTCCGTGGTAGTACTAACCTTGAAGATACTCGTCCTGCGGATGACTTCAAACACACACCTAAAGACCAACTGGTAGAGAGTTCATATGTGTATCAGCCTCCACTGATCCCTCACCAAATTCGTAACTATGAAGTATCGCTTAACGCGAACAAGTGCTTGGCATGCCATAGCTGGAAAAATGCGAAAGAAGCAGGTGCAACCAAAATCAGTGTGACTCACTACATGAACCGTGAAGATGCTGTGTTGGCTGATATGTCTCCTCGTCGCTACTTCTGTCTTCAGTGCCACGTACCTCAAGTTGACGCTCAACCATTGGTTGGCAACGACTTCGAGCGCGTTGATTCATTGCGTACTGAATAGCCAATTGAAGTAGAGAGAGGCTATCTATGAAAATTCTAAAAGCGTTTTGGAAACGTCTTAAGTCACCAAGTAAAGTCGCGGCAGGTGTTGTCCTGTTCCTAGGCTTCTCTGGAGGACTTTTGTTTTGGGGTGCGTTTAACACGGGTATGGAAATGACCAACACCGAGGAGTTTTGCTCGGGCTGTCATGCTCCTATCGTAGCGGAAATCCAGGAAACCATTCACTGGTCAAACCGTTCAGGTGTTCGTGCTATCTGTTCTGATTGTCACGTTCCACATAATTGGACGGATAAAATCATTCGTAAGGTTCAAGCATCGAAAGAACTATTCGCTCACTATGTACTCGACACTATCGGTACAGAAGAGAAGTTCCAAGCTCGTCGTGGACACCTAGCAGAACGCGAATGGGCTCGATTGAAAGCTAACGATTCATTGGAATGCCGAAACTGTCATGAGTTCGACTTTATGGACTTCTCTGAGCAGGGGCAACGAAGCGTTCAACAACACTCAACTGCCCTAGCATCGGGTGAGAAAACTTGTGTAGACTGCCACAAAGGTATCGCACACCGCCTACCTGATATGGAAGGCGTGGAAGGCTGGCAATAAAGGAGCACTAAATGAGTACACTAGAGTCGGTTATTTGGCATGTTCTTGGCTACGCAGCTATGCCTGTCATTATCCTGTCTGGTTTTGCCGGTGTAGCAGCGGTATCACTTTGGCTACTATCACTAGGTAAAGATAAAGAAGTGTAAGTTATTTCTGATAACTGGGAGGCCTCGCAGCGTTGCGAGGCCTTTTTTTTCTCTAACGTAAAGTTTCTCGTCTATAGTTAAAATTCAATAAGCTCAATAAATTAACGAATAAATGAGCGTCAGATTTTGCTTGCTGCTATAGGACGAAGTCCCTACCTATGGATACTAAAAAACGAACAATACGGAAGTTGTCAATTCGACGTGTCGTCGCGCTTTTAATCACTTTAGCAATTACGATAATGGCTTTGATATCTGCTGCTGTTATTTATTCATTAACCAAAGAGCGTGAGATTGAGAGTACTCTGGAAACCTATCAACTTGTCTCTTCTGTGGTTTCCAGTCGACTTGAACAGTTCGATAGAGTGGGCCAACAAGCGGCATATCAACTGAGTTACTTGCTCAACTCGACCCCAAAAGGAAAGACACCGGCCGAGCTTATTGACTTGTTCGGGGCTGCATTTGTGGGTAACGAGTTTCTTCACAGCATCTATATTGGCTACGACAATGATGACTTTCTACAACTCTTCAATGTGAAACCAGAGTATATCGCGAAGCAACTGTCCTTACTCGACGATGAAACTTGGATGGTGGTCGCTCATGTCACTGTCGATGGTGAGCGGTTAAAAAGGACAAGATATTTCCTAAGTGATTTGACTGTGAGTCGTGAAACGGTAGAAGTCAGTCACTATTATCCCACTCAACGTAACTGGTATTCGCAAGCTCAGAGCAACGCAAATACTGTACATAAAACAGCGCCTTACCTATTTCACAATCTGCGTGTGCCGGGACAAACGTATTCCATCAGACTCCCTGAGCGCGATGCCGTGATTGGTGTCGATATCTCTTTGGCGTCACTTGGCGGCCGGTTTGAAAACAGTTTAGAACAAATCGATCTGCTTCAAGAGTCGAACGTTTATGTGGTTGAATCAAACGGTAAAATGATCGCAGCAAGCACCTACGACTCAAAAAGCCGTGGTTTACCCCAAGTGACAGCAATGCCACTCACGGATGAAGAGATTACGCTGGTTGTTGATTCCCCTCCCCTCCAACTTTCTAATCAATCGGACTGGGAGCCCTTAGACTTTACGATAGCGGGTGAACCATACGGTCTAACCGCCGATCTCTTTACTCTCATCTCTGATGCAACAGGACTTCAGTTTCAGTTTGTGAATGGCAGAACTTGGGAGGAGCTCGTAGAAGACTATCGACTAGGAAAAGTCGACATTTTGCAGTCTGTGGCAGAGGGAAGTGACCTCGCAAACGAGCAATTGGAGGGAGACACGCTCTACACTGTCGATTACGCACTCGCTACACGCTCCGACGAAGCAAAGATATCGAGCTTAGATAATCTTGGGGAAAGATATATAGGTGCAATTGCTGGTTGGAGCATCATGGACGCGATAGAAGACGCTTATCCAGACCTCACCATTTATTACTATGATTCCTATGAAGAGGCATTCAAAGATCTCACCTCGCAGCGTATCTCAGCTGTACTGGATATCGCCGAAGTATTGCAAACAAAAGTCGACCGCATCAAACACGAAGGTATATCGCTGCAGGTGTTAGAGCCACATCGCCTATTGCCCAATCGCTTTACCTATCTAGCAAAAAAAGACCTAGAGCCCTATGTTGCCCTCATCAATAAGAGCCTTACACACTTAGAGGAAACCGGAGTGGTAGCACGGCTTAAAGCTAAGTGGTTTGAGACGTCAAGCGAGAGTTATGGTCACTTCGCAAACCAAAATATCCTCGATAAACTCTCACAGCCAAAGTACTTTGGCACTATTAGTCAGGCCACTATAGAAGGTATTCCGCACTTCATTTATCTTGATAAAGTAAGCAGTGAACCAAATGAATATTTAATTATCTCTATCCCGACACAGAATATCCTTGAAAAGGCTTATCGCTACGTTGCCGTCAACGTTATGTGGATATTAGGCACACTGATCATCGTGCTGCCCATAGCCTGGTTTGCGAGTACGCCGCTCTCCACACCTATCAAACGCCTCGTTATCGAGACTAAAAAGATAAAACACAGGCAATACAACAAAGTTATCATCCATAAAAGCTCGATTTCCGAGCTAAACCAACTCTCAACTTCCATCTACGATATGGCACAGTCACTCGAGCAATTCCAACGCTCTCAAGATGAGTTTATTGAGTCGGTTATCCAATTGGTCGCGAAAACCATCGATGATAAGTCTCCTTACACAGGAGCGCACTGTTTGCGAGTGCCAGAACTCGCTCTCATGTTGGTTCAAGCAGCGGAACAGGACAAATCTAAGGCGTTCCGAGCTTTCCGATTTGAAAACGAAGATCAACGCAGAGAGTTCAGAATCGCCGCTTGGCTTCACGACTGCGGAAAAATCACAACACCCGAGTACGTGGTTGATAAAGGCACCAAACTAGAGACTAATTACAACCGGATTAATGAAGTCCGAATGCGTTTTGAGGTCTTGTGGCGCGACGCAGAAATCGAGGTGTTAAAGCGGCAGCTTAATGAACCCGAGAACATTGGGCCACTCATGGCTCAACTCGACGTTCGTAAAAAAGAGCTAATGGCTCAATTTGATTTTGTCGCAAAAACCAACGTTGGCGGCGAGTTCTTAAGTGATGAAGACAAACAAAAACTGAATGACATTGGTGGCCAGACTTGGGTAAGGCACTTTGATGACCGATTAGGGTTATCCCCAGTTGAAGAACTCCGCATGCCTAAAGAGCGACCTACATTGCCGACCACTGAAGCATTGCTCAGTGACAAAGTCCAGCATGTCATCAAACGCACAGCTGAGGTGACATTCCCACCAGAGCTTGGGATTCAAGTCGATGTACCCGAGCATCAATATAATCTGGGCGAGCTGCACAACTTGTCGATTTCTCGGGGTACGCTCACACCTGAGGAGCGTTACAAGATCAATGAACATATGATTACTGGGATCAAGATGCTAGATAGCATTCCTTTCCCAGACTACCTTCAAAATGTCCCTCGTATTGCTACTACGCACCACGAGACAATGAAAGGCACTGGTTATCCAAGAAAGCTTAAAGGAGAGGAACTCTCTATCCCTGAGCGCATTCTCGCTGTCGCCGATATATTTGAAGCATTAACCGCTGGAGATCGACCATACAAGAAAGCAAAGACGATAAGCCAGTCATTGAACATTCTTCATAAAATGGCGCTAGATGAGCACGTGGACATAGAGGTATTCCGATTGTTTATTCGTAGTAAAATCTATCTGCAATATGCGGAGCGATTTCTATCTGAAGAGCAAATCGATGAAGTAGATGAAAGCCAATACCTCTAATTGAGGTATTGGCTAATTGAGCGTTAAGGGGCGGTGTCTATCTCGACTGGAAGATAGTGTTTTCCTTCTAAGTGCAACCACTCAGGGATCACTGTACCCATCGAAATGGATGACCACGTACCTGAAAAGATACCGATAAACATCGCCGTCGCAAACCCTTGCAATGCATCACCTCCCAGTAACCAAAGCGCTCCGACCGTTATCAATGTCGTGCCCGAAGTCACCATGGTTCTCGCGAATGTAGCAATGACAGCTTGGTCACTGACATCAGCCGTTCTCTCGTTTGGCTTGAGTTTTAGAATCTCACGAATACGGTCTGCAATAATGATCGAGTCATTTAAGGAGTAACCCAAAATCGCCAATATCGCCGCAAATACGGTTAGGTTGAACTCCATTTGCGTTAAAGCAAAAAAGCCCAAAACCAGAACGACATCATGGAGTAACGCGGCCAGTGCACCACTTGCCAAACGCCATTCAAACCGAAAGCTTAGATAGCCTAAAATACAGAGCAAACATACCAGTAAAGCTAGACCACCTTGGTCATAAAGCTCTTGGCCCACCTGTGCTCCTACTATGCTGTCACTTACGATGGTTGAGCTTGGATAAGCATCGGCTAGAGCTTGTTTAAATGCGTTGTGCTTCTCCGCACCTTGATCTGCCGAATAACGAATCGTCCAACGTCCCTCTTCTCCGGACTTAGTTACGGAGATGCCCTCACCTAGCACTGGCGTTAATGTATCTCGCAGTTCACTTTGTGTAGTCGCGCTAGAAAGTTGTACTTCGGAAACAACACCGCCAGTAAAATCTAGGCCAAAGTTCAGCCCTCGCATAGCAACGGCCGCGATAGACAGCACCACTAATGCAATTGATAACACGTTGGTTAGATAACGAATACGTCGAATATTGGTTTTAAAGAATTGTTTCATGCTTAAACCCTCACCTCACGACGAGTGTCGCGCCCCCAAATTAAGTTAATGATTGCGCGGGATGCAAAAATCCCTGTAAACATACTGGTTAGCAGACCAAGCCCTAGCGTTAGTGCAAAACCTTGAATAGGGCCATTACCGATCGCATAAAGAATCACGGCCGTGATCATGGTCGTGATGTTGGCATCAAGAATAGTGGCAACTGCCGAATTGAATCCTTGATCAATGGCCTGTGCAAAACTTCTACCTTCAGCAAGCTTATCTCGGATGCGTTCAAAGATGAGCACGTTGGTATCCACTGCCATACCCACTGTTAATACCAAACCAGCAATGCCAGGTAGCGTCAATACCGCTCCCGGTACAAGAGCAATAAGCCCTAATAAACATGACATGTTCAGTATTAAAGCGACGTTAGCAACCCAACCTAAACGTCGATACCAAAGCGCCATAAACGTGAGAGTAAGACCTAAACCCAGAGCCAGTGCAGCAAAGCCATTTTGAATGTTCTCAGCACCTAGAGAGGCGCCAATAGTGCGTTCTTCAACAATAGTGACAGGTGCGGTTAATGAACCTGCACGCAGCAACAATGCCAGCTGCTGCGCCTCTTCGAGATCACCAGAGCCTGTAATTCGGAACTGACTACCCAACTGAGATTGTATCGTTGCGACACTAATGACTTTCTCGTTACGCTCAGTTTCGCCGCGCGCATTAACACCATATTCTCGATACACTGTCGCCATCGTTTTACCAATATGAGTCGCCGAGAAATCGCTCATCTTCTTACCACCAGCATGGTCGAGAGAAATATCCACTTCAGGGCGATGCATTTGGTCAAAACCAACGCGAGCATTGACGATGTGTTCACCGGTCAGCACAGGCTTCTTCACAAGCGTGACCAATTTTGCTTGGTCATCTTTGATTTTTAGTGTTGAGATAGGATTTGATGATGTGCTCACTTCATGAAACGCAAGGCTTGCCGTCGCACCAATGACGCGTTTGGCCAACGATGGATCTTGAACACCCGGCAGTTCAATTCGGATACCAGTACTGCCTTGACGCTGCACCAATGCCTCGGTAATACCCAGCTCTTCAATGCGCTGACGCATGATTTTAAGGTTTTGCTGCATGGTCAACGTTTCAAATTCTGTGTACGACTGCGCTCGCATTGAAATGGAAAGCGCGTCACCCTCGCCTTTTGCCTGCCATTCAGGGTAATTTGAATTGATGAACTTACGAACAGCAATCTCACTCTCTTTTTCGTTAGATGTCACGAGTATGCCCGTGTGCTGGTCGGCTCTAACAGTGGCACCAAAAACTCGTTCTTTACGAAGTTCAGTTTTAATTTCATCAATTACAGCATCACGCTGCTCTGATACTGCCTGATCAACATCGACATTGAGTAAGAATTGCACCCCTCCACGCAAGTCAAGACCAAGCTTTATTGGCGTAAAGCCCATCGACTGCAACCACTGAGGGGCCACGGAGGTATAGGAATAAGACATGGTGTCATCTTTACCAACCCACTCACCCAGTACGTTTCGAGCCTTGGTTTGGTCAACTTCATTGTCAAAGACGAGCTGAGCCACGTTGTTTTCAAGCTTAATAGACTTAGAATCTACACCCTGCCCTTCCAGTAGCGAGCTAAGTTTAAATGGGCTATTTAAGTGGTCGTTGGTTTGACTCAATTTGATTTCAATAGCAGGTTTCTCGCCAAACCATGAAGGCATGGCACTCAGTGCCAACATGACACAAGTAACGATTAAAACCAGATACTTCCAAGTGGAATAATGGTTTAGCACTGCTCTAGATTGTTTTTTTGTACGCATAATGTTTCCTCAGCCTCAAGAGACTGAAAATAAAATAGAACCAAGCTCAAAGCTCCCGCGATAAATTGTGCGCAAGCATGAACGTTTTATTTAGGTAACGGAGATTATGCGTAGAGTGAGTTTAAGTAGACGTAGAGGGTATTTCCGTCTTTCCAACCACTAAGTCGGTGCTGTGACGATGCATATCGGAAATAAAAAGGCGTGAGTAGTCGAGTCGTCTCATTGACAGCGAAGTGCTCTAAGTAGCAAGGCGAACCAAAGTCAGCAACTTGCGTGTAGTGCGGTGTTTCTTGCTCTCGAGATTCATGACCGCCGCCAATCCATCGCCAAGATAAAAGAATACCTTGAGCATCATGCTCACCAAAAGAGTTCGAAGTTGGTCGAGTTGGTTTATTCGGTTTTGACTGGCGCTGGTTTAGCTTGTTTGCAAGCCGAGATGAAGGTTCATGCGATATGGCTAGGAAATGATTATATGACGACGATTGCCACGTTGTTCCTGCTGTATCAAGCCTCGTATCCTTTATATCAGACGCAGCCATTCCAATTGGCGCGAAAAACGCGACAATCAAAGATAGGAAAAACGACAAACTGAACTGACTCAAAAGGAAAAACCAATATTAGTTGAAGATCTGCATTATGTTCCCATACTTCTTCAAAGACAAATAAAAAAAGCTAAAACATAGGTTGGTAAATTAGCAGTCATCTTGAGGTAACAAAGCTAAGCAACTATATTCAAAAAAGCAGTGGTGGAATGGAGATGACAATGGAACTGTCACAGAATGAAAGACTTACCTTGGTCAAATACGCGCTTGGTGTTTTGGACGGTTGGGGCGCCTCGAACGAACAAACAGAGGCTATCTTAGAGCTATCAAAAGAACAGCATGCGCGACTAAAAGTCACGCCAGCTACTGTACCTATTGGACCCTCTACGTTTGAGCGCGTCCACCTCATCGTAGAAATCGATGGTTTATTACGAACCGCATTCGAAAGCTCACACTTTATCAATAACTTCATTAATGTCAGAAACAACTCAACCGTTTTCAACGGCTACGCCCCCATTGAGCATATCGAGCACGGTGATCTCACGGCGATCAAACGTCTAAAACAGTGCGTAAGAGACATGGCTAGGGCTGCAGAGAAAGAACGAGATCAGTCTCCTTGGTAATCCTCAGGTTAGAACACTTCACCACTTACCACATTTAAGTAGATCTTGTGTTCAGTTTCTATCCCGCCGCAGTAGGTGAAATACACACTATCCTGGTGGTTGATTGATTTTATCCAACCACCGACTTCCTCAAAGTCAGCAAGACGACATCGACGTTGTCGAATAAGCTTGGTACTCGCATCGAGAAAGGCTTCTTGGTAACTCATATAGTTGTCACTATTTTCGATGTAATCTTTAAGTACATCTAGCCAAACTTTGCCCTCTAGTTTCACTTGCTTAGTAGAGAGTGACGTTGAGTCAACCCATTGCGATACTTCTTCAGCACCCTCTTCTAACTGGTAAATTGGCGCTATGCGTATCCAGTCACCGCGTCTTTCCATGACACTTAAACGCTCACCATAATAGGCAATACCATCGGGCATAGAGTTAGTTTCTGGCTGGGTGTAGACTGTTTCCGAAGCTCGTGAGACATAATAATGAGTCGGTAAAGGAGCGGGCGCAGGAGTGGGCTCTTCAATCGTTGTTGGCTCGACGACATTATCGGCAACCATTACTTGGCGTGGCTCGTTGTTCGCTGCGGGCTCATCGTGATCAAAGTAACCCAAATAGTAGGCGACACCAGCACCTATGCTAAGCAGTACCGCCATTGCCCCAAGTGCCATTGCTATTTTCTTCAAACTCATTTACCTATTATCTTTTTTGACGCACCTCTGTATCGGCGTGACCGCCAAAGAGTTTAATTGATTGTGGTTTGAGTGGGCATGGAGTTCCTCAATAAATGGGCTCAAGTCGATGAATATGAAAAATTTTTCACACCACTTACATTCACCTACGAAATGTTTATGTTAACATTTCTCACTATAACAACTACTAAACTATCAACAACGCCAATGCTAGAACTACATAAAGATAACAATAATAAGCACTTACTACACGATATACAGCCATTCTCTGCGTCAAAATTTTCAATCGTGATGTGTGATTAAGCTCGAATGTTGAGAGCTATCACCTAATATACCTTTAATAAGATTACATTAAGCGGATACTGCGCGTATGAAGTATATCTTTTGCCTTATTCTAACCATGACGCTTACCTTAAGCAGCCATGGTTTTGCAGCACCTTCAAATAATGGTGCGAAGGACCAAACCTTTACTATTGGCGTCTTGAGCAACAAAGCACGTAAACATATCGTTTTCTCATCCCCGCTTGCAAAATATGTGAGCCAAGGGCTCACAGAGTATGGTTATACCAACGGTCGCGTAAAAGTCACCGACTCTATCTTTGAACTTGGTCAATGGTTGGAAAGCGGCGAAGTCGATATGGTATCGGAGACACTTTTTGCTGCTTTAAAGCTTCAAGAAGACTACCAGGGAGACATTGTTCTCCGCCGATGGAAAAAAGGTCAACCAGAGTATCAGACCGTATTCTTTGCGAGAAAAGATAGCGGTATCCAGTCTCTTGATGATCTATATGGAAAAATCCTAGTCCTAGAAGATAGAAGCTCCACGTCCGGGTTCTACTTGCCGGTTCAGAGCTTACTGAAGCATAAACTAGAAGTAACCCCTCATTTTTCACTTCCCAAAGCACCAACAGCGGATAAAGTTAATATAGTACTGGCTTCAGATATTTTGCGTCGAGCAGACGAAATTTCGCTTTCAACATGGGTCGCCCACTCTCAAGCCGATGTTGGCGCGTTTGCTAACACAAACTGGGAAGATTCAGGGGATATGCCGCCTCATATTAAGCCAGGAATGGAAATTATTCACCGTACTGAATTTGTCCCTCGTAGCGTTATTTTACTTCGCGGTGATTTAGATGCAAATGTACGCTCTGCAATCATCGAGACCCTGGTGAATGCCAACAAATCAGAGGAAGGAAAAGCTGCGCTTTATAAATTTCAAAAAACCACAAAGTTTGATCGTTTGTCCAAAGAGCGGTTACAGTCTTTAGCAGACTACAACCAATCCCGAGTTCAAATAGAACAGCTATGGTTAAATTAGGTTGGTTATAAGATGAAGTTAAACTTAAGACTACAAGGGCAGTATATGCTAGTGACGTTTGCGCTAGCCGTAGTCATGACGCTGACCAGCGCTGCTGTGCACCTTTGGTTATCGTCAAACCACTCTGAAAGACTGTTGCAAGAACTCACCGTTCAAAACAGTAAGACATTTAGAACTGAACTAAGTAAGCGTGCAACCCAAATGTCAACATACCTTGCAGAAGCTATGTTCGACCCACTTTACATGTATAACCTTGAAGAGGCAGGCTACCTAATCGAGCCTCTGCTTCAGATGGAAGAGATTGAGCACCTGGTTATTTTCGACAAGAAAGGCAACGTCTTTCATGATGGTGACCCTTCTTTAGAACAACTAGGAAAGCCTGCAAGCTTTGCAGTTGATGTAAAGCAAGTTATAGCGAATGGCAAACCGATTCATATGTTTATGGAATCAAGCCTAGTCGTTATTCGCCCTATTCGAGCTGCCGATGAAACTATCGGTGGGATTTACCTAGAAATGTCCCTAGACAAGGTGGATAACGAAATATCCGCCATGGCTACGCTTATTGAAGCGACAAATAAACGCTCTCAAGATGCGTTATATGTCGGAGTGTTAGCTGCTGCGGTTCTGCTATTGTCACTATCTGGATTAATGGCCGCCATAATATCCAGAAGGTGGAGCCGCCCACTTGTTCAGCTTACTAAGCAAGCCGAGTCTATCGGGCGCGGTGATTTCAAACTAGCTCAGACGATGAATAGCGAGGAGCGACAAGACGAAATCGGCAATTTGACCCTCGCTGTGCAATCGATGGCGACCAAACTGGAGCATCGTACGCAAAAGATTTCTCACTTAGCTTATCACGATGCACTCACGGATTTACCCAACCGCACGCGTTTCATTCAGCATTTGCAAGGGACTATCAAGTCGTATCCAGCAACGTCATTTAGCGTACTCTTCCTAGACCTTGATGAGTTTAAGGTCGTCAACGATAACTATGGCCATGACAGTGGCGATTTCCTGCTTATGCGCATTGCAGAGAAACTCACCCGCTGTGCTCGAGAAATTACCAATGATCATCCATTAACCATGATCTCCCGCATCGGCGGGGATGAATTCCTCATGTTGATTCCACACCTGAAAACAACAGAAGACGTCGACGCTGTTGTTAAGAAGATTTTCTTAGCGGTGCGCTCCCCAATCTTGATGGAAAATGAAGAGCTTGTCGTAGGTGGTAGTATCGGCATCGCTCGCTACCCAAGAAACGGAAAGACTGCCGAAGACCTAATCAAGAATGCAGATATTGCCATGTACCGCGCAAAAGCTGATGGCAAAAACACGCACAAAGTGTTCACACCTAAGATGTTCAAGTCTGTTGTACATCGCGCCAATATTGAAAGGGAGCTACGTCGCTCACTCGCGGATTTACAGCAGTTTGAATTATGGTTCCAGCCTCTTGTGTGTCTTAAAACAGGACGAGTTATGGGTGCTGAGTCCTTAGTGAGATGGCGTCATCCAACCCTTGGGATCGTTCCTCCTGGTGATTTTATTCCTATTGCCGAAGAAACCGCTATGATTCTGCCTCTAGGTCAGTGGCTAATTGAACGCTTGTGCTTTCAAATTCAGCAATGGATGCCCTATTTCTCACACGACTTCCATGTTTCGATCAATATTTCATCCAAACAGCTCTATCGTCAGAATTTAGTAGAGATGTTCGCGTTTTACATGGAAAAATACCACGTACCACCGCACACCATTCGTATGGAAATTACTGAGAGCTTGCTGTTACAAGATGAAGATGAAGCAGAAAGAACGCTAAAGGCTATCCGTGCGAGTGGCATTGAAGTTTGGCTTGACGACTTTGGTACTGGCTATTCATCGCTTAGCTACCTACGCCGATTTACTGTCGATGGCATCAAGATAGATCAGTCATTTGTCAGAGACATTATCGCTGATTCAAAAGACCAACAGCTCGTTCAAGCTATGGTTGCAATGGCAAATAACCTTGATCTACTCGTCGTAGCTGAAGGAATTGAAACGCTTGAACAAGCGGAAAAACTCGCACAGATTGGCTGTGAGGTAGGACAAGGTTTCTACTTTGATAAACCAATGCCGGTCGATGATTTTGTGCGAAGGCTAATTAACGAGAGTAACTCTAACGTCGTAGAGTTCAAGGTATAAGAACAAGGGCATTCTTTCTTATCGAATGCCCTTAGTTGTTCTATTGACGGTTTAAATGTTGGTCAACCTCAACGGCCAACGCAACCGATGCCCCTACCATTGGGTTATTGCCCATTCCGATAAAGCCCATCATGGCAACGTGAGCCGGAACCGATGAGCTACCAGCAAATTGCGCGTCAGCATGCATTCGACCCATGGTGTCTGTCATACCGTAGCTTGCTGGACCCGCTGCCACGTTGTCTGGGTGAAGAGTTCGACCTGTACCGCCTCCTGATGCTACCGAGAAATATGTTTTACCCAAAGCAAGACGCTCTGATTTATAAATACCGGCGACCGGGTGTTGGAATCGCGTAGGGTTAGTTGAGTTTCCGGTGATACTGACATCAACATTCGCCTCGTGCATGATAGCCACACCCTCACGAACATCATCCGCCCCATAACAGAGAATTTCTCCGCGTTCACCTTGGCTAAAGCGCTTACGGCTCACCTCTTCAAGTTCACCCGTTTCATAATGATATTGGGTTTTGACATAAGTGAATCCATTGATTCTAGAGATCAAATAAGCAGCATCTTTACCTAGACCGTTTAATACGACTTTTAGCGGTGATGTTCGAGATTTATTGGCGTTCAATGCAATTTTGATTGCGCCCTCTGCCGCGGCAAATGACTCATGACCGGCTAGAAAAGCAAAACACTGAGTTTCTTCGTTAAGGAGTCTTGCAGCCAACGCACCGTGACCAAGACCAACTTCTCGCTGTGACGCCACACTTCCCGGCTTGCAAAATGCCTGAAGCCCTTCACCGATACTGAGCGCAGCCTGTTGAGCATTATTTGCCTGACGATATAGAGCGAGTGCACCACCCAACGTATACGCATTGCAAGCGTCTTCAAACGCGATGGGTTGTGTCTCTAAAACGAGTTTCTTTGGATCGATATCTTGCGCTAAGCAGTATTGGTAGGCTTGCTCTAATGTATCGAAGCCCATTTCATTTAATAGTGATTGTTTAGTGATTGGCATAATAGGTACCTCAGCTTAGTCTTGACGTGGATTAACGGTTTTTACAGCTTCATCAAAGCGACCATAACGCCCTGTAGCGTTTGCCACCGCCTCTTGTGCAGGTATGCCCTTACCCACATCTGCCATCATTTTCCCTAAGTTAAGGTATTCATAGCCGATAATTTCATTGTCTTCATCTAGTGCAAGCTGCGTGACATAACCTTCAGCGACTTCCATGTATCTTGGACCTTTAGCACGCGTCGAGTAGCTTGTGCCAACTTGGCTTCGCTGAGTTTTGCCTAGATCTTCAAGCGCAGCCCCTACCTCAAGTCCCCCTTCAGAGAACGCCGACTGAGTTCGTCCATAGGCGAACTGCAAAAATATCTCGCGCATCGCAACGTTAATAGCATCACAAACTAAATCAGTGTTCATCGCTTCAAGAATGGTTTTACCTGTGAGGATTTCCGACGCCATTGCGGCAGAGTGTGTCATACCAGAACAGCCAATGGTCTCTATTAAGACCTCTTCTACAACGCCGTTCTTAACATTGAGGGTGAGCTTGGCAGCGCCTTGCTGCGGCGCACACGCGCCAACACCATGACTGAGACCAGAGATAGCAATCACGTCTTTTGGGTTTAACCAGCGACCTTCGACAGGAATAGGTGCAGATGGATGCAGTGCCCCTTGCTGAATTGGACACATTGATTGAATTTCTTGAGAGTATTGCATTGTGTTTTCCTATGACGGGAAAACAGGCGTAGGAATCGGCTTATGAACTACAGTCAGTGGTCGACAGAACCAGTCCCACGCAATAATAACGCATAGACAAGTTACACCTGTTTTCTGAAACTGTAGGAGTCATCAGCCAAATGGCGGTTAAGTAGGTGGAACCCCATCACCTTGGTGGTAATAGTAGATCTAAGTCACATTTCATTGCAATAGTTCGCGCTAGAACAATTCGTCATAATTATTCGACTCTTTATTCCTTCCCTTTGTAAGTATAGTTATATCAAACGTTACAAAAACAACATATAAACACACCTTATTGGTCGGTATGCTCCTGTCAGATAAGCGTTAAATTTACCGAATAAAAGTATAGATTTCATACACAAAGTGTTGATGCCTACATGCTAGAATTTTAAAATCTAGCGCTTTTATTTTATAGCAAGTTTTAATATTAGGTTCGCAAGCTAGCTTTATTAGTGCGCAGCATAATTGGAGATAAAAAGTGTCAACAACACAAACTGGCGACCAAAATCAGCGTTGGAAATTCATTCTTCTACTCGCCATCGTCGCTGTGGTATTTAGTGGTCTGTTTGATCATGATGTCTGGACGCCAGATGAACCCAGAGTCGCTGCGATTATTCACAGCATGTACTTAACTGGGGACTATATTATCCCTCAGTTTGCAGGGATTTCATTCGTCGAGAAGCCACCTGTTTTCTTTATTGTTTCAACTCTATTTATGCACGCAACGGGTCTCGATGCCATTATGGCAGGCCGTTTAGCGCTCGCTCTACTGTGCTTAGGCTCACTCGCAGCGACCTATCGCATCGCCTATCTGTTCAAAGGAGAAAACTTCGCTTGGGTCGCACTGGCCGTACTAGGCACGCTTGAGGGGTTTGTACTGAATTTCCATTGGCTCCGTGTCGACGCCGCGCTTATGTTTACCACTATTGCAGCTATTTGGGCATTCAGTGAAGCCTATTTGCGACAAAAACTGGGCTTTCTCGTTGTCGCTGGCGCATTCACTGGTCTCGCATTCTTAAGCAAAGGACCCGTTGCGATCGTACTCTGTATTGGTCTTGCTTGGGTCCCGTTGATCAGTAGAGCTGTGTATCTTCGTAAGCAGTTCCCAGAACAAGCAGCACCAATGGGTCAGTTTGTTCTGATGCATATTATTGGTATTGCTGCCATGTGTTTGGTTGCCGCAAGCTGGATCTATCCATTCTATAAGACCGCGTCACCAGATCTTTGGAAGGCATGGTTCTGGGACAATCAAGTGGGTCGCCTAACTGGCTCTGCAACTAATACCCTTGGACACAACCACGCGGGTAAACCCTTTTATTATGTCAACGGTGTCCTAGAATACGGCGCCCCTTGGACCCCTCTATTAGTGCTATGGCTCGGACATTTCATTTACAAGCTTCGCCAACCAAAGCAACTTACATGGATTGATGGCTTCTTGGCGTTTTGGTTTACCCTGGCGATATTTGTTTTATCTTACTCAGTAACCAAGCGTTCTATGTATCTGGCACCCTTGATGCCGCTGTTCGCTCTCATGATCGCAGATGCGCTCATCACCTTCTCAGGCAAATGGTTTGATTGGTACCGCCGTGGTTGGATGACATTAATGTCATTTGTCTTGGTGGCTTTCGCCGTTGTCCCTCTATGGGCTAACTTGCTGCCTCAGGAGAAAATTCCCGAAGCACTAATGGACTGGCTCAGTACTTGGCACCTTGTTGCGTTAATCCCATTGATTGCGATTGCACTAATGCTGGTTGTTGAGCGCAAACTTTGGCCACAATGGACAAAGATGGCGATAGTGACTGCGCTATTTTTCTCGAGCGCATTTACTTACTTGTTCCCAGCTATCGATATTGCCAAAGATATGAAGCCTGACCTTCAAGCATTTGTTGAACAAGTACCAGAACAGAAGCGTGACCGTATCGCGAGTTACCATTTTTCGGAAACCATGACCTCTATATTCTTCCTTTATCATGACTGGGCAGTCCCGCAGGTTGACCGAGCCCGCGCGCAAGATATTCTTGATGGTGTCGACCCGGATTACGACTATCTTCTGCTAGATAGAAGTAATTCTCTTCAAGATATTGTGACGTTTGCCGGATTTAGACCCGACACTCAAATCGACATACTGGCAAAAGGTACGCCACGAAGTGACAAAGTCAGAGACGCCGTATTCTGGCTCTCCGGGAAATAGCAAAGACCCATTTGAAAGCCCCTGCATCCTCGTGGACAGGGGCTTTTTTTCGATCTATTTAAGATTTAGATCACACCTCTGAATGCACCTAATGAAAGCCAGAGCCACGAGTTAACAATACGTTACAAAATACCAACTCAGGATCAACCTAGTTTCAATCAGTTAAAAGTCAGCACCAGTAATCTGATATACCAAACCAATAGTAGCTTGATTGATATAGCCTCTTTCCATTGGAATCTAATCGAATAACGCACTATGATGTGCTCACTATAAAGATACAAACACCGCTGTTTGACCGATTGTTGCAAGTTTTAAGGCTAAATTGTCACAATAAACAGGTAAGATAGCGGTACAAAACAGATACAACAACGTCACAGGCTCACTAACATGTTCGAACAGAAACAATTTGAATTAATGAAGAACACTCTTGAGGGAAAGGTAAAAAACATTGATGTTATCCCTTGCTGCAGCAAGGAATCTCTCATGGATGCAATAAGAGGCGCCACTTCTGTTAACGATCTTATCGGGATCAACAAAGCAATATTACGATTAGTCAGTAAAGCAGCGTAAAGACTGCGCACTAACTCTGAAAAAGAGCAATGCTAGGTTGCTCTTTTTGTTCACCCCATTCACCCTGCACATTGATACCCAACCTACCCATAATCTGGGTAATTATTTTCACTTGACGTTTTTCAGTAACACGTTAACTTAGTCGTGTCTTAACTGGGTGGTTTATTACCTTCCAATCAACGATTGAGAAAACACTTTTTGCATACTTTTAGGCACAACACTTTTCGCGCTCTGTTTCTATTCACTGCCGTAATGGTAGTGTTGTTGTGCGCCCTCAAAACGAATGTCGCCTACCACAGCAAAATTCAGACCTCAAAAGTTACGCTATCTAGTCATTTAAGCGTCAATGACCTATTCAACGCAGAATCAATCGATCATATTGTGCACGACACTGCTTCGACTGAAGAACCCTGCTTTGTGACTAAAAAGTTGCTGACCCATTCCCTTCCTAACATGGAAGATTTTACACCCATACTGTTTCTTATTGCGCTTGCCGCAATCCTGTTTACTCACCAACCTCAGCGTAAAGCCACACAACGTGTGGACGAAGCTCCACCGAAAAACCGGCTTCATCTCACTCTCTGCACATTTCGGGAATAAAAAAGTACTCACCAAGGTCTATTAATTACTTTTTGGAGAATACTGTGTCGAACGAAAACACTGAAGTTAGACGTGCCCCGATGATGGCACTCGCAATTACCTCGTCTTTAAGACGAACAATCAGCATTGCTTTTATGCTTCTGCTGATGAGCACCGCTGCATTTTTTAGCGCGACCTCTGTCGCTCAGTCTTCTGGCTGGGTACAAGACCCTATGCACCCTCCCGTTAGAGTGCGAGCCCTTTCAACTGGACACATTGATCCTAGCACTCGTCAAATGGAGATGGTGTTAGATGTTGAATTAGATGGAGAGTGGAAAACCTATTGGCGTAGTCCTGGCGAAGGTGGTGTTGCTCCCGAATTTGATTGGAGCGACTCAACCAACATCGACGACATCGAATGGCATTGGCCAGTACCCGCCTATTATGAGCAATTAGGTATGCTGACCTTAGGCTACAAACATGAGGTGAGCTTTCCGCTTATCGTTACGGTTACTGACCCATCACAGCCTGTACAGCTCAAGGCTAACCTGCGCCTGTCAAGTTGTACGAATATCTGCGTTATTGCCGATTACCCTATCGAGCTTACCATCGACCCGAGCTCACTTGTGCTTGATTCCGACGCAGCGTACTTGTTTGGTCAAGGTATGAGTTTAACGCCAAAGAAAACTGAACAAGTTCAGGTTTCCGAGAGCTATTGGAATCAACAAGCGCAAACACTCACCCTCAAACTAACGACGGATTCTGCCTGGAAAAAACCGTTTATTTTGGTCGATGGAAAAGAGGTAGCGAATGAGTTTTTCTCTCAGCCCAAGCTTACCATTGAGGGTCATGCTCTTTATGCCACCTATCAGGTAAGTAACTGGCTTGGTGAAGCAGATATTTCAGACAAAATGGTTCAGATCACCGTATCCGATGAACTGATACTGGCAGAAACCTCAACCACTGTATCTACCACCCCAATATCGGTACCGAGCGAGGGTGGATTAATCTGGATGTTAGGTTTTGCTTTGCTAGGTGGGCTGATTCTCAATGTGATGCCCTGTGTGCTTCCCGTCTTGGGAATGAAGCTTAATTCCATCATTGTCGGCGCTAACCAATCCGCAAAGCAGGTTCGTCTATCATTCCTCGCCTCAACCGCTGGCATCATCACTTCGTTTTTGATTTTGGCAGGCGCGCTCAGTGCGTTGAAAATGGCAGGGCACATGGTCGGCTGGGGGATCCAATTTCAAAGCAGTGGATTCATCATTTTCATGGCGGTTGTAACACTGCTATTTGCCGCTAACCTACTCGGACTGTTCAATATCCAGCTGCCAAGCTCCATGAATACTTGGTTAGCAACGAAAGGTGATCACAGTTACGGCGGACACTTCATCCAAGGTATGTTTGCAACCTTGCTCGCCACACCATGCAGTGCACCTTTTCTTGGTACCGCCGTCGCCTATGCACTCGGTGCAAGTTATGGCGAGCTTTGGCTTATCTTCGCCGCCTTAGGCATTGGAATGAGCTTACCTTGGATTTTATTCACCATCTTTCCGTCATTAGTGAAAGCTTTCCCACGACCTGGTCCATGGATGAATAAGCTCAAGGTTCTGTTTGGCGCCATGATGCTACTCACAAGCTTGTGGTTAACCTCTTTGCTCTCGGTGTTTATCGGCAAGCCAGCAACCGTCGGAATTATCGGTATTATTTTACTGACCGTCTTTATCTTGCTAGGTAGGACGTTTGGGAAAAAAGCGGTGATTTTGATGTCGGGCTTTTCGGTGTTTGCACTTGGTGGAGGGCTTATTATCGGCAGCATCACTGCAGATAGTTGGTCGACACCAATCGTTGATAACCTCAATTGGCAGCGATTAGATGCCAATTCTATCCCAGCACTGGTCGCGGATGGAAAAACCGTGTTTGTTGATGTTACCGCAGATTGGTGTATTACCTGCAAAGCCAACAAGATTGGTGTCGTGCTCCAAGACCCTGTATACAGCGAGCTGCAACAAAGCAACGTAGTGACAATGCGCGGAGACTGGACAACACCAAGTGACAGCGTCACGAAATATCTACAAAGTTATGGCCGTTACGGCGTGCCGTTCAATATCGTCTACGGACCTAACCATCCAGAGGGAATTCCACTGCCTGTAATACTCACCTCTGAGTCGATAACACAAGCACTTAATGCGGCAAGTGGGACTCCAAATGGCTAAACGCAAAAGTTGGAAAGGCACATTGTTTAAATGGAGTAAAGAGCTTATCAGCGTCTTTGTGCTGGTCACTCTGGTTTCTCTCGCTCTCGATTGGTATCGAAGTTTAGATATGCCGAATGGGGAGGCTCCAGCTCTTCAAGCGGTAACACTCGACAATATTCCCGTTGATATTATCGAGCAGAGCCACCAAGAGCCGGTTGTCCTCTATTTTTGGGCGACCTGGTGCGGAGCGTGTCGATTTGTAAGCCCAACGATTGACTGGTTCTCCGGCCGTTACCAAGTGGTATCGGTCGCTCTCTCTTCGGGACCCGATCAACGAGTAAAGCAATACATGCAATCGAAAGACTATCACTTTCCAGTGATCAACGATGTTAACAGTCTTATTAGCCGTCAATGGAACATTACAGTTACGCCCACCATCGCCGTCATCAATAAGGGCCAAATTGAAAACATCTCCACAGGTGTTACGACACCGATGGGGCTTTGGTTAAGAATTTTATCTGCTCAGTAGTTCACTGAGCCAAGGAAAAAACATGAAAAAGACAATTATCTCAATCGCAGTCAGCATCGCAGCTATGTTGCCAGCACTTTCACATGCAGAACTCACTAGCGAGCAACAACAGCAATTAGAAGGGATTCATCAGTTACTGAGTGATAACCCTGAAATCATTGCAGACCTTCATACGAATCTTCAACAATATGTTGAAAACCAAAAGCAGCTAACGAAAGCCAAGCAACAAAGCGAAACCTGGCTAAATGACACGACGATCCACAGTGTGACGGGTAACCCTGAAGGCGGTACTGTCATCATTAACTTTACCGATTACAACTGCCCTTATTGCAAACGCTTGGACAATGTTTTAGCAAAAATGGCTGGCAAGAACTCAGATCTAAAAGTGATCAATATCTATGTGCCTCTTAAGCAGCAAGTCATCGATGGCTTGGAGACAAACTCTGCGGCATTTGCCATTAAAGTATGGCAAAACGCACCAGAGAAGTTTGCCGAGGTCAATCGTCTACTTGTTGCTAAACCAGGTCTGCACGATAAAACGTCCATAGAAGCAGTTGCGAAAACGACAGGCACTGAGGAATACCTAACGGGTGATACGGCGATTAACGAATCACTTGTAAAAAACTACAAAACATTCGTTGCATTAGGACTTCGCGGCACACCAGCCATGTTCATTGGTGATGAAGTGATCCCAGGATTTATCCCTTATGACAAACTTGAAGAGATCGTGAAGAAACATCAGGCCGAACAAAAAAGCTAACTTTCGATCGGTCCCCAGCCATGACGCTCAGAAAGCTGTTCTAGCTTTCTGAGCTCTTCGACAGTCTCTTGTTTCAACCAATCGACCAACTCTTCTACGATGGGTGATTCTGTCCTTCTGTGGCAGAAATATCGCCAACCACTTGGATGTATCATCGCATTCTCTGGACACACTAGGTATTCCCGCTCAAGTTCCGGAAGGGCAAGTAACAAATCAGTGACCGCCACACCATGACCTGACAGACAAGCACTAAGCGTCAAATCGAGGGTAAAAAAGGTCGAGTTACGAGGAACCTTTCTATCGATGTGATTAATCTTATTTAGCCACGCACGCCAATCTAAATGGTCGAGAGTTGGGTGTAACCTAGGAAGCGTCAGTAAGTGCTCAATATCTCGTCTATCTCCTATCAACTGCTGAGTACACACTGGCGCCATATACTCTTCGCGCACAAAGAAAATCTCAGGATCATTGTCATAGCTTTCGCTATTTCTTGTGGTGAACACAAATAAGTCATAATCCCCTTTGCCTAAACTCTCTTCCTCGTCAATGACAGGAATAACGGCAATTTCATAGTTTGGGAAACGTTCGTTCAATTGTTGGATCTTAGGCAATAGAGCACGAGTGGCATAACTTAGCGCTGCACGAATGACGATTTTTTTTGCTTCCGACTCTTTCCATGAGTTCAAAAGCGATTGCAAAGCCGCGTAGTTTCGTCCCAACACTTCATAGAGCGCTTGCCCTTTTAGCGTTAACTGAATCGAGCGATGACGACGAATAACCAAAGATGCATTCAGATCATCCTCTAGCTGCTTCACCTGTCGGCTTACAGCACTTTGCGTGACGTGAAGCTCCTGTGCAGCAGTCGTAAAGCTCATATGCCTTGCAACAGCTTCAAACACTTTTAGGGCATTGTGTGAATACGGAATGTTCGAATATGGATTCATAATTGCTCACATGATCTGAAGGAATACCAGAGTGACACAAATGTTAATTGAACACCATAAGTATGCATCTAAAATACACCTATTATCACTAGAGGTTATCCATGAAACGCATCTTGTCACTCGCGACACCCTTAATCATTTCACAGCTCATCGCTATGGCGTTGGTCCTGACTGACGTCTGGATGATGGCACAATTAAGTGTCAGTGACCTTGCTGGTGGCGGGTTAGGTGCGTCCGTCTATACCTTTGTTTTTCTGGTAGCGGGCAGTACTGTAGGCTGCGTGGCTAACTTGATCGCGATTGCGTACGGACAAAGCGTTGCACGACCTGAACACGGTTTAAAACAGGTTCGCCTTGCGGTCAAAGGGGCTTTCATGCTTTCAATTTTGTTGACTATCATACTAACGTCAGCTTTTGTCTTTGCTCCTGACTTTCTAAGAATGGCCAAGCAGCCAGAAGAAGTGATTGTCGTCGCAATGACCTACCTCGATACACTCAAGTGGGCCATGCTGCCAACCTTGTTACTACTGATCCTCCGTGGTTTAACCAGTAATTACGGTGACGCAAAATCTGTCATGATTATGTCACTCGCAACCGTAGCACTGAACGTACCGTTTAGCTATCTCCTTGCCTTCAACATGGGATGGGGTATTGCAGGGCTTGGGCTTGGTACAACACTTGCCGCCTCACTTGTTCTGTTGGGCTATGGTTATTGGGTGTTTAGGCGCCCTACCTACTACCGATTCGCGCCTTGGCTTAACCTAGACGAATATGAGTGGCGTTTAATGCTGCCTTTGCTTTCAATGGGTATCCCTATCGCTATCGCTGCCGCACTGGAAATGGGGCTAATTTATGGTGGCACCTTAATGGCTGGGTTTATTGGCGTTACGGCACTAGCGTTGCACCAAATTTTACTGCAATGCCTGAGCTTTACTTGGAACATTAACTTCGGTTTCTCTCAAGCAGCAGCGATTCTGGTTGGCAAAGAGTTCGGTAACAACAACTTAGCCGGCGTAAAAGCCGTATCCAAACGTAGCTTCGCGTTAGTGACGATCCTAAGTGCAGTGTTAGCCGTTGTGTTCATCGTGTGGCCAGAAGCGATTGCCAGCCTATTCCAGCTTGATGGTGAAGGTGAGCATGAGCTGACCGATATGCTTGCATCTCTTATTTGGGTCGTTGCTCTGAGCTTTGTCGTTGACGCTTGGCAGTTACTCGCTATAAACCTATTAAGAGGTATGAAAATCGTCGTACTGCCTACAGTGATGACAGCGATAGGCTACTGGGTGTTTGGTCTACCTGCCGCGTGGCTATTGATGTCTCGCTATGAGCTCGCTGGGATTTGGGGAGGCATACTCGTTGGTCTAGCGGCAACAGGGCTATTGTTGCTCGCTCAATTGGTGTTTGAGCTAAAAAGAACCAAACTCGATACATTTTCGAACGCTCACACAGCATAGCGATCACACTCACTTGATAATGAAAAAGCCCTCTCGGCATGCCTGTCGAGAGGGCTTTGATGATTAGCGTTATGGCTAATTAAGCTTCCGTTTTTTCTATCTTGCGATGACCTTCTTGCAGGTGGACAAAGTCAACCAAGTCGTCACCAGAGACTTGATACGCTTGACCAAAGCCTTTAACAAATAAGCCGTGTTCAGCTTTTAAGTTGAACAGAATGAAATCTTGCAGCTGACTTAGGCCATCGATAATTTCGCCGAAGCGGTCTTTCATTTGAGCAATCACTTGCTGCCATTGCTCGGACTCACGATCTACCACGGTCGCAACCGCATCAAATGTTAGACGCTTACGAGCAAATAACTGCTTACTCTCCGTCTCGTCTTCAATCATCATTAGAGACACATTAGGGTTTTGCTCAAGATTACGAGCATGACGGGCAATCTGTGAAATCAGTACAAAGTAACCATCCTGATTTTGCACAAAAGGCGCATAACTTACGTTTGGACGACCTTCTTCATCAACCGTTGCCAATTGAATGGTTTTACGCTCTTGGCGAAACTCTTTAATTTCTGGTCCAAGACGTCCCTGCAGGCGCTCTTGCTTAACTTGTTGATCCATGTTGAAACCTCACTTTCTCTAATAATTATAATTTAATTTGAATGTTGCTGTTACGCTGCTTAGCCACGCAGTTTTGTCTGTAGTGCTTTAAAGTTATCTACTTGTTCAGGGATAAGTACACGCTTTTTGTCGCGACCTAAGTAGATTTTGACGACGTTGTTACCTGTTTCATCAAAGAAACCAAAGTAGTGGCTCTCGTTACCCATAAATGGCTTACTCACTAGAGCAACGGTTTTAATAAGGTCTAGTTTAAGGTGACCATGCAACTCACCTTCTTTGCCCATGAGGTTATAATAACCGCGTGCAACTTTTCCTTTAGGAAACGGTGCCTTCACTTCAAAGATGGAACCAAACGAGTGCACGATAGTGGTTACTGGTCCCCAAGTCGTAATTGACTCCAGAACATCCTGCGCAATATCGCCACCTGCAAATGCGACCATCTCTTCAGGCATTGCACATACCGCCTCACGCTCGCTAACACCAAGCTTTTCTGCGATAGCAGCCGGTAGGAGCGATGGGTCTTGTTCTAAGATAGTTGCAACGTTTTGCTTCAATTCAGTTGTCATTTTCTTTCCTATGCAGCGTTATTGTTTGCTTTGTTGTCTTTATGAGTAGGCATAGTTTTACCGTGCCCCCTTTTCATGTCCCTCGTCATGCCCTTCGGCATAACTGGTTTGTCTTTGATGAGTGTATTGATGGCCGCGATAGCACCTTGAGCCAGGGTGACACACCAAAATGCACCAGCGACCGTCAACACAAGATAATCGTCATGAAGTTCTACCAAGCCATTTTGCTGCCAAATTTTAAAGAGCGGCAGAAGAAGGTCGAAGGTGTCCTCGCCTTCAAAGTCGACCAATAAACTACGACGTACAACACCACTATCAAAGCCTGCTTTTAGACTCGCTAATACCGGTTCGTAACGACTTTGCTTGCTCATCATCGCGATGGTCGTCTTTCCTGTACGCATCGCCTCCATGTAGGCATCAAGTGTTCTATGATGCATCATGCCGTATCCGCCGATATTGCCACCAGCGCCCGCTCCCAAGGGCATCACTTCTGCGAAGGTTTTTGCCACGCTGTTGTATTGGCTGCGCTCTCTATTGTCACGAGCCCAGTGATTGACACTTAGCTGTTTGACGAAATGTTTGTTCATGAAGTTCACACCCATTTCATACATCGCGGCTTTTTCTGCTGATGAGGCAGGCGGTTCAGACCGACCTTTTTCCACTAGATTCAACATAGGTGCACTTCCACTGACGACAAGCTGATACAGGTCTACACCATGGGCGCCTGTCTCCATGTAGTCTTTTAGGTCTTGCTCGAACACGTCTAGAGTTTGATATGGAAGACCATAGAGTAAGTCAATCACAATTGGGGCTTCATCACGCGCGGCGAGTTGCGACACTCGCTCCATAACAACCTCTCGGTCATCAAGGCGTTTTGCACTTCGTCTTACTTTAGTGTCAAAGCTTTGAACACCAAATGAGAAACGATTGAAGCCGCCCTCAAGCGCTTTATCAAACATCTCATCACTAAAGCGGTTTGTGCGACCTTCTAAGGTAATCTCACAGTCTGTAGCAAGAGGGAATGAAGCATGTATTGCTTTACCTAAACGTTCCACTTGGTCTGGCGAAAGGTCTGTTGGAGTTCCTCCTCCAATGTAGACGGCATGAAACATCCCACTTTGCGTCCACTCTAGCTGTGACTTAATCTCAATTTCTTTCATCAGAGCATCAAAATAGTCATCGACTAATTTTCGACTTGAAGCATTCTGGAAGAAGTTACAGAACGTACATCGCACTCGGCAAAAAGGAATGTGAATATACAAACAACGCTTCTTACTGCGAGTGGTAGCCTGCTCGGTTAAGCCGGTAAACAGTTCGTCATAACGCTCAGACGGCACTGGCATACCCATCCCGCCTGCGTGCGGTGAAGTTTTCTTTCCAAATGCGAATCGCAACGGATCCGGAGTGCTTACTCCGAAATGCGATTCATTTAGTTGACTTAAATCAATTTTCATAACAGCTCATGATTGGTTTCAAAGCCTTGTTGTATAAGGCTTAAACTAAAACTGAGATGATCATAATTTGATGCAGTTGATAATGCAATTGATAATTGATCTTATTTTCGTTGTGATACATAATCTCATTTACCAACTGCACGAGACCTATTTTACGGTTACCCATGCAGCCAATGCTTTACGGACAAATCATCCGCCTTGTTAGGATCCACACAATGAAACAAACAATAAAAAAACTACTTTCGATTAGCATCGTTGCTTCTCTGCCTTTTAGTACCGCGATAGCAGAAGGTACAGAGAAGATAGTCAGCGCAGGTGCGTCTGTGACTGAGCTTATCTATGCTCTAGGCGCTCAGTCCCAGCTAGTCGGTGTGGATGTCACTAGTGTTACACCCAAAGAGTCACCGCTTCCTAAAGTCGGCTATCATCGAGCTTTGTCAGCAGAAGGATTAATTGCTCTAGAACCAACGATCGTTATTGGCTCTGATGAGATGGGGCCGAAACCGGCTTTAGATCAATTAGAACGAATCGGAGTCGACATTGAAATTGTGGATACCGCACCAACCATAGAAGGTCTCAATACACGCATCGATCAAATTGCAAAGCTCACTGACACAGAGGCAAATGCACCAGCACTCAAATCTAACATCGCAAAACAGGTGAATGCGCTAACCTCTAATCAACCCCAAGAAAATGAAGCGAAGAAAGTCTTATTCCTACTGATTCATGAAGGCCGCCCAGCAAACGTAGCAGGTAATGCAACCACTCCAGACGCCATCATCAAGCTAGCGGGTGGTATCAACCCTGCAGCGGCGTCTATCGACTCTTATAAGCCAATCTCAAACGAAGCCATCATCGAAATGCAGCCTGATGTCGTTCTTGTTAGCGGGAGAAGTTATGCCAAACTCGGTGGCAGCGATGCGGTACTCAAAGCCCTGCCAATGCTCTCCGCGACTCCTGCAGGACAAAACAATGCCATCGTGACAATAGATGGTCACGCGCTTGTCGGCGGGCTAGGTCTTAAAAGCTTAGAAGAGGCAAAGCGTATCAACGCCTTGCTCTACCCTTAACTGTCAATCTTTTCAGTTGGTTGCTGCAATTGAGCAACCAACCTTCACAACCTCAGTTTGACTGGGTTTAGATGTAAAGAACTCTATGCTTCGAAATGTATCCAACAGATTAGTCTTCTCCGCATTCGCGTTATTGCTAATGCTATCCGCCATTTACTCTATTACCGTTGGTCCTATGAACATCACGTTTTGGGACAGCGTGACATCACTGACAACTCGTAGTAATGATCTTGCACCGCATATCAACTTGGTGATTCAGGATATTCGTTTACCTCGCACCGTCCTTTGCATGCTCATTGGCGCCATTTTGGCAATTTGTG
Organism: Vibrio maritimus; assembly: GCF_021441885.1. Classification (NCBI taxonomy): domain Bacteria; kingdom Pseudomonadati; phylum Pseudomonadota; class Gammaproteobacteria; order Vibrionales; family Vibrionaceae; genus Vibrio; species Vibrio maritimus. The sequence goes on from NZ_CP090439.1 coordinate 167,885, forward strand.
GCACAGTAATGCAGGGACTATTTCGTAACCCATTAGCTGAGCCTGGGATCATCGGCGTATCAGCAGGCGCTTCTTTGGGCGGCGCTCTCGCCATCGTTGGTTTTTCGGTTCTAGGAATAGAGTTTCCGCAGTTTATGGCACTTGCAGTAGTACCGATTTTTGCATTTTTCGGCGGCGCACTAACCACAGTGTTGGTTTACAAACTGGGCACCAGTAAGTTTGGAACCTCTGTCACCATTATGTTGCTCGCGGGCGTGGCCATCAGTGCGTTGTCTGGCGCAGCCATTGGCTACCTAAACTTTATTGCCGATGACCAGATGTTGCGTGACTTATCTCTATGGTCAATGGGGTCACTTGCAGGTGCAAGTTGGGGAAAAATTGGGTTATCGGGTGTCACATTGATACTGCTGTTTTGGTACTTCTACAAAAAAGCAATGTCTCTAAACGCGCTTCTTCTTGGTGAGTCCGAAGCAAAGCACTTAGGCATTCCAGTGCAGAAGCTTAAACGTCAGTTAATACTTCTCACCGCCGTCGGTGTCGGGGTAACCGTCAGTGTCTCTGGTTTGATTGGGTTTATTGGCCTAGTTATACCCCACCTAGGGAGAATGCTAGCAGGTCCTGACCACAGGACGCTACTACCATTGTCAGCACTTTTAGGAGCCCTACTCATGACCGCGGCTGACATGTTCGCTCGCGTGGCAGTAGCGCCTGCAGAGCTCCCAGTAGGAATTGTCACTGCCATTATTGGCGCACCTTTCTTCTTGTACTTGCTGTTTCAGCAAAAAGGAAAAATTTTATGAGCCGAGTCTATGAAACTAGTGCTTTCCAACGCAAAGGAGAGAGTCAGAGTAGCGAGGTTCAAACTGCTATATCGGCAAAAAATATCACTATGACATTTGGTGAGCGGGTGATTCTCGATAACATTGATGTTGAGCTTTACTCCGGTCAAGTTACCACGCTTTTAGGTCCAAATGGCGCAGGCAAAAGTACACTATTAAAGCTGTTATGTGGTGAGACCTCATCGAGTGTTGATATCGAGTATTTTGATAGGCATAAGAACCAATGGTCTGCTCAGGAGCTCTCTAGGCATATGGGGTTGCTACCTCAGCACAGCACACTTTCATTTCCTTTTCTCGCTTCTGAAGTAGTAGAGCTCGGTGCCATACCGCTGAGTTTGTCCAATCAAGCCACGAAGGAGCTTGCATTAAACTACATGCATTCCGCTGACGTTGCTCATTTGGCAAAGCGACTGTATCCGTCACTTTCTGGTGGAGAAAAGCAAAGAGTGCATTTAGCACGTGTTCTCACGCAGCTTCATCTGTCTGGAGATAAAAAGATCTTGATGCTGGACGAGCCGACATCAGCGCTCGATCTCGCACACCAGCACAACACCTTAGCCATCGCACGAGAGCTTGCAGATAAGGAGAACGCCGCAGTCGTCGTTGTCCTTCACGACCTCAACTTAGCTGCTCAGTATTCAGATAGGCTACTTGTTCTTGATAAAGGGAAAATCGTCTCAGACGGCAAGCCATGGGAAGCGTTAAGTAGTGAACTAATACAAGAAGTCTACGGATACAGCGCGCTTGTCACGCCACACCCGACTCTGGATTTCCCCACCGTATTACCTCAATAGCTACATCTAACGTAGCAAGCAAATAACAAAAAAGCCGCTCGTTAGAGCGGCTTTTCATTATTTAATACAACCTGTTACTTTGAAAGTTGAATCAGCGAACGACCAATCAGCCATTCCAGCTCTTTGTCACTACCTTCACCGTATTGGGTCTCAACCAGTTTGTATAAACGGTCAATACCCTTCGACGCAAACTCATGTGAGTTTTCTGACGTCACAATGTGGTGGAAAAGCAGCTTTAGGATTGCTAAAAACTCATCATTCTTTAGAGACTCGATCCAACTACCGGTAAAGCCATCGATACCCTTTTCAAACTCTAAATGCTCGACGAACATTTTGAAGATGCGTCCATCAAGCGCGGCCGTAAAGTCCGTCTTTTTTGGGAAGTGGTGACTGATCCCTGTTCTTGATATACCTGTCTGCTGGCTTAAAGTGGTGTACGACATTTTGTCATACCCTAGTCGGATAATCTGATCGACGACCGCTTCCATGATTTTCTGGATCGTAATCTCAGTATCTTCTTTACTACGCTTTGGCATTTCTTAAGCTTCTCTAAATCGTTATCTGCGTACGCTGTATGCTATACCATAATTAAAGCAGCGCTCGTTATAATTTTCTATCCATTATTGTATCGATTTGCAAAAACTCAGTTTACGGCATACCGAATGCAAACCATACACGAGACAAATACTTGGCATAGATACCATTCAAAAATATAAAAATCATCTTATTGATTAGTAACTTATAAAGTTTACCATTTCACCAAAGGTCATGTACTAATCTGTACTATATCATTAGTACATGAGTCTCATATTTGAGAACCCCATCACATAGCGCAGATACCACTTGCATATTACAAACTCATTATTAAACAACAAGATATTCATAATCTCCATGAATATATCGTTTTAATTATGCTAATTACCCATAGCTAGACCTATGCAACTGCAATACATTCGCGAAATTTATTGCTGGATACCTCACAAACACAGTTATAGAATAACCACAGATTTAATAAGAGGTATCGTTATGTCAAACACTTATGAAGAACCAACCGTATGTGACGCTTGTGGCGTTGCTGGTGAAATGGGTTTTATCATCAAGGAAGGCGATGACGTCGCAGAAGTTCAACTTTTCGGCGAATCCCAAGCTCAACTGGAAGCAGAAATTCAAAAATACATTGAACTGGCGAAGACTGTGTCAGCAAACGTTGAGTTTGAAGTTTCAGAGCTAGTAGAAGAAAGCAAAGAGCTAGTTGCTCGATTCAAGTTTGAAGTGAGTGCAGAGAAGCTGATCTTTGAACTAAAAACGCGCTCTCTAGCGCGCTAATCGTTCTGTTCACTAAAGTTTTTGTAAAGCGAGCATCATTGCTCGCTTTTTAGTGCCTTCCACTTCAACTGACCATTCATTTCAAAGTCTTGCTCCTCGACACATTGAAGTACCACACCCTCTACGTTAATCACTGATCCTAGCGAGTAAGCTTTGTCATTGTAATAGCAAACCCTTTTTCCCAGCTTTGAGTCAGAAAGTAACACAGCCGCACCAACATCAGCCCCAGGTGTCGTAATGACTTTCGCGAAAGCAGTACCACTTACCAACAATCCACTCAAGGCTACTATCACAACCTGCGCGGATTTCCATTGTGAATTTATTCTATCCATTGCAAACTACCTAACGTATCTACTGAAACGAATTTCTATCATCATGCTTCGATCTTTTGCCACTCTGTTGACCACACTTTTGCTTTCGACAAGCCTGTCTGCGATTGAACTCGACTACTACAAAACGCTCAATCATCTTGATAACTACGGCAATCTCGATTTAAGAAATAAGCCATACACATCATTGCCTGATGGTATGGTGGTCAAAGGCAACCTCAATATCGCCAAAACACCAATAAAAATTTTGCCAAACAACTTGGAAATCAAAGGTAGCCTAGATGCCTCAGATAGTTTAGTGGAATTCATGCCAAGAGGAACTAAAATCACAGGTTACGCCAACTTTTTGGGAAGCAAACTCAAAGCTTGGCCACAAGGAGTCATTCCTGGAGGCTATATTAACCTTGGCGACACACCCATTGAAAAATTACCCAATGGCATGGTTGTGAAAGGCGATTTGAGCATCATTCGAACTCCGATAACAGAGCTTCCTGAAGGCATCGTAGTTGAGGGAAACCTCTACTTAGGTGGTTCTAACGTCACTCGCTTCCCCAAAACCATGACAGTGAAAGGAAACATATTTCTCGGGGGCAACGTCATCACAGAGTGGCCCGAGAATCTCGACCTAGGTGGTGCTGTCGCACGTTAAGCCGACCTCCGCCATGTTTGACGAAAACCGGAACAGTTTCAAAAACTGTTCCGGTTTTCTTTTTTTGCCGCGCTGTATTCTCTCCCTACTACCTACACAGAGGGAACATCACATGGCTTTTTTCAACTACGTTGCAAACTACTTCCAATCCACCTATAAATACGAATCAAGAGACACTCTGCTTTCAAGATTGTTTTATCTCTCTCCAGTCGAGCGTGCAGAACGATTGAATGAACTGTTCGAGACTGACGCATTTTGGGGGTTAAGCATAAAAAATGAAGAGTCAGAGCAACAATAAAATAGGAACAATTGAGTTATACCAAAACACTCATGAATAAACGCAAACTCGAACTGTATGAAAACCTCTTTAAGCGCCTAGGGCCCGGCACGCACCCAATAACCTTGAGCGCCATCGCTGAAAGTCTCAACTGCAGTGACCGACATGCGCGTACTTTGCTCAAGCAAATGTCAGAACGTGGATGGCTGACTTGGCTACCCGCGAGAGGACGTGGATTACGAGGAGAACTTACGTGTATCTTGGAGCCTCTGGAAGCATGCTACCGAGAAGTAGATCTAGCAACAGAGCAAGGTAAATACGATATCGCCCACAAGTTGATTGGTTTTAACGATCGTAATGTGGCCGCTGCACTCAAGCAGTACCTCACTCACACTACGACGGTGAGTGAAAACACAATTCACGCACCTTTTCACCGACGCTTAAGCTGGTTGCACCCTCATCATGCGATGGAGCGAACTGAACGCCATTTAATTCATGAGGTATACCAGACCTTAGTTACTTCGCAGGGCGAGGACACCGTTGAAAACCTTGCCCATGAGTGGGAAGCGAATTCAGACTACACCAAATGGCACTTCTATCTTCGCTCTGGTGCAACGTTTCACGATCAAACACCAATAACCTCTGCGGATGTTATCGAAAGTCTGAGAGGATTGGGGCAATCGGAATACTGGGGTCGACTCTATGATCATATCGAGACGTTTATTGCTCATGCTCCACATCAACTTGAGATTCAGCTAAACCAATCCGACCCAAACTTTCTAACCCTGCTGTCCCGCTCAGAAGCCTCAATAATGCCCAAGGGCATGGTACACAGAACAGAAAGTAGCTTCCGACCTATTGGTTCGGGCCCGTTCTTCGTCGAGGTCAACTCCGATAAATTGCTGCGCCTAACAAGGAACAACGAGTTCTCTGGGAAAACTGCGCTGGTACAACACATCGAGCTTTGGATACATGAAGACTGGGCTGCGGATAAAAAGTGCGCCGAAAATTTCTTCTTCCTCAACGAAGAAGAAGATACCTACACTGCATCTACCGCAGATATTGGCTACTTTTTCCTTTTGCTCAATCATCGAGAGTTGCAGACCTCTAGCTTCAAACATCAATTAGAAGCTCTGTTTTCGAGTGAGCAAGCCATTCACTTAGAATGCCCAGCCCCTTTGACATTCAGTTTTGAAAACAACAACGAAAACAGGGCTTTTGCCACTAAATTACATCAAGGGCTATCGCTTGGCGGAATTGAAGGTATCGGAACTCAAGTCGTCTACGGTCATCCAGCAGCAAACCAATCTTTAGCAATTGGCGGCATTCGATTAGAAGGCGATCGCGCTACCAGCTTGTTTGCTTTTTTCAAACTTTACCCATACTGGGATAAAGCGCTCACTTGGAAACAACAGGACAAACTCAGGCAATTACTTTCAGTGTGCCGGGCAACTACTGACGCAAGAAAGCGTGAAACACTCTTGGATAGACTATTGCTTTGGCTTTATCAGGACAACATCCTCGCTATCATCAAGTCCGAAGACTTAACCTTGACTCTACCATCAAGAATTCGGGGTGTAGAAATTAATTCAATTGGCTGGTGTGACTTTGCTCAGCTTTGGATTAAAGCGAAAACTTAGACAGACTGACCACTTTAATAACTCGTACCAATACCCATCAAAAGTAGTGCGATATTGCCAAATATCGCGTTCGGATATGCTCTATCAATAATCGAACCTTGTTAGGTGGTTGGCGAGTAAAGGGATATACGGCATAGATACCAAGCCGTTTGCCCACTTGATCAGGGAAAATATCGACGAGCTGACCATTTCTAAAATCGTGATAAACCAGACACCTTGGGACATAAGCGATACCGTGGCCACCTAATGCTGCCTTCCTCAATGCCGTTGCATTATCGGTTGAGAAGGAGCCCGAGACTTTGACGATATAGTTCCCCTTCGCGCCTTTAAACTCCCACTCTGACGCTCCGGTTGTTTGATAAGCGTATTGAAGGCAATTGTGTTTGGTAAGGTCTTCAGGTTTTAGAGGTTTACTGTTTTTGGCGATATAAGATGGTGAAGCGCACACTACCCACTGTGAATCCAGGATGTGTCTTGCGATTAAACTGGAGTCCTCCAAATAGCCAGTTCGAATGACCAGATCATAACCACCATCAAACAGGTCCACAAAGCGATTATCAAGTGACATATCGACAGATAGACCTGGATGCATGTTACAAAACTCCGCGACCGCATCGGCAAGTATCAAATCTCCTGAGATAGTCGGCACAGACATTTTGATATGACCGCTGATATTTTCTCCATAACCTGAAACTGATTCCATAGCCTCCTGAGTGGCTTGCTTCACATTTTTAGCCCCATGGACGAGTGCCTTACCCGCCTCAGTCAAGGTTAATTTACGCGTTGTTCGATATAATAATTGAACCCCAAGCTCTTCCTCCAGCCGTGCAATTCTTTTGCTAACTACCGAATTTGTAAGGTTATTTTGCTCTGCCACTCGGCTAAATGCACCGGTTTCTACTACCTGATAAAACAGGATTAAGTCGTCTGCTCGCATAGTATTATGTCATTTTTGGAAATAATCATTTTCATTATTTCTCTATATCAATAAAAAATAAAGGGATAAATTCACCCCACCTTAACAACCCTATTACAAAAACTATAAAGACTACTTTGCCCGTTCACATGGTTGGAGTGAATGAGCTGAGACAAAAGGAAGTAACTCATGTCTGAAACCTTACTTGCCCTCGTGGCCTTCTCACCCATTGTGGTCGCTGCCATTCTGTTAGTCGGATTGAACTGGCCTGCTAAAAAAGCCATGCCAGTAGCATTTGGCCTCACCGTCGTTATTGCACTGTTTACGTGGGACATGTCTGTCACACGTGTTATCGCCTCTATTTTCCAGGGCTTTGGAATTACCGTCGCCGTACTATGGATTGTGTTCGGTGCGATTTTCCTACTCAACACGCTTAAACATACTGGTGCAATCACAACGATCCGCAATGGATTTACTGATATCTCGCCAGACCGCCGCGTTCAAGCCATCATCATTGCATGGTGCTTCGGCTCATTCATTGAGGGTGCTTCTGGGTTCGGGACGCCAGCGGCGATCGCAGCCCCTTTACTCGTCGCCATTGGTTTCCCAGCTCTTGCCGCTGTTCTAATGGGTATGATGATTCAATCAACGCCTGTGTCATTTGGTGCGGTTGGTACTCCAATTATTGTTGGCGTAAACAAAGGCCTAGATACACACAACATCAGTGAGTCGCTGGTTTCCCAAGGTGCATCATGGGACATTTATCTTCAGCAAATCACTTCGAACGTTGCCATTATTCATGCCTGTGTTGGTACCCTGATGCCAGTTCTGATGGCAATGATGCTCACTCGCTTCTTTGGTAAAAACCGCAGTTGGACAGAAGGCCTCGATATTCTTCCATTCGCACTCTTCGCGGGCGTAGCTTTCACCGTCCCGTACGCATTAACAGGTGTTCTTCTTGGCCCAGAGTTCCCTTCATTGATTGGTGGTCTGGTAGGTCTTGCGATCGTCGTAAGTGCAGCTAAGCGTGGCTTTCTAGTGCCTAAGTCTAAGTGGGATTTTGAAAGCGAAGAAAAGTGGCCAGCAGAGTGGCTTGGCTCACTTAAAATGGACCTTAAAGAGCACTCTGGTAAACCGATGTCAATGGCGATTGCTTGGCTACCGTACGTTCTACTGGCTGTCATTCTGGTAGCAAGTCGCGTGAGCAGCGAATTCAAGGGCTTCCTGACCAGTGTAAGCCTGTCATTTAGTAATATTCTTGGTGAAACGGGTATTAGCACTGCCATTCAACCCCTGTATCTACCAGGTGGAATATTAGTCTTTGTTGCTCTACTTGCTGTCATCATCCAATCACGATCTGCCAAACCATTAATGGCGGCATTTGGCGAATCAAGCAAAACCTTAATTGGTGCTGGCTTTGTACTTGTGTTCACTATCCCTATGGTTCGCATTTTCATTAACTCTGGCGTCAACGGCGCTGACCTTGCGAGCATGCCTGTTACGACCGCCAACTTTGCTTCAGCTTTAGTTGGAGAAGCCTTCCCGGCGTTGAGTGCCACTATCGGTGCGCTCGGTGCATTTATCGCAGGCTCGAACACCGTATCGAACATGATGTTTAGTCAATTCCAATTTGAGGTTGCTCAAACGCTCACTATCTCAACAACCGCAGTCATTGCCCTGCAAGCCGTTGGGGCCGCTGCTGGTAACATGATTGCCATCCACAATGTGGTCGCAGCCTCTGCCACCGTTGGTCTACTTGGCCGTGAAGGTCTGACATTGAGAAAAACCATTATCCCTACGTTCTACTATCTAGTTGTCACTGGCCTTATCGGACTTGCACTGGTGTACGGTTTCCATTTTACCGACGCACTCATGAACTGATTTAGGTTTAAGTCAAAGGCGCACTTGCCGACTGTCGGCAAAGTTGTGAATAACTTCAAGAAGGTAAGTGCGCTTATTTTTCATAACCTTACAACTAGTCTATATAAAAATATGAACCCATATAAATGGGTCTAGTGCTGGAGCAATACAATGCGAATCTATCCCTCAAAACCGAGCAAGGTCTACTTCTATGCCACCTGCTTAGTAGACGTATTTGACCCTGAAGCAGGCTTAGACGCCATGACCCTTTTAGAGCAACAAGGCATTGACGTTGTGTTTGTCGAAAAACAAACTTGTTGTGGACAACCTGCCTACACGTCAGGTTATGAATCAGAAGCAAAACAGGTCGCACAAAGCCAGATGGATCTGTTCCCTGAAGAGTATCCAATTATTGTTTTATCAGGCTCGTGTGGCGGCATGATGCATCATCATTATCGTCGCCTGTTTAAGGGAGACAGCAATCAAGCTCAAGTCGATAAATTCTGTGACCGTGTATTTGAGTTAACCGAGTTTCTTGTTAACGTCTGTCGCGTCAAACTCGATGACAAAGGTCAACCTACAAGCGTTGTTATGCATACTTCATGCGCTGCAAGACGTGAGATGAATGTCCACGTCACTGCCACTGAACTGCTTGGTCAACTCTCCAATGTTGAGCTTCGTATGCAAGACTACGAAAGCGAGTGTTGTGGCTTTGGTGGTAGTTTCTCTGTACGCCACCCTAATATCTCCGAAGCGATGGTCAAAGACAAAACTCACCATATTGAAGCGACCCAATCCGATACACTGGTGAGTGCAGACTGGGGATGTCTTCTGAACATCAATGGTGCGTTTGAATATCAAGGAAAGCCAATCAAAGGGCGTCACCTTGCCTCATTTCTTCTTGAACGAACACAGGAGAGCACACAATGAGTCAAACTCCTGAACAATTCCACCAGCTCGCCAAAAACGCCCTAGGTGACAAACAGCTAAGAGCAAACTTTCGTGGTGCCATGGATTATCTGCGTGATAAGCGTAAGACAGCGTTTAGTGACGCTAACGAAGAAAAGCAGATAAGAGATCTTGCCGAATCGATTCGCCAGCGCTGCCTGAGTAAGCTGCCAGAACTTCTCGAGCAATTAGAGTTCAACTGCTACAAAAATGGTATCCAAGTTCATTGGGCTGAAAACCCTGAACAAGCGAACGCCATGATTGCCGCTATTGCTAATGAGCACGACGCCAAGCAAATCATCAAAGGCAAATCCATGGTTAGCGAAGAGATCGAGATGAACCATGAGATGGCCAAGCTCGGTATTGAATGCCTAGAGAGTGATATGGGCGAATACATCGTTCAACTCGACGGCGACAAACCTTCTCACATCATCATGCCAGCGATTCACAAGAATAAGCAGGAAGTCAGTGACACCTTCGAACAGCACCTTGATGGTTTCAAACCAACAACAGATGTCGACAGCCTGATCCAAACCGGTCGTACACGCCTAAGACAAAAGTTCTTTGAAGCTGATATTGGTCTGTCAGGCGTCAACTTTGCCGTCGCTGAAACTGGAACTCTGTGCCTGGTAGAAAACGAAGGCAATGGGCGGATGTCGACGACAGTGCCCAATGTGCATATCGCGATAACGGGTATTGAAAAGGTTGTCGAATTTCTCTCGGACGTTCCACCGCTATACAGTGCCCTCACCCGTTCAGCGACCGGACAAGCGATTACCACCTACTTCAATATGATCAGCTCCCCGCGTAAATCGGGAGAGAAAGACGGTCCGCAAGAAGTGCACCTTATCCTTCTCGATAACGGCCGAAGTCAAGCCTATAGAGATGAAGAGCTGCGTAAGACGCTGCAATGCATTCGTTGCGGTGCATGTATGAACCACTGCCCGGTTTATACCAAAATTGGTGGTCACGCCTACGGCACTGTCTACCCAGGTCCAATCGGTAAAATTATCTCACCTCACCTTCTTGGTATCGACAAAACCAAGGATCTAGTGACTGCTTCAAGTTTGTGCGGCGCCTGCGGTGAGGTTTGCCCTGTTCGTATTCCGATCCCAGACATGCTATTGCGCCTTCGAAAAGAAGCGAAGAACAAAGCGAATAAAGATGTACCAGCGCTAGAGGGACAAAACGCAGCTAACAGTAAGCTTGAGACTGCGGCGATGAAGGGTTATGCCCTAGCGGCTAGCTCTCCAAGTCTGTATCACGCCGGAACATTCATGGCGACCAAAATGCAAAACCTAATCCCTAACAAGCTCGGTGCTTGGACTCAGTGCAGAACGAGCCCCAAGCCTGCGGATAAAACCTTGCATCAAATTATGAAACAGAAACACAAAGCTAACGCTTCTAAGAAGTAATGAGGAAACCGACATGAATACCCGACTTGCAAAAGACAATATTCTAGGACGCCTCAAACAGGCTAAACGCACACCCAAGACCGCTGAGGAGATGGCTTTTTTCCCATGGGGTAGCCATCCATCGATTACTCAAGAAGACAAAGCAGAGCGTTTTGTAGAGATGATGTCGGCTAACCATGCTGATGTTCGCAAGACGACTCGCTCCGAGCTCACATCAATGCTGACAAGCATCATCAATCACTATGAGTTTGAACGTATCGCTATCGGTACCGCTGGTGAATATATCAACGATATAGAAGTGGCCTCGAGCTCGAAACAAGTCACCGCATTTAATGAAAGTATCGAGCAGTGGAAATCTGAGCTTTTCAATCAGATTGATGTGGGTATTACTCACACCCTTGGCGGCATTGCCGACACGGGGGCATTAATCTTATGGCCAAACGAACATGAGCCGAGAACCTTGTCTCTTGTACCGCCGAGCCATATTGCTATTGTCAAGAAATCAGCGCTTTACGGACACTTCCTGCAAGTCATGCAAGATAACAACTGGAATCACTACATGCCGACCAACGCCCTATTGATTTCGGGACCTTCTAAAACTGCGGATATCCAACAAACCCTAGCATACGGTGCCCACGGACCAAGCCAACTGATCGTAGTGCTATTGGAAGACGAATAAAAAAATTAAAAAGGACACTGGAATGAGCAACGAGAACAAGCCCAAGCGTAATCTCAACTACGACGCATTGAGACAGCAGCTCGCAACACGAATTAATGAACAACGAATCATCACTGGGGAAGCTGAGCGTTTAGCCTATGGTACCGACGCTAGCTTCTATCGCTTGATCCCTCAAATTGTACTTAGATTGAAGGATCTCGATGAGGTTGTGTTTGCCATTCAATGTTGTCGCGAACACCTCATTCCATTTACTTTCCGCGCCGCTGGTACCAGCCTCTCGGGTCAAGCGGTGTCGGACTCTGTGCTGATTGCTTTAACCGATGACTGGCGCGGGCACTCCATCCTAGATGAGGGCGAGAAGATCCGACTTCAGCCTGGCGTCATCGGGGCAGATGCGAACAAATACTTACTTCCCTATCAACGAAAAATCGGTCCAGATCCAGCATCAATCAATACCTGTAAAATAGGCGGCATCGCGGCTAACAACGCCAGTGGCATGTGCTGCGGTACGGCGCAAAACTCCTATAAAACCGTTGAGTGCATGAAGCTGGTATTCTCTGATGGAACGATTTTAGATACTGGCGACAAAGCAAGTGTGGAGCGTTTTAAATCTGAGCGACCTGAGTTTATTGAAGGTCTCACTCAACTTGCACAAGAAACCAAAGCGAACCAAGACCTAGCCGACAAAATTGCCCATAAATATCGTCTTAAGAATACGACGGGCTATGCACTTAATGCACTTGTTGATTACAGCGATCCCATTGAGGTACTTGAGCACCTCATGATTGGCTCTGAAGGAACGTTGGGCTTTATCGCTGAAATCACCTATAACACGGTTGTTGAGCACAAATACAAAGCCTCTACACTCTTGGTGTTCTCTGATATCGAAGAAGCCAGTAAAGCCGTCGCTACGATTGCGAAAACCCCTGTAGCTGCGGTCGAAATGATGGACGGACGCGCACTTCGCTCCGTTGCCGACAAACCGGGTATGCCAAGCTTTATCAAAACGCTTGATCTTGAAGCCACAGCGCTGCTGGTTGAGGTGCACGCATCGTGCAAACACACGCTCGATGATCATACCAATGCGGTGATGACAGCGCTAAATGACTACACCATCATAGAATCCGTCCCGTTTACTCTCGATCCAGCGACAGTCGCAACCTTATGGGGCATTCGTAAAGGTATGTTCCCGGCAGTGGGAGCTGTTCGTGAGGTAGGTACCACGGTTATCATTGAAGACGTCGCTTTCCCCGTAGAAAATTTGGCGTCAGGGGTACGAGATCTGCAAGAGCTATTCGACAAGTATCATTACGACGAAGCGATCATCTTTGGTCACGCGCTCGAAGGCAACCTTCACTTTGTGTTTACTCAGGGGTTCGAGAGCCAGCAAGAGATCGAACGCTATGGCGGGTTTATGGATGATGTCGCCGACCTCGTCGCGGTTAAGTATCAAGGCTCGCTGAAAGCCGAGCATGGTACTGGACGTAATATGGCACCCTATGTAGAGCTTGAATGGGGTCAAGAAGGCTATACGCTTATGCAGCAAATCAAGGCGCTGTTCGACCCTGAAGGTTTGCTCAATCCGGGTGTTATTATTAACGAGAACCCAAACTCTCACATCGAAAACCTTAAACCGATGCCAGCAGCAGACGACATCGTCAATCGCTGCATCGAGTGTGGGTTCTGTGAACCTGTCTGCCCATCAAGAACTCTGACGCTCACACCAAGGCAGCGTATCGTGCTATTCCGAGAGTTACAACGACGCAAGGCTGCGGGCGAAGATGTAGAAGCAAGTGAGCTTGAACAGGTATTTGAGTACCAAGGAATTGATACCTGTGCCGCCACGGGTCTCTGCGCCGACCGTTGCCCAGTTGGTATTAATACAGGCGAACTGGTGAAAAAACTCCGTGGACCAAAATACAAGAAGTTTAGACCGATAGCGAAATGGACCGCTGATCACTTTAGCGCCACTACCACCATCGCTCGATTTGGTCTCAAAAGCGGTACGGTTGCATCCAATATTCTGGGAAGAGATCGCGTTGCTAAACTCGCAGACGGGATGAGAAAAGTCACCAAGCAAGCCACACCGGCGTGGTTACCAGAAACTCCAGGCGGCGCCAAGTTCGATGTACCAGAGGTTCAAAATGGCGTTAACACCAGCGATAAAAAGGTCGTCTACCTCCCTTCTTGCGCCAGCCGAAATATGAACACTCAGCCGAATGCATTTGACCAACGCTCTCTCGGCGAGGTGACTATGTCACTCATAGAAAAAGCAGGATATTCGCTCATCACACCTAAATCACTCAGTGATCAATGTTGTGGTATGCCTTATGACAGCAAAGGCATGACGGATATCGCGACTAAGAAAAGCGAGCAATTAGAACAAGCACTTTGGGAAGCGTCTGAGCAGGGCAAATACCCTGTCCTTATGGACACCAGTCCATGTGCCAAACGTAGTATCGAGCAGTTCACCAAGCCGATAACCATCGTTGAGCCAGTGAAGTTTGTATCTAACTACTTAATTGACGAGCTCGAGCTAACACCTGTTGAAGAAACGGTAATGCTGCATGTTACCTGCAGTTCGAGACGAATGGGGCTCGAGTCGACAATGCTCCAATTAGCCAAAGCATGTGCGACCAAGGTTGTATTACCTGAACACATTCAGTGTTGTGGTTGGGCAGGCGACAAGGGCTTCACTACCCCCGAACTTAACGAAGCAGCTGTCGCCCCCCTCAAGGATCAGGTTCCAGCCGATTGCACTCGCGGCTTCAGTAACAGTATCACCTGTGAAATAGGTTTATCTCACCACAGTGGCGTGCCATATCAATCGATACTCTATCTCGTTGATCAGGTGTCTTCGCCAATCAAAAGGTAAAGTTTGGCTATAGGTATAATGTCCTCCGCATAAACAGAAAATGGCAAGCCAACCGGCTTGCCATTTTTATTAACACGCTGTTTATTTTAGCTTTTCGATAATCGCGTTCACTGCGCTTACCATTTCTGCGTCACGAATATCGTCAATAGACGCTTCAGCACTAGATTGACGGACAATCACAACATTCTCCGTTGGGTCAACATAGATCCACTGACCAAAGATACCCAGTGCTGTGTATGCCTGATTGGCATTATCTGTGTGCCAGAATTGGTTACGATAGCTCCAACCTGTCATGCCATGGTGGCTATAGCCGCCTTTCTCGAACGCTTCTGGTGCACCACCCGCTTGTGTTGATTGAATCGCTTTAGCCGGAAGCACCTGCTCACCATTGAGGTTTTTACCTTGGTCAGCGAGCATTTGTCCAAACTTCGCCAAATCGCGAGCTGTTGCGTTTAGACCGCCAGAAGCCAGTTCGGTACCTTCTCCATCAACGATAACAAAGGCGTCACGTTCAGCACCAATCTTTGACCAAATACGCTCAGACATAATTTGATCAAATGATTTTCCCTCTACGTTTTCAATGATCCAAGCAACCACATCTGTGTTAGCTGAAATGTAGTGAAACTCTTCGCCGTGAGGACGATCACCGTCTTTCTCAAGCGTTATTAGGAAATCTCGAATGGTCTTAGGACCAGCATAACCTTCTTCCATCGGCGCAAAACCGATAGTTTTCATGTGCTGGAACACTTCTGCGTTTGGATTCTCGTACGCTTCTGAATACTTCACGTTGTTGGTCATATCCATCACTTGTCCAACCGTGGCATCACCGTAAGCTGAGCCTTTCAACTCAGGAACAATAGTTTCAACCAAGGCATCGCGGTCCAGTTTACCTTCGGCAACCAGCGTCGCTGCTAAGATGCCTGTGAATGACTTTGTGACACTCATCATCTGATGCTTGGTGCGCTCATTCTGACCATCAAAATACTGCTCATGGACCACCTTACCGTCTTTAAGCACGATAAATGCGTCAGCACGATGATCTTTAAGCATGTCTTGTAAGTTCATCTTTTTGCCATCGTAAGTGAAATCTACATCGCCTAATGGTTTGTCGGCTTGCTCTAGTAAAATTGGAGCCATAACACCTGAGTCAATGTTTTTGGTTTTCATAAACTCTTGCATGTTTTTGTAGGTGTAACGGTTTTGGTCAGCGGCCAGAAGGTTAGATTCTGTAATGCCCATGTCTGCGCGAACTTTTCCTTCTGATGGCATTGCGCTTGCCAAGCCCGAAGTCATCAAAGTAGCAAGTGTTAATGAGATTAGCGTCTTTTTCATAAGTGTACCTATAAACAAGTTGGAGCAGGAATGCGAGAGAGTATAGAGGGATGTCCTTCTGAGCTTAAATGAGTGCCTATTAGTACTGCTAATAGGTTTTATATACGCGTTCGCTGCCGCTACAAAGGTAGAATTACTTTAGTTCACGACAGTCCAAGCCATGAGCTTTATAATCCTATAATTGAAATAATCGTATCGTTTGAGAATCTAGAGATAACGTAAATGAAGCGCGTGTTTGATGATCTAAATATCTTTTGTAAAGTCGTTGAGACTGGGAGTATGAAGCAAGCCGCAGAGGCCCTCAGCATCCCCCACAGTACAGTAAGCCGACGAATCGAGGCTCTCGAAAATGCACTTGGCTTGACACTGCTGCACCGCACCACTCGAGAGGTCAAAGTGTCTTCCCGTGGACAAGAGCTTTATGATGACTGTGCAATCCAGTTTGGCGCGATTCAACGTTCTATTAGTCTCGCTGTCGATGCGGAAGTTGAGTTTAAGGGCAAACTGTCAGTCTCAATGCCAGTTCGAGCCGGTATTGACTTTCTCGGTGCCTGGCTCATCGATTTTGCAAGCCTTCACCCAGAACTTCAGCTCGATCTCGCCATGTCAAACAGCAATAAGGACTTAATAAAACACGAGATCGACCTCGCCTTCAGGGTCGGTCCCCTTGTCGATTCTTCAGCCATTGCGCAAAAGCTTTGGGACATCCCCTACACCGTCTGCGCTCATCCAGCGCTTATGGAGAAATTTGGCATTACCGATTCGAAGATTAGTATGGATACCCTGCAGTCTCTGCCTTGCGTCGTCGCCCGACCAGCGCTCTCCTGGATGTTTACGAATAGCAATCGAGAGGACATCTCTATAGCCGTGAAACAGGGGCTCGTGGTTGATGACTTAGGTCTGGCTCATCATGCGGCATTAGGCGGGCAGTATGCTGCGATGCTCCCAACTTCGATGCTTAAAAACGACAAGCTCATTCAGCTAGAGGTAGACGGGTTGAAAGCTCGAACTCGCGTGATGTACGCTTACTATCTCGGTCGTCGACATGCACAAAGTCAGATCAAACAACTTGTGAACTACATTAAACAGCGAGACGAAGCTCTGAGCTAACAATCTCATTTTTGGGATTGTGTTATCCCAAATTGCGGATTTTTTAATGTCATCACAACCACTATTATCTCTCTCGAAGCATAATTCAAAACATCGACACTAGGTCGGGAAGGAGAGAAAGATGAAAGCGGTTGTGATTGAGCAAACAGGTGGTAGTGACGTTCTGAACTATAAAGAACTCAACCAACCAAAGCTGCAACCAGGTCAAGTGTTAGTGCAGGTTAAAGCAGCGCCGGTAAACTTTATCGACACAATCATTCGAGAAGGTAATATGCCTCCAGGCATGATGCCGAATCTGCCTTTTATCTCCGGTGTCGAAGGAAGCGGTATCGTTGTAGATGCGAACGGTACAGCGCTAAACAAGGGGCAAAAAGTTGCATTTCTAGGCCCAATCGGCGCCTCTATGTATGCCGAGTACACCGCTGTAGACGCAGATAAGTTGGTGCCGTTATCGGAAGGTACCGATTTGATTGAAGCAGGCGCGATGCCTGTCACCTACTTCACAGCCTACCACATGCTGCACAATGTGGTTCGAGCACAGAAAGGTAAGTTTGCGCTTATCTACGCCTCTACTGGCGGCGTCGGTACAGCGCTGATCCAGTTAGCAAAAGAAGCGGGACTGAAAGTCATCGCCCTTGATCGTAAAGATGAAAAAGTAAGCCAAGCACTCAAGTTAGGCGCCGACTTTGCGTTTAACTCAACAGGAAATTGGGTTGAGGAAGTTAAAAAAGTCACTGAAGGCAAAGGTGTAAATTACATTTTCAACCCTGTGGCTGGTGATACCATTGTTCAAGATCTCGAAGTATTAGCCACACTGGGACATATCGTCGTTTTCGGCTTCTTGGCCGGCGCAGGAGAAACAAACCTGCAAGCAGAAGCCATTAAACACTTCTCAAAAGCGCCAACCATCAGCTATTCAGAGATCTACGCGACTTATTTTAGTAACTTTGAGTTGGTTAAAGAGTCGCTGGGCGAGGTCTATCGACTTCTTGATGAGGGCAAAGTTAAGCCAGTATTTTCTACGATGCCTCTAGCCGACGCCGCCAAGGCACATGACATGATTGAAAGTGGGAAGGTGCTTGGTAAACTCGTCCTTACTCGAGACTTCTAAGTGATCGCAAACGCCGGTGCTCGCGAACACAAGTCAATGAGTATGCCCGTAAAAAGGCATACTCATTGACATCTATCTAGGCTACTCGCACCAACTTCTTATTCACAAACTCATCGAGACCCAAACGGCCAAGTTCGCGCCCAAAACCAGAATTTTTGATGCCACCAAATGGTAAGCATGCTTCTGACATCGAGAAGGTGTTAATAAAGGACGCGCCACACTCGAGTTGGTTTGCGACCGCATGCGCTCGCTCTAAACTCTCAGAGATCACTGCAGAGCTGAGTCCATATGAGCTATCATTGGCAAGCTGCACAGCCGCATCATCATTGCCAACTCGATACACAACAGCAATAGGTCCAAAGAGCTCTTGGTCAAATACATCCATATCAGGTGTCACATCGCTCAGGATAGTCGGTTTGAGCCATGCCCCCTCTAACGCTTCAGCCTTTCCTCCCACAACCAACCTTGCGCCCTGCTCTACAGCATGTTTAATTTGCTCAATCAAGGCATCACGCTCTTGCACGCTCACCAAAGGCGCATAAGTGGTATCTGCATCCATAGGGTCGCCTGCTTTTAGACTCGCCATCACAGATGCAAACTTGTCTATGAACTCGTCATACACTTCATCCACCACAATGAAGCGTTTCGCACTAATACAAACTTGACCTGAATTGAACATTTTCGCGATGACAGCAAGTTCAACCGCTTTATCCACATTCGCATCGGATAAAACGATGAACGGGTCATTGCCGCCGAGCTCCATCACCACTTTCTTAAGGTGCTTACCCGCCAATGCAGCGACACTTGCGCCTGCTTTCTCACTGCCAGTAAGAGAAACCCCCTGTACGCGCTTGTCTGAGATAACCAGTTCAGATTGACCCGATGAAATAAACAAATGCTGGACCAAACCTCTTGGACACCCTGCATCTTCGAATAACGCGGTGATAGCTTCGGCACATTGCGGAACATTGGATGCATGCTTAAACACGACACTGTTGCCAACCATGATGTTTGGCGCGATGAAACGAATGACTTGATAGAACGGGAAGTTCCATGGCATGACGCCGTAAATCGTACCTAGAGGTAGATTTTGAATTTCAGCGCGACCAGTGGCTATCTCATCAATCGGCTCAGGCGCTAGAAATCGTTCACCATGCTCAGCGTAATAACGACAAATTTCGGCACACAAAGGGATCTCGAGAGCCACACCTTGACCATGAAGCTTACCCATTTCGGTAGTCATCAGTGTCGCATACTGCTCCGCTCGCGCCTCTAGAAAGTCAGCAACCTTAGATAAAAGCGCCGCTCTCTCACTGTGCGAGGTGCGTCGCCATCCTCTGAAAGCAACATCTGCATTCGCGATTTTTTCGATCACTTGGCGATCTTCTAAAGCATCGAAGGTTTTCTCAATGCGATTCGTGTATGGATTCAGAGTTCTAATACTCATTGTGTTTCTCCGTAGGGACTTGGGGGATAAATCTCTTCATGAGACCTTTCGGCAGGCTCTTCGATGCCCGCGTATTATTTATTATTTGGTCAACATACACGGGGAAAACGACAAGAAACAATCATACAAATAAGCAACAATTTGAAAACAAAATGGCTATTCAAATGTTTTATTGAAATTGCAGATGGGTAAAGTTAATCCACTAATATCATAGTGTTAGATAATAAATGAAAATGATAAGTCGATTACGTTGCTCACGTCCTTTGCCTGACGTCACGTTATTTACAACCAATTTAACGAAGTAAGAAACAACGGAGTAACACTTGATTTACATCAAAGAATACCAAACGACTATTGCCTAAGGTGGCGGCTGTTAGTTGTAAACACTGTGTAAAAGAATTTTATGTACACGCTTCTCGTCAAAACCCATGTCACACTGGCATTACTCAGCTTCATCAGTTTTATCATCCGAGCCTGGTGGGGCTTTAGTCACTCAGCTTTGGTGGAAAACAAATTCGCACTCGTCATCCACCAGATCCTGACTGTGTTCATGCTTATCAGCGCAGGAACACTTTGCATCATGTTAGATCAGTTCCCATTCGTTAATGGCTGGCTTACAGAGAAGCTAAGCCTGTTTATTGTCTACGCCTTTAGCACGATGCTTTTGTTCCAGCTGACACTTAAACGACGCATTAGAGTGTTACTCATGCTAGTGACATGTGGCATCTGGTTAACCATCTTTACGATCGGTAAAGCACACACTCCACTTTTGTTCGGCTAAATAGGTGCGCTTACACCGCTGTCGACCACTGAGATTCAAGAGAGGCGGATTGAACGCAGTTACGACCCTTTTGCTTGGCGAGATACAAGGCTTCGTCTGCCCTTGCTACTAGCTCGTCCCAACTCTCATCAGCTTGAGATTCAGCGACACCGAAACTACAACTGATGTCACTCTCTATCCCTTCAATGCCAGCGTACCTGAGTACTCGTTGACGCATTGACTCTGCCACTGACAGCGCTCTAGCCAGATTTTGATTCTCCAACACCACGATAAACTCGTCTCCACCATAACGGTAGATACTCTTCGACACACCAGATGTTCGTTTTATTTGTTGAGCAACACTTCTGATGACTTGGTCACCGCTGACATGACCAAATCGATCGTTGATAAGCTTGAATCGGTCAATGTCTAACATAATGACGCACTGTTTTTTGGTTAGCTTTTCAGAGGTTCCTTCGAGCGAATCCGTATGTCTGTCTAACGCCCTGCGATTACGCAAGTTTGTCAGCGGGTCAAAATAGGATAACGCATAGATCGCTTCTACTTGCCGCGCGTTAATCATCCATAGCATGCTAAAACTCAGAGCAACAATGAGAAAGATACTGGATAGAAACGCCAGCTTTTGAACAATATCTGCCTCCATAAAACTCACTATCTCTGGACCGTTCAGGGTATGTACGCCTCTAAACAGCATAAAAATACCGTAACATGCCAGCGTCGCCGTCATCATCCACACGGCAACAGGATAGTCTTTGTTCTTGCCATTTAGCACCACGACCGCAGCGCCGAGCGAGACGATACCGATGGAAAACGCACTCACCAACACTCGACTATTGATCGAGTTAAATTCGTACGTGTAGTAGAGATTGAGTCCAACGACGACTGGAATCACCCATGAAAAATAGTGCGCGTACTTAGTGTCGACACCTCGAAAGCGACACATACTGTGAAAGATCATTTGAAATGAAACAGCGATCAGAGAGTTAGCCAACACGATACTGCCCCAATCAGGTATTACCCCTCGCATGCTTATGAGCAAAGGTCCGCTTCCCATAACGAGCAGTGAGAGCGCAAACACGCGAAGCCCTTTGATAGATTTTTGCGTCTGTGAAAACAGTAATAAGCCAATACAGTAAATGATACTAAACAGTATCATGACAAAATTTAGCGTTCTCATATCAAGAGAAAACGCAGCAAAAGTATCCATACTATTCTTAGTTCAACCTTTGTACTTATGTCAGCATTATATCGCTAACTTTATAATTCACGTAAAATGCTATACAAGAGGACAATAAATAGAAGCCGAGCAACTATTTTTGAGAAGCTAATCACCAAAATCCTGACTTTCTGCCACAAAATTGTATGATGATAGGAAAAAGGCGATACGTTTCTAGTTGAATAAAGTTGCCATACTATTTTGTTTCTCTTAGCTTTATTTGCTTTGCTTACCTCAGATAATTTCTTATCTAATGAGAAACGCTTTAAAAATAGGAAATATGAAGTTAAAAATATTGACGCCCTTTTGTCTTATACCGGACAGTAGCTTTACTTGCCTTGCAAGGTCTTGACAACAAAATCGGCAACCTGCGATGAAATACGCGCCACAAAGATGGAATGGCACAATTCCAGTTTATGCAGGGGTTAAAACAATGAACTATACACAACAAGACACAGAGGCTTTGTATCGCGTCTGGATGTCACAAAAAGCAAAAATGCATATTACTCAGATGGAAGTCGCCAAACGCCTTAATTTGAGTCAAGTCGAACTTTCAAACCGCCTTAATGGCAACACACCGCTAGACGCCACCTTCGTGGACCGATTTTGTAAGCTGCTGCATATCGACCCTCTTCACCACCTACCCTCGATGAAAAGTGTTTACACGGCAGACTCTGAGCGTGTGTTTAACACTCGCCTTACTGTGGATGGCGACATCACCAACATACGTGTGGATGGCAACCAAGTGACCATCGAATACAGGCTGCAATAGCGAAGATAGAATTTTTTAAGGCTCTGCGAGAAGCGCTACACACTCCTGGTACTTCGGCTTAGACACACGTTTCTTTTTAGGTTCCGTTTTCGTGACTTTGTCAGCAGGCTTTTTCTTTGCGGGGATATAAGGCTTCCACGACGCTAACTCTTGCCCGCAACCATCTCCTGGTGGCGGAGCATTTTGCGCAATGCATTTGCTCTCTCCTTCTGGACAGTGCAGTCTAACGTGAAAATGATAGTAGTGCCCCCACCATGGGCGTACCTTGCGAAGCCAGTCCCTCTCTTTCCATGAGACCTCACACAACTGCTTTTTTATAAGTGGATGAACAAAGATACGCGCGACTCGTTCGTCATTCGCTGCCACTTGCAGCAGTAAAGAGTGGTTCGTGGTCCATTTATCTTTCTTAAAGCGGTATTTTTCTATATCGACCACTGGATAAGGTTCTGGATTAGCGGCTTCAACGTCGCTGAGTGGCTGATTAGGTAGTCGCAGCCAAATGTCTGCATCGAGACCAGTCTGATGGCTAGCATGCCCAGAGGTAAACCTTCCACCTCGCGGCATAGAAATATCTCCCACCAGCAAATGTCCAATTCCTAATCGATCAACCTTGCTCGCTAACTCAGTAAGATACGCAATCATGTCTCGATGACCGTAATAACGATTGCGCTGAGAACGAATAACTTGATAACCCGCCCCATTTAATGACAAAGCCTCAGCGCCTTCAAGACAGCCATTGGCATAGCTTCCGATAGAGTTAGAGTCACCGTCACTTGGCACCGTTACTTCATCCCATGAGCGCTCCAGTCCGTATCCACTGCTCGCTACTAATAACAGCGCCAACCAAGCAAACCTAGTCATCTTAAATCCCCTTTAAAAGGACGTTAACTACGCTTAAGAATAGCTGTGAAGTTTCATATTTGCTTAATCGTTTTTGTGGATTAATTAGAGATGAGCACTTTTAAGACGGTATACATAAAGTGAAATGTTTCACAAATATCAGCTTGCATTTACATTTTGTAACTCATTGTATTGAAGGTAGAAGCAGAACAAGCTACAAATAAATCACTCAGTTGCAACCACAGCAATTTGAGTCTACCACACTAAGTCGTCATTCCTTTTTTGAGGCTGCCACCTTTTTCGGGAATGACGACTTGACTTAATTACGCACTAAACTGCTGTTCGTAAATACTCTTCTACCTTATTTTTGTATTCCTCTTTCAAGGCTTCATCAATAAAGCTGGCATTTATCGCATTCAGTGTAAATTGAGCGATCTCACGATGAGACATTTTATGAGCGTCACTGACAGCTAGAAAATTGTCCGTCATATAGCCGCCAAAATAGGCAGGATCATCGGAGTTAATAGTGACCGCTAATCCCTTTCGAAGTAGCTCTACAATATTGTGATCTTCCATCTTATCAAACACTTTCAGCTTGATATTAGACAGTGGACATACGGTCAGCGGCATTTGTGATTCGATTAGCTCTCTCATCAGCGCATCGCTTTCAACGCAGCGTACTCCGTGATCAATTCGGCTAATACCAAGCATCTCGATAGAATCGACAATATTCTGTGCGGGCCCTTCTTCCCCGGCATGAGCTACCGTCAAAAAGCCTTCCTGCTGCGCCATTTTAAATACACGTGCAAACTTCTCTGGCGGATGCCCTTGCTCTGAAGAATCAAGACCGACGCCAATAATTTTGTCTTTGAATGGCAGCGCAGCCTCTAAGGTTGCGATAGCCGCCTCTTCGGAAAGATGGCGTAAGAAGCACATAATTAACTGCGAACTGATACCTAACTCACTATGACCCTGTTGAAGTGCTCGGTCGATACCACTAATCACCACATCAAAAGGGATACCACGGTCGGTATGAGTCTGAGGGTCAAAAAAGACTTCGGTATGGATAACGTTATCTCGATGACAGCGTTCTAAATACGCCCACGTTAGATCGAAAAAATCCTGCTCAGTTTGCAGCGCGTTTGCACCTTGATAATAGATATCAAGGAAAGATTGTAAATCATCAAACTCGTACGCTTTACGCAGTTCTTCTGGGGAAGAATATGGCAAGGAAAGGTTGTTACGCTGTGCCAGCTTAAAGAGTAGTTCTGGCTCTAGAGACCCTTCGATATGAAGGTGTAACTCGACTTTTGGAAGACCTTGAATAAATGCGTTCATATACCACCTATTATGCTTATGAGAGCCTTATCGGCTTATGGGGCTTGCGGATGCACTTACTCTGAGTATAGGAACAGATGAAGAAAAGTTTCGAACGCCAATACAAAGAGTAAAGACAGCAATGCCATCCTAACTCTTCGTAATCAGCACTTTACGGGAACTGGTAGAGACCCCCAAACCATATCATTGGGGTTATACGAAGCTGCGAAGGACTGTATCAAATGATGAAGGTCGTTGACAACCTACAGCCCCTCGCTTTGAACTAAAAACTGAAATTAGTCTTCAAATGAGCCCGTAGTGGCAAGCTCTTTGAACCAAACACCGTGCTTCTTAGGAATTCGGTTGCCAGTCTCTAGATCTAGACGGAAAAAGCCGTAGCGACGCTTAAATGAATTCAGCCAAGACCAGTTATCGATAAAGGTCCACTGATGAACACCAAAGCAGTTTGAGCCCTCTTCAATCGCCTTGTGAAGCTGTACAAGGTGCTCTTTCATCAAGCCTGTGCGGAATGAATCGTCAATCAGACCATCAGGACCTGGCTGCCCTTCAGACTCAAGATCCATCGCAATACCGATTTCAGCTAGATACCAAGGAATATTGCCGTAGTTATCTTGAACGTTTTTAGCGATATCGTAGATAGCCGTCGGCAAGATTTCGTTATTGTCGCGATATGGGTTGAATCGACCCTCTGGGTTTACGTAATTCTCGAAGTAAACTTCTGGCGTAAAGTAGTCTAGTTCATACTCAGATTCGCGCGCTTTAACGCGGCGCGGAACGTAGTAGTTCACACCCAAGAAATCGACCTTCGCAGTCGTGATGGCTGTGATTTCTTCGGACGTAGTCTCTGGCGTCACGCCCTGCTCAGCCAACACATCACATAGCTCTAGAGGGATCTCATTCTTCACCATTGGGTCAAGGAAACTACGGTTGAACAGAAGATCCGCATACCATGCCGCTTTTTTGTCTTCTTCACTGTCGTTTCTCGTGTACGACGGCGTTAGATTAAGTACCACACCGATTTGCGAGTTTTCCAGCTCCAAAGCGTTGAAACGATGTACTGCCTTCGCGTGAGCAAGCATGATGTTGAAAGCGACCTGAACGGCAAGTTTGCCATCTTTCTTGCATGGGTAATGGAAGTCGTACAAATAGCCGCCCTCTACTGGCACGATTGGCTCGTTGAACGTGATCCAATGCTTCACCTTGTTACCGAAGAGTTTAAACGCAGTCTCTGCGTAGTCAGCAAATAGGTCGACGACTTCCTTTGACTCAAAGCCGCCAAACTTCTCTTGAAGTTCTGCTGGCATATCAAAGTGGTAAAGGTTCATCATTGGCTCAATGCCGTTAGCGATCATTTCGTCAATGTAGTTGTTGTAGAACTCAACAGCGTCTTGGCAGACCTCGCCCGTTTCGTAGTCTTTGATGAGTCGAGACCACTGAATAGAGGTACGGAACGAGTTGAAGCCGACTTTTTTCATATCTTGTACGTCTTCTTTGTAACGGTGATAGGTATCCGTTACCGTTTGAGAGCCGATGCCACGATAAAAACGCTCTGGACTTTGTTGGTGCCAAAGATCCCAAATAGAATCGTTAGCTTTGTTTGTAGTGCCTTCCGTTTGAATGCCAGACGCAGCCGCGCCCCACAAAAAATTTTGCGGAAAAGTGTATGTCGTCATCTTACTAACCTTGTCTATTCAAAAAATGTTTCAAAGCGCCAATCAGATTGGCGTCGTTACCAAATTGTGTGAGTGCAGGGACTGGGCGTATTCGAGCAATAGGAATACTTGATTGCAGCTCGTCCAGTTTGCGATTGATATTGTCAATTAATCGAGGGCTGCGACTAACCGCCCCTCCAAGAAGAATACGTTTTGGATCCAAAGAGTACTGGACGTTAAAGAGAATGGTGGCAAGGTCGCGATACCAATGTTCGACCATAGGCACCACATCGCTGTCACCCTGCTCGTAGAGCGAAAAGACTTGGATACCATCAACTTCTTCGACTTTTTGGTTCTTCGCCTTCGCAACGTTTTCGACGAGCGCACGAGTTGACGCAGCATTTGAATAAGTGAGAGGCTCGCCATCTTCAAAACGAAGGACACAGTAGCCAAACTCACCGGCATGCAAATGCGTACCCTTGATGACCTCGCCGTCACGTACAATCGCGCCGCCGATGCCAGAGCCCAAAACCAGTAAGCAAAATTCGTCATCGTCTTGCCCAGCTCCGAGCCAATCTTCAGCTAGTGCAGCGCAGCAGCCGTCGTTTTCTAGCTCAACCGGTAAGTCGAATCGTGCTTGATAAAGAGAACGAACATCGATGTCATGAATATAAGGTAGAGCACTTGCCCCCTCAATCACTCCAGAATCCACATTCACTGCACCGCAAGTACTGATTGCGATACCTTTTAGTGCAAATCGTGCCGCAAGCTCATCGAACTTGGGCGCAAGGGTGTCGAGCCATTGATCATAGCTTGCCGCTTTGCTGGGTAGCGAAAACCTGTCATGGATCTGTGCATCTCTCGACATGACCGCACCTTTCACCGATGAGCCACCAAAATCTAGAACTAAGAAGAAGTCGTCTTTTTGCATCATAGTCGTTATTACGTAATCGTTAATCATCTACTTAAAGTGTGTGCAAAAAGGCGGCACCACGGACGCCAGATGAATCACCGTGCACGCTTTTTACAACCTGAGTCGTCACCGCTTTTGTGAAGGTATATTGCGAGAGCTTTTGTTGAACCAAAGGGTAAACCTCGTCCACGTTTGACATCCCACCACCGAGCACAATCACTTCAGGGTCAACAAAGTTAACAATAGCGCCCAAGGTTCTCGCAAGTTGATCGCAGTACAAGTCGAAGTGGGCGACGGCACGAGCATCGCCTTTGTGGTAGAGCGCCATGATCTCTCTCGAATCTGCCGGTTCATACTTCTCTGCGAAAGTACGCGCAAAACCCGTGCCCGAGACAAATGACTCTGCGCAGTTCATCGACCCGCAATAACATTCGTGAGGCTTACCATCGACGTCCGGATTGAAATTGGGCAATGGGTTGTGCCCCAGCTCGCCACCAAGCTTGTTGAGACCAGTCACCAATCCGTTGTTTATCACCACCCCAGCACCACAGCCGGTACCGATGATGACTGCAACGCAAGAGTTGGTCGCATGCTTAGCAGCACCGTCTTTATACTCTGACAGCGCCAAACAATCTGCATCGTTAGCGATAGCAACCGGTACATCGATCTGCTTTTGAATATCACCAATAAAGTCCTGACCATTTAGCACGGTTACATTAGCACCTTGCATCAGACCATCGTTACCGACAGATCCACAACAGCCTATGCCGATGGATTCGATATTGCCATGTTGACTCACAGCTTCAATAACCGACATGACGCCTTTCAGAAAATCTGAGTAACTGTTCTTTGCCGTAGGCTCACGATGAACAACCAAGGTTTCGTAGCTGTTAGCATCGAGCCCGACGCCTTCTATTTTTGTGCCACCGATATCTAATCCTACTATCATGTTCTGCTCTCTTGGTTTGTCTGTTCGCCAGTCATTGAAAATGGATCCGCCAACATGTCGTTGGGTTAACTCTAATAAACCAAACTTTCTCTCGCTTCTAAAGGATGAGACTCTCAAAATCTCGCATCAGTCACAAAACTATATAGTTTTAGACTAAAACAAATGCAGTTATTAAGTTCAAACCTTTCGAACGTCTCTTTCACATTTGCCCTCTGCTCTTTCTAGCGCTAGAGACCTATAGTTTGAATATCGGATAACAAGGAGGTCTAACATGACTTCATACAGAACTATTCAACAAATCATTCCATCTCATGCCACATCAGATGGTGATGGCGTTAAAATTCGTCGAGTCCATGGATTTGATAACCGAGCGTTTTCGCCTTTCTTGATGATTGATGAGCTCAAGTCTGACGATAAAAAAGATTACGTTGGAGGCTTTCCTCCACACCCTCATCGAGGTATAGAGACATTGACCTACATGATGCAAGGTCACTTCCAGCATCGCGATCACATGGGTAACGTCGGGGAATTGCGCTCAGGCGGTGCACAGTGGATGGCAGCGGGTCGCGGTGTTATACACAGTGAAATGCCAATTATGGAGGATGGTGATCTGCATGGGTTCCAGATTTGGATCAACCAGCCAGCTCGAGACAAGATGAAACCTGCGCAATATCATGACTTCCAGCCAGAGACCATTACTGAACTGGAAAACAAAGGACTCGGCTTGGTACGCCTACTCTCCGGCGCACTGACCGTCAATGAGCAAGTGTTATCTGGACCACTAACCAAAACAGGTGTGCAAGCAACCGTAGCAGATTGGCGTGCGTCATCTGGAGATGAAATTCAAATTGGAACACCTGAACAG
Organism: Vibrio maritimus; assembly: GCF_021441885.1. Taxonomy (NCBI): domain Bacteria; kingdom Pseudomonadati; phylum Pseudomonadota; class Gammaproteobacteria; order Vibrionales; family Vibrionaceae; genus Vibrio; species Vibrio maritimus. Next base: position 196,758 of record NZ_CP090439.1, read on the forward strand.
CATAACGCCATGGTGTATGTTTACCGAGGTGAAGTCTCAATAGATGAGAAAATTTTACGAACTGGTGAGCTTGCACTAGTCTCAAAAGGAGAGGCAATGGTAATTAAAGCTAACGAGAATGCCGGGGGGCTGATTTTCTTAGGAGAGCCAATCGATGAGCCTGTGGTGCATTATGGTCCGTTCGTCATGAATAGTGCTGAAGAAATACAGCAAGCGATCAATGACTACAACCGAGGTGAGTTTGAACGCTATTAACCGTTCTGCTCCAAGATAAGAATTACATTTGACACTACTATCCACTGCCTTGTGTCACGCATCGACCTTCTCAGTCGATGCGTTCTTTTTTATGCAAGCAGAGACTTTTATTGGCTTAAAGTCCCGCCGCTGCGATGTTTTACATTGTAAACTACTTACAAGTACTCACACAGATAAGCCGTCGCTTCTTCAACTTTCAAGTCAAAGCTAGAGTCACCTTCAACATCGAAAGCTTGACCGGAGGTATAGGTTTTCCACTCTTGAGTATTCGCTAGACGGACGATCAGCGCTCCCTTTACGACTGTCATTTTTTCTGGTGCAGCAGTACCGAAGGTATACTCACCCGGTGCCATTACACCCACACTGCTATCTCCATCAGCTTGAGTGAAACCCAGTGACTTAACACCGCCTTCGAAGTATGTGTTCTCTTTGATCATCTTGACTTCCTTGTAAATTACTTATGGCAAAACATCGTTTTACCTCACAAACTTATGTAAAACAAGTTATTGATCAATTGCTAGTCTCTATTGGTATAAATAACCACTATCTATTTTCTGAGAACACCTATGTCGAACCAAGAAAGTAAAGTGCCTACAAATCGGTTGTCACGTTTTGGCAAACTCGCCTCGCTAGCCACTAGAGTCACCGGATCCATGGTGACCGAAGGCGCAAAACAATTTGCTCAAGGCAAGCGACCCAAAGCACGTGAACTGTTGCTAACCCCAAGCAACGTGAAAAGAGTCGCCGACCAACTAGCACACTTGCGAGGCGCCGCCATGAAGGTGGGACAGCTCATGTCGATGGATGCAGGTGATCTCATTAGTCCAGAGTTAGCTGACATACTTGCTCGGCTGCGCTCTGATGCCTCACCGATGCCAGCTAGCCAACTCTCCGCGGTTTTATCTCAAGAGCTTGGAACGGATTGGAAGCAGAATTTTATCGAGTTCAACTTTAAGCCCATCGCCAGTGCTTCAATCGGACAGGTTCATCAAGCACACGCTGATGATGGCACCAAGCTCGCCATCAAAGTTCAGTATCCCGGCATCAAACAAAGTATTGATAGTGATGTTGATAACGTCGGAACCCTGCTTGGCGTAGTAGGCTTGATACCCAGGGACGTAGACTACAAAGGACTTCTCGAGGAGGCGAAGAAACAGCTCCATGCAGAAGCAGACTACCTGCTTGAAGCTAAGTTACTTGGGCAGTTTAGAGAATACCTTAGCTCATCGCCGCAGTTTGTTTTACCTGACGTAAGGGCGGAGCTAACGACCGACAGTGTTCTTGCTATGACCTACGTTACCGGTGTGCCTATTGAGTCACTCATAGAACATGATCAAGAGACCCGCGACCTGGTAGTCACGCTGCTTCTAGAGCTACTTTTCAAAGAGATTTTTGACTTCAAATTGGTTCAAACCGATCCAAACTTTGCAAATTTCTTGTTCGATGAGCAGCAGCGGAAAGTGGTGTTACTCGATTTCGGAGCCACCAGAAATTACGACGACAGAATAAGCGATGGCTATCGAATGGCATTCACTGCAATGCTCGAAGACGATGACCAAGGGCTATACAAAGCACTTCAGCAGATAGGTTTCTTCACTAACGACATTCTGCCAGAGCAAAGAGATGCGGTAATTAATCTAGTTAAACTCGCTGGTGAGCCGCTAAAGCATCAAGGAATTTATGATTTTGGTACCAGCAACCTTGCCCAGCGAATAAGTGAAGCTGGCACCGTACTGAGCATGGAGCAAGATTATTGGCACACACCACCAGCCGATGCGCTCTTCTTACACAGAAAGATAGGTGGTTTATATCTTTTGGCAGCTCGCCTTGAGGCAAAAGTCGATGTAAATCGTCTGTTTGTTCCTTTTAGGTTGATGGAAGTCCAAAAATAACAAAGTATTACAATCGCTCGCTTTCATTGACTATCTAGAAAAAGATAATGTTAAAGAAAGGTGAAAACTCGCCGATAATTCTTACAGAACGAAAAAGGAAGATCGTAGCGATGACAAAAATCAGGCATAAATCAGGGGCAAACCGAGACACCTACATGCTGGCAATCATCATGTCTGTCGTCGTCGTGCTCGCTGTCGCCCTTGGCTTCGCCTTTTATACCAGTCATCTGAACCACATTTCCCCAAAACGCGTCTATGGTAATTGGATAGAGATTGGTGCTCCAAAGCAAAGTACAGAAATCCTGACGTTTTCCGATGCCGGTGCTATGCGAAACCACAAACTCGTCACCACCTCGTTTCAATTTGATGGTCGAGTAGTCCGCCTTGAAACAGGCAGTGGCCATTGGGTGTATGAACGTGTGGGAACACCTCGCTCTCCACAGTTGCGCCGCATTCGCCCAGCACTTCCACCGCAGCGATTTATCTTAGAGGGCTACGAAGATACGGTTCCTATGGATGGCTACAATCCTGCGCAAAACCGCCGTTCTGCTCTTAGAGAGCATTTCTCAACAAAATAGCTCTACCCTGTTTTGCTTTGCTCTGGGGTGCAAAATATTTATCGCGTAGTTACTTTTCTTGATGCTTATCAAGCTTCAATTTAAATTCACATATCGGTCATCATTTGTTTCCTAAACTCTTAGTGAGCTCTTTAATTCCCTAAGGAGAGGACAATGATCAAAACACATCGCAACTTTACCCTTCATGGCACACCCAAGCATCATGCCCATGTTCATATCAATCCTATAGGCGAGCTAGATATCGACATTGTTGAATCACATGAACATCATCATACGGAGTTCTCATCTCTGTCTTTTAAACGCTCGAAACAATCTACCCTATTGCAAGGCGTGGACATCGACCAAAAAAAGTCATGGCAGTTGAAGCTTGATAACAAAGACGCTGAAGAGCTGACCACGATTATTCAACGTGCGAATGACGACTTTGAAGAGCTAATGCGAGATCTCTAACAATAGCGGCAATAGATTCGCTCCCCTACCGGACCTCTAAAAGGATTTAGCTATACGCTAAGTCCTTTTTAATTATGACATTTCCATGAACTATCGATAGACTGAATTCATTACTATACCGCCAACCAATCTATGACAAAAGTTGCCTCGATGTCTCCAATTAAAATCAACGCGTTACAATTTTTCACCCGAGAGAAATTCTATGGCATCACCTGCCTCGCAATCGTCGCTTCACTTATCTTTGTCGCGTCTCTAGCACTCTACCCCTTTCAACTCACCACCCCGGTTGGCCAGGTCCTAGGCTTTATCATGCAGTGCCTGTCCTACTCCGCGGGGCACCAAGGATTTTTATTCACATTAGGCATATTGGGTTTAACATTAATCTGGGTAACAAGAGGAACCAAGCATCGCACAATTTTGCTTGGTCAAATTGCGATTCTTCTTGTTTTAAGCTTCACAACCAAGACATTTCTTAAGCAGTGGACTGAAAGCCCGAGACCTTACACCGACGTCTTTGTTGAAGAGACAATAATCGACGCACAAGCCGATTTTTATGAACTGACGACCGATGAGAAGAATGAAGTTATCTCTAGGGTTGCTAATAGCGTAAGTGAATGGCGGACGAAGCACTGGGTTGGAGAGACCGATTATTCCTTCCCTTCTGGGCATACGATCTTTGTTGCCATTTGCGTGCTTTTCTTTGCTGGTATATTCGCAAGCCATCAACACAAACTGCTCGCTTCACTTGTGTGTATTTGGGCGGTAGGGGTTGCAATAAGCAGGCTCTGGCTTGGTATGCATAGACCAGAAGATTTGTTCGGTTCGCTACTCTTCGGGCTCATCCTTTATTTGATTGTCCCTAGCGCCAACTCTAAATTTCCATTATCATCGAAATAGAGAAATTGGAGAACACATATGCAAATCGAAGTCGCAGCAAAGGCGTTGAAAGAACTGGGTCATGTTACGCGCCTTGCCATCTACCGTCAGGTTGTTAAGGCCGGACACAAGGGTATTCCTGTAGGTGAAATACAAGAACGGCTAGACATTCCGGGATCGACACTGTCTCATCATATTTCTAGCCTAGCCTCCGCTAATCTCATCGAACAGAGACGAGAAGGTCGCACCCTGTTTTGTGTTGCCAAGTACGAGCACCTTGACGGTGTTATTCACTTCTTGCAAGACGAGTGTTGCATTGACGAAACGTGTTAACCCCTATTTTCACTACTATTGATAGCAGATAATAATAATTCTCACCCAGTGGGAATTATTATTCCAACAATAATCCTAAGCCCTCCTTTCCTAATAATCATATTCCGCTTGAATAAATAATAACCTTACAAAACCAGAAGATATTTTTCATTGTAATTACAGTACAACATGTTCCTACTCAGACTTGCACAATATTCTATACAGTTCAAAAATAAACCAATCAACAAATAACCTTTATCAATAAGTACTAATTTTATTAATAATAAGTGATACTATTCTTTAGTGCTAAACATCTAGAAACATTCATTAGCATTAGAAATGGAATTTACTGCATTCATAAGGTTAAGAGGAAATTTTTGTGAAACTGAACAATCTGTCGATTAGAGCGAAACTGCAAGCTCTCGTCGGCTTTGCCGTACTCATTCTCGTCTCACTCGGTACGTTTAATCTCATCATTCAAAAAGAATCAAGCTATGAGCAACGTAAAGACCGCGTTCGCTCTAATGTTGAAATAGCATACGCACTGGCCAACCATTACAAGACGTTAAGCAAGTCTATTGGCGAAACGCAAGCTAAAGAAGCGGCTGCCAAAGCAATAGAAGATCTTCGCTATGATGGTAACAATTACTTCTTTATTGCCACATCTGATGAAAATATCGTCATGCATCCAACCAATCCAAAATTAAATGGAACGAATGCAGGTAAACTCACTGACTCTAGAGGCAATTATTTCTGGCAAGAAATGAGTCGAATAGCAACCACACAAGGGAAAGGGTTTCTGACTTATTATTGGATAGGCAGCGATGGTAATGAATCTGAGAAGATTTCTTTTGTCGCTTATATACCAGAGTGGGACTGGATAATTGGCTCTGGTGTTCAAACGGCGGATATTGATAAAGCATTCCAAAGCCAATTAATCAAAGAACTCATCGTTGATGCAATTGCCGCTCTAGCACTCATTATTATTTGCTTAATTATTTCGCGAAACATCGTCAAGCCTATTGAAGCGCTAGTACAAAGAGTGCATAAGGTAGCGGATGGCGATCTCACGGTCGAGATGTCTAGTGATAGAAAAGATGAACTTGGGTACCTTAGCAATGAGCTAGCCAGAATGATGGCGACGCTGAAAGAGACGATTTCTGCTGCAAAGGCGTCCGCGGACTACTCAAGCCAACTGTCGAGCAGCATTGCCGCTTCCAGTGAGGAAACATCCACCAACATCGACTCACAAAGTCAGCAGCTTGAGCAGCTAGCAACGGCGATGAGTGAGATGTCGTCAACAATCCAAGATATCGCTGGTAACTCAGAGCGTACTTCATCAACAACTGAACAAAGCAAAGATTTTGCCGCTCAAGGCAGTCGTAGCATGGGTTACACACTCACCAACATTTCAGGCATTTCCGAAGATATCTCGAGTACCCACGAGTTAATGGAAGCTCTTAAACAAGGTGTAAATGACATTAGCTCAGTTGTGAACGTGATTCATGAAGTCTCTGAACAAACCAACCTCCTAGCACTCAATGCAGCTATTGAGGCTGCTCGAGCTGGCGAACAAGGTCGCGGCTTCGCAGTGGTTGCCGATGAAGTTCGCAACTTGGCAAGTCGTACTCAAGAGTCCACTGCTCAGGTACAGACCACTATTGACAAGCTGAATGAGCGCACAGATAGCGTGCTTGCAGTAATGTCATCGAATCAGACGAAGGTCACCGAGAGTGTTGAACTCGCTTCACAAACTCAAGAGAAGCTTGATACCGCGGTAGACAAGCTCAACGATACCTATGACATGGTCACACAAATCGCTGCCGCAGCCGAGCAGCAAGGCACTGTCGCGAATGACGTAAACGAAAACGTCAGCATTGTGCACTTATCTATCAGTGAAATTAGACAAGCCAGCCAAAGCCTCGCACAGCAATCTCAAGCCATGGCGGAGTCCTCTGCTGAGCTTACACAGAAACTCGCTTACTTCCGTATATAGAGACCAAGAAAAACGCTCCGCAGTTTAGCGGAGCGTTTTTTTAGAACTGAGTTACTTCTGATTGTAAACGAGCACAAAGGTGAGCGGGACACTCGTTGCGATTGAGGGTAACCCTGCCACTTCTCTTAGTTTCTCGATACCCACATCAAGCCCAAAGTCAGCAGCCTGAATAATCATAGGATCGGTCGAGACAATCACGACTTTATCTTCACTCATCTTCATCACGGTTAACTTTGTTGGGTAAGTCTTCTGCTTCCCATGCAGGTCTACGGTCACATCGTTAACAATACTGTAGATCCCACCAATATCACTATTATCCAACTCGCTCATATCCACGACGGTACTCACCGTTGCTTTGGCAAAATCGGCGACATTGAAAAGCATGGTTTGCATTCGCTCATTTCGGATTGGGATATTGGTTTCGACACTCGCTAGATCTATGACCAGTGTCGCTTTTCCGTCATCACTTATCGTGCCGGTCATTCCTTCAAAGTGATGTATTTCGCTTACACTATTGCTCTTAGTCGACACGAATTTTAACGTCGAGTTGTTGCTGTCTAGCATCCACTCTGCATGCGACGAAAATACGAATGCCATTGTCACTATAAATGTGGTTAATCGGACTATCATTGTGCTGCTTCCTCATGGCTGACTGACTCTATAGGTGTAGACCACGGATTTAATAATCTCCACACTGAACAGGTAATATGCTACTGTTTTTACATTCGCAATCAGTCGCTTAATAATAACAATCGGAGTCAGCATGAATCTCAACCTTGACGACCTCAGCCCGAATGCCATCTATCATCTAATGACACAAACCGTGGTTCCACGCCCCATCGCTTGGGTACTAACCGAATCCTCGTCAGAGAATTTTAACTTAGCGCCATTTTCCTATTTCGCCCCTATCTCCAGTAATCCACCACTACTGATGATCTCGATCGGTAAAAAGCCAGATGGAACCTTAAAAGACAGTGCAGTCAATGCGATAAAAAACAAACAACTCGTCATTCATATTGCTTCAACTCAAAGCGCTGAAATCATGACTCAAACCTCTGCCACTCTTGCTCACGGTCAATCTGAAGTCCAAGCAAGCGATATTGAGTTGCTCCCCTTCGATGGTTTTGAGTTACCTCGCGTAGCTCAGTGCCCAATTGCTTTTGGCTGTTCATTACATGATGTTATTGAAATGGGCAACACGCCCCAGCATCTGATCATTGCCAAAATTGAGCAGGTTTACATAGATGACAACGTCGTTAAACAGAACCAGGAACGACTGATCATAGATGCACTTAAAGTCGACCCACTTTCTCGACTTGGTGGTAATGATTACGCGACTCTAGAAAAAACAATTACCGTGAAACGCCCAACCTAGCGCGTCAACTGTTAGTAGTTGTTTCTGTTTGGTCTCCCTAGTGTCAACGATGACTAAAGACTATTCAAACTTGTGAGACATTCGTCAAACCAATAACTCGCTAACACTATTTTTGCATTGGTCTTTTATGGTTGCCGCCTACGAAATAGCAGTGGTAGCAAACATGAAAAAAATAATTATGATGGCATTGGCGCTGTGCGTGGGCTTTAGCTCAGTTGCCAAGGCAGATACCGGGGTTGGCCTTTTTGTTGGAGACCCGTATTGGGGTTTGGACTTCAAGCACAATGATCTGCGCTTCAATGTCAGCCTCGACGACCGTATGGGCTTTGGCGTCAACAAAACCTTCGGTATTCAAGATACACCAATCTACCTTTTTGTCGGCGGTCACTATGTCGATAGAAACAGTCGCTATATTGCGGTGACGCCGGGGATCGGTGCCGAGTTTCGCGTGAAACCCGTTGGATTTTACGTAGATGTCACTCCGGCAATTTATCTTGATGAATTTGAAATTGAACTAGAGGCAAGAGCCGGCTTTAGAGTGTATTTCTAGAAAAATAGGCTAAAGGCCGTACATACTAGATAAAAGAAGACCCAGTGGTATTAAAACTGGGTCTTTTTGGGTTCTGGTAACAGTAGATCAGTTATCTGTTAATCGGCTTTTTGCTAATTAACTAGAAGCTGTGATTTAGTCGCTTCATCCGTAAATGCTGCGTTCACACTGTTACGATAGATGTGCATGTAATCGTCTTCGCTCAAGTTGAACTGTTCCATCACTTTTTGTACTTCTTCCGTCATGGTGGTGTTGGAAACCGTTCTGTTGTCCGTGTTAATCGTTACAGGGATACCGCGCTGTCTAAAGTCTTCAATTGGATGAACATCCATACTCTCTACCGCTTTGGTCTGAACGTTACTACTTGGGCACGTTTCTAGCGCAACTTGTTTGTCGTGGACGAGATCAAAGGCAGCTTGATGAGTCGCGATATGGATACCATGCCCCACTCGCTCTGCACCCAGCATGGTAATCGCATCATACACGTTCTGACCTTCACCCTGCTCACCGGCATGAATGGTCACATTGAGACCTTTTTCTTTTGCATATTTAGCGAATGGGATGAACTTTTCGCAAAAGCCCAACTCTTCGCCACCAGCAAGATCAAACGCAGCCACACCTTTGCCCACGTATTGCGAACCAACATCAATGACATCATTAATTTCATCCGTTGGCATATGACGCAGTAGAGACAGGATAATATTGCCTTTAATGCCGTGAGCTTGTTCCGCACGCTTCATACCAGCAACAACAGAACCGATAATCTCTTCTACATTTAGCCCTTGCTCTCGATGTAACAAAGGACCAAATCGTACTTCCATATACGTAACGTTTTCTAGAGCAGCGTCTTCGTATACCTCAAAGGCGATACGCTCAAGTGCTTCTTTTGTCTGCATTACAGACAGTGGCAGGTCAAAGCGTTTTAGGTATTCAATCAGGTTTGGACAGGTTTCTGGGGCAATCATCATGTCACGGATGATTTCCACATCTGTACTAGGCAATTCGATGTTCTGTAGCTCCGCCAACTCGATAATAGTCTCAGGGCGAACACTTCCATCTAAGTGGCAGTGTAGGTCGATTTTTGGCAGTTGTTTATAATTCATCGTTACCTCTTTTTGGGATAATTGATAAGCCTCAGAATTTCCGTATGTTTATTCCGACTCCGTGCAGATAGGCTAACGAGCTCGTGTCTTCGTCAAATCCAACATACATGAGCGGATTTACCGAACTCAAGGGAATAACCCGCATTTATACTGATAAACTTAATACAAAACCACCCTAACTACCCAATATAGTGTGACTTTGTTCACTTTTATTTGAGTAAACGTTTGCGTATTCGTTTGTAATTTTGTGGTTTTACTCACAAACAGTTCTAGGACACTTCCACCACATTTCCCGACATTTCTTGCACAGACCCACAAACGAGAATTGCTTACATTACGCCCCGAAATCAAACACTCTTATAAATACGAAATGGGTAACAGAATGAAAAAGACAGTGGCAATCGCGATCTCAGCTTTAATGGCAACTAGTGCATGGGCAAACTCAGTAGAGCCAGGCTTCTACTTGGGTGGTGGTTTTGGTCTTACTGAAAGTAAGCTAGAGAACCAAGACATGTCAGCGTTCCCAACACTAGATGGTTCGCGTTCACTACGTGTATACGGTGGTTACCAGTTCAACCGTATCGTTTCTCTGGAAGGTGGTTACACTAACTATGGTGACCTTTCGCACGCAATGCTTCAAGGTGCTAATGCTAAGGTTACACCAAGTGCTTTCTCTGTAGCAGCTAACTTAGGTTACAGCTTTGATAATGGTCTACGCCCATTTGCTACTCTTGGTCTATCTCACGTAAACGTTGATCTTAAAGCAAATGGTCAATCAGAAAGCGATTCAGCATCTGGTTTCCGTTACGGCTTGGGCCTAGAGTACGCACCACAAATGATTGATGGTCTTGCAGTACGTGTTGCTTATGAAGCGGATGCATTCAAAGTAGACATGGGTGGTTCAAGCACAGACACATTCTCAGTAGGTTCTCTATACCTAGGTGCTTCTTACAAGTTCTAATCTAGAACTACTTAAGAAACAGACACTCAGCCCTTCCCCCCTTTCGGGCTGAGTGTGCATCATTCCCTCGGTTCCTTCTCATTATTCAGACCGGCAAACAATACACCGCTTTTAGGCATCCAGAACTGGCAACCTTCTCGCTTCATAGACGTCGGGTTTCCCCATGCTGTACAAAGATCTTTCTCGTTGTCTCTTTTTCTTTGAAACTGGCGACAGGTTCCACAAACAAATTCCATTTATCACTCTCCTCTCGTTCCACATTACCTTAGTTGGATATTCATCGAGTTGTATTGATTCATCGCAACTTACTCCAATGTAAGAATCTGCTTATTTTTCACCTCATGAGAAAGCCTCTGCTTAATTTTGTTCCCTTTCTTACCGGACAGGAATATAAATTGCGTAATCCTTTTTGATGATAGATAACGCCCATATGGGAAATGCACTACAGCCACCAACTCAGGTAAACGAAAAGCCATTGCAACTGCTTATGCAGGTTGCTGTATCCGATGAACCCGTATCTGCTAAGACTTTGAGCCAGCAGTTAGGTGTACCACTTAGTAGCCTTTACAGACATATCAAACTACTTAAAGAGTGGAACCTCATTGAAGAAAGTGCTCATGACAAAACGCTCATCGTCGGCCCTGCAGCTCTTTTACTGATGCACAGCTACCAATCAAGTCCTCACAACTTGGAAACGATTGAGAGCATTTTGTTCAGGCTACAGAAGCAAACGGGTGAGATGGCAGCCTACATGGTACCAGTGGGTTATCGAGCATTATGTGTCAGCCTACAAGAAAGTGCCCAAGCACTGCGTTGTAGCTATGTTCGTGGACAAAGCCAGCCTTTATTGCGCGGCGCATCGTCCAAGGTAATGCTGGCCTACCTGCCTGAAGCTCGACGCGAAAAGATCCTTCGCCATTTCGGAGAAGAAGCAAACGCCGAAGCTTGGCAAACTGAGTTGGATCAGATTCGCAAACAAGGATTTGCTATCAGTACATCTGAGTTTGACCCTGGAGTGACGGGCATCAGCGCACCTGTTACCAAGGGATCTAAGCTAATTGGTGCAGTTTCCATTATGGCGCCTGCTCATCGTGTAGAGGCGAACAAGGACAGATTCATTCTTCATGTATTACAGGCAGCCAGAGCGTTGCCTCCAGAAAGGTAATTCATCATGCTAAGCGTCTTCAAACAGTTATGGAAACGTCGCTATCATCCAGTAATGGACAACAAACTGTCACTCTTGACGGTATGCGAAGCGATTAAACCCCAGACCAATGCTCAGTTTGAAGACGCCGAATCTTTGCTTGATACGGCTTACGATTGGCTTAGCGCTCAACATTATTCTCATTCAATGAGAAACGCTGGGCATTTCCCTATTCTTACTGCCTACAAGAGTGAGCGACCATACTTTGAAAATCCGATGGCTAGCCATGACTTCAAAGAGAAGTTAATTGAGCAATTAACCGTTGGCGCGATGCCTTTGCTGATTTCTAACTGCCACGAAGCCTTGCTCGATGTCTTTCCAAGTCTGCTCATTGAGCGAGAAGAAGTCGGTATCATCAATATCAACGCTCATCTTCTAATGGATCAGTGTCTAGATTTGACCATGGGCTCAATGCTGCACTTCGCCTTAAATCGATTCAATGAATGTCGTGCCTTTCATATTGGCATTGATGGCAGCAAATGCGACAAAAAACAGCTAGAGTATGCAGAAGATATGGGGTGCGACTGGCTCATGGCAGATGAAGTGAACTATCGAAGTCGCGCGTTACTCAAAGAGCAACTGGCGCGCTTTATTAGTCATTGCGACAAGCTCGTGCTCACGATTGATCTGCCTTCGATCTCAAAACACAACTCAAGCAGTGAGAAGCGAAAGCTGGATATTGCCATGGTATTAAGAGCACTTCGTCAGTGCCTGGCATCAAACAAAGTGTTGCTCATTCAACTCGTTGGGGCGCAAGAGCAACACATATATTCCAAAGCAACCCAACTGTTGGTCCAGGAGATTGGTGAGTTTTATCAATGAAGCGACCGCGAACAAACTCTCAGAGTTGTTCGAATAAATCGCCTCAATGCGAGGCGATTTCTATGATCGTTTGTTCTTGCCTTGAAACTGCTTAATGCTCTTCTTTCTTTGTGTTCTGCGATTGGCTTGCTTGTCTCGTGGTGCACGTTTGCTCTCACCAGTGGAAGGCTTATCGGTAACCGGAAAACTATCCAACTCCTTTAGAACAAGTTTACGGCTAGTCGTCTTTCTTATGGCTTCAAGATACTCGGTTTCACCGTGACAAACTAGAGACACAGCGACACCTTGCTGTCCAGCTCTTGCGGTTCTTCCAATTCGGTGAACATAAGTCTCTGGATTGGATGGCAATTCGAAGTTAATGACGACAGGTAGGCTTTCAACGTGAATGCCGCGCGCTAGTAGGTCTGTGGCGATAAGGACACGCACTTTTTGCTGTTTAAAGCTCTCAAGCGTTGCTTCTCTCTCAGCTTGATTTTTATTGCCATGCAGTGCGGCTGCCGAGAGCCCTGCTTTACTCAACTTTTTACAGAGCGCGTCAGCGTTATCTTTCGCTCCGATAAACACTAATACCTGAGACCAGTTATTGCGTGTAATTTGATCTATCAGTGCTTTAGCTTTGCTTCCTTTATTAACCAGATAAAGGATTTCTTCGATTGCGTCTTCTTTTTTAGCCTCTTTCTGTGCCTCAATGAACACTGGAGAACTCAGCAACGTCTTTGCTTTTTCTTCAAGTGCCTGCGGAAAGGTAGCCGAAAACAAGAGTGTTTGACGCTGTTTCGGTAGGCTTTGAATAATGCGCTGTACGTCCGTCCAGAAGCCCATTTCTAGCATTCGGTCAGCTTCATCAAGCACCACGTTAGATACCATACTCACGTCTAATGCTTGTTCAGCTAATAGCTCGATAAGTCTTCCCGGCGTGGCAACAACAACCTCCCACCCCATAGAAAGTTCAGCTTTCTGTTGTTCTTTATCTACCCCACCGCAAACACAAACCGATCTTACTGACGTATTTTTGGCAACCATAAGCAAGGCGTCGGTAACTTGTGACGCAAGCTCACGAGTTGGAACGAGGACTAAAGCTTTAGAACTGTTTTGCCCCTCGAGAATAAGATGTAAGAGAGGCAGCCCATAAGCCAATGTCTTTCCACTTCCCGTCTGGGCGATCGCTAAAACATCCTTGTGATTTAGAATCGCAGGAATAGCGAGTGCCTGAATGTCCGTTGGTTCGCAGAACGTTTCAGGTAAAGCTGCAGTCAGCTCTTGAGATAGCGATAGCTTGGTAAATGGCATAGTCTTGGTCTTCGTTAATGCTGATTATGGACGGTGTCGTGGGAAATGAATCGATCAGTAGACATGTTATATAACTGCGCAAACTCCCCTCTTCCCATCAAAGAGCGCACTTTACCACGAACTCTTAGCGGTGTTTAGCTGCTCTCATCGCGTAAGTTACTTGAGCAAGCTATTTGGTACATAAAACATTCATATACTTTCGTTACCCTCAATTTATAGCTGCATATTAGGCACCTAACCGTCAGTAAAGAGGTGTGCCAAGCAAGGTCGCTAATACAAAAAACAAACTACGTAAAATTGACGAGAGAAAAACGAACAATGAAAGATGTACATTTTATCGAGGTAAAACGATACATGGAGCGTCAGTACTCAGTACCTCCAGCCTACATCGATGACCTAAAGTCAGCACAACTCAAAGGATTTCCAAACCAGTACGCGGTGCTTGTCGAAGCGTTCAATAGAGAGTGGAGTTTGCTGATTGATATTAGTAAGTCGAATATTAGTATCAGAGAAGTTATGTAGTGCGCACACATTAGCCATCGAGAAACTAAACTGCGCACTATATTGGAAAGCGACAGGTTGGCAATTAACTAAGCTAAATAACGTGCCAAAAACAAATCCGCGGTAGACTGAGCCAACTGCATCACAGCCTCTTCACTCATAACATCACTCATACCCATCAACTGTGGCCAAAAACAGCTTCCCTTTATCAAGCTGTGAAGCTGAATGCTTGCAGTGTCTATATCATCTATCTTAAGCACGCCCTTCTCGTTTTGCTGTTCAAGCCACTTATAAAGTGCGGTCTCTTGTTTGGTCATTTTGGCGGCTTGCTCTTTGAGCTCGTCTGGTCGATAGAAGTAATGACCGAAGGCAACTTTAGCTAAGTCGATATAGGAAGGCTTATTGAGGATTCGGATCTCATGCGCTAACAAATAGTGAAGCTGCTCTTCGACACTTTTCATTTCCAAGGGCGTGAGGTCAACGTCCGCCATGGATTGGTGCCAAAGTTCAGATAGCAATAACATCACTAACTCTTCTTTCGATTCGAAGTGATTGTATACCGTACGTTTCGACACGCCTGCTAATGAAGCCAGCTTATCCATGCTGGTATTTTGCACACCAAACTCGTTGAATGCGTCTTTAGCGGCGCTGATGATCGCTTCTCTTTTCAACTCGCTTCTTGTTTTCTTCTTTTCAATCATAACGTTAACCGAGACGGTGGAAATTTCTCTAAATATTTTACACTAAGTAGTTTACTTTTCACCACATAAAAGTAAACTACACTGGTCAGTTTACTTAAAGAAGAGATGAGCAAAAGCTCACATGACAGAAGAGTCAGCACCATGAGAAAGTCTCTACTAGCCACATTAGGAGTTCTATCAATGAGCACTACTGCACTAACAGCTTGTACAAATACTGAAAAAGATCCTGAACGTTACCCAGACAAATACGTCAATAGCGAAATGGAGTACAAATCTAGCTTTGGTGACATGGTTGAGATCATGAAATCCTACTTCACCACAGATCGCGCTGAACCTACCCCGACGTTTGACTTGCCGGTGAACACGATCACAGCGCAACAGTTGATCGAGGAAACAGAAGACGTGGTCTATCGTATAGGACACTCTAGTGTGATTATGAAGCTCGACGGTCAAATCGTTATGGCTGACCCAGTGTTTAGTGATCGCGCGTCACCAGTGCAATGGGCAGGACCAAAACGTTTCCACCAGCCACCTATCTCACTAGAAGCGTTGCCTGAAATCGACGTGATCGTGATAAGCCATGACCACTACGACCATCTAGACAAAGCGTCAGTCAAAGCGCTAGCAAACAAAACGTCGCACTTTATTGTGCCGCTTAAGGTGGGCAACTACCTGACTAAATGGGGCGTACCTGAAGATAAAATCACCGAGCTCGCTTGGTGGGAGTCACATGAAGTCAATGGTATCGAGTACACGCTCACCCCAACACAGCACTTCTCTGGTCGTGGTTTAACTGACCGAGATTCAACCTTATGGGGAAGCTGGGTAATCGACAGTAAAGAAGCCAAGGTCTTCTTTAGCGGTGACTCTGGCTACTTTGGTGGGTTTGCTGAGATCGGTGAAAAATACGGTCCATTCGACTTTACTATGATTGAGACAGGCGCCTACAACAAGCTATGGTCACAGATTCACATGTTCCCGGAGCAAAGTGTTCAAGCGCATATTGATGTCAAAGGTAAAGTGATGATGCCAATTCACAACAGTACATTTGACCTGTCGATGCATGACTGGCATGAACCGATGAACAAAGCCCTAGAGATTAGCGAAGAGCGCGGTGTTACTATGGTCTCTCCAGAAATTGGTGAACGATTAGAGATCCTAAATCCAACACCAGTCAAACAATGGTGGAAACAGTGAAGCACCAAGCGTTAGCTCTATTACTCGTTACACTAGCCAGCACAGACGTGCTGGCTGATACCGAAAGTGATGTGCTGTATCTGATCGATCAGATGCAGAGCTCCTCATGCACCTTTATCCGAAATGGTAAAGAACACACTGGGCAAGAAGCGGCAGATCACCTTCGAAGGAAGTGGGACTATGCCAAGGATGATGTCACCTCTACACGGGTGTTCATTGATGAAGTGGCGTCTAAAAGCTGGTTTACTGGCAAAGCCTATCAAGTCGTTTGCGCAGAGAATTCATCTAGCAGTGCTGACTGGCTAACGCAACAGCTTAAAGCCAAAGCGAACTAAGCTCCCTTCTCCAACAAACTCATTACCACGCAGCTTTTGTTATCCTCGTTCACAAGCAGAAGCTGCGTTTTGTTGCCGCACACCTTCAGTGTCTGATCGACGAACACGGGACGCTTGAAGTCAAAGCGGCACTTTTGAATCGATTCTGTATTTAACTCTTTGCTAGCAGCATTCAGCAATCTCGCGGCCATGTCCATTCCGTGCACAATGGGGGCTTTAAACCCAAACAGCCTAGCCATAAGACCATTCAGGTGGATAGGATTGTAATCACCCGACACCTTAGCATACGCTTTGGTGTGCTTTTTTGATGTCTCAAGAGTCGTGCTGATATGATAAGCGCTGAGATCTTCTACAGGCGCTGATTGACGTCTTTTAGACTTCACTCCCCTATTTGGCATCAGATACCCAGACCGATAGCGCGCGATGACTCGACCTTCTAATGAGAACTCACCGACCGTTTCAAACCTCTGCCCTTTTTCTGTTTTCTCTGCCATCTCCAGCAAGGCCGTAAAGTGGTAGTTCTGCTCGGCCTCGAGTTGCTGAAACATCTCAAACTCAACAAACGTGTGTACTAAACCAAGCGGGCGGACAGCAGTCTCTGGATGAACAAATAACTGGAGCAGTTCACCCTGCGTAGCGACAAACAAGTAGGTTTCAGGGATGTGTGACGCATCAAAACCGAAGTGCTGGCAGTAACGGTTTAATGCCCTGCCATCAATAGAAAAGGAAGGATTTGTCAGTGTCGCCGATGATGCCGTTTGAATAGAACCTTTAATCTTGGGCCTTTTAAACAACGCTTTAAGCAGAGGAGAGCGGTATTGAACACTGCTAGAAGCCGTTATGTGCATAGTCTTAAGTCCATCATCAAACAAAGCAAACAGTGTACTCTTTCAAGTGTGAACGGCTCAAGACAAACGAAAACAGCGCCTTAAAAATAGGCGCTGTTTCTCGTGACTTCGCGGATTAATCTAGGTCATTAAGCTGAATGACCAATTTACCAAAGTTCTTACCTTCCAATAGACCGATAAACGCATCCACCGTGTTATCCATACCCTGTACCAAATGCTCTTTATACTGCATCTTACCTTGGGCTAGCCACTGACCCATTTGAGTCGCGAACTCGTCGTAACGGTGTGCATAGTCATCAAAAATGATAAAACCTTGCATCTTAATGCGCTTGATAAGAAGCGTTGCAACAAGCGCAGACATTCGGTCTGGCCCTTCTGGCAACGACGTAGCGTTATACTGAGAAATCAAGCCACAGACGGGGATACGCGCGCCGGTGTTCAGTAGTGGCATCACTGCGTCGAATACCTTACCACCCACGTTTTCGAAATAGACATCAATGCCATTATCACAAGCTAGTGCTAGTTGCTGCGCAAAATCATCTGCTTTATGGTCCAAACACACATCAAAACCTAGTACCTCGACTGCGTGACGACATTTCTCTTCACCACCAGCGACACCCACCACTTTGCAACCGTTTAGCTTAGCGATCTGACCGACCGTTGCGCCAACCGGACCTGTCGCCGCCGCCACAACAACTGTGTCACCTGCTTTAGGCTGACCAATATCAAGCAGTCCCATATATGCTGTGAAACCTGGCATACCCATAATGCCAAGCGCATAAGATGGATGTGTTGGTGTCTTGCCTAGCTTAACTAAGCCCTCACCATTGGAAATGCCAAAGTCCTGCCAACCAGTGTAAGCAAGTACCCATTCGCCCTCTTCAAACTGGTCGTTTTTGGAAGCCTCAACGCGACATACAGTTGCCCCTACCATCACCTCATTGAGAGCAACTGGTTCAGCGTAAGATTCCGCATCATTCATACGACCACGCATATAAGGATCAAGAGAAAGGTAAATGGCTTTCAGTAGCACCTCACCATCATTTGGCTGAGGAATGTCGACTTGTTCGATTCGGAAGTTGTCTTGTGTTGGTGCACCAACTGGGCGAGAGGCTAAAACAATTCTTCTGTTCTGTTGTGACATGGTGATTCCTTTTCAATATTAGACCAGTCGTCTAGTGTTCATTTCTAAAAAAACCTGCATCGCAAAAGCAGGTTAATTTTAGTTCATTTAACGCTTTAGCAGTGATTGAGTCGCTGCTAGAGCAAATTCTAATTGTTGGGTGTTTTGGCTAAGCTTACTGAGCAAACTGGCTCCTAACCATTGTTGGTAAACCACGTTGGCTGTCGTTGTGCTGTCTTGCTCCGTGATAGAGCCATCTTCAATACCAGCATCGATACAGCGAGCTATCGTAGCCGTGATCTGAATGGCTCCTTGGTGAAGCGCATCTCTCATCGGATCTGACAGATCAGAGACCTCAGCGCCAAGCTTAACCACAAGGCACTTATGTGCGTTGCATCGACCCGCTTCAACCTCTAACCAACGACGAAAATACCCCATCAAGCGCTCATAGCCTGTTCCTTCAGCTTCATTAAGCAAGGTGTCTAGCCGCGCCAAGTAGCCTTCGAAATAACTCGCTATCAGCACCTCACCAAAGTGTTCTTTAGATTTAAAGTAGTGATAGAAAGAGCCTTTCGGCACTTCTGAGGTTTTCAATAGCTCAGAGAGCCCAACCGCAGTGAAGCCCTTTGATAAAATAAGTTCATACCCGACATCTAGAATATGCTGCCGAGTTTCATTGGTTTTCGTATTCATGTTTTTATCATGACACACAATTAGACCAGTCGTCTAGTAATTGTGTATGACATACTCTCGTTTAGTTGAGCACGCACTTCCCTAGCGTAACCGCTTGACGCTATACTGGTAACAATTAGTAACAACGGATATGTAACACAGGAAGTAGTAATGAACTCGACGTTAAAAACATTAGCACTAGCCACCCTAGCAATGTTGGCCCTAAGTGCATGTACAGAAGTTGGTAGTGAAGCTTGGTGCCAAGACATGCAAGAAAAACCGAAAGGTGATTGGACGGCTAATGAAGCCAGCGACTACGCAAAGCATTGTATTTTCAAATAATCGCTTAGGAGGGCGTGTTCTTAAGATTCAATTCGCCCTCCATAATATTTCAATTTGTAACGCCTATCGCACAAATAAATAAAATAACCCAACCTACTGCACATTTTCGAAACTCACTTTCCAATACCCACATAATTTACACGTATATCACTATACACCTCGTGTCTATCCGTTAGCATAGAAACAACTATAAAAACAAAGTGATAGAGGCTAGGCATGAAGCTCAATAACATAAGCATTAAGGCAAAAATCAAGATCATCGTTGTATTATCTGCGGTGTTAATGCTGTCTATGGGAATATTCAACGTGTTCCTTCAACAACAGCAGCAACTCGCAGAGCGAGAGGGGAAACTCCGTGCTCAAGTTGAGGCTGCGGTTTCGCTGGTTAACTATTATCGCACCCAACCTTCCCTATCTTCACAACAAGCAGAGCAAGCAGCGAAACAAGCACTTGGTGCCCTTCGATACGACAAAAGCAATTACTTCTGGGTGACCGATAGTAAAAACACCTTAGTCCTGCATCCACTTCGACCACAAGCGATCGGTAACAACATGAGCGATATTGCTGACGGTGCCGGAAATTACCATTGGCGTGAAATGTCGCGCATCGCAAAATCAGATGGCGCAGGTTTCTTAGATTACACCTGGCTCTCTCCAGAGGGAGAGTTGAAAGATAAGATCTCTTATGTGGCCTATGTTCCTCAATGGGATTGGATTATCGGCTCAGGGTTATTTGTCTCCGATATTAAAGAGGATTTTATTGCTCAGGTGACCAAGCAAGTCGCTTTCACTGTAGGCTGTGTGGCGATCCTGTTTATGACGAGCTTTGTCGTTGGCAATAACATCGTTAAACCAATTGAGCAGCTAGTCGAAAATCTAAAACGCATGGCAAGTGGCGACCTTACTACTCAACTAACGAAAAAACGTAAAGACGAAATTGGTCAACTGAGTAATGGCTTGGGTCAAATGCAATCAACGATACGTGACACCATCACGGCTGCGACCATTACCGCTGATACTGCAAGTCGACTCTCTGAAAGCATCGCATCGACCAGTGAAGAGACAGCGCAAAGCCTTGACTCGCAAAACTCGCAGCTGGAACAGCTTGCGACAGCGATGAACGAGATGTCTGCAACCATCAACGATGTAGCGACCAATGCTGAGCAGAGCGCTGAGCGCACTAGCGGCGCCGCTGAGCATGCCAAAACGAGTAGCGTCAGCATGGACTCAACACTCGAGGAAGTCTCTGCTATCTCCATTTCAATCGACGAGACAACTCATCTTATGGCGGCGTTGAAACTCGGTGTCGACAATATCGGTAAGGTTGTTGAGGTCATTCAAGAGGTTTCAGAGCAGACGAATCTATTGGCACTAAACGCTGCCATCGAGGCCGCACGTGCTGGAGAACAAGGTCGTGGATTTGCCGTAGTGGCGGATGAAGTACGCAACCTCGCAAGCCGAACGCAGCAATCAACCAACGAAGTGCAAACCACAATCAATGAATTGCTGTCCAAGACGGGTGAAGTACTGGATGTCATGGAGCAGAACAATACCAGCATTGCCGCCAGTGTTTCAGGAGCACAAGAGACAAAAGTGACCCTAGAGTCGATGCTCGGTGACCTGAGCGGTGCGAATGATATGGTCGCTCAGATTGCTGCGGCAGCAGAGCAACAAAGCATGGTATCCAATGAGATGAGTGAGAATGTCACTACTATTCATTTATCTGCTCGGGAGATAAACGAGGCAAGTAATCAATTAGCCTCAAAGACTCAAGAGATGGCGGTAGCGGCTGAGGAGTTAAAGCAGCAACTCACCTACTTTAAGCTCGCTTGATATCGATAAAAATCTATAAGCATCATTATGAAAAACGCCCCTCTGAAGAGTCTATCCAGAGGGGCATTTTGTATTTGCTATCTGCTATTTCCTATTTACTATTTGAAGTAGAATCGCCGTTTGGGCAGTTTCCATAGAATGAACAATCCCCAAACAGTGAAGAAGACTTCCGTTGCCAGATAGATTTGCATCGTATCGTTAGGCTGGGATTCCACAACGATACCCATCAATCTCGTTACTGCCATTAAGCCAGCAAGCAAAGTGGCGGCAATCACCGACAATTTCAATGTCTCGGCTCTAAGTACCAGTAGCGCCAATATGATGCCTATCGCCATCATCATGCCACCATAGGTCGCTCGTATATCAATGGCTGCCGAGTAAGAAAACAATGCACTGTCTGTTACTCGTTCGAACAGCATATTTGGGGACAGAGAAAACAACAGCCCGTAACCTAAAAAGACCAGTGTTGTTATCCATACCATCAGCTTTGCTTGAAACATACACGTTCCGCCTATCTCGTCTTTAGCAAAAGTGTAAGTCACAACCGTCACTTATGTGTAACTTTGAGTCTGTAAATCCAAGCGAAGTCTTAAAATCTTAACTATGAAACTCAAGCATACCTTCAGTCAAAATGAAATCGATGATGGTGTCCAAACCTTTACTCTCTTTTAAGTTGGTAAAGACATACGGCTTGGTTGGGCGCATACGTTGTGTGTCTTGCTCCATCACCTCTAGTGATGCACCAACATAAGGAGCAAGGTCGATTTTGTTGATGACAAGCAGATCAGAGCGCGTAATGCCCGGACCACCTTTACGTGGGATCTTCTCCCCTTCCGCTACGTCAATAACATAGATAGTTAAGTCAGCAAGCTCAGGGCTGAACGTTGCACTTAGGTTATCGCCACCACTCTCAACAAAAACCACATCGAGATTTTTATGACGTTTAGCGAGCTCTTCTACCGCTGCTAGGTTCATGGAAGCGTCTTCGCGAATCGCGGTATGAGGACAGCCTCCTGTTTCTACACCGATGATACGATCTGGTTCAAGAGCCTCTGCTCGAGTTAGGATCTTCGCATCTTCCTGCGTATAGATATCATTGGTCACAACAGCAATATGGAGTTTATCCCTGATCGCTTTACACAAGACCTCAAGCAATGCCGTTTTGCCTGAGCCTACTGGGCCACCGATTCCGATTCGTAGTGGCTGTTTATAGCTGTCTGTTGTACTTGTCATGATGTTATCTCTTCCTTTTTCGTCACTCGTTTGTTGTCAAGGCAGTTTGTGCCGCTAACCACTATGAGCGAAATAATCTTGTATATTGTGTCTCATGAAGACTGCTGGCTATGGATACCGAAGGTGTAAAACTGCCAATCATCCAGTCTTCCGTCTGCTGTTCGATTTCGAGCGCTTTAGCAAACTGATCAGATAGATTGATAAGTGCAAGCTGACCGTCGGTTTGACCTAAAGGAACCAGCTTTACACCTGCCATGACTAAGTTCTCAGCCCAGCTCCACAAGTAGCCTTTCTTAAGCTCGTTCAAATCAATCTTCCAATACACCGCAGCAACACATAAGCCGAGCAGCTGGTTTGGCTGATAATCGTCGAGCGCGACGCCGTCAATCGCTATTTCTAATCTGCCAAGCAAAGTATTGAGTGCTAGCCCTCGTTGCTTCTCTTCAGCTCGCAACTCTTTCGTCTCACGACTGCTCACCAACCTTTCTGACAGGTCTGAAATCGCGTTAGTATCTAAAGCTTGAATCGCCTGATAAAGCCTGTCGATGATTGGCAATTCAAGGGTTGCAACGCTGCTAAACAGCATATTTGACAACCACTCTTCCATCGAAGCGCGGTTTTTCACCCAGCCCGCCTCCACCGCCCACTCAAGACCTTGCGAGTAAGTAAACCCGCCGATGGGAAGTGATGGGCTGATCAACTGGAACAATCGATAGCTAGACACATCGTTGTTGATTTTAGGCTCTGACGTCGACGCAATATCGCTGTCGCTCCCCAGAGCCTGATTGGCATTCATTGCCATAAATTAGGCTGCCATCAAGAACAGTGAGCTTGCCGCAGCAACGCCAACCGACATCCAACGTGATGCAACGCGACTACCAATTTGAGTGCCCAGTGTCATCAGTGCTGTCGCGCCCAAAGCCATTCCCAGTGAGAACTGACCAAGTGTGCCTTCAGCTTCAACACCATGTGCATAGCCGTGGAAAAACATCATGCCAATACACAGACCAACCGCTAGCTTAACCATCTTTTGCGATGCACTGAACGCATGCCAAATCGCCGCACTGACCACAAAAAGAGACGCCACGATCGCTGTCTCCACTCCGGTCGCGAGACCAAAGGTGCTACCAATTAATAGTCCCACCATAAGCATCGCTAGCGCACCGGCGACTAGACCAATTTTTTGAGCTTTGGTCGCGCTTAGACAACCAACAAGAAGACCAAAAGCAAGTAGCATAATCAGATGATCGATACCCGTCACCGGGTGCGTGAGACCACTTGAGAATGCCGTTGATTCATGACCAGGGTGCGCTAATGCAAAAGTCGGAGCCAATAAAAGAGAGCTGAACGTTGTTAATTTGAGGAATGGTGTTTTCATTGAAATTTCCTTTTCATTATATTTTTAGTAGTAAATCGTTGTGGTTCGGATTATATTCGGATTAATGATGGTGGTGATGTCCACCACTTTTGCCACCGTATGCGCCCCCCTCAGGCTCAAACGGCGCAAGCTCTGAAGTCACTTCTGCGCCAAGTCCTTCCACCATTTCATCTAATACATGATCGTGTTGATATCGAACCCAGCCAAACTCCACTTGTAGTGGCACGTGACGGTTGCCGAGGTGATAGGCAACGCGAGTAAGCAGATGTAGGTCACTGCAATACACTGACGAGACTTGCTCAGGCGCAGCTTTCACTTCAATCACGAGCCCACACTTACTCTTAAGCTGTTCTCCACCACGAAGAATATGACCTCTTGGCAAAAACAGACCTGCATCACGTCCATCATCAAGAATGACCTTTAGGCGGCTCTTAATACGGCTGTCGATAGGCAGACTTAAAAATGCGTGAGGTTGTGGTGTTAACTCTTTGGTAATTTCTATTAATTCAATCACTGTGTTGTCCTCAAAAAACTCTCAATACCCATCGGTTAAAATAAGAAATAGCGCTGTGCCATTGGTAATACTTCGGCAGGCTCACAGACAAGCAACTCACCGTCGGCACGCACTTGATATGTCTGGGAATCCACTTCGATATTCGGCTGCCAATCATTCAACTTCATGTCCGCTTTGCTGATCGTTCGGCACTGTTTAGCGACGCCAATTAAGCTGCCCAGTCCAAGCTGACCGGCAATGTCAGCATCGGCCGCTGCTTGTGAGACAAACAACATCGAGGTGTTTTGTGATGCTTTACCGTAGCTGCCAAACATAGAGCGGTAGTGAACAGGCTGCGGAGTCGGAATCGATGCATTAGGATCACCCATCGGTGCCATCGCAATCATGCCGCCTTTAAGCACAACGCTCGGTTTTACTCCAAAGAAGGCTGGTTTCCAGAGGACCAAGTCAGCAAGTTTGCCAACCTCAATGGAACCGATTTCATGCGCCATACCATGTGTAATAGCTGGGTTGATGGTGTACTTGGCAACATATCGCTTCAAACGGAAGTTATCACTGTAACTAGAGTCTTCTTTAAGGCTGCCACGCTGTACTTTCATCTTGTGGGCGGTTTGCCAAGTTCGAGTGATCACTTCACCCACACGTCCCATCGCCTGTGAGTCAGAGGCAATCATAGAAAATGCGCCAAGGTCGTGCAGAATATCTTCTGCTGCAATGGTTTCACGGCGAATGCGAGACTCTGCGAATGCCACATCTTCTGCAATAGAAGGCGACAAGTGGTGACACACCATCAACATATCTAGGTGCTCATCCACGGTATTGACCGTATATGGTCGCGTTGGGTTGGTTGAAGACGGCAGTACGTTTGATTCGCCAGCGGCTTTAATAATATCTGGCGCGTGACCACCGCCCGCTCCTTCGGTGTGATATGTATGAATAACGCGATCGCCAATAGCGCCAAGCGTAGACTCTACAAAGCCAGATTCATTCAGAGTATCGGTATGAATGGCAACTTGAACATCCATTTCATCGGCAACGGTCAAACACGTATCGATGGATGCTGGTGTCGTACCCCAGTCTTCGTGAAGCTTCAAGCCAACCGCTCCGGCAGCAATTTGTTCACGCAGCGCTTCTGGTTGACTCGCATTACCTTTACCAAGCAAGCCAAAGTTCATTGGAAATTGGTCTAACGACTCAAGCATGCGGTGCATGTTCCAAGGGCCAGGAGTACAGGTCGTTGCATTAGTGCCCGTGTTAGGGCCAGTACCACCACCAATCATTGTGGTTACACCGGAAGCTAACGCTTCTTCAATCTGTTGCGGGCAGATGAAGTGGATGTGAGAGTCAATCCCACCCGCCGTCAATATTGAACCTTCTCCGGCTAATACCTCGGTGCCTGGACCAACAATGATATCAACACCTGGCTGTATATCCGGGTTACCCGCTTTGCCGAGCGCTTGAATGCGCCCATTTTTCACCGCGACATCCGCTTTAATGATGCCCCAGTAATCCAACACCAATGCGTTGGTAATGACGAGGTCAGGCGTTTCAGCGCTAGGACGCTGGCTCTGGCCCATACCGTCGCGAATGACTTTACCGCCACCAAATTTAACTTCGTCACCGTATACAGTGAGGTCTTGCTCTACCTCTAGCCAAAGCTCTGTATCCGCTAAGCGAACTCGGTCCCCGACTGTGGGACCAAACATCTCGGCGTATGCCTGTCTGGATATCTTCGCCATTATTCTTCCTTGTTGTTTTGTTTGGCGTACTGATGATTAGCCCAAATAGTTTTCTTATCTTGAAGTACTACTGAGGCTACCGCGCACTAAAGCGCGCCCATTACCTTGCCTTGGAAACCATAAACTTCACGCTTACCTGCAAACGAAACCAACTCAACAGTTCGCGACTGCCCTGGTTCAAAACGCGTTGCTGTGCCAGCGGGAATGTTTAGGCGAAAACCTTTAGTCAGGTCTCGGTCGAAGCTCAGTGCTTCATTGACCTCGAAGAAGTGGTAATGAGAGCCAATTTGCACCGGTCTATCGCCTAGATTCTCGACCTTTACCGTAACCGTCTCTCGGCCCACGTTAAGTTCGATATCACCTTTAGCGGTCTCGACCTGCCCTGGGACAAAGCCCGTGTAGTGTTTAGATGATCCTGCCATGTCACCTCCTAAATTTAGTTAAGCGAGTTTGTTAAACCGATGAGTTAAACAATGGGTTCATGGACGGTCACCAATTTGGTGCCATCTGGAAATGTCGCTTCAACTTGAACGTCGGGGATCATAGACGGAACGCCTTCCATGACATCTTCGGTGGTAAGTAGTGTGCGCCCAAAATCCATCAGTTCGGAAACTGTTTTCCCTTCTCTAGCGCCTTCTAAAATGGCGCTAGAGATAAGAGCGACGGATTCTGGATAATTGAGTTTCAAGCCTTTGTCTTTGCGCTGCTGGGCTAACATACCAGCGCAAAAGATGAGAAGTTTGTCCTTCTCTCTTGGGGTCAATTCCATTGATAAGCCTTATCGTCGATTCTAATTGTTGGTTTAGGTCGCCCAGATCCTCGGTGGATATGGACATTCGCCAGTCCAATGCTCTCTCGCCACCTGCCAAACTTGTTGGAAGCAATCCAAGATCACTTCACTCCAGTTCCCAAGTGCACGAATTACAAGCAAATTTTCCAACTGACTCACAGCAATAAGTACTGCACCTTTTTTGTTTTCTTGCTGCATGGTAGTGAGCAAGCTCTGTACCAACTGGTAAAAATCTTCATCATCAATTGAAATGTAAAGCGTCCCCATCATTTGATAGCCAAGAAGACCCTTATCTTTCAATAGTTTATCTTCACCCTTAACATTCAAACCTTCTGTAAGTAAACGTTGCCCATCAAGGTAAATCTCTGTTTTACCTACTAAATGTCCTGAGCTAAATCCCTCATTTAGTGCAGGGCGACCAAAACAGTGCATCTCCCAGCCCAAAAACTGTGCATCCTTTTCGAGGTGCACTTGTGTATCCATTCGCACGTGCGCATCGGGAAAAAAGATGTTCTCTTGAGGTAGCCACTCAAGGCGTGCTCCTTTTTCTACCGATAGAATCTGGCTCTGCTTAGCATACTTATTTTCAGAACGGTAAAACTTGGTAGCGCCCGGTGTGGTAATCAACACATTAGCGCCCCGTTCTGCCTTCGCTTTAATTTGCAACGTATCACCGCCTACTACACCACCCGGAGGGTGAAGCAGGTAAGTGTGACAGGGATTACCCTCTGGGTAGAGAGGACGCTGTATCGCGAGTGGTCCTTGCTGCGAACGGTGCTTTAGGACGGTTTTGTCACCTCGATTGACAAAACCCAGACTGAGTCTGGCTTTCCAGCCAAACTCAGTCTGTGCGTCAATGATTCGACCAAGACCCGCCTTCGGGTCTTGGGGTACTTCAAGGAGCGTGGTCATACTGTCAAATACTCCTTAATCAAGCCGTCATTTAGAGCTGCCATCTCACCCTCAGCCACTTGGCGACCTCGGTCAAGAATGCAAAACTGATCACCGACTTTTCTTGCAAACGGCAGTTTCTGCTCGACCAATAACACCGTCAGACCCAGTTTCTCATTGAGCATGCGGATGATATCGCCAATCTCTTGAACGATATTGGGTTGGATACCCTCTGTCGGCTCATCGAGAATCAGTAGTTTTGGATTCACCACTAATGCACGACCAATCGCGAGTTGCTGCTGTTGACCACCCGACAAATCGCCCCCTCGACGATGAAGCATCTCCTTTAATACAGGGAAGAGATCGAAAATAAACTCAGGGATCTTGCGATCGCCCTTGTCTCGAATCGGTAGTCCTACTTCAAGGTTTTCTTGAACCGTGAGCATCGGAAAGATCTGTCGGCCTTGAGGCACATAGCCAATACCCATTCTAGGGCGTGACTCGGCGTCGTGTTTTAGTAGCGACTCTCCATTGAGCTGAATATCGCCGCTCTTAACCTTGACCAAGCCCATAATGCACTGCAACAGAGTTGTTTTTCCTACGCCATTACGTCCCATAAGCACAGTACACTTACCCTCGGGAATCGACATATCAAGATCCCACAAGGTGTGGCTTTCACCATAAAACTGATTGAGTGATTGAATCTGTAGCATGCTATTCCCCTAGATAAACCTGTTTGACTTCAGGATGAGACTGAACCTGATCCATGGTGCCCTCTGCGAGCACATGACCCTGATGAAGCACAGTGACGTGGCTTGCGATTGAGCGGACAAAATCCATATCATGCTCAACCACGACAACCGAGTGCTTACCTGCAAGCGAATTAAGCAACTCTGACGTTCTGTCCATCTCTTGATGGGTCATGCCAGCAACGGGTTCATCGACGAGCAATAATTTAGGGTTTTGCATCAGCAACATGCCGATCTCTAACCACTGCTTTTGGCCGTGAGAAAGGTTACCTGCCGTCAGTGCAGCGTTATCTTTCAAATGAATCAACTCAAGTACCGACTCAAGCTTATCTTGTTGCTCACCTGATAATGTCGCGGTGTAGGTTCCCCACACTCCACGCACACCTGACATCGCCAACTCTAAGTTTTGCCAAACGGTCAGGCACTCAATCACGGTTGGTTTTTGAAACTTACGGCCAATGCCTGCGTTGGCAATCTCCGACTCATTCATCTTGAGAAGGTTAATGTTGGAGCCAAGCCAAACTTGCCCTGTATCCGGCTTAGTTTTACCCGTGATGATGTCCATCATGGTGGTTTTGCCCGCCCCATTTGGTCCAATGATGCAGCGTAACTCCCCTTCCTTGATATACAGGTTGAGATCATTGATCGCTTTAAAGCCGTCAAAGCTTTTGTTCACGCCTTCCACATACAGCAGAATGTTATGACGTGTATCGACAAGAGGATGTTGATCAGGTTTGAGAAACGAGAACACCTCATCACGCTTGGTGATCTCTTGCACCGAGCTTTTTAGCTGCTGAGCTCTATTTAACGTCGTCATGCGGTTGCCTCCTTGTCAGACTCTTGAGTGGGCTTTGAGCGTTTCTTGAGTAACGCGATTTTTTCGGAAACAAACCCAATCAAGCCTTTCGGGAAGTACATGGTAGACAGTACAAACAAACCGCCCAGCGCAAACAGCCACACCTCTGGAAACTCAACCGTAAACCAGCTCTTGGCATAGTTAATGACTAGGGCACCGACAATGGCGCCAAACAAGGTGGCTCGTCCACCTAGTGCAACCCAAACCACGATCTCAATAGAGTTCAGCGGCGCAAACTCTCCGGGGTTAATAATGCCGACCTGAGGGACATACAACGCACCAGCAATACCCGCGATCACGGCGGACAGTACGAATATCCATAGCTTGATACCATCAACGTCATAGCCCATAAAGCGTGTTCTCGACTCCGTATCGCGAATCGCCATGGATACTCGACCAAGTCGACTACTGATAACCGTTCTACAAACGATATAGCTGATGACAAGTGCAATTCCAGTCACCATAAACAGCGCAATTTTTGTGGAATCTTGCTGCAGGCTATAGCCAAGAATGTCTTTAAAGTCGGTAAGACCATTGTTACCACCAAAGCCCATTTCATTGCGGAAAAAAGCCAGCATTAAGGCGTAGGTTAATGCCTGGGTCATTATTGACAGGTACACCCCTGAAACTCTCGAACGGAATGCCAAATAACCAAATACATAAGCAAGTGTGCCTGGTACCAGAACGACCATCAGGCAAGCAAACCAAAACTGATCAAAACCATGCCAGAACCAAGGAAGCTCTTGCCAATTTAGGAACACCATAAAGTCCGGCAATATTGGGTTGCCATAAACGCCTCTATCACCAATTTGACGCATCAGGTACATACCCATGGCGTAGCCACCAAGCGCAAAGAAAGCGCCATGCCCTAAACTCAGGATCCCGAGGTAACCCCATACTAAATCCACCGCCAGAGCGAGCATCGCATAACTTAGATACTTACCCATTAGCGAGATAGTAAACGTCTCAACGTGAAGTGGGTGGCCTGCTGGCAATAGTGTGTTCGCTAGCGGTATCAAGACAACAGCAGCTAAGATAGCCAAAATCGTAAGCTGTCCGCCCTTATCTCCACGCATAGCCGATAGAACAAACGACTTAGACTGTGTGCCCGCCGGATGTCCAGAAGATTGAATTGTTGAATGCATACGTTTTCCTTAACCTTCTGCCGCACGGCCACGTTGTGGGAAGAGTCCACGAGGGCGTTTTTGAATAAACAAAATGATGAACACCAATACCAAGATCTTGGCAAGAACGGCACCAGCCCATGGCTCGAGGATCTTGTTAAATAGCCCCAAGCTCAGCCCTGCAACCAAGGTTCCCCATAGATTTCCTACTCCACCAAATACGACAACCATAAATGAGTCGATAATGTAGGCTTGTCCCATGTTAGGTCCCACGTTGGTTAGCTGTGAAAGCGCCACACCAGCAACACCCGCTACGCCCGAACCTAATCCAAACGTCATCGCATCAACACGCTCAGAACGAATACCCATGGCTCTCGCCATTGCCCTGTTTTGAGAGACGGCGCGAACTTGAAGACCGAGTGGGGTTTTCTTTAACACCATCACCAAGCCAACAAACACCATGATGCAAAACAGAATGATGTATAAACGGTTATAGGTGAGCGACAACATTGGGTTGATGTTCAATGCACCTGACATCCAATCTGGTGTACTGACTGAGCGGTTGAGAGGAGAGAAAATAGAGCGAACCGCTTGTTGTAAAATAAGACTGATACCAAAGGTCGCCAGTAGGGTTTCCAGAGGGCGACCGTAAAGGTGACGAATCACGCTGCGTTCAATCGCGATGCCTACCAAACCAGAAACAATAAACGCCATAGGAATCGATAAGATAAGGGCCATACCGATATTGTTTGGCATGAGCTGTTGCATCACATAAGTGGTGTAAGCACCAATCATGATAAGCTCACCGTGAGCCATGTTGATAACGCCCATGACACCAAAGGTAATCGCAAGACCAATACCCGCCAGTACTAATACTGAGCCTAAACTCAAGCCAAAAAAGACGGTTTCTACACCCGAGTAAAATTTCTGACTCTGCTGATAACTATCAAGCGCTCGCTCAGCAGCGGCTACGACTAACTCGTCTTTATCTTTGCTGATAATTTGGTTTAGAGTCTGCAGAACGACAGACTGCTTGTAGCCGGACAAGGTTTCAATCGCAGCAACCTTATCTGAACTCGTGTCACCTGTCAGTGATTGGTCTATCGCCAATGCTAAGTTAAGGATGTTAAGAACATCCTCGTCTTGCTCAACCGTCTTTCGCTGCTGAAGTCTCTCCATGACCGTATCGTCGGTGGTTCCTAAGAAAGCTGTGACAGCACTCAAGCGAATGGATGCTTCAGGGTTCGATAGCCCAAGCGACGCGATTTCTAGGCGAATCTTACCGCGTAATCTGTTGTTTACTCGCACCTTGCTAAATTGGCGTGAGGACTCAACGGCCATCGTAGTATCGTCCCAAGCGCTTTTCGCAGTGGGTGACTTTTTGATGTTGTCTGAAATGTACAAGGCCTGATACTGCTCGCTCTTCTTGTCTTTGACATAGTAGAGATCGCCTTCAAGCCATGCAGTTAATACTGATTTGGCAATAAGCTCGGACTCGTTTTCAACGATCCAAGCCATTGCCTCTTCTTTTTGAGGGTTGTTTTTTCCGATGAGTGCTTGGGCAAATGTGCCTCGGTCACTAACGCTAGCCAACGCGAAGTGAGTACTCAAAACAAAGAACACCACGACTTTCAATATGTGAATTATGGTTTTCATGAAATGCGTCCTTTCGGCTGCCTTAAGTCTGACGTCAACTTAGGCAGAAATAAAAAGGCGCCTCTGCCCTTATTTAGATGGAAATGGGAGAGGCACCAAATAGTGAGAGATTATTGTGCGCTACCTGAACACTTACCTGTTTCAACGTTGAATGCACCACAAGAGAATGGCTTAGACCAGCTTGAATACAGCTTCGATGACTCAGGGAGGTAGTTAGACCAAGCATCACCAGCCACTAGACCGGTTGTTTCCCAAACGACATCAAACTGACCATCATCTTGAATTTCACCGATAAGTACCGGCTTAGTGATGTGGTGGTTTGGTAGCATCGTAGAGTAGCCACCAGAAAGGTTAGGCACAGAAACACCAATCAACGCATCTTGAACTTCTTCAGCGTCCGTAGTGCCAGCATTAGTAACCGCTTGTGTCCACATGTTAAAGCCAATGTAGTGTGCTTCCATTGGGTCGTTTGTTACGCGTTTTTCACTCGCAATAAACTTCTGCCAAGTTTCAACAAACTCTTCGTTCGCTTCAGTATCAACACTCATGAAGTAGTTCCATGCCGCTAGGTGACCAACCAACGCGGACGTATCCATACCCGATAGCTCTTCTTCACCAACGGAGAATGCCACAACAGGGATGTCTTCAGATGAGACGCCTTGTGCGCCTAGCTCTTTGTAAAATGGTACGTTTGCGTCACCATTGATGGTCGATACAACCGCTGTTTTCTTACCTTCTGAACCAAACTTCTTGATGTCAGAAACAATAGACTGCCAGTCAGAGTGTCCAAACGGCGTGTAGCTAATCATGATGTCTGACTCGCTCACCCCTTTCGACTTCAGGTAAGACTCTAGGATCTTGTTGGTCGTACGCGGATAAACATAATCGGTACCTGCTAGTACCCAACGCTCAACTTCCAACTCATTCATTAGGTAGTCAACAGCCGGAACCGCCTGCTGGTTTGGCGCAGCACCTGTGTAAAAGACGTTTTTCGAAGACTCTTCGCCTTCATACTGAACTGGGTAGAAAAGGATGCTGTTTAGCTCTTCAAATACTGGAAGCATCGATTTACGAGACACAGACGTCCAACCACCAAATACCACGTCCACCTTCTCTTTTTCGATCAGTTCACGCGCTTTCTCAGCAAACAGAGGCCAGTTAGAGGCAGGGTCTACAACCACAGCTTCAAGCTTTTTGCCTAGTAGACCGCCTTTCTTATTTTGCTCTTCAACCAACATCAAAATCGTGTCTTTCAGTGTTGTTTCACTGATCGCCATCGTGCCTGACAGTGAATGTAGTACGCCGACCTTGATCGTCTCTTCTTCCGCCATCGCAAAACCTGATGCAAAAGCAAGTGACGCGCCCATAGCTGCAAGCTTAAGTTTGAACGTCGTGTTCATGTTGGATATCTCCTTATTATGAATAGTTATTCAACAGTGTTACTTCAAGAAGAGTGCCAATTTAGAAAGCATAAGCAGAAAGCAAATAAATCAATGATATTTATAAGGTTTTAGTTTTACGCGCACCATTAAAATGCCCTAAGTTCAATTTGGTGCGCTGCATCTTGGTGCAAAGGGAGTGCTGTTTTCACTAATTTGGAGAGGTGTCTCGCATAAGCACCGTTTTAATGCATGCTTCTTTAGGTTACTTCAAAGCTGCTTCTACCGATAAAATTATCAACTTGATACTTCCAGAATTATCAAAGTGTAGGATTTTTCTTAGCTAGTGGCAGAGTCTTACTGTGAATGTCTTATTCAAAATCAGGAGGTTAAATATTGCACACCAAGACAAATCACCCACAAAGAATGTGCTTAATCCGATAAACATTTACCAACTCTATAGGAGTGAATATTATCCGCGCTTCTCTAACGTGGAGTCTATATTCATGAAGCAACTACCCAAAAATGTTTACCATGACATCATGGACGAAGGTTTTGTTTTAACGGAATTGAATGGCTATCAGCGGTTCCGCGCCGTCGATGGCGACGCGTTCAATTATCTTTTCAAAGTCGATATTAATGCACCGAACGTTTCTGGTGGCTATAAAACGATTATTCGCTACGTCGACCTAAAAGAGTATCGTGACGATGCAATAAACATGTTCGCTGAGTTGTCGGGTATTAACCTCGATATGGCTAAACAAGCCAATTACTTATGGCAACCAAGAGTAGCTGCAAGCATCTTTGGTGCCTCAATGGCAAGTCACTTAAACTTGCGCTCTGACAATCTTGCGCACGATAGTGGCGTTGTACTGGCTTAAACGAAAGCGACGATACTGCAATGCGTGAGATGCCATACCATGTATTAAAAGATGTTATTGGTCACAACTATAAATTGATCAGTAAGCAGGGTTATCAAAGGTTCAGGCGCTCTACCGAATCCAAGCCTGCATTCACGTTCAAGATGGATGTGTTGGATAGTTCTCAGTTAGGGCACACAACCACAATCACAAAGCAAATTGATATTGGTGCCTACAGCCCTTTAGTGCTCAAAACGGTGGCTAACCAAGCAGGCATAAACATCGATAGAGCAAAACAGATCGACGAAAATTGGGAATCCAAGCTCGCTATTCAATTGTTCCATCAGGGAATAGAACCAGATCTAGACGTTGATTAGATACACATGGCTTGAGTTGACGCTCAAGCCACATCACTCTGCGACACAAATCACAGTCAACCTCAAAGTAACTCGTTGCATATTTCTTGTTAAGTCAGTAGCTTAAAAATTGAACATGCAGGGAGAACTCTATGGAACAACCGCCAATAAGCAGCTTTATTCGAAAAGTCCTTTTTCTAGGTATACCCATTGCACTGCAAAGCCTGCTTATGAGTAGCCTTGGCTTTGTCGATAGCCTCATGATCAGTCAGTTGGGGACGGTAGAAGTCGCAGCGGCGGGAATTGGAGCTCGTATATTTTGGCTCTCAATCGTATTAGTGTGGGGGCTAGGATCCGGCATGGGGATTCTCTTGGCTCAGTATTGGGGCGCGAATGATGAGCAGGGGCTCAAGCGCTACCTCGCGCTCGGAACTGGCGTTACGCAAGGGCTTG
Source organism: Vibrio maritimus (assembly GCF_021441885.1). Taxonomy (NCBI): domain Bacteria; kingdom Pseudomonadati; phylum Pseudomonadota; class Gammaproteobacteria; order Vibrionales; family Vibrionaceae; genus Vibrio; species Vibrio maritimus. Next base: position 231,952 of record NZ_CP090439.1, read on the forward strand.
CTTTGTTCTGTTTCTCTTTGTGCTTTTTCACACCGCAGCTATTACCTAGCTTATTTGATCCTAGCGAAACGGTTCTAGCGCTTGCCAGTGACTATGTCCAACTACTTGGCATTGCTATGTGCTTATCAGGCCTTGGTATCGCAGCCGACACTGCGCTGCGGTCTATTGGTCAAACCCGCATCAACCTTTACGTTTCAATACTTGAAGTCGGTCTGAATGTTGCGCTCAACTACATACTGATATTCGGTCATTTCGGACTGCCTGCGATGGGACTCATTGGCGCAGGGATTGGCAGTGTTATCGCACGTTCGATACGCTTGATAGTGGTACTGGTCATTATTTATAGATACTTTCCAGTATTGGCTCTGCGTTGGCAAAACGTCATCGATGCACTTGAGCCTAGTATGGTCAAGAAATTCGTCTCCATCACCTACCCCATCATGGGTGGCACCGTGATTTGGTGTGCGGGGATTTTCGCATTCAACATCATTTTAGGTCGTATGGGGCAGACTGAGTTAGCCACGATGGCAGTCATCACACCACTTGAATCGATTGGGCTGTCTGTCGCTCATGGTTTATCAAGTGCCACCGCTATCTTGATAGGTAACAGCCTAGGTGCTAATCAGTTTACGCTAAGTACCTTGTATTCAAGGTGGGCACTTAAGTCTTCCATTGCACTGGGTGCATTGTTGGGTGGTGTTCTATTGCTCGCCCAAGGCGCGATCTTATCGCTCTACGGAGGGCTAACCACGGATGTAACTGAGCTAATGGTACTTAGCTTTCCTATTGTCGCGTTGAGTATCATGCTGCGTACCATCAACATTACCTTGATCATTGGTGTGCTACGAAGTGGTGGTGACAGTAAATTCTGCATGAACATGGACTTTGTCTGTCAATGGATGTGGGCAGTGCCAATCACGGCGATGGGAGCCATGGTGTTTGACCTCTCCTTCCCTATCGTACTGCTTCTCATGACCTCGGAAGAAATCGTCAAGGTTGTTCCAGCGGTCTGGCGCGTATACAGCGATCGCTGGGTTAATAATCTAACAGAGAATAGAGAGAGCTCGGCTGCATAGCCGAGCTTTTTACAGCTAACCTATCTCAAAGGAAGTGACGCCATAGGTGCGGTCTAAAGAGATGCTTGGGGGCTGCTTGGTATACATTCTCGCTGTCTCAAAACAAGGTTTCATGTGGTAAGTCTTAGCCAGTTCAATCGCCAACTCATTGACCTCAGGAACATCGAGATAAACCGGTTGGTCACTAGACACGCTTGAAACTAAACCAGCATACAACTCATTAGCTACGCCTTTGTTATCAGCAAACAAAGGACCAATCTTAAAACCGCTTCGACATGCCCTTATCACACCTATCCCTAATAATTCACCGTTTTTGACGTAAGCTAACGAGCTACTATCCGACTGATTCAACCAGGCTTTATCGAATATCTTCCTACAGGCAGGAAAGAATGCATCGAGATAGTCTTCAATAGAGTCAAAGCTTAGCTCTTCTGTTTTAGTGATGCTGCCTCTTTCAAAAGGCAGACTCTTCGTTTGACCTTCGTATCGAACATTTCTGTGTGATAAAGCAAAGCCAGAACGTTTGTAGTTCTCTTGTTGATCAACAACACCATCAAGCGCAACGTTGCAACCATCCAGATACGCCATTCCGCGGTCCCAAATTTGAATACCAAACCCTTGGTGTCGATATTCAGGTTTAACAATATAAAACCCCAGAAAACCGAAGCTGGCATCATACTTCACAACAGAGATACAACCGATTGGTTCACCGTTAAGCTCACCCACTAAAAATCCATTTGGGTCTGCTTTGTAATAATGGTAAGCATCGTTAAGACCCGGATTCCACCCTTCTTGCGCTGCCCATTCAACAGCCATGTCCACTTCATCTAACGTCATGGTTCTTATATTAAATTCGGTCATGAGCTTCCTTTTTTCTGACACTCTATCTATTAAACTAGTGACCTTGACAAGGATAGACAAGAATTGATTTGGGTATCGGACGTTGCCGTGCAAGTTTTTGTGAGAAACCATCCAAATCACGAATGACTTTCACTCATTCATTTAGCCTCCATCAAAATCACACGGGCTAATGACTTCTGGCTAACGAAAGCAGGCACCTTTCAATAAACAATGGCTCAATACTCCTAATTGAGTCATAGAACCTAGACAGCCATGACAATCAAAATTTCCCTAACTACACTACTTGCGTGTAGCCTGCTTTCTACATCTAGCCTTGCAGATCCTTGGCATAAAATCATCGGAAAGCCATGGAAAGAACACAAAAAGAAAGAAGTCCACGTGATACATCACTATCCCAAACACCGGCTTCCAGACGATGCGGTTCTGCTGGCAATCGCGGGGGTTACGTATGCCTTGATCGACGGACACTACTATAAACAAGAGAAGGAAAAGTACGTTTTCGTAGAAAAGCCGCCCAAACGTCGCTATCGACCGGGGAAAATCGTAAAGAGACTACCTGAAGGGGCTACTGCAGTTAACAAACGCGGTCAACAATATTTCGTAGCAAGAGGGAATTGGTTCTTAGCTATCGACAATGGGAAATACGTTGTCGTCGAGCCATAAGAGGTGAATGGAAGGTATAGGCGATACTCACATATGCTGCTTTAGGGAGTATCGCTTGCTTCAAATCCATGAAAGGCTGGTTACATTACCCAAGTTAGGCTTAGTAACAAAATCACTGCTGAAGTCGCTAAAAACATCGCTAGGATGGTAGCAATCTCAGCGGCAGTCGAGGTCGATGATACTGACGCTTTTTCGTTGTTCTCTTCTGCGTTTGATTTTTCAGTGTCCAATGTTGATAGAAGTGCTGAGTTCATTCTTCTCTACCTCATGTAATTACATTTCAAAAGACAGAGCGAATTTTACTCAACTTGTGAGCAAGGTCAAATATTTTCAGTAAGTTAATTACGAGATTTTCTCATGACTCAGATAAGTTTTGCTATGAGCTTCCCGACAATGCGCGGAGCGAGCTATTAGAAGCGGCGAGTTAAACTAGACACAAACTGCCTTTTCTTGCTTCCATTTTGACCATACTCCATAGAAATGGACCAATCCCTGTTAAAGTTATAGTTAGCGCCCAGCAGTCCTGCCCATTTATCGATATTTTCCTGCTCAATTTTATAGTCCAGATGACTACTCGTCCCCGGAATTGCTTGCTTCCCAGTAATGGTCAGTTTACTGTCCAAGTAAGCCGCACCAACATAGACGGCGATCGACTGTGTCCCCTTCAGCATGAACTGTTTACCAACTCTCGGAGACACGTTGAGAATAAAGCCTTCTGCATCACTTTTTCTCATATCCGCATATGAAAAAGAAATCGGCACAGTAACGAAATAGTCATCCCACCCTGTCGCTAATATCGTCCCTAACGTGTAGTTTGTGCCTGTTATATCTACATCGACACCATAAGGATTGGCAAATAGCCTACGTAGCCCTTCACATACCAAGGGTTGTCCACCAACCACACTACAATCTAGCTGCAGTTCATCGATCATTTGCTCAGGATCCACCTTAAACTCTATATGTGCATCACCAGAAATTTTGCCGACCGTGCCGAAGACATTCATGAAAGGAAACACCCAGGCATCAAGCTTTAACTGAGGAGTTTGAGTATGGCTGGAGTTATTATCAAAGGTCACGAAGTCAATAGGGACTTTCCTTGACCCGTTAAGACCTACATTAAGATTGCGGATATCCATCTGCTGATAGGTATTTGCATAGATTACACTGACTCCAAATGGCTTTGGCAGGCTGTAACCTTTATCAATCACCTCTTGAGCAAAAAATGGCAAGGGCCTGTCCCATTTCCTAGGCGTTTGATTATTTACTTCCTTTGTATCTTTACTGGCGACACGAACTTCGCCTAAGCCAGTTTCTGTTAGGTCATAGTTAACCGACACTGACACCAAACGAGCACTGCCCACTGCTCCTCCACCAGAATGCGACAATAGGTAGATAGGGACGTCCTCATCTCGACCCGCAAGGCTCATCGAACTGTAAGCACCGTCCTCGCCCAAGTTCCACTCTGCGCCCAACGATGGCTCCCAAACTCCTTCTCGATATTCGTTCAGGGTTGACTGACTATCAAAAATAGCCAGTGCTTGATAGCTACCTAAAGATAGCCCAGCACCTACCTCATAACGGTTGACATCAATATAAGTCACGGAGCCATCCGCTTGATTATAAATAGCGCCAACACCGATTCCGGCGCCAAGAATGGGCACTTTGATGTTAGACATAGAAATAGCGGCATACCCTTGCGCATAGGCGAGCTGCTCAGCCAGCTCTGGGTAGAGTTCACTTAAGCGATTCACAATTTGTACGGTAGAGGCATCTATTTCCTCTCTCATAGGCTGACGTTCTTCAACCGGAATAGAACTACTGCAGCCAGAAATCAAAGCGGTAAGTCCTAGTACAAAGCCAACGCCATTTCGCATCAAAGATCCTTTCATTGTGTAAGTAAGTAGGTGAGTCGCAGGCGCACACTATACGCTATCGCGTTATTTACTTTTTGAAACACATCAATCGACAATACTATTCTTGGATTTTATGGGCAGACTCAATAAAGCGTTCTCGTGCTTTAGCAAATACCGGATTGCCGTGGGCAGGTAGCAGTGTGGAATAGTTGAGTGATGCCTTCTCAATAAGCTCGTTTTTGTCTGGTTTTGCTAGATCGAGCCAACCTACTCCAAATCGACACGGACCAATAAATCCCATCCGTGGCATCATCATCTTAGCGACCCAGTTAAAGTACTTGTCGGTTTTTGGCCAGTTTTGCATGCTATCCCCAGAGATAAGCACCCCCTCGTCTCGCTCCAAAAGAATGAGTCCCTCTTTTGGTGTGCACGAAGAAAACTCAAAGTAAGTCGCACCATCAATTGGAAGCGTTGAACCCTCTTTGAGGAGTCTGTCGGCTTTATAGTATTGATGACTCGTCGACGATTTATTAAAGCCTCTTACATAAGGTGAATCGACCGACCATAACGTAGCACCAAAGGTTTCCTTGTAATAAGGGTCATCAAAGCCATGAAATGCGGCCAGCCTGATCACATGTTTGACGTCACCAAGTTCATCGAGCTGAGCAATACCTTTGTCATTTAACCGAACAGAGTTGATTAAGATTAGCTCGCCGCCTTGTTTGATAACAAGCATATTGCGGCTAAACGTCATTGTTAGCGGCCCCCATTTGGGGTGTGGGACTTTCATCGCAACGGAGCCTGTCACAAGATAAATATTATCTAGAACCTGAGTCAGTTCTCCGTGCGGTAGTGGCTCTGGGTATGTCATCCTTGTTCCTATTCGGTGAAGTGTTTGATTTTTATCGAATCCTTATACTTATTTAGAGTCTAGTTGCTCCTCGTCAACTCAGCGAATTTTCTCGCTAGTTCCCAGTGTTGGGCGCCAAACACAAAAAAGCCGCCAATAAAGGCGGCTTTGCGAAAGCTTGTTTGCTTCTACGCAGACAGTTTTTCTTGCTCAAGAAGAATATTCTTCACAGGGTTCGCATAACTATCTATCAAATATTGATGAGCGCCCTCTGGCAGCAAATCCAGTTTCTCTTTCAGCATGACGCGAGTTGCTTCTGAGATAGTGTCATCTTCTAAGCCAGCAGCAAGCTTATTAATCGGGAACAAGGTGTAATGCTCATGGATTTGACGGTCGATTTCTTCAGCCAGTGCTTCTGGCGTTTCAAAATCTTGGTCAATGACATCACCAAACACCACTTGTACGCGATCTTTTCGGCCGACAATGCCTTGAACGATACTTTCAATATCTTCAAACTCGCCTTTCTCATAGTTGCCGTGAGTCGCTTTTTCATAAAGCTCTTTCGCTTTTGCAATATCACACGGGTCGTTTTCGTATGAGATAGAGACAGGTACGATTTTCAGTGAACGAATATACTCTGCAAACGGAACCTTCTGTTTGCGACCTTCTACATGGAACATCTTCAAAATCGCTGGATCGGTAAAATCATTCCCGTCTTTAGCACGCCCTTCTTTTTGAGCAATCCAAATTGAGTTACCTGTATCTAATGAATGCTTGATATAAGAAGACAGAGTACCAAGTGCCTTCATCATTTCACGCGGACCTTTTAGAGAGCGCTTAACAATGAAGCTCTTGTTAAGACGCATTAGCTCTGTCGCACATGGCTTCTTAAGTAGGTTATCACCGATGGCGATTCGCACAGTTCTGTGATTGTTCTCGTGCAAGCCGTAGTTAACCAATGCAGGATCCATCGCGATATCACGATGGTTAGACACGAATAGGTACGACGTATTTTTATCGAGTTTATCGAGACCTTTGTAGGTAACGCCTTTTGTTGTTGCGTCCAAAGTTTGCTCTAGGTACTTTTTCACCTCTAGCTGAATGGTTTCAACGCTATCAAGCTTGGCCCACTTAAACTTTAAGTACACTTTTACAATTGGGCTCATCACCGCTTTAAACCAAGGAGCATGGTTAGAGAAGCGGTGCTGAAGAATCGCGTCGATAAATTCGGCGTCGTTAATCAGGCGGTCGATAGCGGCAGGGATCTCTTCGTCATTGTATGGACGAATATCAATATATGGGTCGTTGTGTGTTGTCATGTCTGTTACATCAAATTAAAAGCTGCACTATTCTACGCTTAGTCCAAAAAGACCGCAGCTACCTTAGGTCTATTTTTGTTAAGGTCAGACCACAGTTTCTTCTACTCTTATTGCAATTACCAATGGAAATGTCTGATCTGTGGTTGGCATCATACGCGACTCAAGGTACTCTACGCGCAGATTAACCAGCGAAGACTATCATGAATCACGCCATCGACTTTCATACGACTCATTCATCATTACTCACTATTACGCCTCGTAAGAAGACGCTACATAATCAGTTAGTACATGTAGAGGAAGGAAAAGTTCTGCTGAAACTAGGCAAGAATGAGTACGCTTATAGCGCAGGTGACACTTTTTGGCTGCCATTTGACTGCCTATCAAGCCTGACTTTGCTGCCAGGTAGCGTGTTTAATACGGTGAAGTTTTCTGTGAGATTGGTGGACAAATTTCCGACTCAGGCAGGTCAAGTAATGCCTTCAACACTGCTGTCTGCGCTATTAAACTCACTCAGTAAAACCGATGACGCTGAGATTAAAAAAGATCTTTTGCAGGTAATGCGTCACGAAGTTAAAACGTGCAAGCCGGTATTAAAGCAAGATAAGGAAAGCGCGGAGATCACCGCGTGGACACCAAACTCTACCTCGATTACGGGTGAGCTTGCATTGGTATTGCTAGTCAGAGAAGCACGCAAGCAAAAATTGTCTGGTAAAAAGAGCGAGGCGATTTGTCAGTCGCTATTCTCGGGCAACCAAGAGCATTTTAAACAGCTCACCACGACCTTGCTGGGTGAAGCACTTTAGTAAAGAACTAAATTAGTATAGCTGACACAAAAATAGCGAGCTCTAGGCTCGCTATTTTTTAATCTCGTACATCCTGCTTCGTTAGAATGGCACTTCAACCTGCATCATCATGTCGCCTTGGTAATCTTGATGCCAGCGATAGTCCAAGCGCAGCCTTGGCTCCTTGCCCTTTTCGCCAAAGCCTACACCAATGTGAAGTCCCTGAGCCATCAACCACTCTTGCATCGACATTTCATCTTTACGGCGAGCGATTTCTTCTGGCGCCCACAGCCCAATGCCAACAAAGTTGTTTTCATAGTTGCCTGTCAATACGGGCTCAGACTCCTGCGTAAGAAGCCATTGGTCCCAATAAGAGTCTTGCAGCGAATTGGTCGGTTTCTCAGGTTCAATTAACCCACCTAAGGTAATCACCTGATTGCCGATATAACTGAATGGTTTAGTAATGAGTGAGCAAAACGACTCGTCTTCCGTCGTCTTTAAAACGACAGATTTATTCGAGTCACTTTCGCATAATGCGTAAGCGATGGGGCTACTGACGGCCACTGCTAAAGCAATACAAATCCCTGTTGCTTTCATTTATTTATAAATTATCCGTTTTGATTATATGGTCAATATAGCTTATTGGCGACCAAATGTTTAGCGACACTTACTGTCGTTAGGTGATCTACATTCAAACCTTGGGACAAACTGTAACGAATTGTTGTTGACCTGACTTTGACTTTCTCTGGGCATGCTAATAGCGACCAACGTTCGACTATTTTCTGTGCATTATAAAACTTTTCGAAACTGAACAAATTATCCGGCCCCAAAACGAAGGTAAGCTCGGCGTCTGGATAACGTTCCTCTAGTGCTTCTAAAACAGCAAATGTCGTGACTGAAGTGTTAGGCTGATACAAGGCTTCTTCGATATCTGAGCGCTCTACATTGCTCTGCTCTAGGTCATCAATAAACATATCAACGAGTTGGCAGCGAACATTGTAATCCAGCATACTCTTGCCCCATGCATGGGAGATACTTGGCACCAGCAATACTTTGTCGAAATGGCTAAGGGAGTTAATAACGCTCTTGTGCCCTAAGCTAGGTGGGTTAAAGGCACTACCAAATATCGCTATTTTTGTCATATGTATCTCAATAAATCGTATCTATGCATAGATTGAGTGTCACTGTAACTTTTTTTCAGTGATTTTCGTAGGTATCATACTAGAAAACATTTTTGCTTGCAGGAAAAGGGATCCCACATGGAACAACTTATTCGAGACGAGATGCGCGTGCTTCCGTCTATCGACCCACATTTTGAAATCGAACGCCGTGTTGCTTTTATCAAAAGTAAATTGCAGCAGTCTGGATGCAAGTCTGTCGTTCTGGGAATCAGTGGTGGTGTGGACTCAACAACCTGTGGCCGTCTCGCGCAACTCGCTGTTAATCAACTCAATGAAGAAAGTGGTACAAACGACTACCAGTTTATCGCGGTGCGTCTGCCATACGGTGAACAAAAAGATGAAGACGAAGCTCAGCTAGCACTCTCTTTTATCGAACCAACTCACTCGGTATCTGTAAACATCAAGGCTGGCGTTGATGGTCTGCATGCTGCGTCTCACGTTGCACTAGAGGGAACGGGTCTACTACCAACAGAAGCGGCAAAGTTAGACTTTGTAAAAGGCAACGTTAAAGCTCGCGCTCGCATGGTCGCACAGTATGAAATCGCCGGCTACGTGGGTGGCCTAGTGCTTGGTACTGACCATTCTGCTGAAAACATCACAGGTTTTTACACCAAGTTTGGTGATGGTGCTTGTGACTTGGCACCTTTGTTCGGCCTAAGCAAGCGTCAAGTACGCGAAGTAGCGGCGACACTTGGGGCTCCTGAGCTACTTGTGAAGAAAACACCAACCGCTGACTTAGAGGAACTTGATCCACAAAAAGCGGATGAAGATGCACTGAATCTGACTTACGAGCAGATTGACGACTTCCTAGAGGGCAAACCAGTATCTCAAGAGGTGTCTGACAAGCTGGTGGCTATCTACAAAGCGACGCAGCACAAGCGCGAAGCGATTCCAACAATCTACGATTAATTCAGCTTGATCAAGCTCTTAAAGCCAGCAAAAATTTGCTGGCTTTTTTATACCTTGTGATTTACTTCTCTGAAATCAGATCTTGCCATCGGTCAACTTTTAATCGGCTAAAACTTGTGCCATTGTTATAGAGGCACAAGTGATAACTCGCGTGCAAACGCTTCAAGTCACTTGAGCTCATGCCCAAGCTAAAACTATTGTTCACCGATAAAAGGGGTTGCTATGTTAGGCGAAGATCACTCTCTTCTTAAGGAATTTCCAGAACATCAAGAAACGATTTTAGCGCTCACGAAAAGCGATCAAAGCTTTGCTGCTGACACTAAAAACTACAATGCTCTGGATAAAGAAATTCGTGTGTTGGAACTGAATGGTTCACCCATCGAAGATACCGAAATGCATCAACTTAAGCACGACAGAGCGGCTTTAAAAGACTCATTGCATCAACGTATCGTGAGTGCTTCAAAATAAGCATGTAAAACAAAGCTGGTGCCAGTTGGACACTGGCACCCACAAAGTTTAATTAACTGACGAGTTCCACATCCGTTTTCGGCACTGAGCAACACGCCAATACCTTACCTTCCGCTATCTCCGACTCTTGTATTGCAGGAACATCTGGCTGATGCACCAATCCTGACTGCACTGTCACTTTACATGCGCCACAAAAACCCGCTCGACAACTGTGTGCAATTGAAAGTCCAGCGTCTTCTGCCTGCTCTAACAGCGTTTTCTGATTGTTGCCTTCAAACACATTTCCATCAACGCTGATTTGCACCGCTTTGACTTGCTCTTCGGTTGCTGTCGCGACACCAAACGCCTCTTGATGATAATGATCTTCAGCCAGACCTTTTTTCATCATCAAGTTTTTCGCCTTCTGCATGAAGCCATCAGGCCCACAAACGAACACTTGTCGTTGATTCAAATCTGAGATGAGCTTTAGATGAGAGAGACTAAAGCGCCCTTTCAGGCCTTCCCAATCTTCACTCGGCTGAGTCAGTGAAATCATCACTGTCAGTTGGTCGTGTTTATTCTCGAGCAACTTAAGTTCATCAGCAAATGGGATATCATCAATAGTCGAACATTGATGGAAGAACACCACGTTGTTCACTGCGTCCCTATCTGAAAGATCACGTAGCATTGACATCATTGGCGTGACACCGCTACCTGCAGAAAGCAGTAGTAACGGTTCGTGATCGTTATTCGCCATATGGAAGCTACCGTTTGGTAGATCGGCGATTAGGGTGTCGCCCACTTGAAAATTGTCGAACAACCAATTTGAGACACTGCCGCCATCGATTCGTTTGACCGAAATAGACAGACGTCCCGGACGGGATGGACTCGATGATAGGGTATACAAGCGCTTAATTGTCTGGCCATCGATATCAAGCTCAATCGGAAGATGCTGGCCGGCTTTATAGTCTGGCATCGCTCCTTTTTGTGGCTCGAGCCAGAAAGTCTCAAAGTTACGCGCGACATGTTCACGTTCTACGCAGACAAACTCCTGTTTCTGAGCATCGAGATCTTCGTAGAACTCTTTATCTTTATACTCAAGCACCTCAATTTCATCGCCAGCTCGTATCATACCTTCGTTTTTAGCCACTAAGTTCTGACCGAAGAATACGCCACCCCGTTCATTAGCGCGGAAACGAGAAAAGGTTTTTAACGGCTCTTTGCTTTCGCGGAACTCACCTTTATCCACATCAACGGTTGTCAAAATACAGCGCTCACACGGTTTTACTGCTTCAAACTCTACCTCACCAATTTTAATGCGCTTCCAAGAGTCCTCAATAAATGGTTCATCCGAGCCCACCACTAAGTTGGTTCGAAACTGCTCCATAGAATGCGTTTCAGTACTGCGACGATTAAGCTCATCTAACGATCCTTGGCTGATAATAAGTAGTGGATAGCCATCAGCAAAGCTCACGTTATGACCTAGCTTCTCGCGAACACGATTAGATTGCTCACCAGTGAAAAGCAGCTCGACACGCTGCTCAAGGACTTGGCTAAACCAGTCGTCTGCTTCATCGGTCGTGGTATAAGCCGCGAAGTTATCGTTCCACACCGTCGCTGGCGTTTCTTGTAACTTGAAGCTGCTGTATTCCAGCTTCAACGGCGCCATACCTGGGTAGGTAAAGATGATACCGGTCGGCAGCAGACTCGAAGCCACCTTAACCATATTTGGGTATTTACGCGCAGTCACCATAGCACCATCTGAGAGCGCTACCATGAATCGGCGATCAAAACACAAGCCTTGTTTTTCTACCCAAGAAGAAGAGAGAGAAATTCCGCCAACGGATTTAACAGGATAAATATTGATTTGGGAAAGCAGAGGAGATTTTGACACGACTGAGCCCTTTTATTTTTGTCTTCCTAGTTTTGTGCTCAATGGTAACGTCTTTTTTCTCAATGTCCCAGAAACATAGTGAAATCTTGCGCGTTTTCCTCTATCATCCTGTCGCCTAAACGTAAGCGATTGCATTCACACTTTTCGCTGCTGTTTAGGCTCCGTTTCAAGAAGAATCTAACTTGGTGGGAGCCCAAATGACTACATTGACTATTACTCGTCCTGACGACTGGCACGTACACCTTCGTGACGGCGACGTTCTTAAAGATACTGTTCGCGATATCAGCCGCTACAATGGTCGCGCACTGATCATGCCAAACACTATCCCACCTGTCATCGATACCGAAATGGCGCTAGCGTACAAAGAGCGCATCATGGCTGAGAAGCCTTCTGAGCAGTTTGAGCCTTTGATGGCCCTTTACTTGACTGACAACACCACTCCAGACGAAATTCGCAAAGCGAAAGCATCTGGTGCAGTAGTGGCTGCAAAACTCTATCCTGCGGGCGCAACAACAAACTCTGATTCTGGCGTAACGTCAGCGAAGAACATCTACCACGTTCTAGAGGCAATGGAAGAAGTGGGCATGCTACTGCTGGTCCACGGTGAAGTAACCACCCACGAAGTTGATATCTTCGACCGCGAGAAAGAGTTCCTAGACACAGTGCTTGCGCCTATCGTCAATGACTTCCCTAACCTTAAGATTGTTTTAGAGCACATCACAACGGCGGATGCGGCGAACTTTGTTAAGAACGCGAATGAGAACGTTGCAGCGACAATTACCGCGCATCACCTTCTTTACAACCGCAACCATATGTTAGTTGGCGGTATCAAACCGCACTTCTATTGCCTTCCAATTCTTAAGCGCGGAACCCACCAGCAAGCGCTGATTGAAGCGGCAACAAGTGGTAGCAAGAAGTTCTTCCTTGGTACTGACTCAGCGCCTCATGCAAAAGGCAAAAAAGAAGCAGCATGTGGTTGTGCGGGCTCTTACACAGCTCACGCTGCCGTTGAACTATATGCTGAAGTATTTGAGCAAGAAGGCAAACTAGAAAACCTAGAGGGCTTTGCTAGCCACAATGGTCCTGATTTCTATGGTCTGCCTCGTAACACTGATACCGTTACTCTAGAGAAAGCAGAGTGGAACGTACCAGAAACCATGCCATTTGGTAGCGACATTGTTGTACCAATTCGAGGCGGCGAGACCGTAAACTGGAAGGTTAAGTAACCTTCGTAAGCTCTGTTTAGCAACGCCCTAATTAGTAACAGGCCGATCAATAAGGCTCCCTAAGTAATAATGGGAGCCTTTGTTCTATTAGAACACCCAAAAGTGCGAAGCCATGGGCAACAGCAAAGCTTGTAGAATGACGATAAGTTTCGTATTTCTACTTTGCATTCGCACCAAGATTGGTGATAAAACGAAGACTGATAGGCAGATGAGCGTTAAGGTTCGACAATCAAAATACAACCAAAGCGCCAAATAGCTGCCTAACAGCGTGAGTTCTGCGTTAGAAAATGCAAGCTTACTGGCCAAAGCAAGAATAAAGATGATGCCGACCAACAGAAAGAGTGTATTCATTGATTTTTGTTAATGATAATTATTTGCAATTGATTCTAACTCTCAGTTAGTCGATGCGCAACCTATTGAATCAATAACTATGTCCGAAGAAGTCGTAATCGTTACGCCGTGCCGTGCGGCCTGTAAAAATGATGGTGGTATCTGTAGCGGCTGCTACAGAACAATGGAAGAGCTCTCTGAATGGCGCTTTCTAGACAATGAGCAGCGCCAAGACAAAGTCGACCAACTTTCGGGTGAGCAATCGACCCACCAGTGCCAACAATGTGGCGAACCCGCCTATTGTGATATCTCGGCAGGTAAATCAACTTGTTGGTGTTTTGAGCTAGAGAAGCGTGATACATCTACGCTTGAAAAGTCGGCAACCTGTTTATGCCGAAAGTGTTTAAGCAAGTTACCGCTTAAATAATGTCACCCTTCTAGGTTGTTGCAACATTGTTAATTCTAAAATAGAGTAAAAGCCCCACTTAAGAAGGATTAACTACAATATGGAACAGCTCTTAGAAGGCTTCCCAGTCGTCACCGAAATACCGGTGGCTTGGGGAGAGATGGATGCCCTCAATCACGTGAACAACGCGGTTTACTTTCGATACTTTGAAACCGCTCGACTCGACTATTTCAGCCACATCCATCTAATGGAAGATATGGCTGTCACCAATATTGGTCCCGTCCTTGGTGATACGTATTGTCGCTATAAACTTCCGGTCACCTACCCCGATACTCTTTTGGTTGGATCAAGAATTACGGATGTGAAAGATGATCGTTTCACGATGGAATATCAGATCGTCAGTAAGAAACTAAAGAAAGTGACGACAATTGGCCATGCAACTATCGTCATGTTCAACTTTGACACCAACAAAAAAGCTCACCTTTCTGAAGCCCTGCTCCAAGCAATTGCAAATACTCGTGAAGCTGTCGCTTAACTAGTCACTATTTTGGAGGACTTCTCTGCTCCTCCAAAATTTTGTCACAATCTTCACCTGTCTTCGATTGCCACTCACCCTCTTCAAAGCTATGCTTTCTCGCACATTAGATGTTGAGAATGGAAACCATGCAAAATAGCTTTCAATACCCAATCGGCACACCCGGTCAAAAATGGACAGACAAAGAAGTACAACAATGGCGTGAATCGACTTCGGTAAAACGACTCTACAGTGAAGACGTACTGCCAAAGATCGATGCACTTCGCGATACGCTTGAGGTCGTTCAGTACGGTGCACTGTCATACGACGAACAGCGTTTTCCTTTGTTCGCATTAAAGACTAAGACTTGGGACCCGAAAAAGCCTACCATATTGGTTACTGGTGGTGTTCATGGCTACGAGACGTCGGGCGTTCACGGTGCACTTCAGTTCGCCAAAGAGAACATCCACAGCTATGAAGATATTTTCAACATCGTCGTTGCACCTTGTGTGAGCCCTTGGGGTTACGAGACCATCAACCGCTGGAACCCTAACGCAGTCGATCCAAACCGCTCGTTCTATAAAGATTCTCCTGCTGAAGAGTCTGCCAATGTGATGGCATTCGTTGAGTCGTTAGACACTGAGGTTTGGGCTCACGTCGATCTTCACGAAACCACAGACACCGATGAGAGCGAGTTCCGCCCTGCCCTTGCAGCCCGTGATGGTCTTGATTACATCGAAGATAATGTTCCAGACGGCTTCTATCTAGTGGGCAATACTGAAAAGCCTGCTGAAGCTTTTCAAAAAACCATCATTGGTTATGTCGAGAAGGTTACGCACATCGCCCCAGCTGACAGCAAGGGCAAGATCATTGGTTCTGATGTCGTACAGCATGGTGTGATCAATTACCCTCTCAAAAAGCTAAGTTTGTGCACGGGTATGACTGACTGTGAATACTCAACCACAACTGAAGTCTACCCAGACAGCCCTAAAGTCACGGACAAAGAGTGTAATGATGCTCAAGTGGCAGCGGTTGTTGGTGCGCTAGAGTATTTGAAACAAGTACTTTAAACCAAATCGTAAGATCTAAGTCGTAAAACCCAAGCCTGACGCTTGGGTTTTCTGCATTTGACGAACAAAACACCATCTTTTGTAAATCTCTCACCAAAAAACCGACAAAGTCACTTTTAGTTATTTTCTCGCATCAAAAATAACGCTAGGCTATAGAGATAATTACAATCATAAGTACAAGGAAGTCGTCTTCTTATGAGCTTTCGCAGAGGTTTAGCGGTAGTTACCGCTTTGACTTGTTCCATAGCCACGTCTGTGGTTGAGGCCGCGACCCCCACTAGCGTCAAATCACGCATTGACCGTCAAGAAACACCTGACCAAATCCGTGAGTCTATGGTTCTTCCTTACCTATTTAGCACCGAGACCATGGGGCTAAACGTTGGTGTGGGTGGTATGATCAAAGGTATCCACCAAGACCAGATGACCATAGGTGGTACTGTGTTTGGTGGCGAAACCAGTCACGCTATAGCCGGCGGTGTATGGAACTACATGATTCCAGGAACCGAGCGGGTATTTTTAAGTGCTTATGGTATGTTTGGTTACTACCCTCAGCAACGCGCCTACACGACGGGTCCAGAGACTTATCCCCCAGGCTCCCCCTTACCCGGTAGTAATGATTCTTCCAACACTCAGTTTTTCCAAGCCGATGGCGCTTCCAACTGGTTCGACATAAAAATGGAATATGTACTGCCAATTGGTGCGACTAGGAATGACGGTCGCGTAGACTATAGAATCCGTAATGGTTTGCTCGTTTCTGAGCCTTCTGGCGGTAAAGAATGGAATCCGCTGGAGAGTGGTTCAACAATTTTCGTAGCGCGTCAGTTCAACCGATATCAGTCGTTCGAGTTTAATGAAGGTAAGCTTGATGGCACCATTCATGCCATGGAGTTCGGCCTGCTTTACGATAATACCGATTTCGCACCCAACCCCTCGTATGGTAGCCGACAGTATGTCGCCACGTCTCACGACTGGGGCTGGTTTGAGTCTAAAAAGCAATGGGCTTTCCATGAGTTAGACATGAGCAAGTACTTCTCTCTCGGTAAGTCTGACTGGGCGTCCCAGCGCGTTATTGCGTTAAACTTATGGACAGGTGTGTCGCCGACTTGGGAAGTGAACACTGACGCTCAAGGCAACCGTCGTGTGGAAGGCAATCCACCTTATAATGAAGGCGCAACTCTTGGTGGCTTCACCCGTTTAAGAGGCTACGACAACAACCGTTTCCACGATAAGGCCGTGCTCTATGGCGCAGCAGAATATCGTTACACCCTTGCCTATAACCCACTTAAGAATGTGTCATGGCTAAACTTCCTACGTGTAGACTGGATACAACTCGTAGGCTTTGTAGAAGTCGGTCGAGTTGGGTCGTCTTATACCGCGAATGAACTGCTTACTGATCTTAAATATGATGTTGGGGGTTCAGTTCGAGCGCTAATGGCTGGCTTGGTGGTGCGTGCAGATTTGGCGAAATCACCTGAGAGTACCAACTTTTGGATCATGGTCGATCATCCGTTCTAATTGTCGAAAACCAATGCCATTTGATTAATTAGAATGTAAAGGACTAGCTCACATATATAAAGCCGTCATTAGGTGGCCAAGTTTACTTGGCCACGATTCTACAAATCACGCAGTTGACAGTCAGTTGACTGCTTCTTCTAGTTTGCTCTGAAGCTGCGTCTTAAGGCTAATTTCAACTAAATTCGCCCCTGATTTAGCCTGACATACATAAATCGACTCCTTCAGGCCAGTTAAAGCTTCATATTTGTTTTCCACTGTAGCTATTACTGGATCAACCAAATGTGGTGGCACTAGGGCTACTATACACCCTCCGAAACCACCGCCAGTCATACGAACGCCACCTTGCTCACCAACGACCTCTTTGACCATATCAACCAGGACATCAATTTCTCTTACTGTAATTTCGAAGTCATCCCTCATTGACGCATGCGACTCTGCCATCAGCTCTCCCATTCGCTTCATGTCACCAACCGAAAGAGCGCTTGCCGCATCAAGGGTACGGGCATTCTCAGTAATCACATGCCTTGCTCGTTTGACAGCAGTTTCATCAAGGTCATTGGTGACACTATAAAGTTGCTCAATCGTCGCGTCACGCAGTGCGCTGACGCCAATTACTCGGGCTGCTTCTTCGCATTGTGCTCGGCGAGTATTGTATTCACTGTCTACCAAGCCACGTTTTCTATTAGAGTTAATAATCACAACAGAAATATTGTTTGGCATTGAAATCGCTTTAGTTTCTAAGGTTCTGCAATCCAATAACATTGCATGATTTTCACGCCCTTCTGCTGAAATCATCTGATCCATAATGCCACACTTACAGCCAACAAATTCATTCTCTGCTTGTTGACCATTTAGTGCTATTTCAGCCTGACTTATTTCAAGGTTGTAGAGCTCCTTAAACGTCTGGCCAATCACCACTTCTAGTGCGGCTGATGAGCTTAGGCCCGCACCCTGCGGAACATTACCACTCACAGAAATATCAGCGCCGCCCAATTCATAACCACGACCAATCAGGCACTTCACTACACCGCGAATATAGTTCGCCCATACTTTGTCTTTTTGGAAAGCAATTTCTTTTATGATATCAAACGTATCGACTACATTGCCGTTATCGACAGAAAGAACACGAACAGTATTGTCGTCTCGCTTCGCCGCCGCTACAACAGTCTTGTAGTTAATCGCACAAGGCAGAACGAAACCATCGTTGTAATCGGTGTGTTCACCAATCAGGTTCACACGACCTGGTGCTTGCACGATATGTGTTGGTAGGTAGTTAAATACTTCGTTGAAAGATGCTCTAACATTTTGAATTAGATCAGACATAGTAAATTCTCAAACTATTTATCAGTTGATAGCAGCTGAAAACCTAAAGCCACTACTATTATGTTCTTCGTTACCTCTGTTACAAC
This sequence comes from Vibrio maritimus, assembly GCF_021441885.1. Classification (NCBI taxonomy): domain Bacteria; kingdom Pseudomonadati; phylum Pseudomonadota; class Gammaproteobacteria; order Vibrionales; family Vibrionaceae; genus Vibrio; species Vibrio maritimus. The sequence continues at coordinate 250,257 of NZ_CP090439.1, forward strand.
ATAGAGGTTATTGTTCTTTGTAATGCACATCACTAACCTCGCGAAGGCGCTGGGTCGCTTGCTCAGCAGTTAGGTCACGTTGAGACTCTGCAAGCATCTCGTAGCCCACCATAAACTTACGTACCGTTGCGCTACGTAGTAATGGCGGATAGAACAGTGCATGCAGCTGCCAATGGTCGATATCCGTACCTTCGTCGAAGAACGGAGCGTAGTGCCAGCCCATAGAATAAGGAAATGAGCATTGGAATAGATTGTCGTAACGACTCGTCAGTTTCTTGATGGCAACCGATAAATCATCACGCTGATCGTCAGTCAGTTCACTCATGCGACGAATATGTGTTTTTGGTAAAAGCATTGTTTCAAACGGCCATGCAGCCCAATACGGCACTACCGCAATCCAATATTCTGTTTCAACTACTGTACGAGACCCATCTTCTATTTCAGCCCGCACATAATCTACGAGTAAGTTCGAACCTTGCTTTTGGAAGTACTCTTTTAGCAGTCTGTCTTTACGTTCAATTTCATTCGGTAGGAAACTGTTTGCCCAGATCTGACCGTGGGGGTGAGGCTGAGAACAGCCCATAGTTTCTCCCTTATTCTCAAACGCTTGAACCCAAAGATAATCTTTACCTAACTCTTCTATCTGCTCGTTCCAGGTATCAATTACACCGCGAATTTTAGTGACAGATAGTTCTGGGAGTGTTTTGCTGTGATCTGGCGAGAAACAGATCACACGGCTAAGGCCGCGTACGCCTTGAGTTTTAAATATTGGATTATCAGGTTTAGGCGCATCCGGTGTGTTGGGCATTAATGCAGCAAAATCATTACTGAACACATATGTGCCTTTGTAATCTGGGTTCTCATCGCCAGATATACGCGTGTTACTTGGACATAAGAAACATTCTTTATCATAAGCTGGTAGCTCTTCGGTAAAAGGTTTTTCGTCTTGACCACTCCAGGGGCGCTTCGCGCGATGAGGAGAAATTAAAACCCACTGACCTGTCAGAGGATTATAGCGACGGTGTGGATGATCCACTGGATTAAATTCAATATTAGACATTGAGAACTCTTTTATTACGTCAGTCCAAAGCACCTATTTCTTCGCCTTGGAGATTGATTTGTGTTAAAGGTCTCTGCACGTATGCTAACTGCAGGGTAGATGATAGTTAGTAGCCATTAGGATTGTTTGACTGCCAGTTCCACGTGTCAGCAGTCATCGCGTCAATACTTCGTGTTGCTTTCCACCCAAGGTCTCGCTCCGCTTTTTCTGTACTTGCCCAGCACTCTGCAATATCACCTGGACGACGAGGACAGATCTCGTAGGGGACCGGATTACCACACGCTTTGCCAAAGGCTTCGACCATATCAAGTACACTTGAGCCCTTACCTGTACCCAAGTTGTAAATGTGTATACCAGCCTTTGCTCCCAACGCAGTCAAAGCAGCTACGTGGCCATCAGCAAGGTCCATGACATGAATATAGTCTCGAACTCCGGTACCATCTGGCGTTGAGTAATCGTCGCCATATATGGAGAGTTTTTCACGACGGCCAACAGCAACCTGCGCAATAAATGGCATCAGGTTATTTGGGATACCTTGAGGATCTTCACCCATAGTGCCCGATGGATGAGCACCCACCGGATTGAAGTATCGCAGTAAGGTGATGCTCCAGTCGTTTTCTGCATGGAACAGATCAGATAAGCACTGTTCAACCATGTATTTGCTGCGACCGTATGGGTTGGTTGTTGCGCCTGTTGGCGCATCTTCAGCAATAGGAATCACCTCTGGATCGCCATAAACCGTTGCAGAAGAGCTAAACACAATGCTTTTCACACCAGCTTTGCGCATTGAGCGTGCAAGGACAAGGGAGCCATTTACATTATTGTCGTAATAGTCCAGTGGCTTTGCGACTGACTCACCTACCGATTTGAGACCAGCAAAATGAATCACCGCTTGAATATTGTGATTAGCAAATACTCGGTCAAGTAGCACCTCATCTCGAATATCGCCTTCAACGAATTTAGGTCTCACCTGAGTAAGAGCTTCGATACGTTTGAGTACTTCTTCCTTACTGTTACAAAGGTTGTCTAAAATTACAGGTGTCATACCTGCTTCTATCATTTGCACACAGGTGTGACTGCCTATGTAACCTATGCCTCCGGTGACCAATACTTCCACGTTGAATCTCCCTATTAATTCTTTCATTAAACAAATACGTTAACGTTAGTGCTGAAGTAATTCCCGTTACCACCAACGGTAGACAATAAATAGGTAACGGGCTTTTTAAGGAAATGCGTTTTGTTAACGCGCTTCTTGTGTTTTTAATTGCGCTATTTTTGCTTGCTTCTTCTTGATACGAGCAAACAGACCACCCAAAATTACGATGCCACACAGTGCGTAAGTCACCATGAATGAAGTGTCACCCGCGACAAGGCCTAAATCAGAGAACGTGATATACGCGCCAAGTACCATGTACAAAATCACTGCAGAAGCTTCGAAGCGGAACTCCCAAGGTTTGATATCCATCGCTTCGTTTACTGGTAGAACGTAGTCCGTATCACGAGGGCGAACCTTACTAATCGCCAGCATGATGCCGCTACACACAACGAACAGTACCGCTAGTTGGTGAAAGAAATGAAGTTCCGCCAATGGCTTTAGTGGCCCTAGATAGTCGTGCATTGCTGCTGGTGTGAACTGCACAATACCGTAAGCCATTACGAAGACTGCCAGTGACACCTTCGCCGCCAGCGCTGGAACACGCTTGGTGATGTAGCCCATGAATACGATAGTGAAGATTGGCACACTGAATAGACCTGCTAGACGTTGTAGCAAATCGAACAGACCGTTAGGCGCAAACATGATGAACGGTGCAATACCCACAGACAGGATTGCGATGAACAGACCAAACGAGCGCCCTTTGTTTACTAACTGTTCATCAGAAAGCTTGTTCTCTTTGTCAAACAAAGGCTTGTAAACGTTAAGAGTAAATAGCGTTGTTGATGAGTTCAGTACGCCATTAAACGTCGATAAGATTGCACCAAACATCGCTGCTAGGAAGAAACCAACCAGTGGCTTGGGCAGTACCTCGTTTACTAAACGAGTGTACATAGTATCTGCTTCGTAGCTCTGACCTGCTGCATCAGTCGTACCAAACATATGATAAGCAATGATGCCTGGGATGATTAGAAATAGAGGAGTGATAACCTTAACCGCACCCGCCAGAATTACACCCTTTTGACCTTCTTTTAGGTTCTTAGCGCCAAGAGCTCGCTGGATGATTGCTTGATCCGTACCCCAGTAATAGAGGTTTACTAACAGTAGACCTGTAAACATTGTTGAGAACGGTACGTTTGGATCATCTTCTGCACCCACCGCTTGTAGCTTGTCCGTTGCATTGGTAGTAATGACATCGACACCTTCCATGAAGCTACCGTCACCAAGAACAATTAACCCGAAGATTGGGATCATAAGACCACCTACAATCAGGCCAACACCGTTTAGGGTATCTGCGATGACGACTGCTTTCAGACCACCGTAAATCGCGTAGAACAGCCCGAGGAAACCGATGATTGATGCAATAAGCAAAATCGCCTGAAAACGGCTTATACCCAGCATAGTTTCTATATCGAAAATTCCACCAATAACCATTGCGCCTGCATACAGGGTATTTGGCAATAAGTTGATGATGTAACTCAATAGAAATAGAACCGTAACAAACTGCTTAACAGACAGGTCGTAACGAGATTCTAAGAAATCTGGAATCGTTGTAATACCCTGCTTTAGGTAGCGTGGTACCAGGAAGAGAGCAATGATGATCAGTGTAATACCTGATGCAACTTCGTAGCCCATCACAGACATGTTTCCTTTAAACGACAGAGCGCTCATCCCAACAAAGCTGGTTGCAGAAAGGTTGGTTAGGATAAGTGAACTTGCAATAAGGCCACCCGTCAGGCTTCTACCTCCGAGGAAAAAACCATCTTTTGAATCATTTTTCTGATTCTTCACACGCGACCAGGTGAATAACACCACGAAGCCTGTGAAGAAAAAGAATGACAGTAGGATTGTCATTGGCATAATTTTGTCCTTACTTATTGGATCTTAATATTAATTTTCGTGTTAAAGACAAGGATGCAAATCGGCTTTATCATCGCATCCTTGCCATGTTTTCTGTGGTTCTTAGATTTTTTGTAGGTGTACGATCAACGCAGATTCAGGGTCTAGAATTGGTAGAGTTAAACCAATCTCTTTCAGGTTGTCGCCGCTCAGGGTGAGTGTTTGGTCCAGCCACTTAGGACGCTGTTTCATTAATTGAAAACTGGTTTGTGGCATCTCGACTAACTTCACTTGATATTTCGCATGAACGTCGGCGCAGCTAATGCGCAGTGGTGAAGGTAGTGCATGATCAGGCATCGCTAATTGGCAAACGGTGATTAGCATTTCATCATCGCTCTCTACACCATAAATGTTCTGATTCTTATCCGCAGGATCGATGCGGAAGCTGCGACCGCCGTGTAATAGATGGCGATATTTCTTATGCAAGGCAATATAGCGAGAGAACGCCTCTTTCTCTTCCTTAGACTCTTTAACAGGGTCAAGCTCAACGCCCATGTGACCACCCAATGCTGTTACACCGCGCATGTTGATACCGTGACGGCGATTAGTAGAGTGACATTCGTATGGGCCGATGTGGGCTCCCATTACTTCCGGCGGGAAGAAGTAACTCATGCCTTTCTGAATCGTCTGGCGTTCAAGCGCATCGTTACAATCCGACGCCCAGAAACGCTGGGTGCGCTTAAGGATTTCGAAGTCAATACGCCCACCACCTGAAGAACAAGATTCAATCTCGACTTCTGGGTGCGCTTTATTCAACTCATCCACTAAACGGTACAGTGCGTGAGTTTGACCATGTACAGCAGGACGACCTTCATGACCAGGCTGAACCAACTCTCGGTTCATGTCCCACTTGAGGTAAGTAATGTTGTAGCGAGCCAGCAGTTCATTAAGACGTTCAAACAAGTAGTTGAAACAATCTTCGTTCTGTAGATCAAGTACGTACTGCCAGCGACCTGATGGTTGATGATAACCTTGTAGGCCTAGCACCCAATCAGAATGGTTGCGGTATAAGTTCGAGTCTTGGCTTACCATTTCAGGCTCAACCCAAAGACCAAACTCCATACCTTGTTGGTTCACGTGAGCAATCACAGGCTCCAAACCATTGGGATATTTCATTTCATCTAGGTACCAATCACCCAGTGCTGCTCGCTCACCATCACGGCCGATGAACCAACCATCATCAATAATAAAGCGCTCTACGCCCATTTCAGCCGCTTCAGTTGCCATCTGCATTATGTAGTCTGGTTTATGGTCAAAGTAGATGCCTTCCCATGTATTTAGATGTACTGGGCGTGGCTTACTGACAGAAAACTTCACTATGTTCTCTCGGACAAACTGCTGGAAACGTTGTGAGATACCATTTAGACCTGAGTTGCTGTAACAACCGTACAGCCAAGGAGTTTGATACTCAGATCCCGGCTCAAGAATAGACTCCCCGGAAAGTAGAAGCTCACCGGCTTGAACGAAGCGGCGACCATCACTTCGCACATCTGCACGCATCTGATGGTTGCCACTCCAACCAAGGTGAAAGCCCCACACCTGGCCAAGCTGTTCGCTAAAACCATTTGTCCCGAGAAATAGTCCTGGAAAGTTTTCATGTGATGTGCGGCCACGACGGTTCTCTTGCATGAAGCCGCCATGCTCGAATCGTTGACGCTGGGTTTGAAACTCATGACACCAGCGACCATGGAACGTCATTAGTTCGTTAGCGTGATTGGGCAAAGGTAGAGTGGAAGAGAGTTTACCTAGGTAATACTTACTATCACCTAAGTTTTTAACACTAACGCGCTTTTGAACCACGTCAGTATCAAAATTTAGCTTCAGTTCAACCGTCAACTCAAGCTTCGCAGTCTCGTCGGCCATAACAAATACTGCTTGGTTGTCTTCAACCTGAGTTGATGTCAGCTTGAACACTGGAGCCCAGTCATAACCATCACGGTGGCCTTCAATACCAGGGGCATTAAAGTGACCACTACCCAACTCGGGACAGAGTGATAGTGGTACATCAACGTCTAAACGAGCCTGAGAGATCGGACGCTCTGTCGATAGCAAAAGGTCTTCATCGATCTGCGCGATCTTTGCACCCCAGTGAAGAATTTCTGGCACTCGGTCTGTTTTGATAATCAGACTGTGATTACAACTTTGTAGATGGACAAACTTACTCATGACCTGTTCAACCCTTCTGTTTCAAACGTAGTTTATTTTTTGTTTTCGTAAACATTTAGCGGACCCCATCTTGCTCCAATCAATCCAATTTTGTAGCCAAAATACGATTAAACGTGATCTAAATCCCGTGAAATAACGGTGTTATTTGCACTAGATCTCTTTGTTTTCGGAAACAATAATGTATGTTATTCAAGACATTTTTTACTTGGATTAAAACATCATGACCGTAACCTTCAAAGATGTGGCGAAACTGGCTGGCGTCTCAACTCAAACCGTTTCTCGTGTCACCAATGGCTCAGAGAATGTGGCGGAAAAAACCAGAAAGAAGGTAAACCAAGCGATTAAGCAACTGGGCTACGTGCCAAATAAAGGTGCTCAGATGCTTAGCCGGGCAAAGTCGAAAAACATCGGTTTGGTTACGTTGGATATGGCGTTACATGGTGCAGCTTTGATTGCCAACGGTGTTCGCCACATGGCGCATGACTTAGATTGCGGCACTGCAATCTCTGTCGTCTCTGAGCCGACACTAATCAATGTTCAAGAGGCAATCAGAGAGCTTATTGCTCAGCAGGTAGAGGGGGTAGTGCTTAATGTACCTCTAACTAGTGAAAATGCGCTGAAGCTTGAGGAGCAATTCCAAAGCCTCAAGCTGGTATTTATTGATGTTCCAGAAGCTACGCCAGTCCACTTCGTTCATGGCGCTCATGCTGAAGGGGCTGAACAAGCCGCTGCTCACTTAATTGAACGAGGCCGAGATACTTTTTTGCTGATTACAGGCCCGAAAAACTCGAGTGCATCGCAAGTACGCCTAGAGAGCTGGTTAAAGATCATAAAGCAAGAGAACAAACAGATCGCTTGGCAGTACACTGGGGATTGGCAGGCACAAAGTGGTTACTTAGCGATACGTGAAGCCTTTGCTCAAAACAAACAGTTTGATGCGGTGTTGGTTGCCAGTGACCAAATGGCGCTTGGCGCATTGCGAGCCTTGTATGAACTAAACATTCGAGTGCCAGAACAAGTAGCCGTGGTGGGTTTTGATGGCATTGAAGACAGCGCATACTTCACTCCTCCGCTTACAACCATCAAACAGGATTTCGAAGAGATTGGCAGGCAAGCGATCCTTCAAGCAATGAAGCTTATCGAACTTGGCATTCAACCGAACATTGAATTGCATCAGCACCATGTGCCTGTTGAGTTAATTAAACGCAGAAGTAGCGAAAAAAAAGAAACGTCCAGCTACAACAAACACAAAATTCAACAACTATTACGCCAAGTAGAAGAGATGCTACCGAAGGAAATTTGATGTCTTTTGATAATAAAGTGTAACGACAGCTCAAACCATCAAAGAGCCCTACCATCTCCCGATAAAATGGTAGGACTTTCAACGTTAATTCAAAATTCTACGGTTCTAGGCTAGAGAAAAACAAGGCTTCTCAATTTTCGTCTTACTAGGCGCCGCTACCGTTTTTATGTTTATCAGGTGCTTTGGTCCAACATTCTCAGACACAGAGTTACCACCCCACGATCCGCAACCAAGTGTTAGCGATGGTGGAATAGTACTGTTGTAAAGCCCCCCAATTGCACCTTGTGAACTTGGCGTGTTGATAACGATGCGTACAGCTTTAATAGCTTTGCTAAAGTGAACCATGTCATCAGAGAAATTCTCATCATCGATAAACAAACTCGCGGTATGTCCAACGCCACCCATATTTAATGTTTGTACCGCCAAGTCTACGGCATGATGAAAGTCTACCGCTTTAACCAGGCCAAGTACCGGTGATAACTTCTCTTTCATAAACACGTCTTGATCACCCAAGCCACTTTCCACTTCACCGATCAACACCTTGGTTGATGGAGGAACAGAAACCCCTGCCAAGCCAGCAATAATCTCTGCTGATTGACCGACGATGTTGCTGTTTAGTCGACCATCTACTGACAATACACCTCTGACATCATCCGCTTCGGTTGGATTGAGCATTTTGCACTGTCTGTCGACAAAGCATTGCTTTACCTCATCATACACAGCGGCATCAACGATAATGACTTGCTCAGATGCACACACCACACCATTATCAAAGGTTTTTGATTCTAGTATCGAGTCAACCGCTTTCTGAAGATCTGCTGACTCATGGATAATGCAAGGGACATTTCCCGAGCCAACACCGATAGCAGGTTTTCCAGAAGAGTATGCTGACTTGACCATATCGGCACCACCTGTCGCTAGGATCAAGCTGATGTCCTCATGTCTCATAAGGCCCAGAGAATCTTCTCTGCTCGGCTGATCTAACCACGCAATAATATCCTTCGGCGCACCAGCTTTAACAGCAGCGTCTAGCACTTTTTTCGCAGCCTCACAGGTTGACTTTGCCGCCCTTGGATGTGGAGAGAAAATGATACCGTTTCGGGTTTTTAGTGAAAGAAGGGACTTAAAGATAGCGGTCGAAGTCGGATTTGTCGTTGGAATAATTCCGCAAAGTACGCCCATTGGTTCAGCGACGGTCAAGTAGCTCTCTTCTGTATTTCGCTCAATAATGTCACATGTTTTCAGTGTCTTGTACTCGTTATAGACATATAGAGAAGCAAACTGATTCTTAGTGACTTTATCTTTGACTACACCCAGTTTTGTCTCTTCTACGGCAAGCTCTGCCAACTCTAAACTTGCATCAAAGGCAGCGATACTTGCCGCTCTGAATATTCGGTCTACCTGCTCTTGTGAAAAAGACGCATAAACACTTTGTGCATCCTTGACCCGTTCAATTACGTCAACCAACGAATTGTTAATTTCTAAGCTCATTTTTATTCATCCTGAATTATTTTTTTAATATTGCCATACATAATGGCGACAAAAGACTAACAATCAGGTTGCATAATAACAATACAAATCCAACTAAAGGGAAAGCTATAAAAGCCCTAAATTGGTGCAAAGTGATACAGAAAACGACCATCTTTGGAAGAAAAGTCACATTTATTCTATTTAGCCAATTTGTATTACAATACAACGAACCATTTAGACAACTCATTGCATATGAGGGATATACGAGAAAAACTGTTTCTTTGAGCCAAGATTTTCCTAAAAAAAGTTGCAGTGCAACATTCGTTACAATTACTTACATTTTGTGTGGAATTGTCTATTCGACTGCAAGTAATTATTTCTTCCTTCGACACAATAAGACCGACTAACAAGTCACTTATGACATAAATCAAGATTTTCAATAGCTCTAAAAAAACGACTATTTCTGTAAAACTAGCGCTAGTTTGAGCATTAACTCTATTGATAGTCTGCACTAAGAACATAAAGAAAGGTCGGTCCTACGACCCAATTTGATAATTTTTAGAGTTAAACGAGGTAGAACATGTCTAACGCATTCTATATTCCATCTTTGAACCTTATGGGTGCTGGTTGCCTAGCTGACGCAGTGAAAACGATTGAAAGCCACGGTTTTCAAAAAGCCCTGATTGTGACAGACGGCGTTCTAAACAAAATTGGTGCAGTCAACAAGCTAACAACGCTATTGGATGAAGCGCAGGTTGCTGCTGTGGTTTATGACGAAACGAAACCAAACCCAACCATCGAGAACGTGAACGACGGTCTTGCTCTTCTTAAAGAGCACGGCTGTGATTGTGTTATCTCATTCGGTGGCGGCTCACCGCACGACTGTGCAAAAGGCATTGCGCTTCTTGCAACAAACGGCGGCGAAATCAAAGATTACGAAGGCGTGGATGTTTCCAAAAAGCCTCAGCTGCCTCTTATTGCTATCAATACAACGGCTGGTACAGCATCAGAGATGACTCGCTTCTGCATCATCACTGACGAAGCTCGTCACATTAAGATGGCTATCGTGGACAAAAACGTCACGCCAATTATCTCAGTGAATGACCCAGAGCTAATGCTAGCGAAACCAGCTTCACTTACAGCAGCAACCGGTATGGACGCACTGACTCACGCTATCGAAGCGTACGTGTCTATCGCAGCAACACCTGTTACCGATGCATCCGCTATCAAAGCTATTGAAATGATTCAAGCCAACCTGCGTGAAGCGGTTGCAAACGGTGACAACCTAGAAGCACGTGACAACATGGCGTACGCGCAGTTTATGGCTGGTATGGCGTTTAACAATGCCTCCCTTGGTTATGTTCACGCTATTGCTCACCAGTTGGGTGGTTTCTACGACCTGCCACACGGTGTTTGTAATGCAGTACTGCTGCCACACGTTCAGCAGTACAACGCACAAGTTGCACCAGCACGCCTAGCTGACGTGGCTCGCGCGATGGGTGTGGACACAGCTAGCATGAGCGATGAGCAGGCAGCTAACGCAGGTCTAGACGCTATCCGCCAGCTATCGAAAGACGTAAACATTCCAGCGGGTCTAGAAGAGCTTGGTGTCAAGCGCGACGATTTCGACGTACTTGCAGAAAACGCTCTGAAAGATGCATGTGGTTTCACTAACCCGAAACAAGCAACCCATGACGAAATTGTTGGCATTCTAGCAGCGGCTCTATAACGAATTTAGAAAACTCTAGTTTCGAGTAAAATCCCAAAACTGCAGGTCAATCGTTTGCCTGCAGTTTTGTTTTATAAATGGCGAGGGTTTAACTAGCACAGATCAATGTCGTGCTATTTTCTCCTGTCTATTATGGGATTCACCACCGTAATAGGAGTAAAACGCCACACATGCACACGTTGAGCAACTTTAGTCGCATCGCAGAGCGAGAGTATGCATTGAACGCAGGTCAGATCAATTTACTCTATTACGATCTCCCGAAAGACTTTCACGACGAATATCGCTCCTATGAAGCCCCTCGCCTGTGCACCATCCTAGAGGGCACCAAATCGGTCAGAGTTAACCAATCTGAGGCATTTGATTATCAAAGTGATGAGTTCGTCTTATTGCCACCGAATTCAAACATTCACATGAAGATGCCGGAGTACACCAAGGCCTTGGTGTACGAGTTCAATGAACCGCTCATCGAGAAGGTCGCACAGCGAGTTTCTGACTGCCTAGAGTTCGACACCGCACAATCGTTAGATCCACAGAGCTTTGTCGTTAATCCCATTGAGAAGCGGGTTGACGCCCTGCATGAGAGAATGCAAGAAATTCTGCGTGAGCAAGAAGCTGGAATGGACTTTCTGATTGAACTCACGGGGCAAGAGTTAGTGTTTGAGCTACTTCGAAAAAACGCCTGTCACAACATCATCAACGGCAATCAATCACACCCTATTAAGCGTGCAATTCGTCTTATGAGTTCACAAGAAGGCATGCAGCTATCCTTGTCTCAAGTCGCAGAAGAGGTGGGGATGTCGCTTTCCAGTTTCTCACAGAAGTTCAAATTGATGACGGAACAGAATCCAAAACAGTACTTAACGCAGCTGCGCTTAAAGGCGGCAAAGCGACACTTAACCTCGATGTCTGTGACCGACGCTGCCTATGAAACGGGCTACGACAATATCTCGCACTTTATTCGATTGTTCAAAGGTGAGTTTGGGCAGACGCCCAAGCAATTTCAGCGATCTTTAACACATCTCAATTGATCTCAGGTGCAAACGATTCACTCAAGAGTCGTTTATTCACTAGAATCATCTGAAAGCAATAGTTATTGAATGTAAGGCTATATTTCACCACACACCCATCTGGTCTATACCTAAGTAACTTATTATTGTTTTACTTTACAGTGGGTTACAACGTGGCAAGTAGAAAGCTGAGAAACACTGGGCCTGTTGCAGTGAAATAAATCCGACACATAAGCTCTAAAAAACTGTCATTAATGGACATTACTCTCCAACGCAATTTTTTCAATGTAGAGAGTAACTTAATGTCGTTATTACCACATACTCCTCCAATGAGGAGTATGCTTTCGATCAGTTTGGTCTCGGCGCTTTTGGTGGGTTGTAACACCAATACCGAAGACCGTGATTATGTCGATGGCACACCAGGTCGAGAAGACTTCGTACCTAACATTATTGAGGTACCGAGTGACTTAGTCGATAGAATCAAACCAGCCATTCCTCCCCGTGTCATGGACGTTACCGCCCATCCTAATGAGCAAGAGCCAACAGAAATTACCGACTACCACGAGTATCACGTGAACGACGACCTAACACTGACTCGCGGACTGCTAAATCACACTCGTGACTCTGCCATCATGACAATGGATTTTCGAAATGGCTCAGGAATCGAACTGGTGCCCATCGAACGCTCTACCGGTCAGTTCAGCATGGAAACGACCACAGATTCCGTGAACTACCGAATTGACCAAGGCGACAATATCATTGGCGCCATCAACGCAGACCCATACAACATGGTCAACGGTTGGAACCTAGGCGTTGTCACGATTGATGGCCAAAACTTTACCGGTTGGAATGTATCCAGTGAGGCCGTGATTATTGTTAATCACGATGACTCACTGGAAATTTGGGAAAACACTCCCGAGTTTGAACTGACGTGGGGTATCAATAAGCAGTATCAGGGTCTTGTCTCCAACGTCTTCTATTTCGATAAAGAAGGCTATACCAACCACAGTTATAGTCAGGATAACGGTAGCTTAAACGTTTACCCGGGTGATCGTTATCGTGGCACCGTCGACCTAACGCAAAGCTACGGAGCTTTGGTTAAGCCCCAAATCAACGATGTATCGATTACTGCTAACGATGATGGTTCAGCTATCGCGCAGTTCGCACCGTTCGAAGGCGAGATTGTTGAAGTAGTCAGTGGTGAACGCAACTATACCGTTCCTTCAGGTCATGTCTTGGTAACAACGGAAGAAGAACAGCTGTTTGTTGGCGACCATATTTCAACATCTTTCCATACCGAAGATCCGCGTTGGTCAGACGTTAAACATGCACTCGGAGCTGGCTTTAGAAATGTCATGTTGGTTAAAGATGGCCAATTGCACACAGATAACAACGAAGAAGCAATCAGTGGACGTACCGCTTTTGGTATCAAAGCGGATGGTACTGGCTTTTTCTTAGTTGCTGACAAACCAATTGGTACATTTAGTGATGGCATCACGCTGAAAAAGCTTGGTCAAATTATGCAAGCATACGGCGCAGTTGATGCGGTAAACCTCGATGGTGGTGGTTCTACAACCATGACCATGCGTATGCCTGGAGAGCGATACAATCATGTTATCAACGTACCATCAGATGGTTTGGAGCGTGTAGTTGCCTCTAAGTGGGGCTTAAAGCTCGACCCTTTGAAAGCCTCTTATAACGACGGTATCGCCGTTTTCCCGAAAGAGATGACAATTCTAGCGGGCACAACTTACCGCCGCTTCAAAGCCGTAGGCTATGACGGTGACTCACTTCATGAGTCTGGCGAGTCTGTTGAATTCGGTATCAACGATTCTGCTATCGGTCTTATTGATGTCCGCTCTGGTGCATTTAAAGCCGCGTCAAGCGAAGCTGAAGGCTTTATCGTTGCAAACCTTGGTGAGAATCCTTTAAACCAAGATCACTTGAAAGGCGTAGCGAAAGTTAGCGTCGTCACACATATCGACGAAATGTACTTTGGAAGTGACAAGATTACGCTGGGTCGCGGCGAGTCAACACCAATACTGCCAACGCTCATTTCTGGCGACAAGGTAGTCACCTATGAGCCCGCGTCTCTTAGCTATGAGCTTAGTAATACTCACAGTGGTCGAGTCGACCCTGAAACGGGCATCTTCTATGCGGCTGATGTTCAAGGTGGCGAAGTCTCTGTAACCGTTATCTACAAAAAAGGTAAAGAATCACTATCTGCGAACATCGACATCAGTATTGGTCTGCCGCCGATAGTGATCGAAGACTTTGAGGGGGATATTTCTCATTTCACCGCAACGGGTGCACGCGCTCGATTGGTTGAAATTGAGCAAGTCGATTCACCTGTTTTTGATGGTGACTATTCTCTAGAACTCTCATGGGAAGCTGATTCAGCGCAACCAGGAACCTTCGGCGCTTACCTTGTCGATGAGCATAAAATTACTGAATTGCCAGGCTACCCTCGCCAACTTGGTGTGAATGTTTATATTCCAGAAGAGTTAGCAGGAAAAGTCTGGTGGGTACGCGGACAACTCCGTGATGGTGAGGGCGCTGCGGTTGGCATCAACTACAACAACGAAGGTGAAGCACTGCCAAACCGCGGTTGGCACTTTATGACCGCAGATATCCCACAAGGTTTACCTGAGCCATTGACGTTCGATCAACCATTCCGATTCCTAGTGCTTCAGACGGCAGAGCGAATTGATACTAGTGTTGTATTGGACAACTTTACTGCCATTTACGATCTCGATACTGACCTAGCGGGTCCATCAGTCATCGTGACTCCGGCTGAAAACGAAACCATCAACAGTAAAAACACCACGCTTCGTCTGCAAGTATTTGACCCATCAGGTATAGACTTCGACCATATTGAACTTTCACTGAATGGCGAACCAATAAGTGATGCGGAGATCCAAAACAACGGTGAAGACGCTTTCTGGGTCGAGCTAAATAACCTTGATGATGGCTGGCAACGCATTGACTATCGAGTGTTCGATAAACTTGGCAATGCTTCGGCAGGCGACACGCTATTCAACGTAGACACCGGTGATTCTCGCATCTTTATTGGTGGCGAGCATGACGTCATTTTTGCAGGCGGTACCTTTAACCTACCAGTGGAAGTGGTGAAGCCAGAGACATTCCGAAACTTCACATTAACGCTGAACTACGACACAACTAAAACGTCACTTAACGTACTCGCGGAAGATATGGAGTTCGACAACGTCACTGAGTATCCAGGTTTCTGGCAAGGCACATTCAGCGGCTTCTCTGAGAACGTACATACGTTAGCGCAGATAGAGCTTACTGTTGATGGATACGTGCAAAATAGTGCGGCATCACTGGTTGTCAGTGGTGAGCTAGATGGCAAAGACTTCAACTATCCAGTATTGAAGAAAGACATCGGCGGCAAGTTCGTTGTCATGCAAGATCATGTCATTGCCAACCAACAAACGCGCATCTTCATTGCCGATGCCAATGGTGAAGCCGCACCGGGCGTCGATGTTGAGCGAGTCTACTATGACGTTGCGAACGATGAAGTGATCGGCACCGAAGCTATCGGCACAACCGATGACTATGGCTTGGTTCGCTATCTACCAAGAGATGAAGACGACTCTAGTGTGGAACTCATTCTTCGCGCTTATGATCACGACGGCGCATCGTTGATGTCAACGGTTATGTCGCTAACTGAGCAGCTTAGTACAGCGCCTCGCCATGTGTTCTTTACACCGGGTGTTGATTCGAGTGAAGTACAGGTGACATGGTTTACCGATACAGCGATGGATGCAACTTATGCGTACTACGGCAAGAATGGTAGCCCTAATCAGCACGCGTCGATGACGGAATCGGAGATCCTGCCGTTCTTCTATGGTCCAGAATCCGGCGTTGTTCGCGTGCATCACGCTACCTTTACTGGATTGGAGCCGAATACGGAGTACAGCTATTACGTTGCCAATGACTTTGCTCGCAGTGAAACCTTCACGTTCCGCACCGACCGTCAGGATGATGAGGTTCGTATCCATCTGTTTGGTGACACTCAAACGACCAATGATTACAACGAAAACCACGGTTCACCGTTGGTCAGCGAAATCTTTGACAAGATGAGCGCTCAGCTTCCAAACCCTGATCTCATCATGCACGTGGGTGACCTTACCGAGGATATGAGTGATTACCAACTGGTACGTCAATTCTTAGAAGCACTGGAAGGACAAGGCCGATTTGGCTCGGTGATGTTTGTTCCGACTATGGGTAATCATGAGGTCTATAACGAGGGTCGATACAAGTACGAGTCTATCTTCAAATCGCCAGCTAATGGTCCATTCGAAGCTCCGAACAAACAATCTGTGTACAGCTTTGATTACGGTAATGCGCGCATCGCTGTCGTCAACACAGAACTGTTCACCGATGAAGAGTGGCAGAACATGATGAACTGGCTTGAGGACGATATGGCCTCTTCAGATCAAACTTGGAAAGTTCTGATGTTGCACCGTCCACCTTACGAGGGCAACAAAGATTCAGGCAACGAATGGTCGAAACGCTATGTGCCATCTGCTGTCGACAGAGCGGGCATCGACCTAGTTGTTGCTGGACACGACCATATGTACTCGCGAAGCGTTACTATGGCAGGCGACAGACCAAATCCATCAGGCGCAACGTATCTCATCGCAGGCTCAGCTTCCATGAAGTTCTACGATGCCGATTTTGGTGGCATTGTGCCTTTTGCTGATGTGCTTTACGACGAGAATGTTCATACCTACACAACACTGCATATCCAAGGCGAGCAAATGGAAGTGCAAACGCGCAATATGAATGGTCAGCTTATTGATCGAGTGACATTAACCACACGTGAAAGTCGCGGTTTTTAAGGAGCACATACGATGAAAAAGAATACTATTGCACTAAGTGTACTATCTATAATGCTTCTCGCTGGATGTAACGAAACCGAGTATAGGGATAACCCGATTCCGGTCGACGCCAACACGCGAGGCTTTTGGACACTGTCTTCCACTGAAGATTGCGAGCTATCAGACTACTGCTACGTTGATTACAGCGAATACAACAGCAAGCTGTATCCAATAGACAGCGGTGACAGAATGCTGACTGCTCCCGAGGCTAAAAATGCAGAGGTATCTGTGTCAGGACGCCTTGAGAATGCGATCAAGTTGGTGCCTTTTATGGACGACCAAGGTCAGATGGAAGGCCAACCCCGCTTGCAAACCGATCAGTATAGCGATTTTGAATCACGTCCTTTAGGAGACGAGTTTACTATCCAGATTAGAGCAACTGGGGAGGAAGGTTCCATTCTTTCATTATGGAATGATGACGGTTTGGGTTTGCATCTGGAAATCATTGATGATGTCTTTATGGCAACCTTTGAACAGCACCAACGTAAACTGTTCACCAACATAAAAGATGCTGATTTTCATGAACTCATGCTTCGCTCTGATGGAACGACAGTAACCTTGACTCATGCTTGTGAGCAAGTTGCTGAGTTTACTCGAACACCGGGTCAGCCCATCCTAAGCAGTGCACCTTTAAAGCTAACAGCCTATGAGATGCGCGGCGGTTACACGGAAGCAAGTCAGTACATTGGAGCTATCGATATGATTCGAATCTCGGATCGCTTTGAATCCAACGTATTCTGCTAGTCAGAGACTTTGGTCTACTAAAAACGGCTCCCTAGGGAGCCGTTGTTTTACTTGATTCTTGCTCAGCCTCATCAGCACGGCGTCTCGCGTTAGGTCCTAGTCTGCGAAACTCGAACCACAACCACATCGAGGCAGCGCCAATCAGGTAAGCCATGATAAAACTGCGATCATCCATGACACACATCGAGACGATTTCTAGTGTGTCTTCCACGATCTCACCTCATTAGAAGTAGTAGTTAGCTTGCAACCAACCTGTGGTGTCTTTCTTCATAGACTTAGTTTCAGCGGTATGTTCGACTTTAAAACCCACTGAGACCACGTCGGTCAGCATGTAGCCACCACCCACTTCTACTTGAGGTACCCACTCTTTCGCCTGTTGGACGTAAGTAGACTTAGGGTTGGCATAGAGCCAGTGGCCAGCATCAAAAGCATACATTCCGTACAGACCAGCTTGATATACCGTTGACTTAAACGTCTCTTTGCCCGCTTCATCCGCAGACGTTCGACCTACGGAAAGCATAGGGAAAAGCATTACGTTATCGGTAATCTGGAACTTGTAGATCATCCCAGCTAATGCTGTTGTACTGTTGCGATCTCCTAATACATCTACGCTAAAGCCCAGCCCATCAGTAACATGGAAATAGCGGCCACGGTAGTTATAGTCAATTTTGCCGTCGGCAGTTTTCTTGTCCGCAACACCAAGGTCAAGTTGGAAGATATTGCTACCAATACCCAGCATGCCATTAAGCTGAGTCGCGTCACCCGAGCGAGATACACCAAGCGTCGAGAATGACGCAGTAGGATCGCCGTAGTTGATATCCTCAGCATCAGCTTGAGTAGAGTTTGACGCCCATGCGCCTGCAGTCAGCGCACAAAGCGCCATACTAAGTATCGTTTTTTTCATGATATTACCTAATCAAGAAAAGTCCGTTTAATTAGGTCATCCGTGGTCATTAAAGCCTATGGTCAAGTTGCCATGTATATTGACGTTGTTTTCTTGCGCTGACTTTAGGGAGTTACTAGAAATGACTCAAAGCGGGTAATATTCAAATTTCGAATAGTTGGCGCTGCATGCGTTGATAATAAAGGCGTGGAGGAAAGTCCTCACCGAGCGACAGTTTCTGTGCTCGGTGAGGTTTATTGCGGGCAATTAGCTAGATGGAGAGTTTTCAGGTTGACCACTTTTAGCTGGGAAGTACAAGCGCTTGAGTTTAGTCAATACCTTGCCGATATCCTCTAGCATCACATACAAACAAGGCACGGCGATAAGGGTAACTACCGTGGCGTACATCACCGCGAACCCAAGAGCTACGGCCATTGGTTTAACGAATGCGGCTTGTAAGCTGGTCTCGAACATAATTGGCAACACGCCGAAGAACGTGGTGATTGAAGTGAGGGTAATCGCCCGGAAACGCGCGCACCCTGCTTCAACCACAGCAGTTTTAGCGCAATCGCAACGCGCTTTGATTTGGTTTACATAATCGGTCATTACTAGGGAATCATTGATAACAACACCTGCCGCCGCGATTAAACCAAACGTCGACATCATCGACATATCCAAGCCATAGAAATAATGGCCCCAAATAGCGCCCGTTAAACTAAACGGAATCACAGACATAATAATGAACGGCTGAGCGTAGCTCTTAAGCGGGACAGCAAGAAGTATATAGACCGTTATCATGCCAGCAATGAAGAACACGATCTGTTCCGCTTTCTGCTTTTGCTGCTCTTCAATGGTACCACCAAGCTCTGTCGTTACGCCTGGGAACAGCGCTTTGATCTCTGGCAGCACATTGTCTTCAATGTTTTTGACCGCTTGATCCGGCTCTATCACCGACTCATCAATAGAACCATAGATATAAACTGTCCGGAAACCATTCTCACGTCGGATCTGGTTAATACCTGGCTTACTCTCGATATCGACGACATCTCCCAACATCACCTTCTTGCCAGAAGGTGTGTTAATTAGTGCATAACGCAATGATGAGAATGCCTCACGAGTGAGCTTTGGATAACGCACCATGACTCTCACTTCTTCGGTATTTCTCAATACACGTTGCGCCTCACCGCCGTAGAAGCTTCCGCCGACTTGCGCGGCCACACTAGCTAAATCTAGCCCGAGGTCGTAAGCGACAGGTTTGAGAGAAAGTTGTACTTCACGACTGCCAGTGTCCATGGATGAGCTGACATCAAATAGACCCGTTTGTAAACGAAGCTGGGAAACCAACTCCCTCCCTGCCGCATTGAGCACATCCATGTCTGGACCATACAGCAGATAACCAAATTCATCGCCCCCATCACCTCCGGTCACATTGTCATTGATAACGATCGACTTGAGGCCAACAATAGTAGGCAGTTTTTCACGCCAACGCCGCGACAGCTCAAACGCATCGACAGGGCGAACTTCTTCATCCACTAAAGGTAAGATCAACATACCTTCTGTGCGGCTTGTATTAATCGTCATCATATCTCTGATGACTGACATGCCGTACTCTTCTTCAACCTCTTTATCAACGGCGCTCACCACTTTCTCTAGCGTTAAAAGCGCATCAATCGTCTGCTCATCGGAGACGTTACTGTTCATCTCTATTTTGATGATTGGAAAATCAGAAGGAACCTTCGGGCTCGGAATCATACGAACATGCCCCGAGGTCATCATAGCAACACTTACCAGCAATATACCGACAAACCCCGCCATTACTGACCAACGCCACTCAACGCAGCGGCTCACCAAGCGTTTGTATGGTCCATTAATCAGTCGGAAGAAAGCGCGGTTGAAACGTGCCCGATAACTGTTCTCTTTGACCGGAGTAAACTTGGTATGCGCAAGGTGAGCGGGCAAAATCAGCTTGGATTCAATAAGACTGAATATTAAACAGAAGATCACCACGATAGACAGCCCATAGAAGAAGGCTTTTTCAGGTCCAGTGGAAAACAAGAATGGCACGAACACCGCTATCGTGGTTAATACACCAAAGGTCGCAGGTGTCGCTACTCTCTGCGCACCACGCACGACATTCGTTACGCCCCCACCACTCTTCTCGACTTCGGTATAGACACTTTCTCCTATCACTATGGCATCGTCGACCACGATCCCGAGCACCATAATGAAAGCAAACAGAGTGATGATGTTAATACTGACATCGAACAACGGCATCAGCATTACCGCGCCGAGAAAACACACTGGCAGCCCCACCATTACCCACATGGCTAGGCGGAAGCGCAAGAAGATAGTCAGCAACACAGCTACAAGTACTGCACCTTGCAACAGATTCTTTAGCATCATATCGAGACGGGCATTCAGGTAATACGTCATGTCCATCAGCGTATGGATTTGCACGCCATGTGGAAGCGTTTGGTTTCTCGCTTCAATATAGCGTTGCACCGTTTCGGCGACTGGGACCATGTTCTGCGTTTTGGTCGCTTTTACCGTGAGGTAAATGCCATTTTCGCCTGAGAACTTGAAGTAGTGCTGCCCCTCTGTAAACGCATCTTTGATGGTCGCAATATCGCCAAGAAGTACCTTAGAGCCATTCGCCCCTAACTTAACCGGAATCTGCCTGAACTCGTAACCATCATAGTACTGATTCTCGATGCGAATAGAGACCAAGCCTGTACTGGTTCGCACCTGACCTGCAGAGAAGTTAGCGGAATATTTTTGAATCGCAGCGACGACATCATCAAGGGTTAAATCATAGGTTCGAAGCTCATCGGGATGAATCTCGATGCCGATCTCATCGGGTGGTGAGCTTACTTCTACCAGAGACACATCATTGAGCTGCAACAGCTCTTTTTCTATCTGCTTTGATATGGTCTTGAGCTCCATCAAGGACGTATTCCCAGATAGCACCATACCAATAACGTCTTGCTTGAACTCTATCTGAGTAACCTTGATAGGCTCCATCGCCTTAGGAAAACTCGCGATCGCATCGACCCGCTGTTTTACTTTATCCAACACTTCCATCAGGTTGGCTTTCGTATCTATTTCGAGCGTTACCTGCCCACCGCCACGATACGCGTCGGTGACGGCTTTTTTGATTTCGGTAACGTCTTTTAACGACTCTTCCACTTTAATCAGTATGGTTTCTTCAATCTCTTGCGCTGATACTCCTGGGTAGGATGCCGTCACACTGATGTAGTTAATTTCAAAATTTGGGAACATCTGCCTTTGGATCAAGAAGTAACTCACCGTACCCATGATCAGCACAAACGCCATCAGCAAGTTGGCGGCGACCGAGTTATTGGCAAATAAGGCGATAATGCCGCGTTGAGTTTTGTTACTCACTGGCTTCTCCTTGCTGCGCAATTGCCTCTACTTCATCGTTAGAACGAATCACTGTCATACCAATTTGCGGGAACTCAGGCACAGTTAGCACCACCTCATCACCGTTTTCAATGCCCGAATCAATGAAGAAGTTGGCTTGCTCTTCACGCAGTACATGAACGGCTTTTGGAACGAGTTTGTCCTCTTGATCAACCACCCAGACACGCTCGTCGACCACCAACTCTTGGGGAACTTTGAACAGATTCGCAACCTCTCTACCATTGAAGCGAACCTCTACATAGGAACCAAATGGAAGCGGAGTAACGCTCGTTTTCAGGCCATAAGGATCAGCAATACGAATCACCATATTCGCCATGCGTGTTGCACTGTCTACTACGCCCAAGTCACGAACAATCTGCCCATCTCGTACCGTTTCAACACGACCCTTGGCGATGATCTCTGCCTTTACACCAACAATGTCGCGCGGTAAGAAAGGCGCATCAAAGCCAGCAATGGGCACCATGACCTCTGCATACTCAATGTTATTGATGTCAGCGACTTGCGAACCCGCCGTAATATATTGACCCACACCTATGTTACGAGAGACCACTAGCGCGTCGTACGGGGCGACAACCTCGGTATTTTCCAAATCACGCTTTGCTCGTCTCAGCCCCGCTTGCGCAGATTTGACTCTGGCTTCTGCGCTAAGAACTTGTGGAATTCGTAGGTAAAGATCAGAGACCTGAGTATCTTTGATCTTCTTCGCCTGACGCTCTGCTACGTTCGCTTTGGCGCGCTCTTCAATCAAAGTGGCCTGTGCCTGCGCTAACTCAGCCTCAGCTTGAAGTACAGCCGCTTGGTAGTCATCCTTTTCGATGGTAAATAGCACCTCGCCACGTTTTACAACACCGCCAGAAACAAAGTTAGGGTGCCAACTCGTCACCTCACCAGACACCTGTGTTGAAAGCGCTGTGCGCTCCAAAGGCACCACTTCACCAAAGCTTGAGATCTGAACCTGGTGAGCTTCTGCCTGCATGATCTGCGTCTTAACACGCGGGGTGGTATCGAGTTCTTTTTGCTCTTCAACCTCCGGAGCGGTTTCTTGAACCAACATGTAGCCCCCACCAGCGACACCGAGGATGGCGAAAGGAAGTATCCATTTAATACTGCGCTTGAACATAATTTCCCTTTTGTAGATCTCTAGTTATTGTTCTCTAGCCTCAAAGTATTGTACGTAAACTCACTAACATTAACTGTAAGGATTCATCATCTTTTTTGACCAATATCGCTTTCTTGTTACGCTATCCTCTTGCAAGGTTACCTATCAAATTATTTGTACACCTAAAACGCAAAAATCCCCGCTAAGGCAGGGATTTTGATTAGTATGACTGTAGCAACTAGTCGAAAAAATAGATTCTAATCAACCATCATCGCATCACATTTCGCCGCACAGATAAAATCATTCTGATGCAACCCCTTGATGGAGTGACTCCACCAGGTTACGGTCACCTTACCCCACTCTAACAGTATAGAGGGGTGGTGAAACTCATCTTCTGCGAGCTCCGCCACTTGGTTTGAAAATGCCCAAGCCAACTTGAAGTTCTTAAACTTATAAACCTTCTCTAGCTGCGGAATGCCATCACGATCCACAATTTGCCAGTCGTTTAACTCTGTCAGCAACTGTTGTTGCTTGTCTTTGCCAAGCGCAATTGCATCACTGCTGCAGGCTTCACAGCGTAACTCATTAAGCATGTGTTATGTCCTTTGGTTCAAAAAGTGGAGGAAGTAGCCCAGATTCCATTGCGCGAGCAACATCTTGGGATAAGTTTTGTTGTTTCAATTCATAAAGTTGTCGTATGTCGTCGAGCACAAAATAGGTGGGCTGCATAATGTCGATCCGATAGGGTGTTCGAAGCACATTATCAACATTAAACGCTTGGCGAAGCGGTCTCTCATCATCGAGGGCATAAAGTGTTTCGCCAGGGGATGAGAGAATACCGCCGCCGTATATCTTAAGATCACCATTCTGCTCAACTAGACCAAATTCAACCGTAAACCAATATAGCCGCGCCAAATATACGCGCTCTTTACTGTCCGCTTGGTAACCAAGCTGTCCATAGTGCTGCGTATACTGAGCAAAGTCTGGGTCGGTGAGCATTGCACAGTGACCAAAAATCTCATGGAAGAAATCAGGCTCTTGGAGGTAATCAAACTCTTCTCTAGAGCGCAGAAACGTTGCGACAGGAAACTTACGCGCCGCCAAAAGCGCGAAGAATCGATCGAAGTCAATCAGCGCAGGGACAGGCTCTACTTGCCAACCGGTCTCTCGCTTTAGCACATCATTTATCTCTGTTAACTGCGGAGCGCGATCTATCGGCAGATTGAGCAGTTCAAGACCGCGCAAGTACTCTTTACACGCCCTGTCCTTAACAAGATCCAATTGGCGTGCGACTAAATCGTGCCAAATACGATCCTCATCCTCACTCCAATCAATTAATCCCTGTTCATTCACAGGTTTAGATACATACTGAGTCATGCCATTCCCCTTAACAAACTCTTTACATAAAGCCTATGTGTTCGAGTATTCGCTGACAATAACCCAGTAGATCCTGCAGCACGCTTGCGGTGTAACATAAAATTTACATTCGTACTTTTTTAATTGAAAATTCAATCAATTGAAATTCACCATTAAGTTTGACTTCGCGAGCTAAACAACCAAAACTTAGAATCAAAACAACACCCCAAAGAGTGTAAGCAAAATGTTAACACACCCAAATCTAAACCCGCCAATGTGGATACCTGATGCTAATAAAGCAACCAAGAGCCTGTTACAACAATTTATCAACCAGCTCGATCTTGAAGGCTCTGCTCCCATCGATTATCAAAAGCTACACCAATGGAGCCTCGACAACGCTGAGCAGTTCTGGGAGCGGGTTTGGGACTTCTGTGGCGTCATTGGTTCAAAACAAGGTCCAATAGCGACATTAGGTGACGCGGCATGGGGAGCATTGGTACCGGCAAGAGATACCATCTGGTTTTTGAAGTCTCGGCTCAATTATGCTGAGAACTTGCTCGCTTATGGTGACAAAAATGGTGAGAGCCTTGCGATCATATTTCAAAACGAGCAAGGCTACGCTGCCGAGCTTTCATGGCGGGAACTGCAAGACCAAGTGTCACAAATGCAGCAGTGGCTAATCGAGGTAAATATCGGTGAAGGTGACGTTGTAGCGGGGTACTTGCCGCACTCCCCTCACGCCGTCATTGCCATGTTAGCGGCAACAAGCCTTGGGGCAATTTGGACCTCAACTTCACCCGACTTTGGTGCTGAGAGCGTTATCGAGCGTTTCGGTCAGGTAAAACCTAAGGTGTTATTTGGCGTCGACGGGTATCAGTTTGGCGGTAAGTCCTTTTCAATGAATGAAAAGAATCAAGCCATCTGTCACGCGATCGACTCGATCACCCATATTTGCACGATTGGCTATAAGCATTTGGGTCAACAGGAACCTTTGAAGGAAAGCGCTGAGATCGTTAAAAGAGACAAGGCTAACCATGTCGATTGGAACGCTATCTTTACTCACTACAAAAAACAGCCTCTTCGCTTTAATAGGGTCGCATTCAACTCCCCACTGTTTATCCTTTACTCGTCTGGTACCACAGGGAAGCCAAAATGCATCGTCCATTCCGTTGGTGGTATCACATTGAATCACCTCAAAGAGCACAAGCTACATTGTGATATTCGCTCTGATGACCGAGTTTTCTATTACACTACGTGTGGTTGGATGATGTGGAACTGGCATGTGTCTGCACTCGCGAGTGGGGCAACGCTTGTTATTTATGATGGTAATCCCGTTTACCCCTCTGAAGAAGTCCTTTGGGATTTGGCCGAGCGTTCATCGGTGACCTTATTTGGTACTGCAGCTAAGTATCTGGAAGCTATCGAGAAAAACGGTTTTATTCCGAATAATAAGTTTGCACTTACCCACCTCAAAACCCTTTGTTCAACAGGGTCTGTTTTGTACCCAGAGCAATTTGATTATGTCTACCAGGCAATCAAATCTGATCTCCATCTTGCCTCTATTTCTGGCGGTACCGACATTTGTGGCTGCTTCGTCCTTGGTAACCCTATCTCTCCCGTCTATCGAGGAGAATGCCAAGCTCCAGGACTTGGTCTTGATGTTAACGTGTTCAACGCTAACGGAAAGTCAGTTTCAGAAGAGCGCGGCGAGCTCGTTTGTCTTAATAGCTTTCCAAATCAACCAATTGGCTTTTGGAATGATGACGGTGAACGCTACCACAACGCTTATTGGGCTGACTTTGAGCAGTGTTGGAGTCATGGTGACGATGTATTAAAAACAGTAAATGGTGGGATGCGTTTCTTTGGACGCAGTGACGCCACTCTTAACCCAGGCGGTGTGCGTATTGGGACCGCGGAGATCTATCAGCAGGTAAACCAGCTTGATGATATCGTAGACTCTATTGCTGTAGGTCGAACCCATCTTGGCGACGAGAGAATCGTTCTGTTTGTTCAGCTTTCACCAGCAGCGGTACTCAACGAATCTTTGCGCGATTCTATCAAGCAGCAGCTTAAAAGGCATTGCTCTCCTCGCCATGTGCCTGCTGAAATCTATGCTATCAGTGAAATACCGAAAACAAAGTCTGGAAAGTTGGTGGAACTTGCGGTGAAACAAGTGCTGCATGGTAAAGAAGTTAACAACAAAGGTGCAATTGCAAACCCACACGTTCTTGACGAAGTTGCCGAGTTTGCACATTGCGTGTAGCACCTAGTGCACATTGCGTATTGTACCTAGGCTTCTGTTCCATAAGCGCTTTTCGATAGAAAAGCGCGTCGTTCATCTAGATGAACTGATTCTGAACTCCCCACTCATTCTTCATTCAGTGCCCCCCTAGCATACTGGCTCCATCGAATCAGCCGCAACTCAAGAATCACGCGGCTATCTGTATCAACTGATTGACCCCACGGACAAGAGGGAAAGAATGATGAAATCACTAAGCGTAGTTGTTATCACCTTAAATGAAGAAAAACGTATTGCTCGTCTTCTTAGCGATTTGAGCTGTCAAACCTATCAAGATTTTGAAGTCATTGTTGTCGACTCAAACAGTGATGACCGTACCCGCGAAGTTGCTGAAAAATACCACGCCGCACTGCCTAGTTTAACGGTACACCAAATGTCTGATCGTGGCGTAAGCCTAGGTCGAAACACAGGAGCAAACCTGGCTAAAAATGAGCGCCTACTGTTCTTGGATGCGGACGTTCGGTTAGATAAGGATTTTCTTCAAAAGGCTATCGACAAACTTGAAGAAGAAAAGCTCGAAGTTGCGGGTGTTTACATGGGCTCACGCAAACTCGCCCCCGCTTACAAAGCTGGCTACGGTCTTTTCAACGCCGGACTATTTGCTACTCAGTTCTTCTTCCCTACTGCGGTTGGCGCGTGCATTTTCTCAACCAAACGAGTGCACCAAGAGATCGGTGGTTTCGACGAAGAGATCGTACTTTGCGAGGATTGCCACTATGTTAAGAAGGCTGCACAAACATGGCGTTTTCGATTCTTACCAATGAGCTTCCAGTTCGATCCGCGTCGTCTTGAGCAAGATGGCTTCTTTAAAATGGGCTTTACCTACCTAAAAGCGAACGTTCGCCGTTTCATGTTTGGTGAAATGCGCAACAACGAGATGGAATACAAGTTTGGACATTATCAGCAGCAGTAATGCTAGCGCAAATTTGTAACAAGCAAGCTAGGTAAGGATTGGATATGTTTGAAACATTAGGACTGTTTTTTGGATCGCTGTTAGATGCACTTATCGGACCAAACCTCGTCGTGCCAGGCGAGCCTTTCATGATTGCAGCAGGCTATCAGCTCTATTCTGGTGCCTACTTAGCTGTGTTTGCGGTTCTGTTAGGAGGTCTAACTGGCGACCAACTCAGTTTTCTAATTGGACGTCGTTATGGATTCCGCGCCCAAAAATCTTTGATGCGCTGGCAACCTAAAATCCGTCGCCCATTAGCACGCTGCCGCTTACTGATTAATCGTAACGCCTTTTGGGTGATCGCTTTTGCACGCCTACTGGGACCAATCGCGTGGGTAGTGCCCTTTATGGCAGGTGCTAGTCATATCCGATGGAGTAAGTTCTCTGCCTATGCGCTTATTGGGCTTGTCTTAGGTGTTGGTCAGTTTGTTACTTGGGGCTTTCTATTGGCAGCGGGTGTAGACAATGTGCCGATACTGGGTGAAGCCGCGACGTTTGTGTCTGAGCATAAGTATACGCTAGGGCTGACGTTGGTTTCACTTACTCTGCTCTACTTTGGCATCAAGAAGCAGTGGCGCTACTCCTGGCTAAAAGCGTCAAGTCTATTTCTCGCGGGTGCATTAGCACTCAACTACTCGCATTTTTTCTGGTGGAGTGATGACGCCGTTGTGCCGCTTACACAAACACAAAACGTTGAAGTAAACCTTGCTGAGCTTGATTACAAAGTCTACGCAGGACAGTCGACACTATACGCAGCACAGGCCCTTAACGTGGTTTATTTAGGAGAATCACCAGTCAAGCTAATGGACGAGTTAGGTTGGATTCAAAATAAAACCTTCTCTCGCAGTGATATTGAGCTAGCAGATTATGTTTCTCTACTACAGCAGCGCACACCGCCCGTCTCTGACTTGCTTTGGAATGGTCAGCCTCAGCATTTCGCTTTTCAGCTACCAGGGACACTGACTCATCGCTCACACATACGATGGTGGTATGCGGGTATTGATGCTCAAACCAAACAACCCGTTTGGGTTGGCGCATTAAGCTACGATGACGGGCTTAAGTTAACACCCTATGGAGGAATTGTTACCGTACTGCACTCTATCTCGCCCGATGTCGACGTTGAACGAGAGCAGTTAAAAACCGACGTATTCAGATTGAATGACCGATGGAACGCGGAAAACATTCAGCTTGCTTCTGTAACGAAGAACAACAGTCAACACGACTACTTTACAGATGGCCATGTGCTTGTAGTTTCTGAACAAGCCTCTTATGTAAACAACCTGCAACCACCTGAAAGTATTACATTTATTACCATGAGCCCACAATCATAAATGAGCTAAGTTACTGATATTTAGATGTCATCCGTCGATTTGTTTAGAAGCGCGAAATATATTAATTAGCCGTGTCAAACATCGACGGTTCGTTAATTAGCATTTAGCTCTGTGACTGATTGTATCAACTAATTTCAGACACATTGATGTTACAAAGCCGCATACCTTATATTCACGTTCAGCAAAGACCTTCCAAGTTTTTGTAAAGTCAGCTCAAATAATAAAGGTATAAAAATCCATGATCACTTTGGCCCGTTTCGCATCAACAAGCGATCCAAACCAACTGCGCAACTCAACGCGCCCACAGCCTGCAGCGCCACCGGCACAGCATGCGATCCTTTCTTTCTTCCAATTAAATGCGCTTGTTCCATCCTTTCCACGCAGTACGCGAACCGTTCTTCATACTAAGTCATATCATTCTAAATTCGCTCAACATAATGACATAGTAACAAGACAACTATCTTCCCAATCCTGTTTCAAACACTCTTTTTCAGCTCTCTCTTCCCATTGTGGAGGATTGGCATGATAGAAATTCACTGGACGGTCGCCCTAGCTATGAGTTTTTGCAGTATGCTCGGTGTTCTACAAATGTATGGTCGTCGTATCGACCGTTTCTTCAAACGTGTAGTAGAAAACATGCTTCGCGTCGGTAAAGGCTCAATGAAAGCGTCTAGCTACTCACAGCAGCGAACAGAGACAGAGCTATACCAGATTGGACATCAAGAAAGAAAGTACGAGTTTGGCGATTACATTCGACAGCAGAGTAGAAGAAAAGAAGACGATTAATTTCGATAGGCGAGCTTTCCTGTTTCGCTAATCAAGTACGTGACTCAAAACTAACGTTGAGTCACGTACCTCTCCATCTATGTTCGAACTGCTACGCCGTTACTGATAGAACAAGCCAAATGTTGTATGCACTGTAACCGGCTAACAGCAGCGCACCCTCAACTCGATTGATTCGGCCTTGGCGACCAAATCCATAAGCCATAAAGAACAGCGCCACTGTCATCGCCATCATCACTAGCCAGTCACGAGATAATACCGCTTCAGGCACGCTCGCGATTGGTGAGATCATACCTGCAATACCAACGACAGCTAGAATATTAAACATATTGGATCCCACGACGTTACCGATGGCAATATCATGCTCCCCTTTACGTGCTGCCGCGATGGAAGCCGCTAACTCTGGTAGCGATGTACCAAGCGCCACTATGGTTAGACCAATAATAAGGTCACTGATGCCAAGGGATTGAGCTATCGCCACCGCTCCCCATACAAGAATGCGTGAACTGACTACCAGCAGTACAAGGCCGAGTACCAACCAGAATATCGCCCTCCCTAACGACATCGTCTTCTCTTGCAGCTCTTGCTCGGTATCGGTTTCTAGTGGGTCGCCTTTACCCTTGATTCCAGAATAAATGCTCCAGCTTATTAAGCTGAAAAAGCCAATAAGTAAAATCGCCGCTTCACCGCGTCCTAGCACACCATTCCAAAGTAATGCACCAAGCAATAGACTGATAGCGAACAGTAATGGTAGCTCTTTCTTAACAATCACGGATTGCACCATAATCGGTGCGATCACTGCAGTAACACCTAAGATAAGGCCAGTGTTAACAATGTTTGAGCCTAACGCATTACCCAAAGCAAGCTCTGGGTTCCCCTCTGCCGCCGCCATCGCTGACACCACCATCTCTGGTGCAGAGGTACCAAAACCAACAATGACCATACCTATCAGTAGCGGAGGCATCCCAGCGTGACTCGCCGTTGCCGCAGCACCATCGACAAATCGGTCTGCACTCCAAACCAATAAGATAAAACCAACCAGAATCGCCAATGCGGCAAGTGTCATATCTGTGTCCTCAGTAGGGAAAGATGTGTATGTTTGACAAGCAAGTCACTGTCTCCAGTGACAATTTTAGGACGGGAATAGTGAACTTACATGATTCGCTTCGTCAAATAATGATTTTTATCGTGGCGACAAAAAACGAGCCCTCAAAGACTCGTTCTTTTGGTTACCAAACAAGGTAGGACCTTGTCGATTACTCTTGATGCTCGCGTGCCTTGTTGTAAGCCACTCTCTGTAAGTTGGCACCAATCCCTTGGTCACCCAACATTCGCTCCCAAAGCATGGAAATTTGGTCAAGGCTACGCTCACTAGGATAGCGAGTCGGAGCCTCCAATAACTGCCATTTTGAGTCGGCCGTGGCTTTAGCGAAAACGAACTCAAACGCCAAGCTATCCGCCATACCTAACCGAAGATCAGACACAATCAGCTTTTCTCCATCTTGGCGATATCCCAAAAACCCATGTGAAAAGGCTTCTAAGCCAATGAGAGTCTGCGGCTTACTCTCGAGAGGCCACTCGCCACGCGAACGCTGAATGAAGTCAATTTGACTATCAGAATCAAGCAGAGATGCTAGCCCCTCGAAATACTGATCACCTTCAACGACAACAACGCGCCAAAGTAGAGTGTTAAATGGTGACGGTGTGATTAATACTTGGTCATTGCTAATGTTTTGTGCTGCGAGGTTTTCCTCGACTCGGTTGGCGATGACCTGCTGGGCTGCAAAGCCCCACAAGAGATACAAGCTCGATACTAAAACAACGCCCTGGCACCAACGCCCACCCACACGCTTGGAAAACAACGCAACGACAATACCAATAAGCAGAGGTATGGTGTAAAGCGGGTCGATAATAAACACATTACCTACTTCAAAGTAACCGGGCAGTGGCCACAGCAACTGAGTGCCATACGTGGTCATCGCATCTATTGCGACATGTGTAACCAGCACACTGAGAACTAAAGCAAAGACTCGTTTAAACGACCAAAACGCATCAGGTCTAAGACGGCAATAGAGCCAAGATACAAAAAGTGAAAAAATGGGAATGAGCAACAAAGAGTGGGTAAAGCCACGATGCTTAATGGTATTACTCACCGCATCACCATAGTCAATGACGACATCTAAATCGGGCAGCGTACCAAGTGCCGCGCCAGTTAATAAAACTTTGGCATTGCATCGCTTGCCTGCAATCGCTCCCGCTACGGTTGCCCCTAATGCGGCTTGGGTTACTGAATCCATTGGGTTTCTTTGTGTCCTTGGTGAATTAAACTGATTGCTTTTGTTTACGTAAGTGCGAACTAAACGACCACAAACGACTTATAATTTTCCTTTGGCTTTGAGCCACTTAAGCCCCTCACGCTTCGCTAACCCTTCGATTTTTTGTGACTCAATGAATTGAACTACTGCTGCTGGCTCAGTTTTCGAATACTCACGTAAACTCCACCCAATTGCTTTTTGAATGAAGAACTCTTTATCATCGAGGTTCTCGCCGATGATATCAAACAGCAGTGCTTCGTCAGTGTTTTGCTTGAACTTAAGCTGATAGAGAATTGCCGTTCGTCTTAGCCAAATATTGTCACTTTCGCGCCACTTTTGGATAAAGCTCGCGGCCTCAACAGGAAAGCGCTGAAACAAGCTCGCGACAATGTGAGTCGCTAGCATATCAACCGTGTCCCACCAAGCTTTTGTCGTGATCCAACGCTCTGCATGCCCCAAAAACGAGCTCGGTAAGACTTTCTTTTGTTTAATTAGGAGATCAATCGCCACAAGTTGATACTCTCGTTCAGGCAGTATCCAAAGCTCATCAACTACCTCTGAAAGCTCACCAAGGCTGGGCATCTTCCCTTTCAAAAACAACGGCTTTAGAGCCTCTCGTCGAGGCCCCGCTTGGATTCCAAAGAACTCATACTGATCTCTCATGTATGCCTTCATAAAGGCAGCGTTTTCACTATTTCTGAGAGGGATGAGTGCCTCTGTCACCTCGCTATTCCAAACATGCATCGCTGTTTCCTATCACTCGCTAGCAAAGGTTCGTTGTAATCTTGCAACAGCTTCAATCACTCTTGAACGCGGTGTCGCCAGATTAAAGCGAAGGAACTGCTCACCACCTAAACCGAAACTCGATCCATGGTTCGCCGCGATCTTAGCTTCACTCTGCACTTTGCCAATGACTTCGTCGGAAGTCAGCCCAGTTTCAGAAAAATCGACCCAAGAGAGATAGGTTGCTTCCAAAGGCATTGATTTTAAGCCTTTAATCTTATTGACGCC
Organism: Vibrio maritimus; assembly: GCF_021441885.1. Lineage (NCBI taxonomy): Bacteria > Pseudomonadati > Pseudomonadota > Gammaproteobacteria > Vibrionales > Vibrionaceae > Vibrio > Vibrio maritimus. Next base: position 283,165 of record NZ_CP090439.1, read on the forward strand.
CTCGTCAAATAAACGGCGATTCTCATCAAGATAATCGACCAATGCGTCCAACCACGCTTCACCATGTTCATAAGCCGCTGTTGCCATCAACATGCCAATTCGGTTAGGTCCGATACCGGCAGCGTTGAGTACAAATTGAAACTTTTCGCGAAGCTCTGTATTCGGAATAATCGCAGCGCCTGTTAGCGCCGAGGCGATATTGAATGTCTTGGTTGTCGCAGCCAGAATGACCATGTTTTGCTCATGCTCGGGAGCGGCCAGAGTAGCAACGGTATGCTGGTGAGGAGGGAAAACGAGGTCATGGTGGATTTCATCAACAACCAATACCAGTTTTTGGCGATGACAGAAGTCCGCGACTTCTCGGATCTCTTCCTTACTCCAAACACGTCCGCCTGGATTATGAGGAGAGCATAAGATAACGAGCTTTTCATGGCCTTTTAAGTTTGCTTCAAGCCCCGCTATATCCATTTCGTAGCGGCCTTGGTTCTCAACCAACGGACTTTCAACAACGACACGCTGATTGGCTTTGATTACCCGCGAAAACGCATGATAAACAGGCGTAAAGAGTATAACGCCGTCATCCGGTTCAGTATAAGCTTGAACGCACAGAGCCGTGCCTTGAACAAGACCAGCACAGGTTAGGATCCACTCCGGTGATACTTCCCAGTTGTGTCTTTTTTGCATCCAATTAACCACAGATGCCTTATAGCGTGAGTCGTCACCGTAATAACCATTCACACCATTCGCTGCCGCATCGAGAAGGGCTTGGTTAACTTCAGACGGCGCTTTGAAGTCCATATCCGCGACCCACATGGGTAGACCATCGTCCGCAGACACTCCAAAGCTCGCTTCCATTTCATCCCACTTTGCCGAGTGGGTTCCTCTACGCTCTACAATCTCATCAAAATCAAACATGGTCTGTCTTCGCTCTAGCTAACAATGCAAACCAGTTTAAACGCCTGATTTAAAAAGAGCTAGAGGCTTAACTCGACATAGTTAATTGCAAGTGCCCCGTATGAGGGTCGGTTGATTCATCAACGATAGTGAAGCCACAGCGATGGTAGAAGCCGATGGCACGGCAGTTATCTTTGTAGACACAAAGTGACAAGGCATCGCGTTTACGCCTCGCATCTAATAACAAACTCATACCTATGCCGCCACCTTGTAGCTGAGGTTCAACAAACAATGCGGCAAGTTGTTTATCGACGAGGGAGTAAAACCCGACCACCCTGCCAGCTTGTTCAAACACATAAGTCTCTGAGTTAGGGAGATATTGCTCACGCATATCATCAAGCTTCTGATGCCAAAACATAGGCTCAACAAAGTCATGGGCCTCTACAGAAGCGGCCAGCCAAACCTTAAGTATGCTCTCGGTATCTGCGTCGGTGTACTCTCTGATCATCGGTCCTATTCCATGTAGTATTTGAATCCAAAATGGCTCTTTTCAAACCCAAGTCGCTCATAAAAGCGATGCGCCCTTTCTCTGACTTGATTGCTTACCAGCTGAACGATCTTACAGCCTTTCTGTCTCGATTGTTCGATGGCAAACTTCACTAGCGCCGCGCCGACTCCTTGTCCTTGTGCGTTATTAGCGATAAACACGCCTTCAATATTAGCTCGTATTTCACCGTTGTAAGTAAATTGAGGAATAAAACTCAGCTGTAATGTGCCAACTACCACATTGTCTAACGTCGCAACGTAAAGAAAATGATCGCTTGAGTGCTCGAACAACTCGAAAATAGCTTGCATGTCATCGGTTATCTCGCCATGACATGCTTGCTTCAACTCGGGTTTGTCATCCCAGAAAAGCGGTAAAATGAAAGGTAGATCTTGCTGATTTGCTAGACGGATGTTTAAGGTTGGATTGTTGGTCATCATTGTGTTTGGCTTATCTATAAACTGTCTTCAACCAAGCAGTATGTAGTAGTTTCATTACCAAAGATTGACAGCCAAAGCTCAACAAGTCTTCGCTTCTACTTTCTCACAAATATACTGCCCAATGGGAATCGCCGAGGTTGCTGCTGGGGATGGTGCATTACAAACATGAAGACTGCGAGGCGTTTCAGCGAAGAGAAAGTCATGCACTAGCCGTCCATCAGACATCACCGCTTGCGCTCTGATACCCGCAGGATAAGGCTCTAGGTCATGCATTTCTATTGATGGGCAGTATTTACGCACTAACTGCAAATAGCCAGGGCGCCAGAGAGAGTTTTTAAACTCTGTTAATCCTGTTTTGAAATGAGCGGCCGTTACTTTCCAAAAACCTTTAAAACGAAGCATTTGTAACGTGTCTTCGAGACTGACATTGAAGTCACCATAACCTTCTCGTTTAAAGCCTTGAACGGCATTAGGCCCAACCGTCACAGAGCCGTCAATCATCCTGGTTAAATGAACACCCAGAAACGGCAATTCGGGATCTGGAATTGGATATATCAAATGCTTGACGATTTGATTGTGACGCGCCGCTAGGCGGTAATATTCACCGCGATAGGGAATAATTTGAAAGTCTGGTGTTATACCGATCATCGTCGCGAGGCGGTCAGCCATTAGCCCGCCACACACAATGAGCTGTTTGCACTTCAATATCGATTTAGATGAACTCGATACACATTCGACCTCCACACGCTCTTTATGCTCGGTGAGATCGGTAACACGACTTGATAGGTAAAGTTTGCCACCCAACTTGGTAAACGCCTGCGCCATCCTTTCAGTGACTAGCCGATAGTCAACAATACTGGTCGAGTGAACCTTAATGGCACCCAAGCCGCTGATCGCTGGTTCCATATCTCGGAGCTCATCTTCATCAATCAACTCGACATCGATTTGGTTATCGTGACAGCGCTGGTACAAAGCCTCCATTCGTTGCTTTTCGATCTCATTGGTCGCCACCAGCAGCTTTCCACAGTTTTCGACCGCTATACCGTACTCGTCGCAAAATCGTTTCGTTGCCTCAGCACCTCTGCGGCAAAACTCAGCTTTAAGGCTTCCCGGCTGATAATAGACTCCGGCATGAATCACTCCGCTATTATGACCTGTCTGATGCGCCGCCAGCGTCGACTCTTTTTCTACAATGGCTATTTGAGCACCAGGATGCCTCTGCTGTAGTTGCCAAGCCGTCGATACCCCAACAATACCACCACCAATAACGATATAGTCATAAAGCTCTGTCATCACATCCCCTGTGAAATGTCCTGTTTCTAATACCTTACTCTCTGTTTTTCGCACAAGAAAGTGTCGGCGTCACTGCTTTCAAATAAAGAGATATCGAACCTTGGTAAATAGCGCGTTTATCTTCTTCGCTGGCAGAAGAGAATTGCATTGAAAAGGCAAAGCCATGTAAGTAATCCGCGAGTAGATTGACAGCATTTTGGCGCTCACTTATCGTCAAATTGATAGCGTCTACAATCTCATTGAATCTTGACATGAATACGTCTGCAGGACCGCTGCTTTTCATCTTAAACAAGGTTTCCAGAAGTCCCGGATACTCACCAAGCAATTTAAGATAACTCCAGCCCAGCTCTGACACCTCCTCTTGCCATCGAGTAGTGCCAGTTGGCTCGTAAATTCCCTCAACGAGAGAAATTGCAACCGCCTCGAGGACGCTATCTTTATTGTTGAAATAGTGATAAATCGCCATGGCATCGATATTAAGTTCTTTCGCTAACGCTCTGATGCTTGGGATCTTTCCGTCTGCCTTCATCATAGCTTTTGCCGTATCGACAATACGCTCTTGACTCAGTCCGTCTTTCCCTTTTTCGGGGCGTCCTCGTTTCTTCAGCTTGACAGTCATAAGAATTCCTAGCTAAACTTTAATTAATTTCTACACTGTAGAATTTTAGCAAAGATAGGCTAAATTGAACACATTTTCTGATATGAACTAGGAGCTCACCATGGCTAACATCGTTTACATTGCTACCAGCCTCGATGGTTACATCGCCGACAAAGACAACGGCGTTGAATGGTTGCATGACATTCCAAATCCAGAGGGCTCGGATTTTGGTTTCGCGGAGTTCATGGACAGAGTTGACGCACTCGTAATGGGTAGAAACACACTAGAAATCGTATTGAGTTTTGACTGCGATTGGCCCTACTCAAAGCCTGTCTTTGTACTGAGCAACACAATGACTGAAGTACCGAAAGGGTTAGAGGGCAAAGTGTTTTTGGTCAACGGTGAGCTCAAAGATATCGTTGAAGACCTTGCTCAAAAGGGCTACCAAGATCTCTATATCGATGGCGGTAAAACCATTCAGAGCTTTTTGAGGGAAGACCTAATTGATGAGCTGATTATTAGCACAATTCCAGTGTTACTTGGTGGCGGTATATCTCTATTCGGTGAGCTAGACAAGCCGCTGAAGTTTAAGCATGAGTCTGCGGAAAGGTATGCCGATTGTATCGTTAAGAATCGATTTGTGAGAGTCTAGATCTATTGGTCCCGGCTGCAGATACCGTAACCGGGACAACAAGATCATGTAATGGAACAATAGTTAACTTTCAAATGAAAGCTTACCCCCAAACGCCCCACTCCAATCCTTATCAAACTGTTCAACCGCTGGTTCAATCGCTGGATGAGAGAACATCTGCGCTGCAACATCTACTGGCAAGGTAATAGCACCAATCCCTAGCTTCATAACATCCATCGCTTGTTGAACATTCTTGAAACTCGCTGCCAAAATTTTTGCTGGCAAACCATTTTTCTCGATCAGTGTTTGGATATCACGAACAACCGCCACACCGTCACCATTCATCGCATCGATACGGTTCACATAAGGTGCCAAATAATCAGCGCCACATAGCGCGGCCATAAATCCTTGTTGAGCGGTGTAAATCGCGGTAGCGAGAACCTGAATACCTTCTTTTTTCATTAGCTTAATCGCAGCGAGACCCTTCTCTGTCGCCGGTACCTTCACGACCATATCGTAAGGAAGTTCATTAAGCATCTTTGCCTCTGCTACCATGCCAGCGACATCTTTACTAACGACTTGTGCATGAAAGCGAGCTTCTTTACCTAAAACGTCAGACATTGCCTTTAGCGTCTCGGTGAGACCCGTACCTGATTTCGCAACGATAGTCGGGTTGGTTGTAATACCTTTTAATGGGAAACACTGGTTAAAGCGAGCGGTTTCATTTACATCGGCTGTATCTAAATAGAGTTCAATCATAGTTATCTCTCGGACCTTTCTTTGAACAATCTCAAGTTGTGAACAATATAGATCCAGCGAATGTTTCAGATCTTGACCTTGATCAAAACAAACTTCAAATGAAACCATTAAATTTCATTTATCGAAAGCAATGAACTTCCAAAAACGAAACCTATGAAGAATGTGAGATTCGAATTAGAGAGAGGCTAGCATGTACTTCAACATACAAAGATTTTCAACTCACGATGGCGATGGCATTCGCAGCATCCTTTTTTTAAAGGGCTGCAGCTTGGCGTGTCCATGGTGTCAGAACCCTGAAAGTCGTAGCCCAAAGCACTCGTTACTATTCGATGAGCGCAGTTGCCTCGAGCAATGTACATCCTGTGTCGATGTTTGCCCTTCAATTGAAAAAACGAAAGACACCATCACTATCAACAGACAGAAACTGGATGAAGCGCAGATCATCGCGCTGAAAAATGTCTGTCCGACACAAGCGCTAAGCGTCTGCGGCGAAGAAGCGCAAGAAGGTGTGCTCATTGACACGCTGATGAAAGACAAGCCGTTCTACGATCAAAGCGGTGGAGGCGTAACGTTTTCAGGTGGTGAGCCTTTAATGCAATCGGATCTGGTGACGTCAATCGCAACCGAATTGCAGCAACAAGGTGTCAATACTGCTATCGAAACCTGCATGCATGTGCCATGGAAAAATGTTGAACAAGCTGCGCCTCACATTGATTGCTGGCTAGCAGATCTTAAACACACTAATGAACAGAAGTTTCTCGAGTGGGCACAAGGCTCTTTGAAACGAATCAAAGCCAACTTTCAAAAGCTCGCTCCAATCGCTAAACGCATTGTCATTCGTGTCCCTGTAGTACCGGGATTTAACGATACCGAAGCTGAGCTTGCTGACATTATCGACTTTGCCGCTTCACTTGAAAGCTGCAACGAAATTCACCTGTTGCCCTACCACACCTTGGGCATCAACAAATACCGTCTGCTTGATATGCCTTACTTATGTGCAGACAAACCACTGAACAACCCTGAACTGCTTGAATACGCGCAACAGCACGCTAAGCAGTATTCGCATATGAACGTGATCGTACGAGGTTAATTACTATGGAACTCAACTATTTACCAAAGCGTATTCAAGACCATAAGAAAGCACTAGTGAACATTGTCACGCCACCAATCTGTACTGAGCGTGCCGTTGCTTACACAAAAGCTTATCGTGAAAACGAAGATAAGCCGGTAATCGTTCAGCGCGCTCTTGCGCTCGAAGAACACCTTAGAACGCGTACCATCTGGATTGATAATGACGAGCTAATTGTCGGTAACCAGGCAAGTAAGCTTCGCGCTGCTCCTATCTTCCCAGAGTACACTGTGCGTTGGATTGAAGCTGAGATTGATGATTTAGCGGATCGCCCAGGTGCCGGCTTTGCGGTAACAGAAGAAGACAAAGAAGTTATTCACTCGCTCACTCCCTACTGGCGTGGTAAGACAGTGCAAGATCGCTGTTACGGTATGTTCACACAAGAGCAGCAAGCCATTCTTGCGACCACGATTATCAAGGCGGAAGGCAACATGACCTCCGGTGATGCACACTTAGCGGTCGACAATGAAAAGATCCTTGCGCTCGGTCTTGATGGACTCATTACAGAAGTTGACGACTTCCGTCAAAGCAATGATATTTCAACCTACGAAGGGCTTAAAAAAGAGCAATTTTATAAGTCGGTCGACATCGTTCTGCGTGCTATTCAACAGCATATCCTGCGCTTTGCTGAGTTAGCCTCTGAGATGGCAAAGAATGAGCAAAATACGAAACGCAAAGCCGAGTTAGAAACCATCTCTGCAAACTGTGAACATATTGCTTATCACGCGCCAACGAGCTTCTGGCAGGCCCTTCAGCTCAGTTATTTTGTTCAGCTTATGCTGCAAATTGAGTCGAACGGTCACTCGGTGTCGTTTGGGCGTATGGACCAATACCTAAACGACTACTACGTAAATGATATCTACAACGGTACTTTGGAACTTGGGTTTGCGCTTGAGCTACTGCAAAGCTGTTGGCTCAAGCTTCTCGAGGTCAACAAAATCCGCTCTGGTGCTCACTCAAAAGCGTCAGCAGGCTCTCCGCTTTATCAAAACGTCTGTATTGGTGGCCAAAGGCTTGATAACCAAGGTAACCCGGTAGATGCGGTAAACCCGCTATCTTGGGCAATACTGGAGTCTTGTGGGCAGCTTCGTTCCACTCAACCAAACCTAAGCGTTAGATACCACGAAGGACTAGACCAAGAATTTTTGATGGGCTGTATCGAAGTCATCAAGTGTGGTTTTGGTATGCCAGCCTTCAATAATGATGAGATTGTGATTCCGGAGTTCATCAAGCTTGGTGTCGAGCGTGAAGATGCCTACAACTATGCCTCAATTGGTTGTATCGAGACAGCTGTACCTGGTAAATGGGGCTATCGCTGTACAGGTATGAGCTTTATCAACTTTGCTCGGATCTTGTTAGCCGCTCTAAATGAAGGCAAAGACGCGACAACCGGCGAGTGCTTCCTGCCACACGACAAATCTCTGGCGAAGGGTAACTTTGCTGGTATGGATGAAGTCATGGCATCGTGGGCAGACCAAGTTCGCTACTACGCAAGAAAATCGATTGAGATCGACACGGTAGTGGATAGCGTCCTAGAGAATCAAGCGCAAGATATTTTCTGCTCATCGTTAGTAGACAACTGTCTGCCGAGCGGCAAAACGGTGAAAGAAGGCGGTGCCAAGTATGACTGGGTATCTGGCCTGCAAGTCGGTATCGCCAACCTAGGGAACAGCCTTGCGGCTATCAAGCACTTGGTATTTGAAGACAAACAAATCAGCCAACCTGAGCTAGCAAAAGCACTAGAAGAAAACTTCGAGGGCTCTGAGCAAGAACAGCTTCGTCAACGTATCCTTAACTTCGCTCCAAAATACGGCAACGATGATGACTCCGTTGACCTTCTACTCGCTGAGGCATACAGCGTGTATATCGATGAGTTGAACAACTTCGTCAATACTCGTCACGGTCGCGGTCCAATCGGCGGTGGGTACTACGCGGGCACGTCTAGTATCTCGGCAAACGTTCCGTTTGGGGCTTCAACTATGGCAACGCCGGACGGGCGAAAGGCAACAACACCTCTAGCTGAAGGCGCAAGCCCATCTTCGGGCTCTGATCGCTTAGGTCCGACTGCGGTATACAACTCTGTCGGTAAGATCCAAGCTGACAAGATTTTGGGTGGTGTACTGCTTAATCAGAAACTATCACCAGCAGCCGTGGCGTCTGAAAGCGACAAACTCAAGCTATCCATGTTGATTCGTACATTCTTCAACCACCATAAAGGTTGGCACGTGCAGTACAACATTGTGTCTAGAGACACCTTGCTCGCGGCGAAACGTAACCCTGAGCAATACCGTGACTTGGTGGTACGTGTAGCGGGGTACTCTGCCTTCTTCACGGCGCTTTCACCGGACGCCCAAGACGACATTATTGCGCGTACTGAGCACGAACTCTGATAGAAACTAACAGCTACACTTCGCAGTTTTTTATGAAGAGTTTAGCTTTCAAATGAAACATAAATGAAAGAGAGCTATAATGGCTCTCTTTTGGTTTGGTGAAGAAGCTAGATAGAGATGGCGTTGATCTCAGCAAGATTCCTGCCTGCGCAGGAATGACGAGGCTAATTACTAGCATCTCCAAAAATGGCGTCATCCCTGCGCAGGCAGGGATCTACTCAAAGCGATCACCAATCCACACCATAAAACTCAAACCCCTGCTCCCCAAGGACTAACTATGAACTCCAGACAATCTGAAATCCTTAACCTCGTCAACGACAGAACCAGAGTGCAAGTCAGCGAGCTTTCTGAACTGACAGGTGTGTCTGGCGTCACTATTCGTCAAGACCTTAATTTCTTGGAGAAAAACGGTTACCTCAAACGCGTTCATGGCGCCGCAGTCGCGCTGCAAAGTGATGATATTGAATCTCGTCTTGAGGTGCACTTCGATATCAAGCAGCAACTCGCGAATAAAGCGGCGGATCTTGTAACGCCAAACGAAACCGTGCTGATTGAAGGTGGCAGTGCTAATGCTCTGTTGGCGAGAACGCTCGCCGAGCGTGGTGATGTCACCATTATCACGCCATCAGCTTATATCGCTCATTTAATCCGCCACACGTCTGCCAACATCATTTTATTGGGTGGGGTATATCAGCATCAAGGGGAGAGCTTGGTGGGACCGCTGACCAAGCTTTGCATTGAGAATATCCACTTCAGTACCGCATTCTTAGGAATTGACGGCTTTGACATCGATACTGGCTTTACCAGTCGAGATATGATGCGCGCCGATATCGCTAGTACCATACTTGCCAAGAAGCGTCGTAATGTTGTACTTACTGATTCAAGTAAATTTGGTCAGATATTCCCCTCCTCAATCGGCAGCACCAACGAAATTTCTGTGCTCATTACAGATGAGGCTGCGCCTCAAGACATGCTCGAACACTTGAAATCTAAAGGTGTTGAAGTCTTTGTCGGCTAGCCAAATATTTCTGGTTTAGTGTGAGGTTTGGCATAAGTGAGCCTCCCCAAACTGTCTGTCACATGGTAGTTGTCCAGACCTGATACAGCGACACTGCCTAGTGATTCAATATCGATATAACCGCCTTCAGCGATTGCCTCTCGCTCGACATGCAGGTTAGTGATCTCTCCAATCAGCAATACGACACCGTTTAGGTCGATAGTTTGACTGCTCTTTAGCGCAAGCGAATACTTTAACCGACTCTCGGCAACAAAAGGGGCACGCACACCCTCTTGCCATTCAGGTGTTAATCCGACCGCCTCAAATTCAGAAACTTCTCTTGGGTAGCGTGCCGACGTCTGGTGCGCTCGCTTCCAGATATCATTGTTAACGTGATTGATTGTGTACTCACCCACTGACTGAATGTTCTCTAGCGTATCTCTAGCGACTGAGTGGGGTCTTGAAATCATTCCGATTAATGGAGGGTTAGCACCCAAATGAAATACCGAACTCACAATGGCTAAATTGGTGTTCCCTTCATGATCTGCAGTGCCTATGAGATTGGCACTTTTAAAGCCTGATAAGCTATTAACGAAGTTAGCTCTATAGCGGTCTTCTAAATTAAGTATATCTTGATGAGTAACATGCATGTGTCGATACCTGGATTAGCGGAATATTGATATAAGTTACTCAAACTCAGTGGTTTTCGATCACCGTGATGCCCATCTCAAGCCAACACTGGATTAATTATTAATGCCATGCACTTTGCCAATATAGTGATATGCTTTGTGGTAATAAGTGTGTTTATGGAGTGAGCGGATGAAAACCCTTGAACAAGAACTGTCTCGAATTGACTTAAACTTACTCGTCTCCCTTAGTGTGCTAATTAAAGAGCGCAACGTCTCTCGTGCTGCTGAGAAGCTTTATTTGTCTCAACCAGCAATGAGCCGAACGCTTGCCAGACTCAGAGATCTGTTTGACGATCCACTGTTCTACCGTGAATCCAATGGATTGCAGCCCACAGCGAAGACACTTGAGCTTGAAGCATCGCTGGATAGTATTCTGCTCTCTATAGACACCTTATTGAATGGGCTCAGTTTCTCCCCTCTCGAATGTGAACGTGCTTTTCGTTTATCCGTTCCCCCATTGATGAGTCGATTTCTAACCGCGCCTTTAGCTAGGGCGCTTAAAGACGTTGCACCTAAGGTCACGTTAGAAGAGTACCCCTCATCACGCGAACCGATTCAATTGCTGAAAGATGGACAGGTCGACTTTTCGATTCATGTTGAAGAGCCACCTCAAAGTGATGAGTATCAATTCCAAAAGATCGGTAGTACCTACCCTGTTATCTATGGCTCTCGAACTCATCCTTTAACGCAACATACCGATATCACCATAGAAGACTGCCTTAACTATCAATTTGTCGATCTATCCCTGGATGTTCGCTCTAATCACAATTACCTAAACCCAATCGATGTAGAGTTAGCTAGACAAGGTCAGAGTCGCACCATAGCTCTGAAGTCCGGACAGCTTTCCACGCTTTTGGATTCTCTCACAGGTACGGACCGATTAATGATTTCAAGCCATGCGTTAGCGGACGACCTACTTAACCACGAAGATCTGCAAGTGATTAAGGCATTTAATCGTGACGACTACTATGTCGGCTTGTATCTGATTGAACACCGCAAAACGGAAAGTAGCCCAGCTCATCGTTGGTTTAAGCAGCTTGTCGTCGATTCATTGTCCGAGAGAATTTCAACTACTTAAACATGATATGCACCTCAAGCATATCAGCTATAAGTGCATATCATTGGAATAGATAGGGCTATCTTCGTAAGCTATTCATCAACAAGCAACGCTATTAAATACAGGGCGAGTTAATAGTGACGATGAATCCACTTCGGAGATAGCTATGACTTTCAAGAAATCACTCATTACTTGTTCAACCCTTGGCCTTGGTTTTGCGCTCACCGCTTGCAGCACAACATCCACCGAGACTGCAAATCAAACCTCTAGCACTATAGAGATCACTGAGCAAAATTACGCTCATGCGGAAACCGCTCGTAACTATCGCAACTGGGTAGCGCTTGGTGCAAACCAACACATCACGCACATGCGTAACCTGCCTCCGAGAGGTAAAGACGCACCAACAGTCCAGATGAATGACGACACCTTATACTCTGTTGCAGTCGTTGAGGCAGTGGACGGAATGGTGACATTTGAGATTCCAGAATCTGACGTTTATATGGCGGTGCAGGTTGTGAACGAAGGCGGTCACGGTGAACATTACGTCGTTGGTGAGGGTTCATATACCGCGGCGATTGAAACAGATTATGCATTTCTCATCTATCGTACAGGCACAGAAAAAGGGCTAGAAGCAGCACGCACAGCTCAAGATAAGATCGAAACAGATACACTCAATTTCGGCACTTATGAAGTGAAAAACTACGACTATCAAGAAGTCGAAGCGTGGACGTCTACCCTCACTGCCGAAACACAGGGACAAGTATTTGCTTATACCTTCCCTCGCACCTCTAAAGAAGTGACGGATTTGCATCAGTGGAACTTGGAGAACGCCAATGGCTGGGGCGGTTCATCGCCAGAGGTTAATGTCGCGAACCTGTACACCAACTCTGTCATGCTTGACGCGGAACAGTGCCAAACTACAACGTTTGAGGAACCCGAGTCAAAATACTTTACCTCGATAACACCTTACGATGAGTCTCGTTACCTTATTGCTGGGGCTAACCATATCTCATCAAACGATTGGGTAACGAATGGCGACGGCACGGTCACTGTGTCTTTTAACTGTGGCTCGAATGCCATCAACAACATAGATACCAACGGACAAGATTTCTCATTTACGGTGCGCTATTACGGAGTGAGCCAGAAGGTAATGAACGGTGAAATTGCTCCAGAGAAAACCGTTATCAAATCATAGGCGACAAACAGGTGAGAATGCGATTACCATTCTCACCTCATAACTCTTTGATAAACTGCAGATATACAGTTCGCACATATCCTTTATCCAAACCTATCATTTCTAAAGCACATCTCGGTTAATTATATTAACCACACAACCTAACACACCACCTCGAGGAGACTCTCATGTTCCCAGTCGTTTATAGTGATTATGCCACCAGCATTCTGTCACACTTAAAACAGCAAGGTATTGATGTTAGCGATATGGTCGCGGCTTCTGGTCTTCCTAGTGATTATCAGCAGACAGAATCTACATTCTTGCCACTACGTGCACTATTTAGGTTGCTAGAATTGACCTATCAAGAACTAGGAGAAGAGAAAGGAACCTCAATCATTCGACGGGTACTACGCACTCAAATTGTCCCAGCACTCCTTGCTGAGCTAAATAATTGCGAAACTGTTGAGCAGGCAGTACGCAATCTTATTCTGTTAATTCAAGCTCAAATACCACAGTCACAGATATCATTGAGCCGGTATGGAGAAAATTTCATCTTCACGCGCTACAAAGCAAACACAGGTGAGGACTCAGCGTTTATTTGGTCAGAAGTTTTCTCATTATGGACTATGGTCGAACTCATTCAGGCTGTCACTCAATCAAAGTGGCTTCCCAAACAAGTGCACATTCAATCGCAATCTTGCAGTGATGTGATTGGGTGTTTCCCCCACCAAATTCAATTTATTCAGGCACGTGAGACGTCTGGTGTGGTCATTGAATCAGCAATGCTATCGCAACCTGTGTCTATCTCAAATACGCAAAGGGACGAGGATGAAGAAGACTACGGTATGCACTACAACGTCATCAGTCAAACCTACAGCGCCCTTCGACCTTATGTCCTTGAGCTTAAGTTTGACTTAGAGCGAGCAGCTCAGATTATCGAGGTGAGTAAGCGCACACTGCAAAGGCGCTTGAGTCAGCATGGCATCACTTTTCGACAGCTAAGAGATAACCTCATTGCTGACATTGCACTAGAGCAGTTACAAAAGGGTGAAGCGGTTTCGAGGGTAGCGGTCAATGTTGGATTTGCCAGCGTATCTCAGTTCTCAAGGTCGTTTAAGCGCATTACAGGACTGGCACCATCACGCATTGCACTTCGCCATATCTAGGGCTAGCTTTACCAAAAGTAACAGTGTTTAGCGTCAACATGTACCTAGAATATTTCTTTAAAATTCTTGAGTGTGTATACTTAATAGGTTGAACTTGCGAAGTTGTACTCTGGATTGTAAATGCAAATAAAGAAAATGGATGCGCCACACGATATGCAAATAGGCGCTAGGTTCGAAACTAAATCTCATGGTTATGTTACCGTTGTAGAGTATTACAATACGCATACCGTCATTGTCGCATTTGAGAACACCGGTAATATTCGCTCTACTACCGCGTCAAAATTACGTGGCGGGCAAATTAGCGATCGTGCAGCACCCATTCAATCTTCCATGGTTGGAGAGACGGTATTATCCCCAAAACATGGAATGCTAACGATTACTCAAGTCGAATCTGAAAATGTTATTCTATTAGAAACTGAAGACGGTGAAGAAATTCGCATGCTTCGTCCTGCCGTGCAAAAACTTCGTGAAAAAATCAATGATGAAGAGATCGACAACGACCAACCTAAACTACCGACTTCTTTGAGTGCACTTACTAAGAGAAATAAGAAAACCAAAGATGTTAACAAGCTACTCAAAAAGATGCTTACTGACTATGGTAAATAATCATTTACTGCACTGCCATTATATTCATAGCACAAAATATTAATTACAAGCCTTCCATTTAAACTACAAATACCTCACTCCTTTCCTATACTTCTCTGTGGGCCATAACACTAAAGAGTTAAAGCCCCCTAATTTGGGACTTTAACTCAAATTAATGCGACCTGCGTCACAAGGTCAATTTGGTTTTGTGACGCAGGTCTATTGTTGTTTTGGTCAGTTTGGATATGATTTGTACCATCCAATAGCGAGGAAAACCCTTCCTCCCCTATAAACTCACATGAGAATGATGATATGAAAAAGATTATGGTTGTATGCGGAAATGGTCTTGGTACTTCACTAATGATGGAAATGGCCGTTAAGGAAGTAGTAGGTAAAATTGGTCTGGATGCCGAAGTTGATCATGAAGATCTATCATCTGCAGCGTCAAGTACTGCTGATATTTGGGTTGCTGCGACTGACGTTGCTAACCAATTAGCTGACGCTGGTAAAGAGAACATTGTTAGCCTTGCGAATATTTTTGATAAAGCTTCTATCGAAGAACAATTGAAAAAATTCATGTAAGGAAAAGATGTAATGCAAAATTTCTTCGAGTTTATGCTGGGCTTATTAAAAGAGCCCGCAATCATGGTAGGTCTTATAGCTTTCGTGGGCTTAATTGCCCAGAAAGCTGACGTATCGACTATTCTTAAAGGCACAATTAAAACCGTAATGGGTTTCCTAATTTTAGGTTTTGGTGCTGGCGCTCTTGTTGGCGCACTAAATAATTTCTCAACTGTATTTACAGAAGCATTTGGCGTAAGTGGTGTTATTCCAAATAACGAAGCAATTGTTGCTCTAGCACAAGAAGCTTTCGGTTATGAAATGGCATTAATTATGTTCTTCGCATTCTTGGTTAATATTCTTTTGGCTCGTTTCACGCCATTGAAGTTTATTTTCCTTACAGGTCACCACACCATGTTCATGTCAATGTTGGTGGCGGTAATCCTATCTACTGCGGAGATCCAAGGTGCAGCATTAGTTGCAATGGGTTCAATTATCGTTGGTTCTCTAATGGTAATCATGCCTGCTCTTGCACAAAAATATACCGTGAAAGTAATGGGTACTGACCAGCTTGCTATGGGTCACTTCTCAACGTTTTCATATTTAATCGCAGGCTATGTGGGCAGCAAATTTGGTGACCCATCAAAATCAACAGAAGAGATCAACGTACCTAAGAGCCTAATGTTCTTACGTGATACGCCAGTTGCAGTTGCAACAACAATGGCAATCTTCTTTATGATTGCATCTATCTTCGCTGGCGGTGAGTTCGTAGAAAGCGTATCTGGCGGTCAGAACTGGGTAGTATTTACCTTCATGCAATCTCTGGTATTCGCAGGTGGTGTTTACATCGTTCTTCAAGGTGTGAAAATGTTGATTGCGGAAATCGTTCCAGCATTTAAAGGCATCTCTGACAAGCTTGTACCAGGTGCGAAGCCAGCTCTAGATTGTCCTATGGTGTTCCCAGTAGCGCCTAACGCGGTATTGATTGGTTTCCTATCTTCATTCGCTGCAGGCCTAGTATCTATGGGTATCCAAGGTGCTTTTGACTGGACAATCATCGTAGCAGGTGTTGTACCTCACTTCTTCGTAGGTGGTGCTGCAGGTGTTTATGGTAACGCGATGGGTGGTCTACGCGGTGCAATCCTTGGTGCATTTGTTCAAGGTCTATGTATCTCGTTCCTACCGATGCTACTACTACCAGTTCTAGGTGGACTTGGTCTTGAAGCAACAACATTTGCTGACTTCGACTTCGGTGTAGTTGGTCTGATTCTAGGTTGGATTGTTCAATGAGTATTTTTAATCTAATTGGCGATAACGGCATTGTTATCTGTAACGAAGAAAACTTGTCTGTCGACGCTGCACTCGACATCACCTGCTCAAAGCTATTAGAGCAAGGTAAAGTAGAAGCTAGCTACCTTGAAGCAATCAAGGCGAAGCATAAAGAAATCGGTGCGTACTACGTACTGGCTCCTAAAATTGCAATGCCACACGCTCGTCCAGAAGACGGTGTTAACGAAGCAGCGCTTCAGGTAACAGTATTCAAAAATGGTGTCGATTTAGAATCAGAAGATAACGGTGACGTTTACTTCTCAATCACACTGGCGGCAATGGATTCAGACAGCCACATTCAAACCATTATGGCGTTAGCTGAACTGTTCCAAAACGATGATGACGTTGAAGCCATTATCGCTGCTGAGAGTGAAGCTGCAATCATCGAGATTCTGAAGAAATACTAATCTCGAAACAAAAAACAAAGCCCTTGTATGAAAGTACAAGGGCTTTTTTAGTTCGGTATGAATTACATCATGAATTAGAGAAAGCACTCGCCTTATGCTTATCAACCGCTTCAGCTTCATCAAACAGCTCAGCGTTGAATACAATATAGCCATTCGACAACATCCCTTTGGCGACTTGAGGGCGACCTTTACACCCTACCCCCATCAATCTCTGACACAAAGCATCTGGTGCGGATTGATACACGATATCCAAAAACGGCAGTTGAGCGTCGGTCACAATGCCATGCGCATTAAACTGCTCTATCGCATCTTCAAAGAGATCTGAATCAGTATGTTCGATGATTTCTATCACGTGTTCCAATCGCATCTATTATTCAATTCCATTTTAATCATATACTTATTGCGAGAGTGTACACTAGTTTCCATCGGTATAACACGGGTTGGATCAATGTCACTCTTACCACTTTGCTATAACGCCAAAGCGATAATGAGACCCGAACAGACCAAAAGCACCCCAAGGATGCGACTATTCAGCCAAGGCTCTTTAAGAAACCACATCCCCATAAAGACGCCAAAAATAATACTCACTTGGCGAAGGGCAACCACATAACTCACATTCTCGACCATTGTCATCGCATACAATACGATGCCATACGTTAGCCCCATCATCAGCCCTGCCGCCGTCGAATGATAGCGATACTTCCAAGCGAGTGCGATCTCATGAGTCTGTTTGGTAAAGACTAGCCACAAGATCAACATCAAAGTGATGCCTGCGGTTTGTAGTCCGAGATACAACACAGCGATATGGAGCGACGTCAGCGCTGTCGTTTCAGACAGCAACCAATTGATCCCCTCTTTATCGACAATTGAGTAAATCGTAGTGCCAATAGCCGCGATGAACGCCCAAAAGACTCCGCAATTGGCATAGGCACTCACGCTCAAGCCTTTAAGTGTTTTCAATGGCACGAGCAAACAACCTAGCGTCAAAATAGCGAAACCAAACCAAGCGGTGAGGTCTAACGATTGCCCCAGTGCCCAAGCCCCCAGCCCAACCATTAACACAGGCAAAGCGCGAGCGATTGGGTAAATAACGCCTATGTCCCCGTTCTTGTATGCCCTGAGTAACCCAACTAAGTAGATAACCTGACCAATAGCGCTGATCCCAAGCAACCACCAAAAATGTGCAGAGATATTGCTGATTCCAACCTGGATGAAACACCAGACAATAAACGGAGAGAGCAGCAAGAACTGTGAAAGAGAAGCGCCTAAAGTGAACGAATAGCCTGAGCCATTATTAGACTTACCAAGAATGTTCCAACCCGCATGAAGTAGCGCCGAAAAGATAACAAGAAGAGCAGCGTAGAGTGTCACAACAAGATCCGATAAAAAAACAACCGACACCACTTGGGCGTCGGTTGGTAGGAAGATAAATCAAAAGAAGTGTATGAAAACCTATCTTTCGAGCTGAGCGATGGACTCGATACTGATAGCATCGTGGCGCCAATATTCAATATCACAATCAATAAGCTCGCCATACTGATTGTAATTAATACGCTCGACCATCATTGCAGGGGTACCTGAAGTTGCACGCAGCGCTTGTGCCACCTCGCCCAGCAGTGAGGTTGTGGTGACTCGGTACTTTACCTTATCGTAGACAACACCGTATTTCTCACGATAGATATCCGTCAATGACGCACCAGCCATATCCACATCTAGTAGGTCTGGAAACTTTTCAGTTCGAATGAAGTTGGTCACATAAACGACTGGGCGCTCTTCTAAGTAACGCACACGATCTACTCGATAAATATCTGAAAACGGTGGTAATTCCAAAAGCTGAGCCGCTTGTTTTGTTGTCAAGATCCCTTTTGCTGCAATGAGCTCAGTACGTGGCTGTCGATTCTGAGAAATCGCCATATTAGTAAAGTTAAGGGTCTGCGTAGGGTCATAACGCAGCGGCTCTGGAGATATAAACCAGCCACGACGATCTTCACGATAAATGCGCCCTTCTGCTTCAAGCAGTGACAGTGCTTCACGAAGCGTGACACGAGTGGTGTCGAACGACTCAGCAAGCTTGCGTTCTGCTGGCAATTTTTGCCTCGGAGCAAGCATGCCCGATTCGATTTGCTCAACAATGGCGTCTTTTATTTTTACGTATTGCACTTGGCATCCTTAATTCAATCGTTATCCAACACGATTATTAATCGAAATATCTCGTCTATTAGCGTTTACGCCAAGCTTGAGTTTTGCCTTCAAATAGCTTTCCAACAACCATGTGAACCAGTTTGGCAACGGCTGCAGAGAGCATGATCATTACCGCCATTGCCGCTGCACTGCCCGTCTGGCCGGCATCATCCATGTTAAGCACCGCGACAGACGCTGGGATCGTATTTGTTGAATACAAGAATACTACCGCAGACGTGGTTGTTAAAGCATTGATAAATAGATATATCGCGATATCTAACACAGCCGGCAAACAGCATGGCAAAGAAACTTTGAAAAATAGCTTATATTGCGACAGCTTAACCGACGCAGCCGTCGCCTCAATTTCTGAAGGTAGCTGCTTGAGTGCCGTCAACGCCGTCATATGCCCCACAGTGTAATAATGCACAACGGTATTGATAACCAAGAATGCCATGGTGCCATACAACACACCGAGTGGGTTATTGGCGTCATTAAAGTAGAAGATGTAACCCAAACCCAGTACCAACCCAGGAACGGCCATTGGAATCACACTCATCATCTGCATCGCTTGACGAACCGGACCAAACGCACGCCCTTTCTCAATACAGTAAGCACCGATAAAGATAACCACCGAGCCTATGATTGCTGTCCATGTCGCCAATTTCAGGGAGTTAAAGTACGGGCTCCAGCCATAAGTACTCATCTCGGCGAAGTTATAGTTGTTGAGCGTGAGGGCTTTGTTCCAAGGCCAGAAAGTAACGAGCGAACCATACACTGCCATACCAAGCACAGCTAACACCGCCAGAGAAACCAGCAGGCAATAGACAAAGCAAAGGGAGTCACGCAGCTTATTGGGAGATGGCTGATAAGGCACGGAGCGACTATCTAGCATGCTCTTCTGTTTTTTCTGTACCCAGCGGTCAACAGTAAACGCCAGAACAGCCGGAAGAAGCAACAAGATACTGGTTACCGCCCCCATAGAAAAATTCTGCTGACCAACGACTTGCTTGAATATATCGGTCGCTAATACGTTGTAGCTGCCACCAATCACTTTTGGTACACCAAAATCACAAACCACCAGAGTAAACACGACGATGAGTGTGCTGATCAATCCATACTTAGCCGCAGGTAAAGTAACGGTGAAGAAAGTTTTAGCCGGCGATGTTTTTAGTGCACGTGCCGCCTCGTAGAGGCGAGCATCTGAGGTGCGCAGTGACGTAGTTAAAATCATCAAAGCATGGGGAAAGGTCCAAAATATTAGACCCAGTGAAACACCAATCAAGCCATAAACAGAGTGTCCTTGCAGTAGTTCTTTCGCCACACCTTGATTACCAAACAAGAAGATCAAACTAATCGCTGGGAGTAGGGACGGCGCTAAGATTGGTGCCGTCCCCATCAAGTTAAACAGACCTTTCAATGGCATACACGAGCGAGTCAACGCATAAGCGTAACCGAATGCTAAAAAGCCAACCACCACAGTGACAATAAGCCCCAGCGTCATCGTATTGCTTAGTGAATACCAAAGACTGTCGGTGGCAAAATAGGTAGCGAAATTCTCAAGACCAACGAACTCACCGGCACTGTTCTGCACACTCTTTTTCATCATTGCCCACAAGGGCATCAAGATAAACAGTGTCATAGCGACAAATAGAAACGTTAGCAGTCCAAAAAGTACCATATTGTCTTTACTAAACTTAGCACTGACTTTTTGAGTGGTGAGTAACGCCAGACGTTGTTTCATTGTGCCACCAGAATTTAGAGTTGAAGTAACCTGCATTGACCCTTCCCTATGCCGCGGCTTTTAGCTGACTTGTTTCTCGGCGATAGCCAAGCAATCCACTCTCAGAAAACTCGACGTAACGAATATCGTTGCGACGAAGTTGAAGCTCGTTGGCATGTTTGACTGGAACGTCAATGTAAATAGGCGCGGCAGTTGGCGCATGCTGCATCATCACCTCGACGCGATAGAACGCGCCTTGAAACTCTTTTGCCAGTACTTTTACTGGAATCGCATTGGCAGCATGCTCGACAAACTTCAGGCTCTCAGGACGGACAGCAAGGTCAAAGATATCTCCTTGTTCTAACGTCATGTTTTCCAACGTCGGTAATGACAGCATACTTTCCGCGATGCGCAGACTCGTCGTTGACGCTACTGAAGCTTCGATAAAGTTCATGCTGCCGACAAAATCAGCGACGAAACGCGTTGCTGGTTTCTCATACACTTCTTGCGGCGTGCCTACTTGCTCAATCACGCCATGGTTCATCACCACAATACGGTCAGCCATAGATAAGGCCTCTTCCTGATCGTGCGTTACCATGATGGTAGTGATGCCAAGCTTTCGCTGCATTTGGCAGATCTCTTCACGCAGGTGAGTACGTACTTTTGCATCAAGAGCTGACAAAGGTTCATCGAGCAGAAGCAGACCTGGAGACAGTGCCAACGCGCGCGCTAGCGCAACACGCTGCTGCTGACCGCCAGAAAGCTGGTTAGGGTACTTATTGCCAGACGTTGGTAAACCAATCATTTCTAGCCAGTGTTCTACTTTCTCCAACGCTTCTTTATTCGACATACCTTGGTT
Organism: Vibrio maritimus; assembly: GCF_021441885.1. Taxonomy (NCBI): domain Bacteria; kingdom Pseudomonadati; phylum Pseudomonadota; class Gammaproteobacteria; order Vibrionales; family Vibrionaceae; genus Vibrio; species Vibrio maritimus. Next base: position 304,568 of record NZ_CP090439.1, read on the forward strand.
CTTTAAACCTATGGCGATGTTCTCTTGAACTGTTAAGTTAGGAAATAGTGCATAAGATTGAAATACAATGCCAAAGTCGCGTTTTTCTGGTGGAAGAAAAGTAATGTCTTTGTCTGCTTGATGGATTTCACCCGTGGTTGGTAAATCCAGCCCTGCAATGGCGCGAAGTAATGTGGTTTTGCCACAACCAGATGGTCCAAGAAAGCAAACGAACTCGCCCTTGTTGATGGCGAGGGAAATCTGCTTTAATGCCGTGAACTGACCGAACTGTTTCACCACATTTTTAATATCTAGATAAGGGTTGGATACTGTCATTATCGTCTCTCCAATGGTATATACCAAATGTAAATCTGGTTTATTTCATCGGGATGACAGTTTTGTAGCAGGTAGATTGCAATCGATGAATTTCGCGATGCCGGTGTCTCTGTTTGCTAAAAATAACGAAGGGAAGATCCTAAGATCTTCCCTTCTTTAATACATCATCAGTTGATGCGCGACTAATGTATGCAGCAGTCAGCCACCATTTACTACGATCGTGGCTCTGACTTACCGTCAAATTTTTGAGACCATGTTTTTAGCACTTCAGCGCGATCTGCACCCATTTTGCCAAAGTCCATGTCAGCCATAGCACCTTCTACCTCTGGGTAGTTCGACACATTGCCCGTTACCGCCTTATGAGCAACCACTGGATAAGACTCAACATAAAGCTCGTTTGCTGCCTTAGAGATTGACCAGTCAACCACTCGCTTAGCGGCATCAGACTCTTTAACCAAGCCAACCGCTTCAGACTCCCAACCGATGCCTTTTGGCGTGATGACCGCTAGCGGCGCACCTTGGTTGATCAGCTTAGCACCGCGCACAGCCATTGAGATGCCGATAGCGACTTCTCCCATACCCGCCTGAACACATGGCTTCGAGCCAGAGTGCGTGTAATGTGCAATGTTGTTATCTAGCTTTTTCATATAGTTCCAAGCTTGATCTTCACCCATGTTCTGCAGCCACGCCGATACTTGCATGTAACCCGTGCCCGAAGACGCTGGGTTTGGCATAGCGATATGACCTTGATAAACCGGCTTAGTCAAATCTTCCCATGACTGTGGTTTCGGCAGGTTAAGCTGTTTCGCCACTGCTTCGTTGAAACAGATAGCATTGAAGAACGCGTCGTTACCAAACCAAGCTTGATTCGTCTGAGGATCGTTAAGGCTCTCATTCAAGTCTTCTAAGCCTGTTGGTGTATATGGCTTAAGAATGCCTTCTTCCTTAAGCAGAGCCATCGATGAGCCTGCCAAACCCCATACAACTTCCGCGTGAGGATTGTTTTTCTCCGCGAGAAGTTTCGCCGTCATGATACCTGTCGAATCACGAACCCATTTGATCTTGATGTCTGGGTTTTCTTTCTCAAACGCGTTCTTGTATTTAGCAAGAATGTCAGTCTCGAAAGCGGTATACACGGTTACTTCTGTCGCTGCTAGTGCATTAGTGGCAAGTAGAGAAACCAGTGTCGCCAGTGTTCCCTTCATCAAACGGTTTTTCATCTTCGTCTCCAGTTAAATTTGGTCTGTACCAGTTGATAGCGCCCACCTTAGTTTTGTTATATGACGATTAAATGAACAAAAAATGGCAGTTTTACTAAATAAAATCGACTTTACGGACTAGTTTTACGCTCAAAGTGCAGTTATGAAACTTTTGTGAAAGTTGAATTCCGCCCTTTGCGTTTACAAAATTTGGTTGCTAGAGTGATTACAACAAATTGGTATAGTCCAAAAAAAGACGAGACGCAAAATGAAAAACGAATACTTGTTGCTTACGCCCGGTCCATTATCGACTTCCGAAACCGTACGCCAGGCAATGTTGAAAGACTGGTGTACTTGGGATGACGATTACAACAAAGAGATCGTCGAAGTGATTCGTGCCAAATTAACAAAGCTAGCGACTGAGCACGAAGGCTATACAAGTGTGCTCATGCAAGGTAGCGGTACCGCTTCTGTAGAGGCAACGATTGGCAGCTCTATGGGTCCTAATGACAAGCTACTCGTGGTCGATAATGGCGCCTACGGTGCGCGTATCGCACAAATTGCCAACTACTTAAACATTGCTACCCATGTTGTTGCCCCTGGTGAGGTAAGCCAACCAAGCCTAGACAAGGTAAAAACCGCACTAGAGCAGGATGCCTCTATCACTCACGTCGCGATCGTTCACTGCGAAACGACCACTGGCATGCTCAATCCAATTGAAGCAGTCGCCACGCTAGCAAAAGAATATGACAAAACCGTGATTCTCGATGCGATGTCGAGCTTTGGTGGTATTCCTATGGATATTGGGGATCTGGGCATCGACTTTATGATCAGCTCTGCCAACAAATGTATTCAAGGTGTCCCAGGATTTGGTTTTGTGGTTGCTAAACAGTCTGAGTTAGAAAAATGCAAAGGCCGCGCACGTTCACTAAGTCTCGATCTTTATGACCAATGGCATTGCATGCAAGCCAATCATGGTAAATGGCGTTTCACATCTCCTACTCATACAGTACGAGCGTTCTATCAAGCCTTGATTGAACTTGAGCAAGAAGGTGGTATTGGTGCCCGTCACCAACGCTATCAAACCAACCAGACAACCTTAGTACAAGGAATGCGCTCTTTGGGTTTCCGTACCTTGCTCAATGATGATCTGCACTCACCCATCATCACATCGTTCTACTCGCCAGAGCATAGCGACTATCAATTCAAAGAGTTCTATGACCGATTGAAGGCGCAGGGTTTTGTTATCTACCCAGGTAAAGTGTCCAATGCTGACTGTTTCCGCATAGGTAACATTGGCGATGTTCACCCAGCAGACATTGAACGTCTAATCGGTGCCATTAAAAACGCTATGTATTGGGAGCTTTCATAATGTCGAGCACAGCGACTCACCTTCGCAGCGAAGGGGATGTGAACAACACCCCTGCTCGCCAAGAATGGAACAACAAGATTCAAGACGAGGCGACACAAACGCTACTTAAACGCGATGCTGACGTATTTTTACATCAATCTATGTCTACGCCATGTCTTGATTCTCTGGAAGCCGCCGAAGGCATCTACATTCAGGACACGCGTGGCAAGCGTTATATGGATTTTCATGGTAATAACGTGCATCAATTAGGCTATGCGCACCCTCATGTGATCAAACGAATCACTGAGCAGATGCACTCATTACCATTTTCGCCACGCCGTTTTACCAATGAAACAGCAGTGCAATGCGCTGAAAAACTGACTGAAATCTGCGGTGGTGATTTAAACCGAGTTTTGTTTGCGCCAGGCGGTACATCCGTCGTAGGAATGGCGCTTAAGCTTGCTCGCTACATCACTGGCAATTACAAGGTTGTTTCACTCTGGGATTCATTCCACGGCGCTTCTCTTGACGCGATTTCTGTCGGGGGCGAAGCGTGCTTCCGCGAAGGTATGGGACCTCTAATGGCAGGTGTCGAACGCATTCCACCAGCGGTTTCATACCGAGGCGCATTCCCTTCTCAAGACGGTAGCGACGTCCACTACGCCGACTACCTAGAGTATGTCATTGAAAAAGAGGGCGGTATCGGCGCATTTATCGCAGAAGGCGTTCGCAATACCGATGTCCAGGTACCAAGTAAAGCCTACTGGCAGCGCATTCGTGAAATCTGCGACAAACACAACGTCATGCTGATCATCGATGACATTCCCAATGGCATGGGGCGAAGCGGCGAATGGTTCACCTATCAAGCATTCGACATTGAGCCAGATATTTTATGTATCGGTAAAGGTTTCGGTGGCGGCTTAGTCCCTATCGCTGCCATGGTGACCAAAGACAAGTACAACACTGCTGCCGAGATCTCGCTCGGCCACTATACCCACGAAAAAAGCGCTCTAGGGTGCGCGGCTGCGCTGGCAACGATGGAAACCATCGAACAAGAGAAGCTACTCGAAAAAACACGTGAAGACAGCGAGTTTGTGAGAGCGCGTCTGCAACAGATGAAAGACAAATACTCAATCATTGGTGATGTGCGCGGTATTGGCTTGTTGTGGGGTGTTGAGTTGGTGACAAATCATATCACCAAAGAGCGTGCCTACGATGAAGCAGAGCAGGTGCTATACCAGTGCTTGAATCAAGGACTGAGCTTTAAGGTTTCCCAAGGAAACGTCATTCAGCTAAGTCCACCTTTAATTATCACCCGAGAAGAGCTCACCAAAGCTCTCGATATCTTTGAGCACGCCATTGCTCATGTTTGTCGCTAAACAATAAGTTAGAAAATAAGGAATACCACTATGACTCAACCATCCCCTATCCAAGCTGTTGTTTTTGACTGGGCTGGCACCATTGTTGACTTTGGTTCATTCGCACCGACGAGCATCTTTGTCTCTGCGTTTAAGCAAGGCTTCGACTTCGACATTTCATTAGAAGAAGCCCGTGAGCCGATGGGTATCGGTAAATGGGACCACATCAAAGCCGTTGGTCAGATCCCAGCCGTGAAAGCACGTTGGGTGGCTCAGTTTGGCAAAAAGATGGACGATGCGGACATTGATGCTATTTACGCGGCATTTATGCCTCTGCAGAAAGCGAAAGTCGCAGATCACGCAGCGCCAATTCTAAATGCTGTCGAGGTCGTGAATAACCTAAAACAGAAAGGCATTAAAATTGGTTCATGTTCAGGTTATCCGCGTGAAGTCATGGACGTTCTGGTGCCTGTTGCGGCGGATTACGGCTACCAACCCGATTACGTAGTAGCGACAGACGATCTTCCACAAGGCGGTCGCCCGGCACCATTCATGGCACTGAAAAATGCCATTGAGCTAAGTGTTACAAGCGTTGGCGCATGCGTCAAAGTTGACGATGCGGCGCCTGGCATCGAAGAGGGTCACAACGCAGGAATGTGGACTGTGGGTCTATTGCTATCGGGTAACGAGGCGGGACTAACGTTTGAAGAATACCAAGCCGCTGATGCAGAAACTCTCGACGCAGCACGCGAACGTGCCCGAGTGAAACTGGGTAAATCAGCCCCGCACTACTTAATTGATACTATTGCCGATCTACCTGAAGTGATTGCTGATATTGAAGAGCGATTAGTCGCAGGCGAACGCCCTTAATCAAGCTGCGGTTAAGGTTACTTCATATATGAAAAAGGAGAGCTTATCGCTCTCCTTTTTAGTGCGCGCTTATTCCGCACCATAAATATCAAAATTGAAGTACTTTGCCGCAATCTTGTCATAGGTTCCGTTACTACGGATATCTTTAATGGCTTGGTTAAATTGAGCGGCGAGTTTCTTGTCTTGCAGTCTCAACGCCAGCGCCGTTCCTTCACCAATGTAAGCTTTATCAGTCACTGCCTTACCTTTAAATTCGAAATTAGCACCTTCAGGCTTATCTAATAGTGCCAGAGCCAATTGATCAGAGTTCCCGAATGTTACATCTAAGCGACCATTCTGAAGATCAAGGTAAACCTCATCCTGACCGTTATAACGTTTGATTGTCGCGATAGAGCCAAAATGGTCAGTCACATAGGTATCATGGATAGTGCCTTGTTGGACACCAATCGTCTTCCCTTTCAGACCTTCTTTATCCATTTCAAAAGTCGCGCTTTTTGCGGCGACAAAGCGAGCTGGCGTTTGATAGTACTTGTTGGTAAATAGCACTCTCTTCTTACGCTCTTCTGTGATTCGCATGGATGCCATAATCACGTCAGACTTACGAGATAACAGACTCGGGATCAAAGAGTCCCAGCTCTGCGTGACCCAAACACAATCAAGCTCAGCTTGAGCACACAAGGCGTCGGCGATCTCAATATCGAACCCTACTGGCGTTCCTTGGCTGTCTTTATAGTTAAAAGGTGGATAGGTAAAATCTGAAGCCAGCCTCACCTCTTTAGCCTGCACCGAGCCCATGAATAGTGCTGATATGCAAACGATGCTAGTAATAATTTTCTTCATTGGTAAATCCCTTTTATGACAGCTCTACACACTGCTCTTCTGAATAGGTTGTTAATACGTCAATGACTTCAAGCATGCTTGCTTTAGAGCCAATGGTAATTCTTACACACTGCGGCAAAGCAGGTTCGTGAGTCTGGTTTCGAGTGACAATGCCTTTTTTTTTCATCACATCAAACAAATCAACGCCCGCGCGCGCCTTCACCAAAACAAAATTGGTTGATGACGGGTACACTTCAGACACAATATCGAGTTTCGCTAGTTCTAGGCTAAACCAGTCACGCGTTGCGATAATCTCTTCAGTGACCTGTTTCACCTGTTCAAGTCCCTGCTCAGAAAGCGACTTGAGGACAATCTTGGAAGAACAATCCGGCATTGGATAAGGTGGAATGAGCTTGTTTACGTACTCCATCACCGCATCACTAGCGACAATAAAGCCACAGCGAACCGCCGCTAATCCGAACGCTTTCGACAATGTACGAATGACCACCAAATGTGGGAACTGCTCTATCAGATCCGCTGTTGAAGCCCCTAACTCAAATTCTATGTATGCCTCATCAACCACAACTAGTGAAGAGTGTTTTGTTCCTTCAAGTACTGAGATGATGTCTCCACGTGGAATCACATTACCGGTCGGATTGTTCGGTGAGCACAGAAAGACCATGTTGGCATGCTTCGCTTCCTCGACCACCTTGTCTACATCCAAGTTAAAGCATGGCTTAAGCGGTACATCCCGCACTTCAATTGCAAGAGACTCAGCACAAAACTCGTACATAGCATAAGTTGGAGAACAGATGACAATACTGTCCTTCCCTGGCTGACAAAAGGTTCTGATCAACAGGTCTATCGCTTCATCGGCACCGCGTACAGCGACGACATCGGCAGAGGTGCGTGCGTAACGCTGGTACGCTTTCGCTAAATCCTGAGGTAGAAAGTCTGGATATCGATTCAACTCCATATCAGCACTATCGTTTTGTACTGGGTGTTCAAGTTCATTGGCATTTAGCCAAACACGACCACTTCCTCCAATACGCCTTGCTGACTGGTAAGGTATTAATTTTTTTACGGCTTGAGGCACAAGCTCTGCGATAAACTCACTCAAAGTACTGCTTTTCCGTTTTATAGTTATAAGTCAAATTAGCTTACAATTGCACTATCAACTGCAATATTTGACTTTTAATTCACTTTATTGGGCTATTTAATCAAATGACGCTTGATTTAAGAAACGAAATATACACATACTAGCCATGAACTTATTGCATGGCTTAATTAAATGAAAAAAACGTTGCCCTCCATCAAATCAATGCAGGCGTTTCTTGCTACCGCCTCTCATCTCAACTTCACCCATGCTGCAAGTGAGCTCAACCTGACACAAGGGGCGATTAGTCGACAGATTCAATCGTTGGAACAGCATTTAGGTACAGAACTCTTCTATCGCCATGCACGAGGACTATCGCTTACGCCAAAAGGTGAGCAACTTTCACCTCTTATTGAAGAGTCGCTCAATCAACTTCACTCAGCACTAGAAAAGGTCTCTGGAGGAGAGTCGAAGATCAGGCTAAATGCCCCAAGTTGCATCACATCATGGCTACTACCAAGATTGATGGACTTTCAGCAACAGTATCCTGATATTGATGTAGAGCTGACATCAACGATCAAGCACGCCCTAGAGCCTAACTTTGATTCGTTTGATATGGTCATCGTTTATGGAAAGGAAAATGCAAATCATCGGCTTCATAGCCAATGTTTGTTTGAAGAAACACTCGCGCCAATCTGTCGCCCCGACAAAATTCCAGCGATAGAGCTAAACCAACAACCAGTCGAAGCACTCAAAGACTACACTTGGCTTCATGCCAACCCTCAGCAGAGTGACTGGAAACTATGGCTTGAACAAACGGGTCACCGTGGGCTGAGCAGCCACAACAACCAACACTTCGCTACGCTTGATCAAGCCATGAACGCGGCTTTACAGGGTTTTGGTATTGCAATTGGTGATACCACCCTAGCGCAGCAGGACCTCGCAATTGGGCGGCTAGCCCAACTCAGTCCAACTACCGTCAAGTCTGGCAACGGGTATTACCTACTATACCCTAAGACCAGACAGTCAGAGGCAAAACGGTGTTTAGAAGAGTGGCTCATTTCATGTCACTTTTAACTCCAACACGAGTTAAACAAGCCATCTTCGTATGCTAAGTATCTAGACTCTCACACAGAGCTCAACTGCCAAGTGAAACCGTCTACTTCCGATAATTACTTAGCTAATGCATCATAAATTACGAAAAAAGCTATTTATGTTGCTATACCCCTCCTTAATTCCAATTTATTTGGAAGTAACTTATTCAAACCTTTCTACTCTGTTGCGTTAGATTACACCCATCGCAAGAACGCGCCTTGGCAACATCGACATTGATAGAGCCAACATCTTTACCTCACGGATGAAAAGCTACGCTGCCAAATGGCAAAGTTAACCAATTCGAGGTGTTTAATTATGACAACCAACAACAAATCAACGGCTTACGATTTAGCATTTAATCCGGCTCACAAACCAGAAGATAAGACTGAGCAATGGAAAGTGTTTAACGATCACTGGGAAGACCAGATTCGTGGCAAAGGCATAAAAGTACACGAGCAACATGCGAGTGCAAAACTTCGCGCTTGCATGGTTGGTGACCCATTTGCCGTTGAAATTCCAGAGCTTACCCCTGAAATGGAAGGGTTGATCAAAGATAACGCCTCTGAAGAGATGTACCTAAACTGGAAAGAGAATGGCGGAAAAGCCATGCGCGATATTGACCCAGAGCGCTATGACAAAATTGCCCAAGAGATTGCAGGTCGAGATGAAGCCTACGAGAAGGCCGGCATTACCATTATTAAAAATAAACTGGGATGGTACCCAGAAGAAGCCATTAACTATAACGGAGCATGGAATGGTCCCCGCTTGAACTCCATCTATGCAGGCGCAAAGTTCCGTGGTGCTAATAACGGTATCATCGTCGCTGAGTCTTGTGGTCCGGTAAAAGGGTGTGAAGCTTCAAGTCGTGCTGCCACTGTGGCACTGATCGAAGAAGATCCGGAAGCAGCGATTATTTCATTCCTTTCCCATGAGCCAAATCCAACTATTGTAGGACCAGGCTTCGGAGGGTTAGACCTCGCTGATTGGCGCTTGATGCCTGACGGAACCATTCTTTGGGGCTTTGGTGTTAGCGACAAAAATCAAATTGCTGCAGCATCTAGAACAGGTGCAGGAACTCCGGCTGGTTGGCCACGCGGACGAGACCTCTTTATGCGCTTACTAGACCGATTGGGTTATAAGCAAGAAACATGGTGGTTCGATTCCAACCTCGGCTATCATGAGGACTGTGTCATGATGAACTTGGTTGAGGGTGTTGTAGGTCTGCCTGACGATGGAAAACAAGGTCGCTGGTCTGACTTACCTAACTGCTTAAAAGATTGGGAAATCCTTCCGATCCCTGTTGAGGACGTTCAACGCGGTGCATGTAATGCAACGACATTAGGTGATGGTAGAATCTTTATTGACAGCACCTGTACCAAAACGATTGATATGCTAGACAAGAAAGGCTACGAGCCAATTCCTATCGATTACCAGACTTGTTGGAGCACATTCAATAGCGGAATTGATTGCTCAGACTCCAATATCTGGCGAGAAAACGATTAGCCTCGATGCTGGAAACAGCCCACCACCCGACCTTAGCGTCGGGTTTGGTGGTAGAAACATATGATCCTTTCCATAGACCACCTGTCACTTTATAAAGTTATGAATAACGGCATTGGCATTATCTTGGGCTGACTCCTTACCAATGATCTCAGGCCAGTGTGTAACCTGGTTGGCCAGTTTTCCAGTTAGTCCCTTCTCACTACCCCACCAAATACCAGACGTAAAGCTATCATCGTTCAACAGAACATCCACGTAACGCTTTGCGCCTACATCCACAGAGTGTGCTTTACCAAGTAATTGCATAACCCACATAGCGGTATTCATAGTCCAACGCTGGTGCCAAGGAAGTGTCGCCGTTCCAGCTGTGCCTCTCGCCATTCCAGGATCAACCGTGACAAACCGCATTTGGGGGTACTGTCTAGCCATACTCATCGTCCACATTGCGCCCATGAGCTTAACGGAACCGTAGATGTCAGTGTATGTTTTGTTATCAGCAAACTTTTCTCCGTTTACCACTGACGTCCATTCCTCGATTGAGCCGTCATGAATTGGCGGTTTCGCAGCGCCAACCTCAGAAGCGCCTCTTGCGGCAAAACTAGCCACATACATCACTGACCCTTGTTTGGATAACTTACCATTCTGCATTAGTAGGTCAGTAAAATGGACATGTCCCAAAACGTTGGCTGAAAAGATAAACGTCGAGCCGTCCTTTGTCAGTTTAGTCGGCTCTGTTCCACCGCCACCACCTGCATTCAAAATCATGCTATCGATATTGGTGCTGAGGTTTTCAGCCGCTGTTTGGCATGACTCTAAACTACTCACATCGACAATTAATATTTCAAATATATTCCTGCCGGTAAGTTCTTCTAACCGATGTAATGCTTCTTCCGCTCGCGTTTGATTACGGCAAGCCAGAACAATTTTTGAAACACTTTCTTGCTGAGCAAGTTGTCTCGCAGCTTCGAACCCAAGTCCTGAGTTTGCACCTGTAATTAGAATTGAAGAATGAGTCATATTGATTACCTATGATTAGAAGTGGAACAGCTATCGAAACAACTGGCGAAGTTTTTTACTAAGAGAAAGCGCGTTAAATCTTCACGCAGCGAACAGTGAACATATATTCTTTTGAGCTGGTTGCACGGCGTATTTCGCCTTTATGTGCGTTCCACCAAGAATATGCCAGCGTGCGAATAATACCTTTGCTTTCAGAAGCGCTACTTGCGGTCCAAAATTCGGTATACGCTCCCTCAGTGATATACCAACCATTCCATTTAACCCCGGCAGGTCTAGCAAAGAAGTTATGCTTGTTAACGAGTGATTGATCTACTTTCTTAAATGGACCATCCGTTTGTGCTTCTTTAAGCTGTAAGCCTAAGTCTTGGTCACCTCCGCGCCAGCCTTCTTGGTCAAGCTCTGCTTCGGACATGCCAATGGTTCGCTCAAGCGTCTTCCAATCCTCGTCGGTCGCGACTCTCCAGCCTTCTGGACATAAACGTCTTTTATCCGCAACATCGTGCCAGTTATAGAGTCGGCCATACTTCAATAAGTTTGTTTCATCATCTTTTGGAATAGCGCCCGACCTGACGGCTGTGCCATCTTGAAACTTAGTGCTTCTTAGGTTTTCAGCCATCCAAACTTGATCACCAATTTGCACAGTTCGATAGATGTTGCCTTCATTATCCTGAACGGTGCCATCTAGTTTATTCAGCTCAGAATTGATGTCATTCGCAGATGAGTTTGCAGCGAGAACCATAGCGACTCCTATAGATAAAAATAGCTTCTTCACGACGAGTTACCTTCGTTGTTGGTATGTCTATACTTTATCTCTCAAACTGAACACAAACTAGGCAATATAGTCTCTAAAAATTGCCTATTTGTATCAAACAGCAAATCTGTCGAGGTACTCGCTCACTACGCAATGTTCTTGGGGAGCTCTTGAGACTGGCTCCACTGTTTCGCCGATACGCCATAAAGACGCTTAAACTCTCGACTAAATTGCGAAGAGCTTACATAACCAACGGCCATCGCTGCTTCACTCACATTCATGCCACTCGCAATCTTCATCGCCGCGTTGTTAAGGCGCATCGACTTCATAAACTGAATCGGTGACATCCGAGTGGCTTGTTTGAATTTTCGATGGAACACCGCCCTGCTCATTCCGACTAACGATGCAAGTTCATCTATGGTGACATTCTTACTAAGGTTGAGAGACAAATACTCAATTGAGCGAGCAATTTCGTTTCCAACACCAAACGCCCTTCGGGCAGAAACTCCCGCCTCCCCTTTAAGCACTGCGTAATAAAGCTCGCGCAATCGACTATCACCAAGTATAGACAGGTCAGCTTTATCATCGCCAAGCTGAAGAAGCCTCAATAAGGCATCGGAAAATGCGTCATCCCAGTTTGCTAGAGACATCCCTGGCGGTTGGTTACTGCTCTTAGGAAGCTTAACGGCACCCGCCGTGCTTTCCATCTCAATCGCTAATTCCGTCATCAGCTTGGTATCGAGTGAGATATAGACGCCAATCAGTGGCTCCTCTGGGGATGCTTCTGGCGTACCTGCCTCGACCGGAATCGATACGGTGCAACACATGTACTGGTTATTGTCATAAACGTAGCGTGCACCTTCGAGTATCGCTTCTTTCTTGCCACCCAAGATCACAATGACCGTCGGTTCATATACGGCGGGAACACAAGGAACTGCCGTCGTGACCTTAAACAGGCGAACCCCTTTTATGCCGGTATCAAACATACCGTCTTCAGTGATTCGCTCTTCAACAAGCTGTTTGATCTGTTGCTTTATCATTTCAGCACCTTACATTGACATTGACACAAATAGGCAATTAATTGAGATAAATTCGCCTATTTACACACCACAGTGAGAGTTATAGTAAATCGCAGACAACGATACTACTGCTAATGTCGACAAGCAACTTGATTTGCCGCGTAACAGAAAAGCTCAGCAAACAGACAAAGGTAAACAATATGACCACTCAACTTTTCGGTAATAACACTTGGACGCCTGACCGTATTCGCTCACTTGTAGGTAAGACTTGTGCCATCACAGGTACGAACAGTGGTACTCGTTTTGTCGTGTTGAACCTGAGTCCGGCTGAATCGAAGCCGCTATCGACTGTTTGCTGTAATAATGGGATATAAAACCAAGATGTTTAAAATAGTATCCATAGTATTAATCACGTCAGTGTTGGCGGCCTGCTCATCACCTAACGTCTATGATGACATCAACGCGACGGAAACACCCCTAACGGAAGAATACGAACTTGGTCTCGCCTTTGGTGGCGGTGGTGTACGCGGCTTCATGCACCTGGGAGTGCTCAAGGCACTGCAAGAGGAAGGCATTCAACCCGATGTTGTCAGCGGTACATCTGCTGGTTCTATTGCTGCCACGTTGTACGCCTCGGGGATGACCGTAGAGGAAATGGAACACGCAATCGAAGAGGTTGGTATGTCCGATATCGCTGATTTTGTTTTCTCCTCAAAAGGTATAGTCAATGGTAAGAAACTAGCGGAATGGGTGAATAGCCAAGTCAACTATGACGATATTTCGAAGATGCCTATCCCGCTTGCTGTAACCGCAACCAACATGACAACCAGAGAGACCATAATGATCCGCTCAGGAAACCCCGGGCACGCGGTACAGACGTCCTCTACGATTCCCGGTGCATTTGTCCCGGTTGAAAATCATGGCGATATATTGGTCGATGGCGGATTATTCAGCGTGGTACCGGTTTACATCGCGCGAGCGCTTGGTGCTAAGAAGGTAATCGCCGTTGATATCTATTGCCACAATCAAGTTCACCCAGAGATTTCCGCCAGCAAAATTACACTTGCTGCATTTAGGATGCAAAGCTGTCGGCTCTCAGAAGAGGAACTTAACAGTGCAGACATCATCATCGCGCCAACATACGAACCTAATGGAGGTGAAGCGTTTGACGATAAAGCGGAGTCCATTAAAGCTGGTTACCTAGCGGCGAAACAAGCGATGCCAAAGATCAAAGCGCTGCTTGCTCTCTAGTCTTTCAGAATACCCCTTTGTTTCATCCATTCGATTGCATTGTCTGCACCATTTTCACTGCGCAATGCAATCGATAGCCGTTGCGCATTCTCTTTAAAGCGCTCATCTTCAACTAATTGACGGAGTGCGTAGGCAAGTTTATCGGCGGTGAGTGCACTTTGTTTGATTGGCGTGGGGCCAAGCTCTTTACGAGCCACTTCAGCCCCCCAAAAAGGTTGATCAGCAAAGAATGGGCAAATAAGCGTCGGTTTACCAGCCATTAGACCAGCAGCGGTGGTTCCCGCCCCACCATGGTGTACCACAGCTGTGACTTGTGGGAATAACCAACTATGGGCTACCGAGTCCACATTGAGAATGTTGCTTGGCAAACTGCCAGCTTTTAGCCCTCCCCAACCTGTCGCGATTATCGCTCGTACACCCGCTTTTTGCACCGCTTCAATGATAATCTGGGTCGTCCGTTCAGGATCCTTCCCAGACATACTTCCAAAACCAATATAAACAGTCGGCTTGTCAACGGCCAAAAAATCAGTCAGGGATTGAGGCGGTTGGTATGTTTCATTATCAGCGGTGAGTTGGCAGTAGCCTGTTATCACACTGTGATTGGGCCAATCAAGGGGACGAGGTAAAAGGTGCTCGCTAAACGCATGCAAGACAGAGACAGGTCGACCATCACTGTGGCTGAGTATCCCTTTGTCTTTTTCTAATCGCGGTAGGTCCAATAACGCCTCTCTTTGGGCATTTAGATCTGAAAGATATTGACGATAACCAAGATTAATTAAGTGGTAGCTAAGGCGATTTATTATTGGCCCTAGGTTTGGTATGCCTGCTGGAGGAAACGAGCGCGTCTTCACTATCATAGGTTGAAGCGCTAACACGACAGCTGGTACGCCAAACTTCTCGGCAATCGAGACCGCAGCTAGGCACTTGGGGTGATAGATGACAAGTTCCGGTTCTGATTCAAGACCTGCTTTAATGCTATCGACTATCAATTGGCGATTGATAGGTTTCGCTAACTTCATCAAACGCAGCGCAGTTTTAACACCACTCACAAGACTCCCCATCTTCTCAAACGTCCCTCCTTCCACTAGCTGAAATAAATCATCGGAAAGTGGTTTATGAGAAAGCCCGTGAGCCTCAACTAAACTTTTAAAACGCTGCGCTGCGCAAAGATCAATATAGTGACCTCTTTGCTTCAACGCCTTGCCAAGCGCGATGTATGGCTCAACATCACCGCGAGAGCCTATTGTCATTAAGAGTATTTTCAAACAAACTCACTCCTGCTCACAACATGGCTGCACGATAGAAAAGGTCACTAAATCCACACTGTCATAAAGTACCTCTGATGACGGTGTCATGCCCAAATTCTGCAAGATACGAACAGAGGGAAGGTTATCAACGACAGCCACACCAAACACCTCTTCAACCAAACGATTACTGAAAACAAACTCGATCGACGCGCGAGCGGCTTCACTAGCAAAACCTCGCCCTTGAAACCTTGGCAAAAAGCCATATCGGATATCATGAAATGGAGAATCAGGTAACCGCTCAACACCCGCATAGCCAACAACGACCTCTGGATTTCCCTTCAATGCGACCGTAAAAGTACCAAAGCCCTTTTTCCAATGCGCCACTCTGTTGGACACATAATTGGAAATATAGTCACTGGTATATGGCTTGCCTCCTGGGAGATATCGAACGATATTAGGGTCCTTGAGCATCACCTCATAAAATTGCAGATCATTGCTTGTCGTCGGGCGAAGTATCAACCTCTGTGTTTCAATCATATCCATTGCCACCACACTTCATGATAATTGGCGCCATCCGATGAGCTCAAGAGGCGACCTCTCCAACCATATTGCAAATCCATAGTAGTAATATCAAGTAATATTAGTCACTTAACCATTCAACAGTATCCAAGCGTTCGTTTTCTGATAAGTTGGCGCGATCGGAATTCATCTTGGCACGATCGGATGTCTCTTGGCGCTATTTGATTATCTATACTCTCCTCATCAAATAACAACACGTACCTACAACCTCACTCGGAGAGTATCATCATGGCAAATACAGCACTTATTACCGGCGCATCAAGTGGCATTGGACTAGAACTGGCGAAAATTCATGCTCAAAAAGGTGGTGATTTGGTTCTTGTGGCGCGCTCGAAAGCTAAACTTGAAGAGCTCAAGCAAGAACTCGAAAACGAGTTCAACGTTACTGTAACCGTGCTTCCTTCGGATCTCTCAAAGCCTGAGTCAGCGCAGCAACTCTTCGAGCAAACTGAGGCTGCAGGGCTACAAATCGATACACTCATCAACAACGCGGGCTTCGGTGGGCATGGTAACTTCCACGAGCGCTCTCTTGAGGATGAACAAGCAATGATGCAGGTCAATATGGTGACATTGACGAACTTGACGCATCTTTACCTAACAGGGATGGTCGAGCGAAACAGAGGTAAAATTCTCAACGTGTCATCTACTGCCTCATTTATGCCTGGTCCCCTACAAGCGGTCTATTACGCAACCAAGGCTTATGTGACGTCGTTCAGTCAAGCCGTCGCGGAAGAAGTGAAGAATCACAACATCACGGTTACGGCTCTGTGTCCGGGTGCCGTGGCGACCGGCTTTGTGGCTGCTGCTGACCTTCAGGGTGTTGAGATCTTCGATAAAGCTAAAACGCCAAAGTCGGTTGCTGAGTGTGGCTATCAAGCAATGGAGAAAGGCGAACTGGTTGCTTTTAATGAGTCTGGATTGAAGTTCATGTTGAATTGGATTGTTCCATTCCTTCCTCGTAAGATGGTACTTAAGATCTCTCGCCAAGCGATGGAAAAAACCGCCAAGTAACCTTCCACTATTAGGTAAACTTCTGTTATTCGACAAGGTAGAAGCATTGAGATGAGAAGAGCTAACAAATTTGTTATCCCACCGAACTGGAAACTGTTGTTCAGTGATCTTGGACTTAACATTGAGGAAGTACTCGCTTACGCAGGGCTTCCCAAAGGGTTGTTCTCGCAAGAAAAAATCCAGCTCTCTCCTTCTCAATACTTTCAGTTGTGGCGCGGCGTCGATCTCGCAGCACACGGTAAAGAGATGCCTCTTGAGTTTGCAAAAGTAATGAGCTTGGAGTTCTTTGATGTGCCAATATACGCGGCTATCTGTACGCCAAACCTCAACGCTGCTGCCAAGCGCTTACAGGAATACAAGCCATTGATCGGCCCAATGCTGCTCGATATCAAGAGCACCACAGATTTTACCGATTTAGAGATCAGCTGTTACGGATACGAAGAGCCGCTACCGCTCTGCTTAAACCTGTCAGAGCTTATCTTCTTTACCCAGCTCGCACGTCTTGCCACTCGTCAGCACATAAAGCCGCTACAGGTGGAGTTGCCTGCGCTACCTAGCGACATCGCTGCCTATGAGTCCTATTTCAGCTGCTCAATTACCAAGGGTAACTCGACGCGGATTCGATTCTCAGCTAAAGATGCAAACACCCCTTTTCTCACGAGCAATCAAGTCATGCTTAACTGCTTTGAGAATGAGCTTCAGAAGCAGTTAAATGAGATAGTTGGAGAAAAACAACTCACTGATCGTGTGAAATCGGTTTTGCTTGACGCCTTGCCTCAAGGACAGAGCAGCATCGACTTCGTCGCACGCGAACTGGCGATGAGCAAACGCACGCTGCAACGTAAGCTGTCAACCGAAGCGCAGAGCTATCAAGATGTATTGCAAGAGGTGCGTCAAAGTCTTGCTCAAGACTACCTCACCAAATCTGACTTACCCGTTAGTGAAATCTCGTTTTTGCTTGGATTCCAAGAGAGTAACTCTTTTATTCGCGCCTATACGACTTGGAATGGTCAATCACCAAACCAGCTGCGCGAACGTTTAATCTAGGTCATGTCTATGAGAAGCTCTCAAACGCTAACAAGTGATGAACAAGCCCTAATTGTAGCGCTATTTTCAACACTGGAGAGCCATTATGGATGGTTTGATTGGTGGCCAAGTGATGACCATTATGAGGTGATGCTGGGATCGATTCTGGTACAAAACACTAATTGGCGAAACGCACAAAAAGCACTGGATAATTTACAAGATGACTTGTCCCCACAGGCTATCGAAGAGATGGATCTTACCCTGCTTGCTCAAAAAATTCGCTCTAGCGGCTACTACAATCAAAAAGCGAAAAAAATCAAAGCGGTGACGCAGTGGTTTGCACACTATGAGTATCAAATTGAAAAAGTCCGACAATGTTCTGTTGAGCAGCTTAGACCTGAGTTGCTGAGCATCAACGGTGTCGGCGGCGAAACTGCGGACGTCATACTTACCTATGCGATTGGCAAGCCTTCATTTGTTATTGATGCCTATGCTCGCAGGATATTTTCTCGCTTTGGTCACCAAGTTCCAAAAAGCTATGAGACCTTTCGCAATCAGATGCAACAAGCGATACAGCCAGAAACCAAGACCTACGCTTATTATCATGGACTCATGGTTGAGCATGGCCAGCAGTTTTGTCTGACCAAGCCCAAATGTGAATTCTGTCCGTTGGTAGCGACTTGCCGCAAAGTGGGCGTCGACTAGCTAGAGCGAGTATGACTTTACTCTCTTTCTTTTCGTTATAAGTTTTGGATTACCAGCGAGAACGGTAGCTTCGGTGGCAGCTTTTACAGGTTGATTCTGCGACTTTCAGACCACGCTTCACTTCGTCTATCGACTGTTTGTCCACACCTTCAGCGACTTGCTTATAGCCTTGTTGCATTTCGGCTAGGAGTCGATTGAATTTTTCCGGTTTAGTCCACACGGACTCTTTCGCTTTACTTCCCTCTTGGGAACCCGTCTCGAATGCGTTTGATAACATGGTGCTATCAACCGTCAACTGTTCGCTTGCTGCCAGCATGGCCTGCCAATCAATGTCTGACTTTTTAACTTGCTTATTCACGACTTTCGTTTGGTTTTCGATGTTAGAGAAAGCATTTTGCCTAGCTTCTATCATCTCTTCATGAGCTTGAGCCAGACTCGTGTGTGTAATCCCAAACACGGCTAACACGGTGATCACTATTTTCATTGCTTTGTTCCCAACAGTACGTTCAGTTATCGATTTCGACATAAATCCTCCTAGCGTTTGATTCTCTGTTTTTGATTAGTGCGACTGCCTACGTCATTTAATTTACACAACAATAGTTGCGCACGCAACTATTGTTGTGTAAATTAATCTCACTTTCCAAACACAATGAGAAAAACACAATGAGAAAAGTTAAGATCTGGGACCTATCAACAAGACTTTACCACTGGGCTCAAGCGCTGATTTTCTTCGGATTAATGGCAACAGGGATAACTTCAAATGGTCCACATGTTCAACTTGGATTGGCGCTATTCACATTGATTGTTTGGCGAATCCTGTGGGGATTGGTTGGTAGTGAGACAAATCGCTTTTCGCAGTTTGTCCGTAATCCGTTGAACACCGTCAGATATGCGCTGGGTAAAAGCACACCCTATATTGGTCATAATCCCCTTGGCGCATTTATGGTCATCACTATGCTAACCACGCTATTAGTGCAGTGTTTGACCGGAATGATGTTAGCAGGGCTATTTGATGGACTGGAAGCATACGGGCTTATCATTCCAGATGCTCTCTATGAGATCTCTGAGGAAGTACATATCCTACTTGCCGACCTGCTCCCCATCATAATTGCGACTCACGTAGGAGCAATTGTGATCTACAAGATCTTCGGTAAAGGTTTATTAAAAGCCATGATCACAGGTTATCAATCACTGGACTTCAACCAATCCGTACCCGTACTATCGAGTCAAATCAAAGCGCTACTAGTGCTAATCTTTGCAATTTTGGTTACGATGACAATAGTTGCTACATCAAATATGTAACTGTATTGATAGTCAAACGACGAAAATGGAAGTAAAAATGGAAAGCGAGTTTAATCGTCAAACAAGTTTTGGCTGGCTTTTGAATGTGGTAGCAAACCACGCATCTAAAGAGTTCGACAAACGCCTTAAAGACAATGGTCTTACCTTAGCTTTGTGGCCTACATTAATGTGTTTGTGGGAAAAAGAAGGGGTGACACAGCGAGAGATCGCGCAAATGTCTAAAGTGGAAAGTTCAACGACAACTCGTACGCTCGATAAGCTTGAAACGCTTGGTTTGGTTGAGCGCAAACCCGACCCAGAAAGTCGTCGTTCATTTCGCATTTATCTCACTGATGAAGGTAAGGCACTAAAAGACAAAGTGATCCATCTTCCAGTTGAGGTAAATCGTGAACTGCTTGAAGACTTAGATTCCGCAGAGCAAGCAACGCTTATTAGTCTCCTACAAAAACTAGTCGACAAGATATAACCCCCTTTCATGTGAGCAATCTCTAAACGCAGGTTGCTCACTTTCTCAAATAATTTTTGAGACAGAATCCAAATGTAAGCTAAGCAGCAAACTCCAATCACCTCTATGGTTAGTAAAGGCATACACGAACTGCATCCAACCCAATCAAATACTATCAAATAATTTTTGATAATATTTCAATCAGTATGCTGTTTTTGGTGATAAAAACTTGTCCTAAGATACACACATCGACACAGAACAGGGCGCAATTAAGCGCAATATCGAGAGGAAAACTCCATGGCTAAGCTAACTATCGTTGCAAACATCATCGCTAAACAAGACAAAGTAGAACTAGTAAAACAAGAATTACTCAAGCTGATTGATATCACCAGAGCAGAAGAAGGCTGCATTAACTACGACCTTCACCAAGACAACGAGAACCCAGCTCACTTTGTGTTTTATGAGAACTGGGAATCACGCGAGTTATGGCAAGCTCACATGGGTAATCAACACCTTGCCGATTATCTCGCAGCGACAGAAGGTGCTGTTGACACCTTTACCGTTAGCGAAATGACTCACATTGGCTAACAACACCTAACTGTTATTGAAAAGGGGCACATCGCCCCTTTTTAGTTTAAATTCGCCTTATCAACAAACCCTCGATCAACCAAATTCTCCAAAATTACACGCGTCTTACTTCTAAAGAGATCTCGAAGCAACCTAACCGTCGGAGTGATCGACTGGCGGCTCGGGCAGATCAACCACAGCTCTGTTGGCATAGGCTTGTATTGTGGCAACACATTAACCACATTTCCCGCCAACAAATCCTCTGACATATCTAGGCATGACTTGATTGCCAGCCCCTGCCCTGCCACGCACCAACGACGCACAATATCTCCGTCGTTAGAGGCTCGATTCCCTTTTAGTCGCAACTTATGGTCTTCTTGTCCTTCATTGAACACCCAATTATCCTGCAGTACATCGTGCAGTTGATAGAAAAGGCCATTGTGTTTTGTAAGGTCCGAGAGCGTTTTAGGGGTACCGTTTTGCTTGAGATATACTGGGCTGGCACACATGACTCTAGGTACGCTGCATATCTTAAACCCATACATAGACGAATCGGTCGGCTCGCCATAGCGAAGCGCCATGTCTACAGAGTCTCGATAGAAATCAACATTACTGTCAGATATATTGCTGCGCAGAGTAATATTTGGGTACTCTTCCATAAACTCATCGAGCCAGTTGATGACCATGTTTCGACCAAGATCCGATGAAAGCGCGATCCTCACTTCACCATCAATCACGTCTAGGTCATCTTTGATGTTCATTTTCGCCTGCGCCAGCATCGCTAACGCTTGTTCACATTGGGGAAGGTAACGTTCGCCCGCCGCTGAGAGGCGCAGATGACGAGTGGTACGCACAAACAACTCAACACCAAGAAAGCTTTCCACTCGTTTAACCGCAGCACTTGCCGTTGCAGTTCGCATGTCGAGATTGGTTGCTGCTGCAGTAATACTTCGAAACTCGGCAACTTTTAGTATCACTTGCAAATCTTCAAGGAGCATATTATCAACCCAATTTTGATAGTCATGCTTTGATTATAAACCCAAAGAGACAAAATCAACGGATTAAACCCGCCAGAAATATCTCGCAATCTTACTTTACAGAAGTTTGTTGTACTTCGATTTAATGTACGGTCTAAACAGGTTTGCGCTATGGAGGTGTATTTTGTATAGCCATATTTTTCTTGGGAGCAACGACATCCCAAAATCCAAAGTATTTTACGATGCCACTATGGCAACATTGGGCTACAAAGCGGGTGTGCTCGATGCAAAAGGGCGCTGCATGTACTTCAGTAAGACCGGCGTTTTAGGGCTCACCACACCACTTGACGGTAATGTTGCTTCCCACGGAAATGGAATGACTATCGGGTTTCTTGCCAGCTCTCCAGAGATGGTCGATAGATGGCACGAGGCGGGGCTCAATAGCGGAGGTATCGAGTGTGAGGATCCGCCGGGCATTCGCGACACAGGCGACCGTAAAATATATATGGCATATCTACGTGATCCGACTGGAAACAAAGTATCTGCAACCTACTTTTTAGACTGACTGTATTGTCCCAGCGTTACTTAAACAACAAGGCTTTGATCACCAATACTGCCCAGATTTGCAGCGCCAAGTATTCGATTTTTATCCAAAATTCCATATGTTAGTACCTTATCCTTAGGTACTAACAAAACTATCAAGCTGAGCTGAGAATAAAAGTGAAAGATTCTCACCTGGTATCTCGCTAGATTAATGCTAGTCATGATGCTCCATTCATGATTATCAACAAAATCTTAAAACTGATTATTCATTTCTCTCAATTATCAACATTAGAACCTACTGATAGACTGCCCACCATTAGGAACCGACACCTGAGTTCCTTTACTACTGGAAAGTCGCAAGACTGGAGAGAAATAGAATGAATTTTGAAGGTAAAGTCTATCGTCCATGGATTGAAGCCAACAGTGTCTTGATTCAAGTCACATTGGGTTGCAGCATGAACCACTGCACCTTCTGTAACATGTTCCGCGATAAACGTTTTAAGGTTCGTGATATCGACGATGTGTTCGCTGATATCGAGGAAACCCGTCGTTACTATCCACATGTTGAATCCGTTTTTCTGTGCGATGGTAACGTAATGGCAGCGCGTACTGATTACTTACTAAAAGTCATAAAGAAGGTTCGCGAAACCTTCCCTGAGTGCAAAAAACTATCACTATATAGTGCTCTCAATGATTTCCGACGTAAATCTGTTGAAGACCTCAAGGCACTCAAAGCAGGGGGGCTCGATATGGCTTACGTAGGTCTAGAGTCTGGTGACGCCGTGGTGCTTGAGCGCGTCAAAAAGAACATGACGCCAGAGCAAGCATTAGAGGGTATGGCTATGGCTAAAGAAGCGGGTATCGAAGTTCTGCTGTCATTTATCTTTGGACTGGGCGGACGAGATCGCTCTCGTGAGCATATCGAAGAAACCACGCGTTTGCTTAACTTGCTGCAGCCAGAGCAAATCGCCCCTATGGCACTCGCTATTCAACCTGGTACGGAGCTAGAGCAAGAAGTGAAAGATGGTACTTTCAAAATGCCAACCCAACTTCAGTTGCTCGAAGAAGAGAAATACTTACTTGAGAATATGACCTTTGAGACCGTCTACTGGGGTGACCACGGTAACAACATGATCCAGATGCGTGGCATGTTCCCGCAGTCTAAAGAGTTCTTTCTCGGTCATGTCAATGACGCTATTCGCAATAACCCAATGGCGAAAGACAACATTATTCAAACCTACTCTTGGTAAGAAAATGAACAACACCCAAGCATTCTCAATGCTTGGGTGTTTTCGTGTCTAGACTACTGCTTTTCAAAAGTGCCCGTGCTTTTGATCATGACATCAAGAAAACCCGATGAACTGGCTCTGTCTGAACTTGATGATTTCATTTGCGACTGCGCCCCTTTTAGTCTCGCCATCAACTCCTGGCGCTGCTTTTCTACATCACTGATTGGCTCTTTTTTGTCAGTCATTGTCCCACTCCAACATATCAATTACCTGGCCTAAGTTAGAGTTCTGGCCTTTATCAAGCAAACCCATTTGTATATCAATTTCAAATAGTTACCCAAGCCTTCTGAAAGCATGTCCAATAGAACAATTTATTCTATAAAAATCAGTAGATTAAATTACTTAGAGTAACGACCTAACCTATTCGCAATTGCGATATGAATCTGCGCTGAGAAGGGAGCTTTCGCTGCTTGGCTTAGCTTGATAAGTAATTCTTATGAGCTTGCTAACTAAAGGTGATTAGTCGCAACAAGCCTCGCTCTTTAGAATGCCGCCCATCCCGCAAGGAGCTGGGCATAGAAGAATGGACTCCGTCATTCTCTCCATTAAAAGAGCAAACTCCATAAAAGAGCAAATCAAATGAAAAAAGTTATTCTAGCCGTCGCTATCTCTTCTCTCTCTTTCGGCGCTATTGCTAACAGTCATTACACTGGGCACCGTGTTGGTGCGGGTCTATCTGGTCTGACACTTAGTGAAAGCGGCTTCGACTTGAAGATGGATACAGGATTCAAACTTGAATACGGTTACGACATCAACAACATCTTCGGTGTAAACACCTCTTATGCCATGAACAGCAAAGGTGCGTATGGCGTAGATTATGATTTTAACACGTTCAAAATTGATACCGATATTGGCTATACCTTTGATCTTGGCGAGCTATGGCTAAAGCCATACGGCGCTATTGGTCTCGCATATGGTAATGAAAAAATTTCTGACCGTTCAGGAAGTCTGTCTGCAAGCGACTCAAGCCTGTTCTTGGGCATGGGTGTAAGAGCACAAAGCAAAATGGGTGTTTATGCTGACTTACGTTATGACATGAGCAGCTACGATGGTTTCGATGCAGACTCACTCTCGTTCACTGTCGGCTATCGCTTCTAATTAGCCGCAAGTAGCAACCTATCAGAGCAAAGAATATTCTTTAGTGTCTAATCGAGCACGAGTTCTTCTGGTATTTTTCTCAAAAGCATTAGAGGATGTATACGTTTACGCGCGCGTGCAAAGATTACAAATGATCAATACACAGCACTGCGACCCTGTCATTAACGATAACTCTCAAGCAGCACTATCTGTCGCTTTAAGTTTTAGTAATATCACCTGGAACCATAGACTTTTGGAAAAATGGCAGGACATTCAGTCCTGCCAATATTTTAGGCAGTGCTAATCAGACTATACGGATGCCCAATTAGAAGTAGTACTTGAAGCGCACACGGAAACCAGTATCGCTGTCTAGATCACTGAAGTAACTACCCACAGTTTTGTCATTCACGTTTGAGTGATAAGCACCGAGGTAGATCAAAAAGTCGTCGACATTTAGAACATCTTTGAACTCATAAGATGCATACACTGTATCTACCGTCGCATTACCTACAGGTGACGTGCTAATCTTCTTATTCTCGTAGTCGTTGTCAGCATAGATGTAACCTAAACCAAAGCCTTTATAGAGTAAGTTTGCACCAATGGTCATGTTAGTTTCATCAACTGCATCCATGTACGCAAAGTTTGCTAGTACATTCCAATCATTCATTGTGTAACCCATCGTAGCGCCGTAACCGGTACGATCTGAGATGTCTACACCATCTTCTGTTACCACTGCATCTTTAACTAGGTTTGTCTCCAATGAAACAGCAAAGTTGAAGCCTTGAGATGGAACGGTTTCAAAACCACTTCTCTCATAACCGTAAGCAAGTACTGGACGGACAATTGCAGAGTCTTTTACGTCTGATGAGATTGCAGCCCCATGATAAGTACCATCTATACCATCTTCGAAGAACTTATCGCGAGGGCCAATCAATGCAGCTAACTCAAAGTAAAGCTGATTGAATTGTTGGCTATACATGATTTGACCCGTCGCACCACGACCACGACCTTCTTTCATTTGGTACACATACGGTGCTGCATCAGAATACAATTCGTTCGATGTATTACCCGAGTACTCCAAAAATGTGTCCTGCCCTACAGGGAACATATCAAATGCTTCGAAACGACCCATTCTTAGGTTCCAGCCATCTTGAGCACCGAACGCAAACCATGCGTCATCAAGGTTCACGTCACCGCTAGACTCCATCAATGGCTGAACATTTACCTGAAGAACATTGCCATTGGACGTAAAGCGCTCACCTTGGAACTCAAGCAGAATACGGCCGTTCTGGTTAAAGTTGTAGTCTTTGTTTCCGTTTTCACCACCTAGTTTCTCATAGTTAAAATCGAACTCTACATCACCACCAATAGAGAAATTGCCATTTTCATTGTCTACAATGCTAATACCAGCATTTGCAAACATAGCCGTTGATACCAGAGCAGCAGTAAGAGAAACCTTAAATTTATTATTCATTATTAACTCCAAATGTCTTATCACCTTTATCTAACTAACTTTTGATAAAGGAACTTATAATCACTCTAAAATAAGAGCTACGACTACTATTGATGATAACTATATGAATAACAACAAAATAAAACCAAACAACACCAATCAAAATCACACTTTTATATTTATTTATATTGATATTTTTAGCTGAACTTTATGTTATATTCCCACTAAAAAACACACAAAGAAACTACAAGAAAGCTGAAGGTAAAGTACAAAAAAGGCACCTTTCGGTGCCTTTTTAAAGTGATTAAATTCTTACTATCTATTTTCAGTCACTCTATATACGACTCGAGAGCCATGCTTATTTACTTCAACTCTATCCCTATCCTGAAGTCTTCTCATTGCCACGTTAAACATATAGTTTTTAGGGATATCTGAGCATGATCCTTTAGGAGAGCAATGGTGTCTTAATCCCAACTCTTTTTGAATACTCACTGATGAGACCCAACCATCAACAGATCGCATCCCACGTTCATGGACATAATAGTAAATTTCACTACAGATATTATCTAGATAGTGATCAATTCGTTTTTTTCTTTCGGGGGCTTTCATATAACAATCGACTCTATTGGAAATTTACAATTGAAATATTAAAGTGGGATATCAGTCACGGTATCTTAAACACAAGACACTGTAAGCACTTAGGATACACCTTTTTTAAAATAGATAGGTGCACTTTTTCTTCTAGATAAACAGAAGTTAGAGTTCTTTTTACCAAACTGGAGTATAAGAAAATAGATAAAATGATAAGCAGTAAATAGAACATTTTATACCTTCTCCAAGCCCTCATATACCTAATATTAGTTCGCTGCATTAGATTTTAACTTAACAACGTAATTTTTCATTCACCTTTCACGCCACCTCTCTCATTAATTGGCGCACACTGCATAGAATGCACTCCGTTAAAAAAAGCCACATAAATTTACAATCAATCTCTGCCATCTAATTATTTGTTATGGTATACAAGCGTTGTCACAATCCGATACTCAAAAGATATGGCTCAGCTACACATAAACCAATCTCTGTTTCCACTGAGAATCTACAGACACTGCGAACGGCTCTCAAAACGCTCGTTACTTCCACAAACTCATGATTTTAGAGACATCACGAGTGAAGTCTCTCTGGGAACCTTAAATCGATATAGCCGCTACATCGACGACCACTGCTTCCCATTTAGGATTGGCGAGTCTCTGTTTGAAGAAGACTACCGTGATATTTTTTCGGGCTCGAAGGCCACATTTGCAGAACTAATACTTACCTGTCTTAATCACTATTCGAAAACATCAGTAACCTCGATAAATCGATTAGAGATAAAACTTGATCGAGTAGAGTTTTTCCATGAGCGCAATCGACGCATAACTCAGAGTGTCGCGCGCATGAATGGTGTATCTCTAGGTTACATCGTATCGATGATGAAGAAGTACCTCGGTCACCGATTCGATGCGCATCAATTAAACATTACGATGCAAGGTGGTAGTTACGTCCCATCGCCTTATGATTCCCTGACAAATATCCCGCACAAAGAAGGCTTGCTGGGTATTCGCATAAACTTCCCAATGGCATGGCTTTACACAGAGAAATTTGTACAAATAGGCATCGACAATCCAAACTCAAATCTCAATGTAATACGAAACCACTGTCGCCAGAATTTACAATCTCCGAATTGGTGCATACATGACTTGGCCACAGCTTTAGGTACCTCAGTACGAACACTACAAAGACTTCTCGCTGAGGAGGGTACTTCATTTAAAACGGTATTGGTTGAGGAACAAATCAGCAAAGCCAAAGCATTACTTGAGTCGACATCAATGAGGATCTATGAGGTTGGCGAAGCAGTGGGCTTTATCGACCCCTCTTCATTTACGCGAGCCTTCAAAAAGCAATGTGCCATAGGACCGGCAATGTACCGCAAACAGCTATCTGCTGGTTAGGGTGAATAGTCAGAGGTATTCTTGGCTTCGGCGTACGAGCTCAGTCTGATATGAGTAATTACACACATCTACGTAATGACCTGCGTTCTTACTATGGGACCGATGTCAGTTCAGGATCATTTACCATTAGTTACAGATTCTAATTGTCTAAAGATCAATACCTTACTGTTGCTCCATTAAGCAGAGTTACCTCACTACGGCTTTTTACATACCTCTAACACAATAAGTGCTAGTATCCGCGTGTAAATAATACTTTGGGTAATAATGTGGCTAAGAACCTTTTCGCAAATCTGGACCTTAACCTTCTTCGCGTGTTTAAAGTGCTGTTTGAAGAACAGAACATGCGTAAAGCAGCAGAGCGCTTGTTTGTTTCTCAGCCTGCCGTGAGTCAATCACTACAAAAGCTGCGACACAGCTTTGATGACCAACTGTTTGTTAAGGTTAAAACAGGATTAGCCCCTACCCCATTTGCAGAGACACTTTGCCAAGAGCTCCTGCCCCTACTTCACCAAATCGAAAGCATTGTTAACGCGAGTAGTGACTTTAAGCCTGAAGAGTTAGAGGGTGAGATTACTATTGCGCTGTCGCCTTTGTTCGTATTCTCGGTGTCTGGCGAAATCTATCGCTACTTCAAAGCTCATGCGCCCAAGCTAAAAGTTCACATCATCTCTTGGAATGAGCATACGATAGATGATATTGAGAAAGGTAAGGTTCTCATCGGTATCAATGCCCCCATTATCGATAACCCTACTTTTCTCACTGAAGTAGAGCTTTCGATGCTAGAAGCAAGCATCATGGTCAGGAAAGATCATCCTTTAGTAGGGCAAGCAATAATTCCAGAAAACTTGGCAAAGTATCCTTTAGCACGTTCGCTTGTTAGCGATTACAGTAAGCTAAACAGTCCAACTGTTGACCTATTTAGAAGACTAGGCTTCGAGCTAGAGATTGGGTTTGCCTCTGAATTCCCTGTGGTATTGATAGATGTACTTCGCCACTCTGACATGTTTATGGGCATGAGTAACTGCTTCCCAATTCAAGACTACCCAGATCTCATTATGCTAAGACCCGATATGGATGTACCAGAAGCTGAGTATCCAGCGAACGCTTATTTCCATACTCGTCATGCCAACAGCGAAATGATGAACTGGTTTACCTCATCGATCTCTGAAGTTTTTGAAAACAGCAAGCAACACAACACGATAACAAACAAATAATCGTTCTTCAGTTACTGCCGGACACGCGTTGACCAAATAGTTCGGCGGTAGTTTTTGCTATTTGCAGCACTCATTTCACGATCAACTTCACACCCCGACCATCAAATCGATGAATAACCTTTCATTAACAAGGCTGAGCTAGACAGTGTCGTTTTAGATTGATTACCCTATAAATTGCAGTTGGTTGTATAGGATAATAATGATGCGCCCTCAAAGTTTATTTATAAAAGCATCAATTTTGAGTGCCATAACCTTATTAGCAGGTTGTGGTACTGAAGAAGAATCAAGCGTCGCCGAAGTTGAAGCTTTAACCGTTTCAACAACATATGTTGCTCTTAGCCCTTCTTACCAAGTAAGACGAGAATATGTAGGTACGGTTAGAGCTGGTCAGCAAGCAAATTTAGGCTTTGAGCTTGCAGGAAAAGTTGAGACGATCCATGTTGATGTCGGTGACACTGTCACCAAAAATACACCAATGATCCAACTTAATACCGACCTTTTACATACCGAGCTTGGGCAGCTTAATGCACAAGATAAAGAGGTACGAGCGCAGCTCAATCTAGTCAATGCTAACCTGAAACGGCAGCAATCTCTAAAAGCGAAAGGCTTCAGCGCGGATGCTGAAATCGATGCATTGACCAGTGAAAAAGGCGTATTGCAAGCCAACCTAGTTCGATTAAAAGCCGCCATCAGCGCGACGAAGCTCAGAATCGAAAAATCAACTATCCTCGCACCTTATAACGGTACGATCGCTCAGCGTCATGTCTCTCTTGGCGATGTGGTCAATGTTGGAACACCAACATTGGTGTTATTGGCCACGGAAGGCAAGGAAGCTTTCATAGGGATCCCAGCTGCTCAGTTATCACGAGTCTCTAACCTCTCCTCTCCCACTATTCGTGTCGATGCTCAAGAATATGACGTAAAACTTCTGAATCCCGGAGCAAGAGTCGATACCCAGTCAAGAAGTGTAGGACTTCGCTATCAATTACCAGAAGGGGTCGATGTGCTTGAAGGTCAGCTTGCTTACCTAGCATTTGATGAGACCGTCCAAGACCAAGGCTATTGGGTGCCATTGACGGCACTCATTGACGGATTACGCGGAGTCTGGAACGTCTATGTGGTCGGTGAAAATAGTCAGGTAGAACGCAGGACCGTTAACGTACTTTATGCTAACAGCGAGCAGGCCTTTATTTCAGGCGCTGTCGCAGATGGAGAAGCGATCATTGCAAGCGGTCTGCACCGAGTCGTACCCGGTCAGCCAGTTAAGGTAGCGGAGTAAACTGTCACAATGAAGGTTATTCACGCCATAACGAATACTCGGCTTCTGATTCTCATCACTGCACTGCTCATTGTGAGTGGCTTTGCGGCTTTTTCCTCTTTGCCGCGTGCCGAAGACCCCATCATCAGTAACCGATTTGCCAATGTCACCACCAGCTTTCCCGGCGCTAGTGCAGAGCGAGTAGAAACACTCGTTACTGAAGTCGTTGAGAACAAGCTACGTGAACTGAGCGAAGTTAAGCTGCTCACCTCTACCTCCAGACCTGGTGTCTCTATTGTCACCATCGAGCTCAAGGATGAAATCACAGAGCCAGATCCTGTGTGGTCAAAGGCCAGAGACAAGCTCTCGGATGTCGAGCCTTTCCTGCCTTCAGGAACGGCCCCTCCCGATCTTGATAGTGACCACACCTATGCCTTCACCGTTATCACTGCATTAACTTGGGCAGGCCCAGGTGACGTCGATGTTTTAACTTTGGGGCGCTACGCCAAAGAGTTGGCTAAAAGACTTCGAACCCTCTCAGGTACGGAGTTCGTTGATGAGTACGCGATGCCTGAAGAAGAGATTCAGGTCAACTTAAGGACCGCAGACACCGCTGCATTTGGATCTTCAAGCATCCAAATAGGTGATAGCTTAAGTGGTGCAGATGCGAAAAACTCCGCGGGACAGCTCGTCAGTCATTTTTCTCGGTTTGGACTAGAAATAGAGTCTGAACTTGACTCTATAGAGCGTATTAAGCAGGTGCCATTGGTTGTCGCTAAAAACGGTCATATCATTCGAGTTGAGGACATTGCAACGGTCACTCGAAGCCAGAAAACACCAGAAAGTGAAGTTGCCATTATCGATGGTGAGCCTGGCGTGATCGTTGCTGCGAGAATGGAGCCAACACTTCGAGTTGATCAATGGACAGCTCGCGCTAAAGCCACTATTGAGAGTTTTGAACGAGATCTTCCAAGCAACGTAAACGTCACCATCTTATTTGACCAGCAAGGCTACACCACGACTCGCCTCGTCGACTTGGGTGAAAGCCTGCTTATCGGTTTTACGCTGATCCTCATCGTGCTCTTTATCACTCTTGGTGTTCGAGCCGCAATACTTGTCGCCATCGCTCTCCCCCTCACCTGCATGCTTACGCTGTCATTGATGAAAATGACCGCGATCCCAATCAATCAGATGTCAGTGACAGGCTTGATCGTTGCGCTGGGCATTATGGTCGACAACGCCGTGGTTATGGTCGATACCATCCAAAGTTATCGACTCAAGGGGCAGGCTAGGCTAGAGGCGACAATGAATGCCATCTCGCATTTATGGGTTCCGCTGTTAGGCTCAACGCTCACCACCATTCTCGCCTTTGCTCCAATCTTCCTAATGCCCGGCGCCACAGGTGAGTTTGTTGGTGCCATTGCGATTACGGTGTCATTCTCACTCGTCGGTTCCTATATTTTATCTCACACGGTAATAGCGGGATTTGCGACAATGCTATTACCTAGTCACGCATCCGGTGACCATTGGTATAACACGGGATTGCGTATACCTGCCTTGACTAAGTGGTTTAGTGAGTCCGTTCGACTGGCGATTAAGCACCCTGCGATATCATTATTGTTAGTGTTAACGGTCCCTATTACAGGCTATTGGAGCATATCTCAGCTTACCGAACAGTTCTTCCCGCCATCGGATAGAGACATGTTTGAGGTTCAGGTATATTTGCCACCTCAAGCAAGTTTGTATGCCACGCAAGCCATAACCGAGGAGGTTGATGCCGTTATCCGCTCTTATGACGGCGTTGAACGTGTCGATTGGTTGGTAGGCGCTAACTTTCCATCCTTTTACTATAACCTGCAAGCAACGCAAAACAACGCGCCCTATTTCTCGCAGGCGATGGTGAAAATGGATAACTTCCAACTCGCCAATGAACTGATTCCAGAGCTACAGACGAGACTTAATAGAGAGTTGCCTGCAGCGCAAATTCTAGTTCGTAAGCTAGAGCAAGGACCTCCGTTTAGAGCACCTATTGAGCTGCGTGTGTATGGCGAAAACCTGGATGTACTTAAATCCATTGGTGAAGATGTTCGCCTTATACTCGCTAATACTCCTCATGTCACTCACACAAGGGAAACACTACAGCCTGGAACACCTAAGGTTTGGCTAAAAGTCGACGAGGATACCGCCAAACTCAATGGTATTTCGCTTAATCAATTCGCCAACATGCTACAAGCCACTCTTGTGGGCAGAGAAACGGGCTCAGTCACTGAGGGCTCTGAGTCGATTCCAATCAGGGTACGAGTCGCAAATGAAGAGCGTGAAAATCTCTCTCACCTTGGTAATCTGCGTTTACCTATCTCTTCAGAGGTATACACGACCGGCGTCAGTGTGTCGACGCTCGCTGACCTTGAGTTAACCACCAGCCGTGGCGCTATCACAAGACGAAATGGCGAACGCGTTAACACAATTGAGGGTTATATTCAGGCAGGTGTGCTTCCACAAACTGTACTTAATGAATTTCAGACTCGACTCGAGTCTTATAACTTGCCCGCTGGCTATCGCATCGATTTTGGTGGTGAGTCCGCAGAGCGTGATCGCTCCGTCGCCTTACTGATCTCAAACATCTCAGTGGTTGTGGTCTTGATGATCTTAGTGGTTGTGATGTCGTTTAACTCATTCAGGCTAAGCTCGATCATCTTTATGGTTGCCGGTTTAGCGGGCGGTTTAGGTCTGCTCTCTGTTTGGCTGTTTGGCTATCCATTTGGCTTCACCGTGATCATTGCCATGCTCGGTATCATGGGTCTAGCGATCAATGCCGCGATTGTCATTTTGGCAGAGCTAAGATTAGATAAAGACGCGTCCGAGGGTGATATTGATGCATCGGTCGATGCGGTCATGTCATGCACTCGACACATTACTTCAACAACCATTACGACCGTGGGCGGATTTATGCCATTAATCATTGCAGGCGGTGGTTTCTGGCCCCCATTTGCAGTGGCGATCGCAGGTGGTACGGTATTAACCACCTTACTGTCGTTCTACTTTGTCCCCGTCATGTACCGATTAATGGTAAAAAAGCGCAAGCCTCAAATTGTCTCTAGCGCCTAAAACCAATCAACTAACAAACATTTACTTCATGGAAAAACGCCTCAGTCTGAGGCGTTTTTAATACTCCTAAATCACATCGCCACCAAAGGGTGCCCCAACTTAGTAAACACAAAAGAGAAAAATTATTCACATAATGCGATCGCTTCCAACACAAGCAAAACATACCGACCAGTATTTCTTCACTATTAGTTCTGCTCACCTTTTCGATTAGAAAATCTCGTGCTCGTAGCCCACATTCTCATACAACGAGAAACATGTAACAAATCTTGTCTGATAAAATAATAATGGATGTATAAACCACTTAATAGAAATTATTAAGGATAAAATCATGTGGAATAAACTCAACAAATCCATGATGTTCTGTCAGATGATGTTTGGTCTGTCGTTCTATGGCGTTATGGTCATTCTTACTCGCTTCTTTCTAGAAAATCTAGATTACAGCGAAGCCGATACAATGATGGTTGTCGGTGCCTTCTCCTCGATCGGGCCACTGTTTGCTATTGCTGGCGGCTTTATTGCGGATAAATTCTTGGGCGCTTACCGCTCCCTCACTATCGCTTATTTAGGCTTTACCTGCGGCTACGTACTACTTGTACTCGGTGCTTCGACCGTGAACATTCCAATGAGTCTTGCCGGTATCGCATTAGCCAGTTATGGACGTGGCTTGATGTCTCCTTCTTACCCAAGCCTTTACAAGCGCACGTTTAAAAGCCAAGAAGACTTTGAGAATGGCTATCCAGTAAACTACTCCGTGAACAATGTAGGCGCACTGCTGGGTCAATATCTGTTCCCTATGTTTGTGCTTGTCATCGGGTTCTATGGAAGCTTTGCACTGTCGGGCATTTTAGCCTTTGCCGCTCTATTTATGCTATTTACCTTTAGGAAGCAGCTGCAAGGCGTCGGCACCGACATCGATAAAGCGCCTGTATCGACCGCTAACTGGATCAAATTTGGCATTACTTCCGTGGCAATGATTGGCATGGTGTTTTTCATGTTCTCAAACATGGATATTGGTAAGAACATCGTTTACGCCATCGGCTTAGCCGCTATCGGTTACTTTATCTCTTTGATGTTCAAAGCTGAGAGAGCAGACGCCTTGCGCATGGGCACCATTATCATCGTGACCGTGCTAACTACAGCCTTCTTTGTCTACTACGGTCAGATGATGACCTCTATGACCATGGTCACCATCAACACAATGCGCGGTGATCTATTCGGTCTTATCCCTATTGCACCAGAAGCCTCGATGTCGATGAACCCACTATGGTGTATTGTCGCTGGTCCAGTGATCGCAGCGACCTTCTCAGGTCTTGAAAAGCGTAATATTCACTTTACCACCGCGACCAAGATCGGCTTCTCATTCATTCTGACGGCAATTGCGTTTGGTATCCTTGCGTTTGCAGTTAAAAACGTCGGTGAAGACGTAATTATTCGTCCAGAAATCTTCCTAGTAATCCACTTCTTCCAAGCATTTGCTGAAGTGATTGTAGGCTCTCTAGTCGTTGCCTTTATCCTGTCTGTTGCGCCTAAGCATATTGAGAACTTCTCTGTTAGTCTGTTCTCGGTGGCGATTGCACTATCAGGTATTGTTGGCGCCGTGTTCTCGACATCGATCGCGGCAGAGAAAGGACAAGAGATCACTCAGGAGTTTGTACAAACCGTCTATGGTGACTATTTCGGAATGCTCACAATGCTCGCTGTTGTGATGGTTCTGGTAGCCTTGGTCTCTTCCATCGCTATTCGTAAAATGCTCGCCGCCGCAGACGAGCATCAGCCGGAAGTGGAGCTTACGGAAGCAGAAGGCTAGATAACAAAAAGGCTCGCTACACATAAGTCGGCGAGCCTTTTTGATTTGAACAAGCAGTCACTATCAATTCACATTGATGCGTGTATCTCTCTGGTCATACATCTCCGGAGTGACGTGCAAGCCTCCCGAATAACCCGCTTTTTCTAGCATTTCTCGAACCTCTCTTACATCGCTCTCAGTGACCGGCTCTTCTCTTGCCCCTAAGTGCAGTCGCACGAAGGTGATGAGATCTGCCAGCTTTTTATCTGAGAGCACATCTTCGAAGCTCGCCATTGGCATGAAGTTACGATCCTTATCGAGGTAAGTTGGCTGAAGCCCTCGAATTGTCACCGCTATTGTATTGAACGGATCACTGTGCATGATTATCCCGTTGTTTAGCAATGTCGGAGCAATCGGGTCTCGCCCTTTGCCATCCGCACCGTGGCAAGCACCGCATGTTTGGTTGTACGTAGCGTAGATTTCCTCTGCATACGCGGCGTCATCAAACCCTTTTGGCTGCAAGACAACAGCGGTCTCGCTAATCATGTTGTTGGTATCGCCAGCCAGCAAATAATACGACATAGACTCAATGTCTTCTCGGGTCATCAAACTAAGGCTATTTTTAATTACATCCGCCATGCCCGCAAAGGCCGTTCCTTTATCTGAATGTCCGGTATGGAGGAAGTCAGTTAATGACTTGAGATCCCAGCCATCAACATAGAGTTCCTCTGCCGTAATATCGGGCGCATTCCATCCGTCGATGAGATTACCCTGAAAGATGCGATCATTATCTAGCGCCTGCGCAATGTTGCGCGGCGTGTGACATTCTGAACAATGCCCAAGCCCTGCGACCCAATATTTGCCCCTCTGCCACTTATCAACATCCTCCACCTTGCCTTGCAGTTCTGTCGGCAGGTCGTAGTTCATTGGCGTTCTGTCAGCAAACACAATATCCCAAGCGAGCAAACCCAATCGTATGTTGGCGGGGAACATCATTTCATTGGTGTCATTACGGCGAGCAACTGCCGCGATAGATTGCATATACTCCCACATATCCCGCATGTCTTGCTCTGTTACGTATTGATATGAGGTAAACGGCATTGCGGGATATAGGTATCCATGTTTGCCCTTCCCATCAACCAACGCTGCGCGAAAATCCTCATAATCGTAACTGCCTATCCCTTCAGTCACATGCGGGGTAATGTTGGTCGAGTAGATGGTGCCAAATGGCGTGACAAAAGGTAGGCCTCCAGCGAATGGCTCTCCTCCCTCTGCGCTATGACAGGCTACGCAGTCACCGGCGTGGGCGAGATACTCCCCTCTCGTAACCGCTTCTGCATCTAGAGAGGCAAGTCGTTGGTCACTTTGAAGCCGTGCGTAGGTGATGTAAGCACCGAGCGCTAAAATTTCGTTTTGTGAAAGCTGCCCACCAAAGGCTGGCATCACGTTATTGAGTCCTGCTCTGATCGTATGTTGGATCTCCTCAATACTGCCTCCGTGTAGCCAGATGTTGTCAGAGAGGTCAGGTACGCCCGTTTCGGTATTAACCAACCTTCCGTCACCGTGACAAGATGAGCAGGTTTTTATGAACAGCTCTTTACCCAACTCGACTTTCACCTCAGGGACATCAGTATGGCGTTGATTCAAAGATGCTAAATAATAAGAGATCTTTGATATTTCATCAGGTCGAAGTACATCTATCCAACCGGGCATCGCACCGTTTCGGCCTAACTCAATGGAGTGAATAATCGCCTCATCTGATCCACCGTACATCCATTCATTATCAATAAGGTTTGGGAAATGCTTAGCACCCTGAGCATTGTCTCTATGGCAAGCGGCACAGTGAGTTTGAAACAACATACGTCCAGACGACACAATCTCGTTGTTGCTAGCAAGCGATACTAGCGAGGTGTCTTGTACACTTTCAAATTGCTCATCAAGCGAAGTCGATGGACGACTGAGTTTATCTTCGGACTGATCATAATTCATTAGACCAGACCAACTGCCAATTCCTGGGTAGAAAATGAGATAACCAAACGATATCGCAAACGCAGCAAAATAAGAGACAAACAAAATCTTAGGTGGCGGTGCGTCGTTCTCATCGATACCATCAAAGGTATCTAACACCTTATCTTTGTCTGCCAAATGATTGCTGCGCCAATACTTAACAATGACGCCGACCATCAGAATAAAGAAAATAATGGTGCAGATAGCTGCCCACCAGCTCCAGAAGCTACTCATTACAGTCCCTCCTCTGCGGTATCAACACCAAGACTTTGAAGATAATGGATCAATGCCTCGCCTTTGGTCTTGCCTCTTACTTGCAGTCGGGCATTCGCGATTTCATCTTCGGTGTAAGGCACACCTAATGCACGCAGCGTTTCCATTTTGCCAGTAATGTCATCACCAGAGAGTACTTGCTCAAACAGCCAAGGGTACGCTGGCATTATCGAGGTTGGGATGACTCTACGTGGGTCGATAAGGTGAATTTCGTGCCATTGGTCGGAATATTTGCGACCTAAGTTCGTGAGATCAGGACCAGTTCGTTTTGAGCCCCACAGGTTTGGAAATTCATAGATGTCGTCAGACTCCTGGTTTGCTCTGCCGTTGCGCTTGGTCTCCGGCTCCAAAGGGCGCACCATCTGAGTGTGGCACACATGGCACCCTTCACTGATGTAAATATCTCGCCCTGCCACTTCGATTGCGGTCAGTGGTTTAGCTTGGCTCTCAGCGACTAACTCAGGCGTTCTTAGCAAGTTGGGTAACACCCAAACCAAAATAGAGAAAGAGGCAACGACCGCTGTCGATACAATCAATATGACGAGTGATTTTGTAAAATCCGCATTCATATCACGCCTCCTTAGTTACAAGAGCAGCAGGTGCTCGCACTGTTTTGTAAAGATTTATCGCCATCAAGAACAAGCCAAGCACAAATAACGCCCCGCCAAAGAAACGTAGGAATAGCCAAGGCGCTTTAAAGTTCATCGCTTCAACGAAACTATATTGCAACTCACCATTCTCACCTTGCGCTAGCCACATAACGCCTTCACCAATACCCGCTACCCAAAGCGCGATGGCGTACAAGGCAACGCCTGCGTGCGCTAACCAAAAATGCCACTTAATGAGTCGCGGTGACCATAGCTCTGTCTTGCCCCACAAACGTGGTATGAAGAAGTAAAAAACCGCTATCCCCGACATGCCTACCCAACCCAAGGCACCGGAGTGAACATGCCCAATCACCCACTCACTGTTGTGAGCAATCATGTTGAACCAACGGATGGCAAGAAGTGGCCCTTCAAAGGTCGCTAAGCAGTAATAGAGAATCGCAGAGAAGAAAAACAGCATGATGTAATCTGTTTTGAGCTTCTGCTTATTTTGTAGCAAGGTCATCGCACTGTTGAACGCCCCCGCCCATGAGGGAAGCCAGAGGATCAGCGACATCACGATACCTATATTTTGTACCCAGACCGGTACCGAAGAATAGATGAGATGATGCGTGCCCGCCCAAGTGTAGAAGCCGACCAATCCCCAGAAGTGAATGATGGACAGTCTATATGAGTAGATGGGTCTGTCTGCGACCTTAGGGATGAAGTAATAATTCATCCCAATGACACCTGCGGTAAGGAGAAAGCCTACTGCATTGTGACCCCACCACCATTGAACAATGGCATCTTGCGCCCCCGCAAACACGGAATAAGACTTCATCAATGACGCTGGCATCGCAAGGTTGTTCACGATAAAGATCATCGCGATGACGATTATGAACGCTGCGAAGAACCAGTTAGCGACGAAGATATGCTGGACCTTGCGTTTGGCGATCGTACCGAAAAACAAAACACCGTACAGCACCCAAACCAGCACGATTAAGAGATCAATCGGCCATTCTAGTTCGGCATACTCTTTAGACGTGGTATAGCCGAGAGGCAAGGATATCAGTGCAAGAAGCAGAACGAGTTGCCAACCCCAAAACACCATCCAAGATAAGCTTTTATTGAACAGGACGCACTGACAGGTTCGCTGGACGATGTAGAGGGATGTCCCCATCAAGATGTTGACGACAAAA
This sequence comes from Vibrio maritimus, assembly GCF_021441885.1. NCBI lineage: Bacteria > Pseudomonadati > Pseudomonadota > Gammaproteobacteria > Vibrionales > Vibrionaceae > Vibrio > Vibrio maritimus. Next base: position 343,847 of record NZ_CP090439.1, read on the forward strand.
CCGTAAATGACGCCAGAGGTGTGCAAGGGTCTAAGCCGCCCAAACTGAAAATACTGAGAGTCGAAGTTTAAGGCTGGCCAATACAACTGCGCCGCCAGAATGACGCCAATAACCATTCCGGCAATAGCCCAGACGAACGAGGCCAGAATGAAATAACGAACTACTTTTGTGTCGTATTGAGTCGCCGTGATGTCCATAGTGGCTCCTTCACTGCTTGTCGGCTTCTGTGCCAAGTTTTGAGTAGTAATAAGCGATATCGCTGATGTCTTGATCACTGAGCGCGTCAGCTTGCTGCTGCATTAATACCGCCAAGCCTCCGCTGCGTTCTCTGGTTTGATAAGCCTTTAACGATGTGATGAGGTAGGCCATCTTTTGCCCACGAAGATTCGGGTAAGACTCTATGCTGGATATGCCATTGTCACCATGGCAGGTCATGCAGGTCTTGGATTTTTGTTCACCAATCTTAAATCGCTCATCTGCAGCGACCAATGGTGATAACACCAGCGACCCTAACGCTAGTTGAAGAGATAGGAGTGTGACGGGTTTGATCATAATACGCGTCCTTGTTTGGTCAGGATTATGACTGCATAGTTGTCAAAGCATAGGTAGTGGAGACCCGATCAGTCAAAGCGTGCGCGTTCATTGGTTTAACACTTGATAGCTTGTTAGCTCCGTGCTCAATACTTCAAGAGGCGCACAAGTTGCTTACGCGCCTACACGTCAAACAGTGCAAATATCGAGCTATTTACTTGAGAAAAGAGAAGAAATAAGAACTATTTCTAATTGGAAATGAGCCTTACAAACTCTATCGGACCGAGTGGCTTCGAAAACACATATCCTTGTCCAAACTGACAGCCATGTTCCGTCAAAAATTCAACCTGCTGTTGATCTTCAACCCCTTCCGCAACCACAACCAAATCTAACGCTTGTGCCATCGCAATAATCGCTTGAACGATCGCATTGCTGTCAGCCTGGCTAGGGACATCATTGATGAAAGAGCGATCGATTTTGAGTTTGTTGATCGGTAGTCCTTTTAAGTAGGAAAGTGATGAATAACCCGTCCCAAAATCATCGAGCGAGATATCTATCCCCAGCTCTCGCAATTGACCTAGGGTTGCGAATGCGTGTTGCTGGTTTCTTAATAAGAAGCTTTCGGTAATTTCTATTTCTAGTTGCGATGTCGGAAAACCAGTTTGTTGTGTAATCTCCACCAGTTGACTCACGAAGTCGGAGCGTTGCAACTGTAATGCCGAAGCATTGACGGCGATTTTTCCAAAATTCACACCAGAATCAAGCCATCGCTTGCCTTGCTCACAAGCCGCACGGAGCACCCAGGCACCGATACTTTGAATCAGGCCCGTTTTCTCAGCAATGGGAATAAACACACTTGGAGGTATCCAGCCGAGATCGGGGTGCTCCCAACGCAGTAATGCCTCAACCCCAATTAGAGAACGGTCTGAAAAACGGTACTGAGGTTGATACGCTAGGGATAACTGTTGGCGGTCTACCGCTTCGTGTAAAGCGGACTGAATACGCACATGTTGTACCGACCTATCCGTCAGATCCGGGGAATAGAATGCATAGCCATTGCGTCCATTCTTCTTGGCAAGATACATTGCCGTGTCGGCGTTTTTCAGTAAGGTTTCGCTGTCACTTCCGTCATCAGGATATAGCGCAATACCAATGCTTCCAGACACACAAATGTGGTCGTCTTTCTCTATTTCAAATGGCGCATTAAAAACACTTAAGGTCTGATCGACAATATCGAGAAGCTCCGCCTCAGAGCGGTACCCCGTCAAAATCATCACAAACTCATCACCACCAATTCGACCCACAGCTCCGTTACCCTTTTGGTGCGAAGTGAGGCGCTTCGCGACACTGGCGAGCAGCTTGTCGCCATAATGGTGCCCTTTACTATCATTGATGTGCTTGAAATGATCGAGGTCGAGAAACAGGGTTGCGAAGGGTTGACGCTCTTGTTTACCCACCTCGATGTGCTGCTCCAATAGTCGGGTTAGGTGAGCTCGATTCGGGAGATTGGTCAGTGGGTCGAAAAAAGCCATGCGGCGCAGCTTTTCTTCATTGGTTTTACGTAAAGAGATGTCTTCAAACACGCAAATATAATGAAGTAGGTCTCCGTGATCACCAGTAATAGCACTTATCGTCGCCATTTGAGGATACACAGTCCCATCCTTCTTACGGTTAATGAACTCCCCTTTCCATTGACCGTTTTCTTTTAGTTGATCCCACATGCTGGTATAGAATGCCCGGCTATGGTGGCCTGACTGCAAGAAACGCGGGTTCTCACCAATCACTTCCGATTCTTGATACCCAGTCAATACCGTAAAAGCACGATTCACATCCATGATTCTGGCATTGTGATCTGTGATCATCATGCCTTCTTGGAAGTTATTAAAAATCTCGCTGGTGATCGATAGTCTGGCTTCTACTTGCTTGCGACGAGTCGCATTTCGGGTCATGCCTATAATGCCCACAAACTCCCCACTCTCATTATGAATAGGCGATTTAACCGTTTCTAGCCAAACTTCATTTCCGCGCTTATCAAGCGCGGCACACTCCTCAACGGTATGCTGAGATCCATGAGAAATGATTTGATCATCAACTTGTTTGAAGTGCCTTGCCCTCTCAGCATCAAACAGATCATCATCGGTTTTACCGTAGATATCGTTTCGATGGCGCTGCCATGCGATTTCGCTGGCTTCATTGACCGCAATATATTCACCGTTTGCATCCTTGACCCAGATATGGTCATCAAGTGCATCGATAAATTGCTGTAAGGTAGGGAGGTTCTTGCTGGACATGGTACTGAAACTCGGGACTGTCGGTTACTACTCGGCCAGGCCGAAGTTTCAGTATATCGTACTAAATGAAAGGACAAATTTATACAGAACAACTGTTTGAATCTGCAATTTATAAGTACCTAATATGGGGTAAAGTGCACATCAAAGTTTACAAAATCACACAGACTATTACTGACGTAAAAGTAGTTAGACCTTAAGCAATCAGTACATTTTTAAGCTGTGTCAATGAGTTAACTTCATAATTAGGCGTAATTCCCTCAGGGGCTGCAGCACCTTGTGTGTTAAGCCAACAAGTTTCAACACCAAAGTTAATCCCGCCCAATACATCTGAATGCGGATTGTCCCCCACCATCAGCACTTTCGACTTACAAGGCAACCCCATAAGTTGGTGCGCGTGATCGAAGATCCCCAAGTCTGGCTTTGCTACGCCGACCTGCTCTGAGATAACCACATGCTCAAAATAATTTGTTAAGCCAGTACGCTCAAGACGAATAGCCTGTAGCTCGGTGAAACCATTGGTGATAATGCCAAGTTTGGCTCTACCTGAGAGGGCATCAAGCAGCTCTTTGGCACCCGGAAGCAAAGTACAGATATCCGCCATGGCTTCCAAAAACGCAGAGTTCATCTCTAAAGGGGTGATACCGAGCTTAGCTGCCCACCCTTCAAAACGAATCTGTTTTAGTTGATCCGCAGTGATTTTGCCATCTTGGTAATCGACCCATAGTGGCTTGTTGACCAACTGATAGGCGTCGTAGTCTTCACATGTAAAATCAACGCCAAAACGCTCGAACATCAGTCTCATTCCACCAAATGAATCGAAGTGGAATAATGTCTCGTCGGCATCAAATAAGATCCAGTCATACTTCATTATTGTTATACCTTTATTAACTATCGGGGCGATTATATACGCTCTAAAAAACAAACTGTACCCACATAATTTGGTGCTATCCAAAACATGCATAAAATGCATAGATGGATTCACAAAATGTCATTTGAGTCATACCCTGTTGATCATTACACTGCGCGCTCTTTTTATTTCACTTTTGGGCGTTATGTTTTCACAATCCATTTTTGCTCAGCTAATGAGGATGTCGCTTTTACTGGCAGTGACTCTGTTGGCGGTACATCACTCACCAAAGTTATTAGACTTGCTGGCACAGCAAGCGATTAACAGTGGGTGTCACCAACAGAACCCATCTGATCCCATGGATCATTCTCATCATCAACACCACCATCATTAGAGCGTCATTACAATGAGTATTTTCCGCTTTCCAGCCCTTGTCTGGCTGGGTATTGGTATCCTGATCGTTAGTCTGGGTATTCGTCAGTCTTTTGGTATTTTCATGATGCCAATCTCTGATCACTTTCAAACGGGACGTGAGTTCTTCAGTTTTGCGATTGCGCTGCAAAACTTACTGTTCGGTCTTTTCCAGCCGTTCGTGGGCATGGCTGCAGACAAATGGGGCTCAAAGCGCATTATTCTGCTCGGCGCTATTGCCTATGCAGTCGGTCTCTATCTGACGTCGATTACAACAGAAGCCTCGGTTCTATACTTCTCACTGGGCGCATTAGTCGGCTTAGGTCTCAGTGCAACTAGCTACGTTATTGTGCTTGGCGCCGTCGCCAAAGTAGTACCAGCAGAGCACGCAGCGAAAGCATTCGGCTTAACAACTGCTGCTGGGTCTTTTGGTATGTTCGCGATGATTCCTGGTGCGCAGCTGATGCTTGAAGATATGGGTTGGCAGGGTGCGCTACAAGGCTTCGCTGTGCTTTGTACCTTGATGATCGCCTTTTCGCTATTCATGAAGTCGTCACGCCAAGGAAAAGCAGCCTCTACTCAAGTCGAAGCAAACGAATTAACGCTGAAAGAAGCATTAAAAGAAGCGTTTAATCACAAAGGCTACTGGCTTATCCATGCAGGCTTTTTCGTGTGTGGTTTCCATGTCATGTTTATCGCTACGCACTTACCGAGTTATCTAGCGGATAAGAACCTCCCAGCAAGCAGCGCCGCACTGGCACTGGCTTATGTGGGTATCTTTAATATCTTTGGCTCTTATTTCTGGGGTTTGATGGGTGACAAGTTCAGCAAACGCCATGTAATGTCGATGTTGTATCTATTTAGAACGGTAGTGATCGCTGCATTTGTGACCATGCCAGTTACCGAGCACACCGCCGCTCTTTTTGGTGGAGCCATTGGCTTCTGCTGGTTGGGTACGGTGCCATTAACTTCGGGCCTTGTTCGTCAGATCTTTGGTGCGCGCTATCTATCGACTCTGTATGGTTTAGTCTTCTTTACCCATCAGGTTGGCAGTTTCTTGGGCGCTTGGGCTGGCGGTCGTATTTATGATTACTACGGCTCTTATGAACCTATTTGGTGGTCAACTGTGGTACTAGCATTTGTAGCAGCCTTGATTCACTTACCTATTAATGACAAACCGCTTCGAGTAGCGACAGCTTCGTAACACCACTCCTTCTTTCCAAAAGGCCAACGAGTTCGTTGGCTTTTTTTGTTTTTGTCGTTACATCAATGTGACTTCAATCGCTAAGTTCGATAGATGCGACTTTTCTCCTATAGCAAGTATGATAAAAGTTTCCTAGCATTAGAGCATTCACTCATTTTCGGATTAACGCTGTGGAAATTGAATATCAGAGTACCGTAGAAGACTCGCAACTTGTCAAATGGCTAACGACTAAACTCAGTCATCTTCCTGAGGATGCACTCACGAAAAGTGAAGACGCCAATACGTTGAGTCGTAGCGATGTTTTTCAGCTTAGCTCTTTAATCTCGGACTACTTCTCGCAAGAGAATATTGCTCACAATGAGAAAAACTATTCCATCGTTTATGGCTTAATTACCGGCTATAAAGCCGAACAGCCAATATCTCGACAAGACATGCTGGAGTACTTGGAGAGCTGCGTTTTTCTATTTCAAAACTAACCTAACCGCAGATTAACCCTACCAATAGTTTCCGCCCCCACAGACAAAAAAAGCCCCTCACTAGGAGGGGCAATAGTACCATCGCTTATAATTATAGTGATATGCCAGTAAATTCTGTCACTCGCTAACTCTCTGATTCAAAATGAATCGTGCGATAATTGGAAATTGTGTTCAAACGCTTGCTGGCAAAACCGACATTAACCGAAGTCACCGTTTACGTAACCTTGTGTACGGTCATCGCTTGGGTTTGAGAAGATAACCTGAGTGTCGTTATGCTCTACTAGCTCTCCCATTAGGAAGAATGCAGTGCGGTCTGAAATACGACGAGCTTGCTGCATAGAGTGCGTTACGATAACGATGGTGTAGTCTTTTTTCAGCTCTTCCATCAGCTCTTCGATTTTGTGTGTCGCAATTGGGTCAAGTGCAGACGTTGGTTCATCCATTAGGATAACGTCAGGCTGCATTGCAATCGTACGTGCGATACACAGACGCTGCTGCTGACCACCAGACAGACCAAACGCATGTGACTTAAGACGGTCTTTTACTTCGTCCCAAAGCGCTGCGCCGCGAAGCGAGCTTTCAACCACTTCGTCGATGTGCTTCTTGTCTTTGATGCCTTGTGCACGAAGACCGTAAGCCACGTTCTCGTAGATGCTCATTGGGAATGGGTTTGGCTTCTGGAACACCATACCTACTTTGATACGTAGGTCTGCAACGTCGATGTTGCCGTAGATGTCCGTGCCATCCATTTCTAGCAAACCGGTAATTTTAACGCCTTCTATAAGGTCGTTCATACGGTTCAAACAGCGAAGCAGTGTTGACTTACCACAGCCCGACGGGCCAATTAGCGCCGTAACTTGGCGAGTTGGGATCGGTAGGTTGATCGCTTTAAGTGCTTGGTTTTCGCCGTAGAAAAGGTCTAGGTTTTCAATGTTAAACTTGTTCATGTCTCTATTCTCTAAATTCTTTGTCGTGTTAATTCGTATTTAATTTGATGGCTTGGCTCTTTATGGTCTGGCCTCACCATCAGTCGAATTGTTCTCAATTAGTACGTTGCTGTATTAAAGCGGCTAGCGATAAACTTCGTTAGCATATTGATAAGTAGGACAACCACAATCAGTACAGTCGCTGTACCGTATGCTTGGTTCCACTCATCCATGGTAAACAGTTCCGTTGTGAGTTTGTACAGGTGAACCGTTAGGGTACGACCTGAATCTAGCAGTGAATCTGGCACACGTGCCACCATACCTGCTGTCAAGAATACCGGTGCAGATTCACCGATAACACGACCAATACTTAGAATGACCGAAGTAAGAATACCTGGAGTTGCACTTGGCAGAATAAGACGCCAAATAGTGTAGATTTTCGACGCACCCAAACCGTAAGAACCTTCACGGTAAGTTTGTGGTACCGCCATTAGAGCTTCTTCTGTCGTACGGATAATAACCGGTAGAATCAAGATACTTAGCGTAAGTGCACCCGATAGAATCGAGAAACCAAAGCCCATGATGACGACAAAGAACGTCATACCAAACAGACCGAAGATGATTGACGGAATACCCGCCAACGATTCAGTACAAAAACGGATAACCTTAACCAGCTTACTGCCTACCTTCGCGTATTCCGTCAGGTAGATAGCCGTCATGATGCCCAAAGGCGCTGCGACAGCAATCGATGCAATAACCATGTAAATGGTCGAGATGATCATCGGGAAGATGCCCTTCTCTTTACCTGTTGCCGTGTAGTTGTCAGTAATAAAGTTCCAATCTACGTGCTGAAGACCATTGGACAGGATGTACCAAATAATCCAGAACAAGAAGCCTACGGTCATTGCCGCTGCTGCCCAAACAAAGGCATTGAGAATCGCGTCTTTTTGAACACGCGCTTTCTTTAGTTTTACTGTATCCATAATAATTACTTCGCTTTCTCACGGTTCAAGTACAGAAGAATCGAGTTGAGCATCATGATAAACACGAGAAGCACAACACCTGTCGCGTAAAGTGCGTTTGCATGCACGCCACTTGCGTAAGACATTTCGATTGCGATGTTTGCAGTCAGTGTACGAGCAGAATCTAGAATGCTGCCAGGCATAGCCGGTGCGTTACCCATAACCATGATAATTGCCATGGTTTCGCCTAGCGCACGACCGATACCCAGAATCACGCCAGTCATGATGCCTGAACGAGCCGCAGGAACGAGAAGTTTAAAAATGGTGTAAATCTTTGATGCACCAAGAGCCAACGAGCCCTCTTTGTAGGTGCGTGGTACTGCACGAATCGATGTCTCCGAAACGGTAATTACCGTTGGAAGAATCATGATGCCAAGTACGATGATACCCGCAAGAATTGTGTTACCCGCTGGTACATTAAACACCTGCTGGATAAGCGGTACGATGATAATCAGACCAAAGAAGCCGTAAACCACCGAAGGGATACCCGCAAGTAGTTCAACCGCAGGACGGATAATGTCCGCTAAACGCTTTGGTGCGATTTCAGCGATAAAGATAGCCGTTAGAACACCAATTGGAACACCAACGACGACAGCACCAAGCGTAGAGACAATCGATGCCACAATCATGGTTGCAACACCGTAAAGCGCTGGTGGTAGCCAGTGCTGACCTAGTACGATGCCACTCACACCCACTTCTTGGAATGCTGGGATACTTTCTTTAACGATGAAGTAAGCAATAACGGCAAGAGAAACGATACCGATAATTGCACTGGTTAGGAAAAGTCCGTGGAAAATTCTTTCTTTCCAATCCACTCGCTTTTGAGCCTTAAGGCTGCGAGTTTCAGACTGAGTCGCTTCATTGTTCATAAGCTTCTCACTATTTGTTGCGATGGTCATAATACTGCTTCTATTTTTAAATACTTCGATAGACGCGCAAAAGGCTCAGCCCGAAAAGGTGGGCCGAGCAACTTAAATAATTTACTGGGTGACTTAGTTTACAGTGATGTAACCTTTGTCAGCAGATAGAGCTTGAGCTTCGTCACCAACCATCCAATCTAGGAACTGTTGAGTTTCTGCTGAAGGAGCGCCATCTTTGTAAAGAACAAGGAATGGACGAGCTACTTTGTAAGAACCGTTCTTAACGTTGTCTACAGTTGCTGCAGCGCCATCGATAACTAGAGGCTGAACTGTTTCATCAACTGTACCTAGAGAGATGTAACCGATAGCGTATGGGTTGTTCGCTACAGATACTTTTAGTGCACCGTTACCGTTAGCAACTTGAGCACGTTGAGAGATAGCAGAAACTTTCTTGCCGCTGATCTCCATTTTAAGCTTTAGGATGTCTTCAAAAGCGCCACGAGTACCAGAAGCTGTGTCACGAGTGATAGCAACGATTGGCTTGTTTTCGCCACCTACTTCGCTCCAGTTTGAGATTTCGCCTTTGTAGATGCGAGTGATTTGGTCAGCAGTTAGCTCTTTTACGCTGTTGTTTGGGTTAACTACAACTGCAATACCGTCACGAGCGATAACCAGCTCTTTAAGGTCTGCTGATTTTTCTTCTGCTTTAAGGTCACGAGAAGAGATACCTAGGTCTGCGCTGCCATCCTTCGCTGCACGAATACCTGCTGAAGAACCTGGTGCTTGGATTTCGATAAACACTGGTTCGCCTTTGTTCATGTAAGTTTCTGCAAAAACCTCAACCAGTGGAGAAGCACTATTAGAACCTACTACAGAGATAGTTTCTTTTGCTGAAGCTGATGTCACTGTTAGTGCGCCTAGTAGAGCGATTGCACCGATAACTGTCTTTTTCATCACAATTTCCTTTAATGGCTTGATTGCCTTGTTTCGTTTGAACGCTGACAAGATTAGTGGGGAAATATGACAGTTGTGTTTCAGTTCCTTGAAAGGTCTATGACAAATGAGAATTTTAAAAATGAGGGGTAATGGGAGAAGATCACTATAATTCAGAGGTTTACCAGGCTTATTTGAGCCTAAACTCAAATATGACAGTGAAAAATCGTACGATTATGACTGTCATAAACGAACTCGTTTGATGAGTTTTTCGCCTCTTTTAAGATGCAAAAAGGGCCTCGATGAGGCCCTTTTTACTTATTCACTGTCTGTTGGCTTAGGTTTTTTCTTCGGAATGAATACCGAATCCCCCACAGCAACATTGTTGAAAAACGTTTTGTCGCGTTTGGCAGGCTTCTTAGGCGTCGCTTTCTTCTGCTGAGCTTTGCTTTTAGCTGCCTGCGCTTTCTTCTTGAAAGCCGGCTTCTTAGGACGGAATCCTTTGAACTTGCCTTTCAGGCCTTCAAGTTCAGAGAAGCTAATATCTTGTTGAAGGAATGCCTCGACACGTTTAAAGCTATCCCAGTCTTTAGGACCAACTAATGAAATCGCATCACCTTTGTTGCCAGCACGACCAGTACGACCAACACGGTGAACATATTCTTCGGTATGTTTTGGCATATCAAAGTTGATTACGTGCGTGACAGTCGCGATGTCCAGACCACGAGAGGCAACATCGGTCGTCACTAGGATCTTAAACACGTGACGCTCAAATTGACTCATGATGGTGTTTCGTTGAGTTTGGTTTAGATTACCGCTCAGCGCGATAGCCTTGAGCTGCTTTTCATTCAGCCATTTCGTCAAACGATCGGTATCAACACGAGTAGCGGTAAAGATGATTACCTGCTTGTACTCAGCTTCTTCTAGAATGCGCTCTAACAAAGCTTCTTTATGATCTAGATGATCACATAGGTAGAACTTCTGGGTGATGTCTTTGTGTTCTTCGTTTGATACGCCAATAGAGATACGTTTTGGCGCATCCAGCATCTCTGCTGCGATGTCGTTCACTTCGGCGTGATCGAGCGTCGCAGAAAACATCAATGTTTGACGGCGGCGGTGTTTCGCTGCGTTGTGGATACGACGCAGCTCTGGAGCAAAACCTAGATCCAACATACGGTCGGCTTCATCAAGAACCAAGGTTTCTAGGCCGTCTAAAAACAGTGAACGGTGCTCTAAGTGGTCAGCTAGGCGTCCTGGCGTCGCAACAATGAACTTTGGAAAACGGCGCAGTGCTTTTACTTGGTCGTTGAAGTTCTCACCACCTAAGATAAGTGTTGCCTCGTAAGACAAGCCACCCAACATAGATTTCAGCTCACCATATACCTGCTTTGCCAATTCACGTGTTGGCGCCAAAATCACACCACGTGGATCTTTTGCAGAGAATGCTTTGTTCTTAAGAGATTTATGCAGCATCGGCAATACAAATGCCAAAGTCTTGCCCGAACCCGTTTTTGAAGACGCCAGCAAGTCCTTACCAGCGATGGCTACTGGAATAGCCTGCTTCTGGATATCGGTCGCTTTTTTAAAGTCATAGTGACTTAAGTTCTTCAATAGTCGGTTATCTAGGCCAAGTTCTTTAAATTGCAATGCAAGTTCTCCTCAGACGGTTGCAGGCTAAAAATGAGCGCGCATGATACCCGATAATTCCTCATGCCACCAGCCGATAAATATAGTATCTAACTAGCGTATATACCGCCTATGTAGGATAACTCTGAACACAATTCGGTTGTTTTTTCATCAAAATGAAATAAAATCAGTCTATACAGAGACTTATCACGGTAACATGAACTCAATGTGATTTAGATCACATTAATCTCGCCAGTGTTAATCTCATAATTAAGACAAAGGAAGTTTAACCTCAAAATCGCGTAATTTTTTGGTTTTTCTGACTTTTAAATAATTTGCGTTCTTAAAATTAGGCACTAAACTCAAAAATAGCCTTATTGCTAACAATCAAGTTGCAGGGCTGTTTTAAATACTAATCCTGAAGGAGCTTATAATGAAGAAAGTTTTAATTGCAGCTGCAGCATCGTCAGTTCTACTACTAGCAGGTTGTGCATCTGGTCCAGATGAAGCAACGACAGCAAAAATGGATGACCTGAGCAACCAAGTTAGCCAACTAAGTGCAGACGTACAAGCACTTAAGAATGAAGTACAAATGGGTAACAAAAACGCGATGGCTGCTCAAGAAGAAGCTGAGCGTGCTAACGAGCGTATCGACAACATCGCTCAGTCTTACACTAAGTAAGCATAAATTAGACACTACGAAAAACGCCCACGATAACGTGGGCGTTTTTTTATATCTGTTAAAACACTCTATTCAAGGTCATCCATCGCCGGAACCACCTCTACTGGCACCCCATTTTGAGCGAGCACAGCAGCACGTGCGATTTGATCACGGATGCCATACTCTTCTAACCACCAAGTCAGCTCTTGAGGGATCTCCATGTCTTTCTTGCTACCATCGCTTCGTGTAAGCGGTTCGTGTGCCTCGATAAATACACTGCGATCCGGTTCTAGAGCTACTTTAATCGGTTCATCGATAATGCGCACTTGCATTCCGATATTTGCCTGATGGAACAGCCAGTCAATATCTTTAGGGTCCATTCGAATACAACCCGCACTCACCCTCAGACCGATACCAAAGTCTTTGTTCGTTCCGTGAATAAGATAAGAGCCCGTACCATAAGCCAATCGCATGGCGTAGTCGCCCAGAGGGTTATCAGGACCGGCAGGGACAACATCTGGCAGTTCAACCCCTTTTGCTAAGTAATCCTTGCGAATAGACGCTGGCGGCGTCCAAGTCGGGTTTTCCCTTAACTGACTTATTTTGGTAGTCATCTCTGGCGTATCTTGTCCAATACGACCGATGCCCACAGGAAAAATGTGTACCAGGTTTTTCTCTGGCTCAAAGTAATACAAACGAAGCTCAGCAAGGTTAATAACGATCCCCTTGTACTCAACCTCTGGCAGAATTGCTTGGCTCGGGATGGTCAAGACATACCCTTCTTTTGGTAAGAACGGGTCTACGCCTTTATTTGCTGCCATCAAAGACAAAAAGCCAACATCGTATTGCTTGGCAATGTCTGACATTGTTTCGCCTGCTTCAACACTGTGGTACTGGAGAGTGCCCACCATGTTACTTCCATCAGTAGGTAGCTCAAATGTCGCGGCGCTCACCCATTGAGAGAGTCCTAAGCATGCTGCTAACAAGGTCTTACGTAACATCAAAATTGGTCCTTCGCTTCTTTGTATAGTGCTAAGGTTATCTCTCTTTGCGTCTTATGATCAACTATTGGCTCCGGATAGCCCAACGAAGCAAACTCTGACCACGTCCATGGCTTATGGATAAATTTATTGGGAACATCACGCAGCTCAGGGAGCCAAGAGCGAATAAACTCACCTTGGGAGTCAAAACGCTCTCCCTGAGTAATCGGGTTGAAGATTCGAAAATAAGGCTGACCATCGCACCCTGTTGATGCACACCACTGCCACCCGCCGTTGTTAGCCGCAAAGTCACCATCGACAAGCTTACTCATAAAATATCTTTCTCCGCGGCGCCAGTCGATGTTGAGGTCTTTGGTTAAAAAGCTCGCCACAATCATTCTTAACCTATTGTGCATCCAACCAGTTTGGTTCAGTTGCTGCATGGCGGCATCAACGATAGGGTATCCCGTCTTTCCCTCGCACCAGCGCTCAAACCACGAATCCTCACCCGGCCACCTCAATGCCCTTTCCCAATCTAAGTATCCGTGATGTTTGCTTAACTTAGGTTCAAAATGGGTTAGGTGTTGGTAAAACTCACGCCAAATGAGTTCGCTCAACCACACTTGAGCACCTTCGGATAACGGTTCGTTACCCGCATCGTAGTAAAGCCGCGCGATACATTGTCTGACAGATAACGCTCCGATAGCCAAATAAGGACTGAGTTGACTTGTACCGTCTATCGAGGGAATGTCACGCTCGGTATTGTAGTAACGAGCCGATTCATCAGAAAACTGCCTTAATCGTGCCAATATGTCCTTGGTCGATACCAACCACTGACTGCTGTCTTGGCGCGGGTAATCAAACACGTCATCTAATGACGCACTAACCTCTTGAGGCAAAGACACCTCGGCGGATACCTTCGGTTTTCTTACCTCGGCGTGAGAGAATTGGTTCTGCCAAGCTTTTCGAAAAGGCGTAAAGACTTTGAAGTAGCCACCTTGCTTGTTCAGTACTGTTCCAGGCGCCAGCATACATTTGTCTGAAAAGGTGTGAACTGAAATATTGTGAGTCGATGCTGCCTGGGATAAAAATGTTGCACGCTCGACTTCATTAAACTCGTAATCGCTGTTCAAATAGATATCGGTAATGCCTAATTCGAGACAGTAGCTGATCAACCAATCGTTCGCAGAACTGAAATTATCACTGCGCCCGTAAATAAGTGGGACATTAATATCGCTAAGCTCGGATTCTAGTTCACCGAGTCTTCGGTAGATGAGATCAGCCTGTATTGGAGACAGATCATGTTGCTCCCATTGTTTAGGAGTAACGATGTAACAGCCAATAACAGGCGTGGTTCCATCAATCGCTTCAATGAGGGCAGTGTTATCAATCGCCCTTAGGTCACGGTTAAACAACACCAATCTCATGTTTCAATACTCTCTTTATCTTCTAATAGATGTTCTATTACAGGAGACAGTTTCCATAGTACTTCTCCCCTTTCTCTTTGAATGCGTATCGACTCAAGCTGTTTTTCAGATAAGGATTTCTCTGCGAACAACTGAACCGAAACAAAGCTAGAGGGTTCGGTCTGAAGTACCGATAGATCTTCGACGCCATCTAGAAACGTGACACTGACACCCTGTTCTGCAAGCTTGGCGTAATTGAGCCATGCAAAAGGGTTCCCTGCTACGTCCATACTGACAAACAGGACGGACTCGCTCTTCTTGCGTGTAGAATCTCGAGCCGACATCACTGCGAGCTTCTGAACAAGAGAAGTTCTGAACAAAGACAACTGTATCGCTTTAGGACCTACTTTCAAAAACTCTGCAGCGTTAAGTACTGGAACCACGAATTTGCTTTCTACTATTTCGAGAGGGTACTCTTTCAGTACGACAGTCAAAATCTTGTCTACCTTGCTTCCATTCAAGTGGCTGAGCGCATCTAGCATCTCAGACACTTCTTCTAGCTGCTCAGTCTCAATATTCGCTTGAAAGATTGTGTTAGAGTCGAGTAACGACTTGACCTTGCCTATAGAAACGCCCTTGCTAAGCCAACCTTGTATGGTATTGATACGCTCAACGTCCTCCGACGTGTAGAGCCTATGCCCCTTGTCAGTACGCTGTGGCTGGATCAAGTTGTATCGGCGCTGCCACGCTCGCAAGGTAACGGGCTTTACGCCCGTTAAATCGGCGACTTCACGGATCGCATATAGAGTTTCATTACAAGCCATACCTTAGACGCATCTCCTCTGGGTGTGGTTGCAAAAACTGCTGCTGCGCCAAGTATTCATCTGGATACGCATTGAGATAGTGTTTCAGCAGCGTAAGTGGAGCAAGAACAGGAAGTATGCCCGTACGGTAGTCGTCTATTACCGTCGCAAGTTCTGCTTTTTCAGCTTTAGTGAGCGAGCGTTTGAAGTAGCCTTGGATGTGCATAAGAACGTTGGTTACGTTTTTACGGCTTGCACGATTCTTAAGACCCTCCATCAGTCCGAGGCGATAAGCTTGATAAAACTCTTCAGGGCTATAATCGGCTTGATTGGCCACCAATCTACCTAACTCCTTGTACGAGGCAGGGTCATGCGCCATGAGCGTCAGCTTGTATCGTGAATGAAACGCAACGATTTTACCCGCAGTTGGCTCCCCATCCATTGATTTGTAGAAGTCATTCAGGCCATATACGCGCGATATGAAGTTCTCTTTCAATATAGGGTCATTGAGCCTGCCATCTTCTTCCACTGGCAGCCAAGGCATAGTCTCCATCAAATGTTTTGTATACAAGCCAACGCCATCGGTTGATGCGTGACCATTTGAATAGACCTTCACACGCTCCATACCGCAGCTTGGCGATTTCGCGCACACGATGTAGCCGCACATTTCGGTATCTTTGAGTTCATCGACCTTACCTCGGGTGAATTGCATCATGCCATCGGTATAGTCTTTCGAAGCGTCTTTTGTTTCAACTAGAATAATGCGCTCTTCGTCACTCATTAATCGAATCGTAGGACGTGGAACAGACAGTCCCATGCCCACCTCCGGGCACACGGATACGAAGTCAAAATAGTCACGAAGTTCTTTGTTTACGTACGTGCTTTGCTTATGACCTGAATCAAATCGAACCTTTTCACCTAAAAGACAGGAACTGATACCCACTTTAATTTTGTCACCCATTGCCATCTCCCTATTCTTATCGCTCTTGCTAACGTTGTACAAAAAATATCTATGTATAAGTATTAGACTACTTTGGAATGTGATACAAAAAATTGTTTTGTACAATTATATGGAGAGGGGGAACGATTGGTTCACATCGAGATGAGAAATAACTCGCCATCGCTGTTAGTTGCAGAAAAATCGATTGCTCTACCGCTTTCAACACATTTAGTTATCATCCTGTCATTATCTTCTCCTTACAGATAAAACTGTGACTAAACTCTCATAGAACCCTTACACCAAGCGCTAGAATCACCCACAACAAAGAACGACACGTTCAACAATATTAGTTAAAACTTTAGGAGTGACTCCATGGCAACCCCACATATCAATGCAAAACCAGGTGATTTCGCAGAAACTGTCCTAATGCCAGGCGACCCACTTCGTGCTCAATACATCGCTGAAACCTTCCTAGAAGACGTTGAGAAAGTGTGTGATGTTCGTAACATGTTCGGTTACACCGGTACTTATAAAGGTCAACGCGTGTCCGTTATGGGTCACGGTATGGGTATCCCGTCATGCTGCATTTACGTTCATGAGCTGATTAAAGACTACGGTGTAAAAAACGTTATTCGCGTGGGTAGTTGTGGCGCTGTGCGTGACGATGTAAACCTAATGGACGTTGTAATCGGTATGGGTGCTTCTACTGATTCTAAAGTGAACCGCATTCGCTTCAACGATCACGATTTCGCAGCCATCGCAGACTTTGGCCTACTAGAAGAAGCGGTTAAGCAAGCTCGCCTTCAAGAAGTACCTGTAAAAGTGGGTAACATTTTCTCTGCAGACCTGTTCTACACTCCAGAAGCTGATATCTTCGACAAAATGAAGCATCTAGGTATTCTTGGTGTTGATATGGAAGCCGCTGGCATCTACGGCGTTGCCGCTGACCTTGGTGCAAAAGCACTGACCGTACTTACTGTTTCTGACCACATCATTCGTGGTGAAAAACTAAGCTCAGAAGATCGTCAAAAATCATTCAACGATATGATGGTCGTCGCACTGGAAACTGCGATTAACCTGTAATCAGAAAAAGCCAGCTCTCAGCCTGAAATGAGCTGGCTTTTTTCTAACTGGATAACGATAAAGCGTACTGTGAGATAATCACTGAGTGAGTCCGCGGTGCGAAACAAACCATAGGGGGTGAACGTGTCAGAAGGCAGACTGCCGATGGCCGCAGAAGGGTTACAGCTCAATTTTTGTAAAACATTGGCGTGTGACAATTTTGGACTAAGTGATGCAAACCTCTATATCCTGCAGCACAGTAACCCTAAACGGCCAGCGATGGTATGCCGCGAGTGTGGCGCGTTTCCCCCCCTACTTAACAACCAAGAAGTTCTCAATGAGCTTAAACGGTTGAAACTTCATCATCATGAAGGACTCCCTTCATGCAAAGATCCTCAATGCGAACATTTTGGGCTCTCTGTTCATACCCACAAAGATCGTTACCACTCGTTTGGTTTTAGTGGTGATCGTCAACGCTACCGCTGCAAAGCTTGTCAGGGTACCTTTGTTGATAAATGGTCTGGAAGTAACAAGAAACTGAGCTTTCAAGAGTCGCTTTTAGGGCTGCTTTTCACCGGATATTCCGTTCGTGAGATTTGTCGTAAGTTAGGTATTAATCCGAAGACTTTCTACGATCACATTGATCAAATCGCGAGTCGTTGCCGACGTAAACTCGCGGATATTGATGGTCGCTGGATAAAACATGCCGATACTTTTGAACTCGCATCGCATTATCGTGCACTGCAACCACAAAGTAACAATGGTGTTTTTTGGTTTGCTACCTGCGACGCTAAATCGGGGTATGTGCTTTGCCAGCACACGAACTATTCTGCAAGTGATGCCACAGACGCGTTAGAAGATCATGACGCATACGCTGTAAATGCTCAGATTGTTCCGAAAAGCTATAGCGCAGAAACCAACCATGAGATTTCAGCATCAGCGTCCGATTTAAAGGCACGCATTGACCTCACCTATCAAAACATTCTGGCAAGAAGCAATGTTGAAGACCCTTTGGGGAATTACGCGCGTTTTTCGTACCCTGCGGTGGGGTCGCTCATTCGCGCACCTTATACTTCCTATGCACACTATTTGCTGATTCTAGAGTCACTGTTCGAGGAAAACTCAGACGGCAATAAACGTATTACTCTCTACATGCCCCAAGATCCTGTACTTCGTTCTGCCGCGCTGAGCGTTTTCTTAAAGCAGATTCAAAGTAACCATGTCGAACTGATGTATGTAGAACAAGACGACCAATGGCAAGATGGTGAGACTTCCGACCTTGTGGATGTGGTGTTAATGGGGTGGTGGAGAGATCGCTGGGCAGTCACTCATCAAAGCTCGGGAGCAAGCAAAGGCGTTTGCTACTTAGCTGGTAGCAACCCTAACGTCTCATACTGGCTACAAACTGCGAACACCAAGCAGGTCAGTTTCTATCAAGATAGATTCCAGCTATTGTTTGAGAGCTTCGTTAATGAGCCCAGAAGAAAGCTAAGACCCGCTGGAATACATCCCCTTCTGGATATCTTCCGAGCTTGGCACAACTTATGTTATCAAGATAAGCAAGGATTGACGGCCGCTCAGAGACTTGGCGTCACCGACGCTCCGATGACGCTTCGCTGTCTACTTGATTAGCTAGTTTGTCGCTTACAAAAAGAACAAAGAAATTCCCAGTAGCGCACACAGAGTACCGACAACACTACGACGAGAAATTTGCTCTCCTCGCACTGCGTAGATAATCAAAATGAACAATGGACTGGTTGCAATAAGGGTCTGCGCTACTGCCGGATTCGCATGCTTGAGCGCAATTTGTTGCAGCCACAACGCAAGGAAAGTTCCAACAAAGATAGCGGCGATTAGCCAATACCAACTCACCGCTTTCATAGTGCGCCCTTGCTGAACCATCGAGCGGTAAGGCTTTTTCTCGAACAGTGGAATAAGACAAGCAACAACGGCCACACCAATAGTCAGACGGATAAAGGCCCCGAGAAGCGGTGGCAAGTCCCCTTGGACTAGCGCAAAGTGAGAGATAACCACCCCCGTCGCTTGGCAAACGCTCGCCACCAACCCAAACCCGATCCCAGAAAGGCTGGTCTTTTCGTTTCCATTACCATTTGGCTGGAACACAACCGCGGTCACCGCGACGGTTGTAATAACGACACCTAACCAACTTTGAAAACCCAGAGCAGTACCTAAAAACATCAATGCCAGGACACCAGACAGTGGCGGTGCAAGCGATTCTAGTAGCAATGTTTTCCCTGCGCCGATGCGTTTTAGAGAAGCAAAATAGGCACTGTCCCCGATAGCAATCCCAATAACGCCAGATATACCAAGAATCAAAACGTAACTTGATTTCAACTCTACTGCTGGCATTGGTATAAAGGGCATCACCAACAGCATCATGGTCGACGCTAATACACCTTTGATGATATTAAGCTGCATTGCAGAAAACTGATGGCTAAATTGACTGTAGATCCATGTCGCGACGGCCCATACGACCGCTGCACCTATCGCGGCGAACTCCCCAAGAAATGTCACTAAAACCTCGAATATTTATCAGATTGCTATTGCACAATACATAATTATAACAAATACTTAACTAGCGTCGATTCGTTGCGCTTTTTGTAAATGTTGTTGAGCAAGGATGCATTATGTTTCTGGACTATTTTGCCCTAGGGCTACTCGTGTTTGTTGCCCTGGTACTGTTTTATGGAATCATCGTTATCCACGATATTCCCTATGAGATCGCCAAAGAGCGCGACCACCCTCATCAGGATGCCATACATGTCGCAGGTTGGGTAAGCTTATTTACGCTCCATGCCATCTGGCCGTTTCTGTGGATTTGGGCCACGTTATGGCGCAATGAAAGAGGTTGGGGCTTTCATAAGCTCGAAGAAGAACAACACGACCTTCACCACCGCCTAGAAAAACTGATTGATCAAGTTAGCTCACTCGAGCAAGAGGTGGGCTACCTCAAAGGCAAGCAAGCACAAGAAAAAGCCGCCGCACAAACTCAATCACAGCCTCAGGCCGAGGAGAAGTAAGCCATGGATTTATTACTCGTTTTAACCTACGCCGCGCTTTGTATCGCCATTTTTAAGATCTTTAAGATCCCTCTGAATAAATGGACCGTTCCAACTGCTGTACTTGGTGGCGTGGTACTTGTCGGCACGCTAATCCTGCTGATGAACTACAACCACCCATTTAGCCAAATCGGCGGGCAGTTCTACACGACCACCCCTATCGTATCAAGTGTTCGAGGCAAAGTGGTTTCGGTTGACGTAGAGGCAAACCAGCAGCTTCGCAAAGGTGATGTCCTATTCAAAATTGATCCCATTCCATTTGAAGCAGAAGTCATTCGTGCAAAAGCTGCACTCGCTGATGCAGAGCAGGATGTTCTTGAATTAGAAAGTGCTTATAAAGCTGCTCAGTCACAAACCATCAAGGCGCAAGCGGAACGTGATAAGGCGGAACGTGAGTATAATCGTTACCAACAAGGCTTTAAAAAAGGCGCTTTTACCGAGCAACAAGTCGACACTCGCTTACAGACCTTTAAGGCAAATCAAGCCGCTTTAGAGGCAGCACAAGCGCAAGAAGAAAGCTCGCGACTCGCGTTCGAGTCAGAGATATTTGGCGAGAATACGATGGTCGCTCAGCTAAAAGCACAGCTGATTCAAGCCGAGTTTAATCTAAGAGAAACGGTTGTGGTTGCGCCAACAGATGGCTACGTTACCCAGCTTGCGTTAAGACCTGGAATGATGGCAGTGCCTCTTCCACTCGCACCACTGATGACCTTTGTCCACACCGAGCAAGATTTTTATGTCGGTGCATTTAGACAAAACTCACTGCAGCGTCTAGAGTCAGGTTTCGAGGCGGAATTCTTGTTCAGAGCACTGCCAGGCAAAGTATTCAAAGGAAAAGTCGTTGAAGTGTTGCCGACGATTCCAGAAGGGCAAATCAGTGCTAGCGGCACGCTGCGTACTACGCAAACCTTCAATACCTCTGGTAGAGCTATGGTGAAACTGGTTATCGAGGATGATATGAGTGAATACGTACTACCTACAGGTTCCAATGCCGAAATTGCCGTCTACTCAGATAGCTTCACGCACGTATCCATCATGCGCAAAGTTCTTATCAGAATGAAGAGTTGGCAAAACTACTTATATCTAGACCACTAATACATGGGACTATGATTAACGATAAAGGCAACTCAAACGAGTTGCCTTTGCTTTTTCTACCATTCTCAATACGTATTAACATTCCCAATACGGTGGGCTGCCGTAAAACTCAGTAAAGTAATCGATAAATGCTCTTACCTTAGGTGCAAGTAATCGTGAGCTTGGATAAACCACCCAAATCGCCACATCTGAGTCCAAGGGGTAATCTTCTAGTACCTGGACTAAAGTGCCCTCTTTGAGCTGTTTATACACACTCCATGTCGAGTTGATAGCAAGCCCTAATCCATCGATACAAGCATCCCTCATGGCGTCACCATTGTCAGTTCGCAGCAGACCTTTGGTCTTAATTGTCTCTTTTCCCTGAGAGGTCACAAAGGTCCAGCTCTCTAAACCCACTAATTGCACACATTGGTGGTTTGATAGCTCGCTCGGCGTCTCAGGTGCTCCAAACTTTGATAAATACTCAGGTGAAGCGCAAACAATACGCCTATCTGTCGCCAGTTTTCGAGCGATCAAGGTTGAATCTTTGAGCTCGGCATCGCGTATCGCCACATCGAAGCCTCCCTCAACCAAATCGACAATATTGTCGCTAAAGCGAAAATCAATCGTTAGCTCGGGATATTGAGCTAAGAAGCCCTTCAAAGCAGGAACAATATGCAAACGGCCAAAGGACGCAGGTGCCGTCACCCTCAAGGTACCAGATGGCGTCGTACTGCCCACGCCGATTGAAGCCCTTGCGGCTTCCACCGTCGAAAGCACTTCTTCAGCATGAGGTAGGAAAGCTACGCCCTCTTCGGTCAACGACACCTTTCTCGTCGTTCGATGTACTAAACGCACGCCGAGCGCCTGCTCAAGCTTACTAATATGAGCACTCGACACAGCAGGAGAAAGCCCCAACTCCTGCCCTGCAAGACTGATATTGTTGGTGGCAGCGAGTCGGACAAACAGTTTAAGGTGTTCGATATTCATGGCTGGAAGTTAAAATATGATGTGGTAGCAATACTTTAGCTAACGCCCGAACTGGGGTCAATCGAGTCGCCTTAGCTTATAACTGACCTTTGATCATTGACGTAATCTTAGCGTCTGTTGGCGAGGTTCCTGTTGAGAAAACACCGACGACGTTACCGTCACGGCCGACAAGATACTTATAAAAATTCCACTTCGGCGTCACGCCACTCTGCTTTGCCATCTCAGCAAAAACTGGGTTAGCATTGTCTCCCTTGATTGAGCTACGCGCCATCATAGGAAAGGTGACGCCGTAATCTAGGTAACACACTTTTGCCGTGTTTTCTTCGCTTCCCCTGTCTTGATTAAAATCGTTTGAAGGAAAGCCAACCACACTGAAGCCTTGGTCTTTAAACTCGTTGTGAAGCGCTTCAAGCTCCTTAAACTGACCAGTGAATCCACATTGGCTAGCAGTATTGACGACAAGTAACACTTTTCCCTGATAGGCGTCGCACAGACTTACGGAATCGTTAGAGTTGAGTTTACGTTGGGTAGAATCCAACAAGGAGGGACAATTGCTTGCGAGGGCTTCTTTGGCGAATAAACCAAACAATAAACCGAGTATCAATGCTTTGAAAACCATGCTCATTTCTGCCTCCTTTTAGTGAGATTGTTCTTACGGGTAAAAGTAAGAATAGTTCATCAGCAAAAATGTACACATTACCTAACTTCACTAGTTCACCAGCGATACTTGATTAAAACGACAAGCAGCCACACAAGGTGGCTGCTGATAGTATGTAATACTGGTCTGTCTAGCCAATCGTCAATTTGAACTGCTCAAGCAAGTCTCTTTGTCTGTCGGTTAGGTTCGTCGGGGTTTCCACTTGAATCTTAACAAGCAAATCACCCGTTTGCCCCTTACGGTCTGTCACACCCTTCCCAGTCATTTTAAATTTTCGACCAGATTGTGTGCCCGCTGGAATCTTTAGCTTAAAGCGGCTATCGAGCACAATCACTTCAGCCTCGCCGCCCAGAGCAGCCGTCACCATATCAACTTTGGTGTTGCAGATTAGATCGTTACCATCACGCTCTAAAAAAGCATGACTGCGCGTCGCGATAGACAGGAGAAGGTCGCCCGCTGGACCACCATTAATGCCCGCACCGCCTTTGCCCGAGAAGCGAATTTTCTCGCCATCTTTAATCCCGGCAGGGATCTTCACATTGATCTTTTTGCTCTCGCCGTTAATCGGCAGTTCAACCACTTTTTCAGCGCCTTGAATCGCATCAACAAAGTCGACCGTTAGAGTAAACTCTTGATCTCTGCCTTTCTGAGCTCTTGCTCGACCATGACCACCACGCGCTTGGGAGAAGATATCCTCAAAACCTCCAAAACCACCACCGAAGCCGCCGCCACCAAAGCCACCACCACGCTGGCGGAATGCGTCGCCAAAGATATCCTCGAATCCACCGCCACCATGGCCGCCGTGGCCGCCAAAACCGCCACCTTCAAATGCAGCATGGCCAAACTGATCATACTGACGTCTTTTTTCAGTATCAGTGAGTACCTCGTAGGCCTCTTTAACTTCCTTAAAGTTTGCTTCTGCTGCGGTGTCACCTGGGTTTTTGTCTGGGTGATATTTCATCGCCAACTTTTTGTAGGCTTTCTTAATATCCTTTTCTGAGGCTCCCTTGGAGACACCTAGCACGCTGTAATAATCTCTTTTTGACATGCTAAAACCTCACTCAATCTCTTACTCAAACGGAAAAAAGGGCGTATGAGTTTCCCTCTTACGCCCTGAATACCGATAAGTTTATGTATTTATGAACATAACTCAACTGTTTATTACACCGTTTTCACGGCTTACCAGAGGCGTTATTTCACTTCTTCAAAATCTGCTTCGACGACATCGTCATCAGCGCCTGATTTAGATTGAGCGTTGTTGCTTTGGGCTTGCGCTTTTTGCTGAGCAATTTCCATTAGCTTCTGCGCTGCGGTTACCAGAGCCTGAATCTTGTCATCAATCGCAACCTTATCCTCGCTCTTGCGTGCATCTTCTAAGTCAGATATGGCGGTTTCGATATCATTTTTCACGTCTGCTGGGAGCTCATCACCTGCTTCCTCCACCTGCTTGCGCGTGGAGTGAATCATCTGATCTGCTTGATTCCTAGCTGTCGCTAACTCTTCAAACTTTTTATCCGCTTCCTTGTTTGCTTCTGCTTCTTGAACCATTTTTTCGATGTCAGCATCACTCAAACCGCCTGATGCTTGGATCGTGATCTTTTGCTCTTTACCAGTAGACTTATCTTTCGCAGATACGTTGAGGATACCGTTCGCATCAATATCGAATGTCACTTCAATCTGTGGCATTCCGCGTGGTGCTGGTTGAATACCTTCAAGGTTGAACTGACCAAGTGACTTGTTGTACATCGCTTGCTTACGCTCACCTTGTACAACATGAATCGTTACTGCGCTCTGGTTGTCCTCTGCAGTAGAGAATACCTGATTCGCTTTAGTTGGAATCGTGGTGTTCTTCTCGACAAGCTTAGTCATCACGCCACCCATGGTTTCAATACCCAGTGATAGCGGGGTTACATCAAGCAGAAGGACATCTTTCACGTCACCCGCGAGAACGCCCCCTTGAACCGCAGCCCCCATAGCGACAGCTTCATCTGGGTTGACATCACGGCGTGCTTCTTTACCAAAGAACTCTGCTACTTTCGCTTGGACCATTGGCATACGCGTTTGACCACCGACAAGAATGACGTCTGTGATATCACTTGCTGACAGTTCAGCATCGTTAAGCGCGGTCTTAAGCGGTTCAATCGAACGAAGTACAAGATCTTCAACCAAGGATTCGAGTTTAGCTCTGGTCACTTTCACGTTTAGGTGCTTAGGTCCCGTTGCATCGGCTGTCACGTACGGCAAGTTAACATCGGTTTGAGAAGTAGAAGAAAGTTCAATCTTCGCTTTCTCTGCCGCCTCTTTAACACGCTGCATCGCTAGAGCATCCTTCTTAAGGTCGATGCCTTGCTCTTTTTTGAACTCTTCCACTAAGTAATTAATCAATCGGTTATCGAAGTCTTCACCACCTAGGTGTGTATCACCATTGGTTGCTAATACTTCAAAGGTCTGTTCGCCTTCGACTTCATCTATCTCGATAATAGAGATATCGAAAGTACCACCACCTAAGTCGTAGACAGCAATTGTGCGGTCGCCGCCTTTTTTGTCTAAACCGTAAGCAAGGGCCGCAGCCGTTGGTTCGTTAATGATTCGCTTAACTTCTAAACCCGCGATGCGACCTGCGTCTTTCGTTGCTTGTCGCTGTGCGTCGTTAAAGTAAGCCGGCACCGTAATGACTGCCCCGGTAACTTCTTCACCAAGGAAATCTTCCGCTGTTTTCTTCATTTTCTTCAGTACTTCAGCCGAAACCTGTGGCGCGGCCATTTTTTGGCCTTTGGCTTCTACCCAAGCGTCACCGTTGTCTGCCTTGACGATGTTGTAAGGCATGATTTCGATATCACGTTGAACTTCTTCGTCTTCAAAGCGACGGCCGATCAAACGCTTAATAGCGAACAGTGTATTCTCTGGATTAGTCACTGCCTGACGTTTCGCCGGTTGACCGACCAAAGTCTCACCATCGGTGTAAGCAATAACGGATGCAGTGGTACGTTCTCCTTCTGCGTTTTCAATCACACGCGGTTTGTCGCCATCTAGAACCGCGACGCATGAGTTTGTTGTACCTAAGTCAATACCAATAATTTTTCCCATAATAATACCTCTCCGCTTCGCATTATTTATTCTAATGCAAAGTCTTAATTCTATAGTTTATTTCTGCGCACCAAAGGAGCGGCTTAGGCGCGCAGTTTACGTTGATTGCACATTCAATCAGGCACTGTTGTCTCGTTGAGGGTTATCACTAGCAAATTAAATGGTTTGCCAGTTTTCGACTCTCACGACTGTGCCTCTCAACAGACTTATTATTTGCTTATCGAAATCTTACGTGGCTGCATTGCTTCTGGCACTTCACGGACTAAATCGACGTGTAGTAAACCATTTTCCATACTTGCTGCTTTCACGGTGACATAATCTGCAAGCTGGAATTTGCGCTCGAAATTGCGCTCGGCGATGCCTTGATAGACGTAGTTTGGCTTATGTTCCGAAGGTTTAACCTCACCAGACACGATCAGCATGTTCTCGTTTTGAGTCAGGGTTAATGCATCTTCAGCGAAGCCAGCGACAGCCATCGTGATGCGATAGTTGTTTTCGTCTTTCTGCTCGATGTTGTATGGAGGGTATCCATTAGATGACGGCTTCTTCGCACTGTTTTCCGCTAGGTTAAACAGACGATCGAAACCAATGGCATGACGGTATAGGGGTGAAAAGTCTACATTACGCATAATACTATCCTCATAATAAGCAATAGTTCTCAACGTCATCACAAGCATGTGATTACATCAAGACTGGACACATACTCTCCGCGCGCTCAGGTGCCGCATTTAGACATATGTTCCAAGTGTTAACAGGGTTGAAGCTCATTTAGTCTCGCCAAACGGCTTCAAATAACGAGCGGTTATTGCTTCCCTAGTAAGGCAAAGCTAACTGCTCAAGAACTCCAATAGGCAGTTCATGTAAATAATATATGCTTCCGAAAATAACCTGTCAACACTTGCATTAGATTTTTTATTACTTTGTTGTCGGAAGTACTCTCACTTCAATCATTGATGAGACATCAATGCGATTTGCTAGTTTTTGAATATCTGCCACGCTCACCTGACGAGCATAGGCTTCAAAATTTGCTTCATTGGCTAAGTTCTCTGGATAGCTTGATGCTTGTGCCATAAGACCAAACCAAAAGCCATTGCTCTCATAACTTTGCTCTACGCGGTCAGTCATGGGTGTGACCGCACGGACCAGCTCATCCTGAGTCACTCCCTTCTCTTGAAGATCTTTAACCAGCTGTTTGTAGATATTGAGCACAACATCTACATTTTCAATCGTGGTGTTACTGTTTAAGTTGAGGTAACCATAGTCTTTGTAGAGAAGTGACTGAGAAGAATCCACCCAAGGAGAGTAAGCTTTACCGGTCGACTCTCTAATCGCATCGTTGACTCGAATTTGCAGGATAGATCTTAAGATCGCAAAACCAACGACATCTCTATAATTGGAACCGTCAGGTAAAGTAAAATAGCCCGATGCCAGGGCGGTATTAGGCTCTCCGTGATGGTAATAAGTGTACGACTTATTCGGTTGTAACTTAATCTCCGTCGCAGGCCTGTCTATAAAGGTTTGTGCCTTTATATCTAATGCTCCAAAAGTTTGAGCTACGTAATCCACAGCCTGCTGCTCACTGATGTTACCCAGCAGCGAAACCTCCACAGGCCCCTTGTTAATTGAACGCTCGACAAAAGGTTGCAACACCGTCAAGGGAAGCGCTTCAACCGATTCAATACTTGGATAAACCCAGCGGGGGTCACCCTGATACATTAGCTCACCACTATTGAAGCCTAGAACTCTCTCTGGCGTCGTTGGGTAAGTATCATAAATTGACTTTAGGTGCTCAATCGCGAAAGCGTGACCACTTGCTCTATATCCGGGGTGGGTGAGAAACGCTGCCGTCACTCTTAACTGGTCAAGCACATCTTGAGGTGGCACACGATATTGACTCTCTATCGCATCGTCTGTCAGATAAATGTTGGCATTAATCTGTCGACCCGAAAATATCGATCTCAGGTCATTGATATCGTGAGCCTCTAATCCACCAGCCACAAAACCGGCATCAAAAAGTGTCGCGAATGCGCCCTCCTCTGGGGTGAGCCCGAGCTTGCCTTTACCAGCACGAACGCTGATGTAAACCGCATTTGACTCATAGTCGGTTGGTTTTACGTTAAGATAGACGCCGTTTTCAAACCTATAACGAGTCACGCCGCCAAAA
Organism: Vibrio maritimus; assembly: GCF_021441885.1. NCBI lineage: Bacteria > Pseudomonadati > Pseudomonadota > Gammaproteobacteria > Vibrionales > Vibrionaceae > Vibrio > Vibrio maritimus. The sequence goes on from NZ_CP090439.1 coordinate 371,879, forward strand.
TTCGTTGTTTCCAGCTTTTCAGCCGTCCCTTCTTTGCCAAAGCTCTGATATGCAAACTCAGCTTGTTTCTGAGGAATGTAAGGAGACACTTGTTTAGCGCTCGCTATTTGATAAGTTTCAAGAACATCCTGACTCGTTGCAGACTTCGCCTGTCCAGTAGAAGGTCGTTCGGTTACGTAAATTCGCGGTGCTTTTCCTTGCCAGTGCTGCTGAAAAGCGCGATTAAACACCTCAATATCTTGTGACATCACATCTTGCTCGAACAGAGACAAATCAAATGCCCGACTGGTCGTGACCATACTATTGTTGACATCACTTACAAGCCTCTCGGCATAATCGGCACTGTAAGTATCGTCTTCCGCCTCGGCGTCTAATTTGAGCAGATTATGGTATTTGTCGAGCTGTCGCTTTATCTCCTGCTCGGTAAACCCATATTGAGCCGCTTGACGAAGACCTTGGTCTAGTACCTGGAGTCCTTCTCGCCACAGACTCTGAGGGGTAGTCATGCTCAATTGGTTAATGGCAATGACATCAAACTGATTGTAAGAGCCGACATAAGGCGACAGTAACTTGCCTTCACTGGCATAAGACTGAGTTTCAAGTCGGTACTGAAGTGCTTGATTAGCAATATACAAAGTGAGTTCTTGCGACCGCTTCAACTTAGAGTCTGGTGCGCGATCTATTGGTTCAAGGAAGTTTAGTTCCACCGTGGTTATTGCGTTAGGATCCAGAAATACCCGCGCCTCAGGATGATTAGGTAAGGTGACTTGTTTACTGTACGCCTCTGGCTGCTTCCCTTTTGCATGCCAATCTCCAAACTGCTTTTCAACCATAGCAAAGGTTTGTTGAACGTCGACATCACCTGCGATGATTAGCGTCGTGTTCTCTGGCGTATAGTAATGGCGATAAAAGTCTGTCAAACGCTGCTTGTCCACCATTTTCATGCCGTCAAGTGTTCCTAGAGGGATCCGCTCTATGACATTGCCGTCTCGTAGAACAAAGCTAGACCAGTCATAGAGCATGTTAAGATCGAGCGTCGTCCTCTCGCGAACCTCCGAGGAGATAACGGGTAGTTCACGCTCAATTGCCTCTTTATCAAGCGTCAGTTCCGACGCGGTTTCTCTCATGATAAATAGCGATGTTTTTAACGTTTCAACATCATTTTTCGGTAGTTCTAGCGTGTATACCGTTTGCTTAAAGTTGGTTTCGGCATTGGTATCTTTACCAAATGACAAGCCATGTCTTTCAAGGATTTGAACCATTTCCCCCTCGGGCACATTCATCGAACCGTTAAATGCCATATGCTCAAGAAAGTGCGCTAAACCCGGTTCTTTTTGCCCCGGTTCTTGCAAGGAACCCGCCGCAACACGCATACGAATCGACACGGCCTTTTTGGGCTTGTCGTTAGCAATAATGATCACCCTCATGCCATTGCCCAACGCTTTGGCATGCAGTTTCTCATCAAGCGGCAGATCTGACTTTTCAAACCAAAGTGTTGCCTGATTATCTGGTGTCTCTATGTGTGCCTGTGCACTAAACGAAGCAACTTGAATTAAGGCCAGTGTGGCGAGTAAAAACAGCTTCACGGTTGGAGTGTGAAGGCGATGAGAAAAAATCATATCGAATATCCCTGAGGTTTCATTTGTCACCATCATGTAACAAAACACATATAGCGTGCTTATATTAGTAAAAATCAATCAATATGACCGTAAGGGTCTGTACGAAATTTCTCCTTCGTTTCATACGTTGCGAAGCTAACTGTGATAAGAGGTTGAAATTATGTATTTTTGATAAAACTTTACATTTTATGGTATGGATTGCATACGAAAGTTCTGCTCTTATAGAGGGGAATTTTTTATCGACGTCATCGAGTGTTCTAGTTACAAACTAAGCTACCCCAAAGAAGGGTAGCGTTACTCACACTCCCCCAAAAACGTCTTTTGTGCTTGTTATATAAGGAGTTATACAATGCCGAAGGAAAACCAATATTCCCATATTTCTAGTAACGCTCGTCTAAGAAACACAACCGCTATGATCCTAGCGGGAGGGAAAGGCACTAGGCTTAAAGAGCTTACCTCTACGATCGCAAAACCAGCAGTATCGTTTGGTGGCAAGTTTAAAATCATCGATTTCGCACTCTCCAACTGCATCAACTCAGGTATCCGCAAGGTCGGTGTCCTCACCCAATATATGGCTCAAGACTTGATCAGCCACATTCAATCAGGCTGGCAGTCGTCTTATTCGGCATTGGGCGAAGGCGTACATATCATTCCTGCTCAACAGCGTATTGGTGAAAACTGGTATCGTGGTACGGCAGATGCTATCTACCAAAACCTTGATTTGATCAAGCGCCAAACCTCCACTGAGCGTATTTTGATTTTGGGCGGGGACCACATCTACAAGATGGATTACTCGCGAATGATCAACTTCCACGTTGAGAGCGGTGCTGACGTGACAGTTGCCTGCATCCAAAAACCCATCGAACAAGCCTCAGAATTTGGTGTGATGGGTCTAAACGAACAGGGCGATATCATCAATTTCGTTGAGAAACCAAAGAACCCTACTCCAATGCCTAACGATGACAGCAAGGCGTTAATCTCGATGGGTATCTACATTTTCAATGTCGATGTTTTGGATGCTGAGCTTCGTCAGGCGTTAGAAAACCCAGACTACAAACACGATTTTGGTCATAACATCATTCCAAGTCTAATTGGCCGTAGCAATCTAAAAGGCTATGTGTTTACCGAGCGAGGTCACCCAGGTGGCAATGGTTACTGGCGCGATGTTGGTCATGTTGACGAGTATTACGCCGCGACTATGGATCTGTTGGCTCCGACGCCAGAGTTGGACCTGTATGACACTAGCTGGCCAATTATGACCAATCAGGTTCAAAGACCTGGAGTGAAGTTCTTGTTCAACGATCCAAACCGCAGAGGGTTTGCAGTAGACTCAGTGCTGTGTGCAGGTGCGATTATTTCCGGCGGCCAGGTCAACCACAGTCTCGTCTCTTCCGATGTACGAGTAGAAGACTTCGCTGAAGTACAAGACAGTATCCTTTTGCCGCGCTCAATTGTTGGTAGAAGCTGCAAGCTTAAGAAAGTCATCGTTGGTGAAGAGTGCATCATACCTGATGGTACAGTCATTGGTTATGATCTTGAGGAAGACAAGAAACGTTACACGGTAACTGACGATGGTGTAGTACTCGTTTCAGCCGAGATGTTTGAGGCTAAACAAGAAATCGACGCTAACAGCGATATTGAGGCTCTAGCTTAAACCTAGCTACTTGCTTAAACCTAACGAAAGAGGGGCGCTCGCGCCCCTCTATTTTTTTTGTTTATTTTACTTGTCGCTTTTGTACAGCTTCAAGGCATCATAAAACGCCGCCATCGTCTTAGCATGGGCATCAAATAGTTCGTCCACACTGACTTTATCTCTAACTTCCGCCACATATCGCGTCGCGATGTCATCAGTTTTCGTTCTATGTAATCGAATCAAAGATCGACCTTGCTCTGTGACACTGAGCATCTTTTTAACGCGACCATTTTCTTTGGTCTTTGCCGCAATGATCAAACCACTCGATTCTAGCTCACGAACCGCTTTATTGACTTTAGAGGTATCAGCCAATAGAGCTTGGCTGATTTGATACTGCGTACACTCACATTGTTCAGAGCACCTCTCTACGTACTGCAGTACAAAGAAGTTGAACAATGAAAGCTTCGTCGTTGAGGCTTCTGAGACTAATTTTTTTAGGTGTTCCGTCACCAAATAGCAAATGTATCCATCACTGGGTAGCGGATTCATAACTGTCGGCTCCACAGAGGATTTATGTATTTATTGGGTAAATATAACAGCCCCATAGTAAAGATTTAAACCATAATATTTTGTTACACGGTTCCTGTGATCCGGTTGGTATTCTGTGGCTTTGAGGGACTTTAGCACTGCAAATGACTGCATTTTTCAGTTATAGCGAAAAACAGTCAAGGTCTGCATAATGACATACAAGCATCGGTACCTATGCTTGAGTATGATGGTCACAGTCTACTTAGGTTGAACTACCCCTAGATGCTATTAACCCTTGAAGAGGAGATGCCTCTTCGGATTGTAATACGGAATTTGACCTTACGTTTAATGACGTTTAGCGGGCTTTATGCCCGCTTTTTTTTGTATTAGCAAAAGATTAAGAAAGCATAAGATATAGATTAAGCTTCCCTAACTGTTATTGCGGACTTACCTTAATCACGCTAGGATTTTCTCTCGATACAAACGAATGTTTCCTATAACAATTATGGAGAGAAAGAAGCATGAGTACTGAATATATCCCACCAAAAGTATGGATTCACGATAGCGAAAGTGGTGGTCAATGGGCCAGCATCAATCGCCCTGATTCTGGCGCAAGACACGAGCAAACCCTACCCGCTGGCGAACATGCTCTTCAACTCTATTCGTTAGCTACGCCAAATGGTCAAAAGGTTACCATCATGCTTGAAGAACTTCTTGCTCTTGGTAAAGCTGATGCTGAATATGACGCCTACACCATTAAGATCGGTGATGGAGATCAGTTTGGCTCTGGTTTCGTTGCGGTAAACCCAAACTCAAAGATTCCTGCATTGCTTGACCGCTCAGGTAGTGAACCTGTTCGCGTCTTTGAGTCGGGAAACATTCTTCTTTATCTCGCTGAAAAGTTTGATGCTCTGTTACCTAAGAAAGCAGAAACTCGTGTAGAAGCAATGAACTGGCTATTCTGGCTACAAGGTTCGGCACCCTACCTTGGGGGTGGTTTCGGTCACTTTTACGCTTATGCGCCGGAAAAGTTCGAGTACCCAATCAATCGCTTTACGATGGAAACCAAGCGCCAACTTCACCTTCTTGATGCTCGATTGGCTGAGAATCAGTTCCTTGCGGGTGACGAATACACTATCGCTGATATCGCTACGTGGCCATGGTATGGAAATCTAGTGATCAATAACCAGTACGATGCGGCTGAGTTCCTAGATGTCGAAAGCTACCCTAACCTAATCCGCTGGGCAAAAGAGATTGCTGAGCGTCCAGCTGTGAAGCGTGGCCGTATTGTAAACCGCGTCTGGGGGGAAGAGTGGGAAACGTTAGCTGAGCGCCATAGTGCAGCAGATATTGACGAAGTACTCGCCAAACAACCTAAATAGAGTAATACCGACATTGCAACAAGGTGCACAAAAAACGCGACACCTACGGGAAAGCGCCAATATTGTGTGATAGGCTCCACAGAAATAGCGGTGTTGCATATGAGCACACCGCTATTTTTTACAAGGGGTCATACAAGGAACGTTGAGTTAATGTCTAAAGAAGAGTTCTGTCATCTGGCAAGCTTTGAGGCATTCGATGGAATGGATGTCATCAACGCACAATTTGTCGATACCACATTTGGCAAACACGCACATGGAGAATTTGTGATTACGCTGGTTGATGCAGGCGTTCAGCAATTCTTTCATAAAGGTGCAACTCATAATGCTATTAGTGGCGATATTTGTATCATTAGCCCAGACGAAATCCACACTGGCAGCAAAGGGTGTGAACAAGGATGGCGTTATCGCGGTATCTATCCAAGTGAACAGCAAGTCCGCGACATCTACAAAGAGATGTATGCAAAGGATGGACTGCCAACGTTTCGTAACAGCACCATCTCTGATGAGCGGTTAAAACGGCAAATGCATCTGCTATTTTCAACCATCAACAACGCCGGCGAGCAACTTGAGGTGGAGAGTCATTTAGAACTGTTATTGGTAAAAATGATCTTACAATACGGTTCATCGAGACTTGCTGCTGCTGATGGTCCCGATGCCAAATCCAACATCATTATCGCCCGTGACTACCTCGCTGATAACTGCACTAAGAAAGTCGCTCTCGATGAACTAGCGGAATTAACTGGCGTAAGCAAATATCATTTAATTCATGAGTTTAAACGTCACTTAAGCGTTACCCCTCACCAGTTTCAAGTCCAACAGCGGATCAGCTATTCCAAATCCTTACTAAAGGCTGGCAACAAGCCCATCGACGTTGCGCTAGCTTGTGGTTTTCATGATCAAAGCCATTTCCATAAAACCTTCGTCAGCGCGATGGGAATCAACCCAACGACCTACCAACAACAATTTTTTACAAGATAACTGACTCTGCGCTCATTAGAGTGGCTACTGCATAAACAAATAAAATAACAACGTCAGTAGCTAGGTTAGTTGGAGTAATAAATAAAATGGAGTTACATCAAGTCGAGTTCTCGACAGAACGATCTCGTTCGTACAAATTGGCTTTGAATCAATTTCCAGCGTGTTGGAAAGAAGACACCTTAATGATGTTTGATTTTCTTGCCCCTCAATGTGGTGAGGCAATACTAGAAATTGGAGCGGGAAGCGGCTTTTTCTCATTCGACATTTCTACCGCCATTGGACCAGAAGGACGACTTTTTGTTGTTGATCCCTCTCCAGATCAATTAAGACCCATCTATGATCGAGCATGTGAAAACATCACCATAATGCAAAGACCCGCTGAAGATATTTCACTATCTGAAGGCGTAACACTCGACGCAATTTGGTCACGCGGTGCTTTTCACCATGTAAAAAGTAAAGAAGCGGTATTGAGCAACTTAGCACAGTTCGCCAAGCCTGGTGCGCGCTTGGTGATTTGTGACATCTTCAGTGGTACTAAGCTATCGGACTACTTTGATGAACATGTCGCGATTTCATGCACAACAGGGCACGAAGTAAGCTTTTTGAGCAAACCATACGCCAAGAGTTTGTGCAAACTTACCGGATGGAGTGAACCTAAGTTCACAGATTTAGCACTACAGTGGCATTTTGAGCGAAAAGAAGATATCGGTGTCTTTCTATCATTACTTCATTCAAACAAGCCTGAGTATTCCCACAAGCACAGTTTGGATGATGCAGAGCGCCTACTCGGCATACGACGCACACCGACAGGTTGGGCGCTTAACTGGCCAATGACTGTGATGACAGCCATCAAGGAATAAAATGGAAAGTCAGCTAGCCTTTATCACCATTTGCATAGCTTCAGCGGCATCCCCAGGTCCGGGGATGTTGGCAGTATTAAGCAACAGTTTGAACCAGAATATGCAACGCACAATTCCAGTCATTCTCGGCATTTCCACTGGGCTTTTGCTTGCTTCTATACTGTCCAATTCTTGGTTGTTGACCTTAGTTCATACTAATGACCTCGCCTACCAAGTCATGACCGGGCTGTGCAGCAGCTATATTATCTACCTTGGTGGTCGTGCGATTTACTATTCACGAAGCCAAGCGATGATTGAAGAGCGTTCATATGGTTACAGGAGCGGTGTTCTGATCTCGCTTTTGAATCCAAAAACTATCGTGTTTTTTGGCGCCCTGTTTCCTCTTTTTGTAAAAGGTGAACAATATTTCGCCCTGCAAGCCGCGGTACTGACTCTCGAGTTGATCTTAATTACTCTGTCTATTCACTTACTTCTATCACTTGCAACTGAGAAAGTAGCTAGGTTTTTAAAACGTCATATTGTGATTATAAATCGGCTGACCGGTGTCCTGTTCATTCTGCTAGGGACAAGCGGGTTACTCCTATAGAGACAAAAAGACCACATTATGTGGTCTTTTTAACTTCAACTATCGAGAATAACTGTAGTGAATACAGACAGGTTACTCGCTTTCTTTTTCAACCAGGCTCGCTTCATATTCACTGATATCATTTTCGCGCCAGATCTCTGCGTCTGAACAATCCATACCAGAGTTAAACGTATCCCAACAAGCAGAATACTTCACCGGCACTGGCTCAATGCCGTGTTCACGCAATCGGCGCATTGTCTCTTCACAACGGTCATCAATCAAAATTCGACCGTCACCAATCGTCGGTGCGTTCATCGCTCCGCGAGCCACGTCTTCCAGAGGGATTGGAATAATGGTGTAACCCTCAAGGCACTTAGGCAAGCCTTCGCTCATTAAGCCATAGTTTGGCGCATCAGGCAGACCAACAACACCCTCTTTGATCATCATGATGAAGCAATCAAAGTGATAGGTTAAGTTAGAGTCGAAGAAAACCTCTTCATACGTATAACCTTCATCTTCCAAGATACGTTCCATCATGAACTTACCACCGAGTGGGTTACCTGCCGAGGTATGATCGTGGCAAGTCTCTTCTTGGTAAGTTTCTGGAATACACTCTTTATTCGGTACACCCCAACCCAACAGTAAGTGCTTGTTAGGAAAGATCTTCACAGCTGCGTTATCAATACCAATCATGCCTGGCCCCTGCATGTTTACATCTGGTTCAGGAAACGGCATCGAACGGTAGCGCAAATCAGGGTTGGCTTTAAACAACTCATTGGTACCAGCACGTGTTGCAAATTCCCACTGACGCACAGGACCACACTCCCAAATCTGCATGAATGTATCGCCCATAATACGACCATAGCCAGGTCCGCCATAAATTGAGCAGAATTTTGGACCTTTCCATGCTGCGTTATTATCGACAATCGCCTCTGGGTACTCACAATCACGGTTGCGAATCACTTTGACGCCGCAGCTTTCGAGCGCCGCTGCTAGACCATCGGACTCTTCTTGCATCTCAGCAAAGAGCTCTGGAGCTACATCTTTTAGCGGTTTGTTTTTGTGTTCACGCCAAAACTGCATTGCTTCGTCTGCCAGACTGTCACCCGTCATTGCATGCATTTCGCCTACATCTGGGTCCGGTACATAAACCGCATTCAGGTCACCAACATATGCCGCTCTGTAACGTGCAAAACCGTGTTCAACGTGACAACGCGTATCTTTAAACTGCTTAATTAGGCTTGCGTTGAGCTTGTCCCATTTTTCTTGCTCTGAAAGCATGAATGACTTCATCTCAGGATCTAGGTGCGGGTTATTTTGGATATCATTTTTAGCCATAATCTGTGCCTCGTATTGACTAGTGTTTATGGCATCCGTGCGATTTACATTAACTGGTGAAGAATCCTCTCCCCCACCTTAAGGTTTAAAACGCTGCGCTGAACTCTGTCGCGTTGCGTTGGGTGTAATTTAAACTGAGAGCAAAATGTGAGCGAATAAGTTATTTCCAATAATTTTGGAAGTTTGATGTTCAAAGTCAGCAAATACGGCCCGTAACGAGCTATTATCTAAGGATTATTCAAAGGTAACCGTAATTAAGGAGCGTCGATGCTGTCATTAGATCAGTTGCTGATGTTTAGAACTGCGGCAGAAGAAGGCAGTTTTTCTGCAGCGGCAAGGGTAGTTGGCAAGCGTGTGAGCACAGTGAGTGCCGCTATAATAGCTCTGGAAGATTACCTTGATGTCGCTTTGTTCGACAGAAGTACGAGAAAGCCAACCCTGACCGAAGATGGAGAGAGGCTCTATGTTAACTCACAGATACTTCTGCGTGAGGTAACTAAAATTGAACGCAGCATGCTTCCTCAAAATCGAGATGCTGAGAAAACGTTTAAGATCGGGGTTGAAAACATATTGCCGACAAGTGTATTCGAAGAGCAGATTAATAGAGTCAATCAACGATACACGGATACTGCAATACATATTGTTCGCAGCAACTCGAACAGTCTATTCAAACAACTAAGTGAAGAATCTTTGGATGTGTTACTGGTGGGGACACAGGGTAAGTTGATGGATGAGTTTGAAAGCAAGGGGGTTGGCAATATCAACCTTAGTCTTGTTTGTGCCCCTGACTCAAAACTTGCTGATCTAGAAATGGTACCAACTCACACTCTCTATACCGAGCGTCAGATATCTTGTTCCAGCCTGGTCCATAACCCTCTTCTGTCACAGTTATTGATATTTTCGCCAGAACAGTGGGAAGCGTCGAGCTTAGAGGACGTACTTGCTCTTGTCGAACAAGGTTTAGGATGGGCATGTGTCCCAGAGGAAATCGCCCTGCAGCGCCAAGATCTCGGGTTCCTAAAAATCATTCAATCAGATCTAATTAACGCTGGGGTCAGTATTGCTGTTGATATCGTCGAATTAGAGGGGGCAGAGCATGGTCCGGTGCATAAGTTTTTTACGGGACTATATATGTAATGCCCTTGCCTCATCCTAAAATGCAAAAAGCCCCCATTCATCGCATAGCGACCAATGGGGGCTGGCAGTGTCTTTCGTCGGCTAACTCAGATTAAAGAACCGTAATGATGTCTTCTTGAGCTAAGCGAGACTTAGGCAGACCGTAGTTATAGTCTTCACCTTCTTTGTGGTAGCCAAGTGCAAGTGCAAAATCACACACGTAACCACCGAGTTCGTCTTTAAAGATCTCACCGATCATCTCTGGGTCAACGCCTTCCATCGGAGTAGATGCGATGCCCATGCGCGCAAGAGTATGAAGTACATTACCCAACGCGATGTAAGTTTGTGCTTTCGTCCACTGACCGTTAAAGCCGTTTTCGTCGGTGTTTAGCTCTGCAAAGCCAAACGCACCGTTTAGCATTTGGTCGTACATGTCTGCTGGCAAGTGACCCGATGTTACTTCCACGTCCACCACTTTTTTGTAGTCATCTTTGGTAAAGTGCGGGTTGTGTGCGAATAGAATCGTATGAGACGCCTCTTTCGCATGTGGTTGGTTGAACTGGTGCATGTTTGCAAAAGTGTCGTGGAAACGCTGCTTCGCTTCATCGCTCTCGATCACAATAAACTTCCACGGCTGTGAGTTGATAGAAGAAGCTGACAGGCGAATTGCCTCTTTGATTACTTCCATATCCTCTGCAGAAATACGCTTAGTCGCATCGTATTTTTTGGCTGTGTAACGGTTGTTTAGATCTTTAATGATTTGATGAGTCACTGTGCTCTCTCCACTATATATTCACTACAAAATTGGGGCTTCAGCGAATGTTTCGGTGATTTACAGCATCGCAAACCGCTTGTTAACCCAGAGCCAACTCGTGTCGGCGAGGTGTAGATTAGAGCTAAAGCGCTAGAAGAAAAAGAGCCAAATCCCCCAGACATTATGGGCAAAATCTTCCACAATACTGTCGGTATGCATCTCTAGATCAATTTTCATTCACTTAATCGCCGATACGAGATCTGTTAGACACAAATTTTTCTGATTTAAGACTATGATTGAGGTAGGTTATACGGCAAGAGGGCGTGGTTATGAAATACAAACATATCCTAGTGGCACTTGAGCTTTCTCCTGAAAGTAATGTGTTGATTGATAGGGCTGTTTTTCTAGCAAAACTATTGGACGCCGATGTTTCATTTATCCATATTGATGGCACACACGGTGAAATATATTCAGACCTAGTTGACTTGAAAGACGACCCTGAGCAACGGCCGCTAAACATCGAAGCGATGGAACAGTTACATGGTTTTGCAGAGTATGCCGAGTGCGAGCTAAATCACTTTATTATTGGCACAGGCGACCTTGGTGACAAATTGAAAGTTGCGATTGCGCAAAATGATTTTGATTTATTAATTTGCGGTCACCACCATGATTTCTGGAGCAAAATTGTGTCTGCTTCCAGACAAGTTATCAATAGCTCGCCAGTGGATGTTCTTGTGGTTCCAATTGAGGATTGATTGCTGTCAAACCAGTATAAAAGCTCAGCCTTGCGCTGGGCTTTTTTATGACATTACTTATTGAGCGTCAAAGAGATACGAACGAAGTTTTCGTCTTCATATTGGATCTGATAACCGAAGATTTCATTCGCATATATTGTTCCTAAGAACAAGTGCTTTTCACGCACTGTGCCGCGGAACAGGATGGAGATGTCGGCAACAAGCTGGTTCTTCGTGCCAAAGTGAGCATTGAGATCATTGGACAACACACAAAGTAAACAGCCATTTTCGTCATGGCTAAGATCCACATCTTCAGGTGTAGAAAGAAGCGCTGTTGTACCCAGTTTCTTCTCTATTTCTCGGATCAGTAGCAAGTAGCTATCTAGGTGAGGCTGCAGTGCTTCAGGTTTAGCCTCTACGGCTGTAAGCAGCACATCCTCTAGATCTACCTGAGACTTTTTAGCTTGCAGACTCATCGTCTTCAACTGCTTGCGAATCGCTTTATACTTATTGCTCTTTAGCTTGGGTTTCAGCCAGCGAACAAGTAACTCGTTCTTCTTTTCGCGGTCGAAGAACGGAGATTTGCGATCAAGCTTTTGAAATTCGAGGTATAAAAGGGCGTGCAAAGACACCTCGGTCAATAGACGTATTGATTCCGAGTTAGACGTACTCATTTGCTTTGAACTGGATCCTTTGTTCTGCATTGTAGTCTGTAGGTAGTATAAGGAAAGGAATAATGGTGCCGAGAGAGGGACTCGAACCCTCACACCAAAGGCACTAGCACCTCATGCTAGCGTGTCTACCAATTTCACCATCTCGGCATCGATAATGCGGCGTGTTGCTGCATTTATTGACATCCACTTAATTAGTGGATGTTGAAATATTAACTGACGATTTTAGGCTTGTATAGCGTTTCGTTGGATAAATGTAGTGAAATCAGTTTGTTCGGTGAATAATTCATCACTTTGCGTATTTGACGCTCAAACCGTTGTTTTCTCTCATCCATCTCCCCCATCCCTACTCACCATAAAGCAGCATGATTCATAAACCACATTTATGTTTAAAGCCAAGTTCAGGCTATGTATCCAAAAGTAACCGTTAGTTACTATGTTCACACCCAAGGCAATAGAGACTAAATAAAAATGACTTGGGATGTTTTCCAATCACATAGCTACGGAGAGCCTGAATGAAGGAGCTGACATGGTCAGACTACTAAAATCAGCATTACGATTGAGTGTTAAATCAATCGTTATCGTCGGCGGCTTTTTGTCGCTGAGCTACGCGTTTGCGCAGCTTTCTACCGTTCATGGTAAGACTTTGCCTGCGGAGTATTTTTCACAAGACCTGCCCAATATCTTAGGTCTGCTTAACTCCGAATTTTTTATGGGAATGATATTTGTCATTACCCTCTCAATCATCACATACGTACTTTATCTTCTTTGGCAATTACACGAAGTGGCGGTACATCGCAGTCAATACATGCAAAGTGCGCAAGCAAACCTGGTGTTTGCATTGTCACTCTGCGGTCTGTTTATCGACAAGCTATGGTGGGTGCTCGCCGTCATTATAGCCTTTACCAACTGGGACGCAGTAGCAACTGCAGTGAGTAAAGTCATCAATGTGGGTATCCACGGCAAGAAAGAGTCGGAGGAAGCGTAATGAAAGAGATCATGCTGCCTTACGTATTGATTATTTGGTTACTCGTGAAACTTGGCGTCATAAAGTGGACGCTCAGAAATGCGGTTATCAGTGTTGGCTTTGGTGCATTTCTAGCATTCATGCTATTTACCGCACACCGATTTTGGTCGCCTGCCGACCTCACAGACAGCACCACGGTAAAAGCACCGCATGCAGTCCTTAGCCCGCTTTTTGGTCAACAGGTTAAAGATATCTATGTGACCCATAACCAAGTAGTTAAGAAAGGTGACTTACTGTACACCCTAGAGTCAGAAGACACGGATGAAGAGCTAAAGAGCCTTCAATCTAGTTTGGTTGCTGCTGAGCACCGCATTACTAGTATTCGCGAGCAAATCTCTATTGATGAAAAGAACTACAAACGCCTAGTGAATCTAGATGAGTTCAGCTCCGAACAAGAGCGCGATGAATTATACACCCAGATTCAAAAAGGCACTGCGGACCTAATGGCAGCAAAATCTGATGTGGACGGTATCAAGGCTCAGATCAACCAAAAGCAATGGTTGAACGACCGGAATCAAGTGAGAGCACCGTTTGACGGCGTTGTCGGTGTTATCAATATTGCCGAAGGTTCACGCACCGGTAACTTGCACTTGTTCGATACCAGTCGAAAATTTGTCGAAATGCGAGTGAGTGATCAAACGTATCGCTACATCGAACAAGGTCAGTTTGCGGAGTTCTTTGTCAACTCGCATCCGGGAGAGGTATTTAGAGGACGCGTACACAGTGTAACGAGCAACACTGGTGAAGCAGCGGTGTCGGCACATGGTTCAACTCAACACGTTAGACAGCATGTTGGCAACAACACCAGTACTCACGGGCGTACAGTCATCATTGAGTTTAATGAGCCAGAGGGCTACAACGTACCGCTTGGTGCCACCGGTTCAGGTTGGATTTCAGCCACTAAACCTACGCCAAAACTCGGATTTATGGACATTATCGGCGGTGCAACCGTTCGATTAAAAGCCTTGAAGGCATACTTGAATGCTTTGTAATACAACCCGTTAACCCTTTTTGGACCCGCGCATAGTTGGAACTCTGATTGGAACTTGGAACGGAAACTTGGGTCTACCGCACCTCACTTAGTTGAGGTGCTTTTTTTTGCCTAGAATTTAATAATTTAACGCCTCTGAGACAATTTTTTCTTGGTGTTTTCGATACTCCACCGCCTTTTCCTGGCTGCCAAAGCACCCTTTCGCGTACGGGTTAATTTTTCTTTGTGTTAGCTCGCCGTAGACGCTGTCCATCGTCACCTCTTCGTCACCGATCATGGTGCTATTTTCAGCCACATTACCCGTTTGTAATGCCGTGCAAAGATCATCACTTGAGACTCCGGATACATGGTCTACGGGTGCGCTGCATGCAGCCAGAAGAAAAAGAGGGGAAATGGTCAACATTGGCTTCATCGTTATGCTCCATGTTTCGATAACATGTATATCGGTGTGTTTTTTCTAAGTTTAGACGAGGGATTGAGGAACGATACTTGGGATATATGATAAATCTCTGAACCCTGTCTATTTACCGAGTTATAGCTTCTCCCCTTGCAAGGGGAGTGCGTATCTGGAAGCGGTGAGGCGAAGCCTATTCGAGCAAGGCGCTAGTTGTAAGGCCGCTCTACCCCCTCTAACTCCCCCTTATTAATGGGGAGAACTCCGGGCTAGCTCCTATCGTCGCATCGCATTTGATTAACTAGTGGACGTGCGGTCTGAAGGGATGCTCATGCAACACAAAAAAGTCCCCGACCAATCAAAATACCGAATAGTTCCTAACTTAGACCTATTGCATTTTCTAGGTACCTTTGTGCCGCTCCAATTACAGGAGCGAAAACAATAAAATAGGTAATGAAGAAATGAAAAAAACAGCAATCCTTCTCGCAATCACATCTGCATTCTCTGTTAATGCAATCGCGGACGGTTTCTCTGGTGGTATCGAACTTGACGCTAAATTTGGAGACAACGGTCAGAAGCTCTATGAGACAAGCAACGGCTCTGGTATCAAAGCATTTGTTGGTTACGAAGGATTTGGTCTTTCTGCAAAGCGTAAAGCAAACTTTGAGAACGAGTACAACGTTAACTACAAATATGACTTCGAGAACTTCTGGCTCAAGGGTGAGTACGAGTTCGTCGATAAGAAAAGTGTTCAAACCGACGCTGGTGTTCACGGTCAATTAAACGACCAGAACAAATTTGGTGTAACGGTTGGCGGTAACGTTGCAGACCTGTTCGATACGTCTCTTCGCCTTCGCAAAGACACAGACCTTAACTCAAGCAACGGCAGCGACCGCAGCAACGTATACCGTTTTGACCTAGCTGCTGGTAAGCAAGTGACAGAGCGCATGTACCTAAATGCTAAACTTGTTGGTCAAAATCAGAGAAACAAAGACGTCATCAAAACTGGCGACAAAAACAAAGACACTATCTACAACGTAGAGCTACGTGCGACATTCACTGCTATCGACAACCTAATTCCTTATGTTGAGATCGGTAACGAAGGTCAGTTCGGTAACGATAAGCGTAACACCTACGGTAAAGTGGGCGTTGTTTTCCCGTTCTAATTTCTTCTGAACTCCTCTTATTTCAAGATATTCGAAGGAATGAATATCTTCTCTTCCTTTTTAGAGCTTCCTTGCTCAATGAACAAAATAATCTGACCGCCCGACAAAGCTGCGACTTCTATAACTGGAGGGCTCTAGAACTGATAGTTAAACTCCACTCTTTGATCGCCGTCGAAATAGCTTTGCTCTTGAGTCCAGTTAGCAAAATAGCGAACATTAAAACGTGGTGTGAACTGATAGGACACAGCAAACTCGTTAGTGAAAATAGAACCCATTCCTTGACCATAAGCATTTTGAACATAGGACTTTGAACCTGAGATCGTTGTCAGCCACATAGGATTGTAGTTCAACCATAGTTTGTCGGTAATCGCATACTTAGTATAAGCACCCACAACCGCGTAGGTTCCTGGGATGGTGTAACCGATGTTCTGCTGATCGATTTGGCAATCTACGCCGACATTAGCACAACCAGGAAACTCTCCATTTCGCACATTTACGCCAAGCCCCGCTAGCGGGTATAGGTTCAAGTTGCCCAATTTTGGCAGGGCCTGAATAAAGCTATACGATGCATTCAGGCTCTCTTGCTCAACGTTGTAATTGAGATCAATTTGAGCGCCACGGCCATTGGTCGTGTTGACGCTGAAGTTACGAAAACGCACGCTATCAATAGAATTATCGCGATGACTTGAACCTGACCAACCTAAGTACTCACCAGCAATACCCTTCACCTCGATGATGTTCATTGCCATCGTTTCAGGATTGCCCGTATCATAAGTTCGCCCTACTTTAATGTTGAGGCCTTTATCTGACGCACCAGCGCCCGCCTGGGTATATACCGCTAACGGATCAGACATATCCTGAACGTCATTATCAGAGTTTTGGTCTGCAAAAGAAGAAAAAGAAACCGTCGCAGCGATAGCCGCGCTTAAAATGGAAATGCTCGCACGCATGTAAACTCACCCTGAAGTTAAAAAGCGCGTCCTTACTCAGTGTGGTTCGAAAATTGGCGACCACAGCACTTCAATCCTAAAGTGCGCGTGCAGCCTAAAGGGGCGGAGCGGTGAGCTCAATTAACTGAAAGTTATAGTATTTATTCCGGCTAGATTATTGACCCAATTATTAATAAGACAAAACAAGGACTTACTAATTAGCGCATAATCTCAATAACTTCTTGGAAGTGTAAGCGCGATCACTAAAGGATTTTGGTCGTTTTACTATTAAGCGGCTGTGAGTTCCTTTCCGTGTTGACTCGAACTTCGGCTTTGTTTTCATACATTAAAATATCCGCTTTACTCAGAGCCTCCTCTAGACCTATGTCCTTTTCAGCACGAAAGATACCAATGGCCACCGATACCAAGATAGAGGATGGCTCTTGCTCAAGTGGCACCAGAAACTCCTCTAGCATGGCTTGCGAATCTCTGAGCTGAGCATCGGTAGGCGTGCCGATTAACACAAACTCATCTCCCCCTACACGATAAGCCTTACCGCGCCAATGCTTTTTGATGCGCTTACCAAGTAAGACTAATAAGGCATCCCCTACCTTGTGTCCAAGTTTATCGTTAATCTGTTTAAATCGATTCACATCCAAGTACAATACCGTCTCACCTGCCTTGAGCCCTTTGGAGTAGCTTCTCTCAAGCGATCTTAGGTTCTTAAGCCCAGTAAGCGTATCGGTTCGTGAGGTTCGGTAAAGCAATACCGCGACCACGCATGCCATCATGATGATGAGCGCTGCAATGACATAGATGAGTGTTGAAATTCTATTATGGGAGATCCAGATTTTCTGCCAATCAGGGGGCGAGTCATACGCGTTAATGATCTTTTCGATATCAACCAGTTCAAGCGCTTCCGAAAACAAGGCGGCAACCTGATTATGTTGATCACGCTTTGAGAAGCCGACGGCGACGGGCACCGAGTGCACACTTGGAATGTTCATTTCAGGTCTGATTGGTAAAAGCTCATCAGCGAGCATGGCATTGAGACTCACTGAGTCCAACATGATGTAATCTACTTTTTTACTGAGCAATGCTTCAATTAGAGCTTCTTGAGTGCCAAACAGAGTAATAGGTTTATTGGGTAAATAGCGCTCCCACAAATACTCTGAATAGTCCGCTTTGACCGCACCTAATTTTTCCAAGAACAGCTCAGACGCTGAATGATAATAGTGGTCCTTGTATCCGACGCGCTTAACAACGTAGATTTCCGCTTCCTGAATGACATCGGAGAAATAGGTATGCAGCTGACGAGGTTCAGATGAGACATAAGGGGCAATGACATCGACTTCACCTTGAATAAACTGAGATTCGATTTCCTCCCAGGTCATATGTTTTGTATCAGTGATGGTGCAATGAAACTTGAGTAAACGGCAGGCACTCTCTATGACTTCGAGCATTATCCCTTTTTGTTGACCAGCTTCATAAAAGCTAAACGGCTTTCGCTCCTCCAACGCAATATTCAGCGAGTAAGACAATGGAAACAGCCGCTTAACTTTATAATCCAACGCATCTAACCGTGCGGACCTGATTGCCTGTTGAATCGTGTCATAAATGGTGAGCGCAGTGGTTTTTTCTGAGGCAACCGATGCGATATCCGTTAGCAGACCTGCTGCTGGGCTCTTTTTCAGCGCTGCCACCGAAGCCGGCGGCAACTTTAGTATGCCATCGACAGATTCTATAAAGACATCGTACTTCGCCACTCGTGCGAGGTCGCGATAGGTAATCAAGAAAGCATCAATCTCATTTTGATTGAGCTTGTTGAACATGTCTGATTCAGCAAATAGCTCGACGGCATCAATGTGGGGAAATGCGCTAAGAAGATACTGCTTATAGGGTGAATGTACTTGTAACCCAATATGAAGTTTGTTTTGCCAGTCGATGGGCTTCCTGCTTACCGCAAAAACAGGTTCTAAGTTTGTCGGGCTAGAATAGGTTATCTTACTTCCATTGATGTCACTACTTATCACATTAGCGACAAAATCAACACTTCCCTCTTCCAGCATAGAAATAGCGTGATACTGACTCTCCGCTTCAACTAGCTCGAACTCTGAGTCGAGCGCTTGTTCAGCAGCAGAAAATAGCAGTGGTGCAACCTGATCTCCCGGAGAAGTTGCCACCCGATAATGGCTCTCTGCCGCCATACACACGCCACCTATCAGTAGCCAGCAACCTATGCAAATAGTTAATAAATAGTTAGGCTTCAGAGAACGTTTAATTGACTCTGAGATAGGTAAAACCGGGTTCATATTGATTGCTGGAAGGGTCGAACGGGATAATAGGTGGCGATATATTATCCACTATTTTCGAAACCTTAAATGGGTCGAGCCGATTAACTATTAGAAATGTCAACTAGATCCCATTACGTTTACAGATAGGTCAGGCGAACTTGAGCATTGACAACCGAATGGAATTGAGGCTGTCAATACATGAAATGTCTCTACCAAGCATCATCAAGTGCTGCGTCCGCAATGGCATCATCGACTAGACTATCTTCATAGTCTGCAATGATCGCATCTTCGACGATGGCTTCACCAACGACTCTATCTTCATAGTCGGACACAATAGCATCTTCAACAACTGCTTCACCAATCAAAGCATCACACTCAGCGTCATCATAAGCCCCATCAACAACGCCAGCAGCACCGCCAATCATAGCGCCAGTTTTGGCATCCCCAGCAATGGCGCCAACCACACCGCCAACGACCGCGCCTTCAACTGCATCGGTTACCACATTACCAGACTCACAGGGGTGATACGCGAAAGCAGAATGTGCGCCAAGCACAAAGAGGCAGCTAATAAGTATTTTTTTCATTGTTTTCCTAAGATGTTGATGTGCGAAGTGCACGATAGAAACGTGGCAGCACTTTAATGTGGTTGAGCCTATCCGAGAAAATGGTTTCTATTACATCTTTGAATACATTAAGTTTGTGCTCTTAATTTAGGAAGAAACGACACCCAAAAAATCAAGCCATTCGAATGTTCGATATTAATCAGTTTATTTCCAAATAGATGAAGCTCGCGCTCATTTGAGATTGAAAAAACCGAGGCGTACACTCAGCACAATTATTCATCAATGGGTAGCTGACATGTTTAAAATGTTCATAGAAAGACCTAAGTTTGCAATTGTCATTGCGCTTCTGATTTCTCTTATTGGGGCAATATCTGCCGCTAACTCCCCCATAGGCCGATATCCCGATGTTGCGCCTGTCACAGTCGAAGTTCGCACCTTTATGGACGGGGCAAGCGCTGATGTCATGGCAAAATCTGTTGCTCCCGAGATTGAAAAGCAAGTCAACGGCGTGGCTGGTATGGAGTACATGAAATCCACCAGCGGCGCAGATGGTACCTACACCCTTGAAGTCGTTTTCGAGAGCGGTACTGACTCAGACAAAGCGGTTAACTTAGTTCAGAACCGTGTCAATCTTGCTCTGCCAGAGCTACCTGGCGATGTGATGCGAAACGGCGTCAAAGTGGAGAAGCTATCCAATGGTTTGATGCTTGGTATTTCGATTACCGACCCTTCAGGCAACGCCTCAGCCATTGATATCAGTGCGTTTGCTGGCGGTCCGTTAAAAGAGAAAATCCAACGTATCAATGGCGTGTCAAAGATCGACGTGCTTGGCGAGAAGAAGTACTCCATTCGTGTCTGGCTCAACCCAGATAAAATGAAGTACTACTCTATCAATGTTAACGAGATAAATGACGCGATTGCTACTCAGAACAAGATTGCTTCTGCAGGTAGTTTAGTTGACGACAAATTGGAGTTTCCGATTACCGTTGAGGGTGGTTTGGCAACGCCCAGCGAGTTTGGAAATATCGTTGTCCGTACAGATGCACTCGGCAAAACGATTTTCTTGAGAGACATCGCTAGTATCGAGCTAGGCAGCGAAATCTATACTGCCAACGCATACGGAGAGAATGCGGATGGAGCGGTACTGTTCATCTACAAGACACCAGAAGCCAATGCTATGGATGTTGCCTCAGGTATTAAAACACTGCTCGCCGAGCCAAGCGACTACCAAATCAAAACGGTTTATGACGCCACTACCTTTATTGATGGCGCAATATACAACGTACTCGAAACCCTAGTGCTCGCGGTCGCTATTGTATCTTTGGTCACGCTCCTCTTTATGCAAAACTTTAGACTGACCTTGATTACAGTAACGGCAATTCCTGTTTCTCTAATCGGGACGTTTGCGGTTATGAGCGGACTGGGTATTCAAATCAACATCATTTCAATGTTTGGCTTGGTCATGGCCATCGGCATCGTTGTTGACGCAGCGATTATTGTTATTGAAAATGCCGAGCACCAACTTCACGAACACCCTGAGATGACGGTAAAAGAAGCGGTTTCCAAAGCGCTGGATATTACTTTCTCCCCTATCATTGCCTCTATGTTGGTTCTACTTGCCGTATTTACACCTTCTCTGTTTATCCCAGGTATGGCGGGCACGATTTATTCAGAATTTGGCATCGTGTTGTGTGCGTCTGTCGTTGTGTCCACATTGGTAGCACTCACCCTTACGCCTGCACTCTGCGCACTATTCATGAAGCCGCCAAAGAAAAACGTCATCGCGAAATCGGTGGAATGGGTGATCACTCAAAAGATCAGAGCGTTTACGGGTTTAGCTTGGACCGCCACTCGCCTCCCTATCCTAACTATCGCTTTACTAGCTGGAGGCCTGTACCTATCTGTTGAGCGTGGAGCAAGTTTGCCAACAGGCTTACTTCCAGAGGAAGACACTAGCGCAATCTTTGTCGTTGGCAGTTTCCCTCAAGGTACGGCTTTGTCTAAAACAGACGAGTATCTAGCTTCACTAACAGAGCAGCTTAACGCCCTACCTGGCGTCTCCACCAGCGTTGAGGCTTCAGGCTTCAACTTGCTGACCAATACCGCTGAGATGAGCAGCTTCATGATGTTGCTATCGCTTGATGAGATGCAAAACCGAGCCACAAGTGATGCTGCAATCACAGAGCAAGTCAATGAAGTACTTGCGTCCAATACTGATATTCAGGCCTTTGCATTTAAACCGCCAGTGATCCCAGAGCTTGGCATGGTGGATGGCGTTAACTTTGTGTTACTTGCGCCTGAACTCAACCCGACCGAGCTATATCAGCTGACGATGGACTTTAATACACGTCTGATGGAAGACGAGCGCATCGGCCTTGCTATGGGGCAGTTTGAAGTTACCAAGCCATCAATGAAACTCAACATCAAGCGCGATGACCTGCTCAAATACGGTGTCACCTTCGCTGACGTTGTAGCAGGAATGCAGACTCACTTCGGGGGGATGTACATCAACACCTTTAACATGGGTGGTCGTAACTACAAGGTGATGGTGCAAAACGATCCTAAGTACCGACTCGATCCAGAAGCATTAAAGAAAACAGGACTTTCAAAGTCTAACGGCACTCGCATTACCTACGACAAATTCTTCGATGTAGAGGAGATCAAAGTCCCTAACTTCATCACTCGTTACAACGCAGAGCAAGGCGTATTTATCGACGTCATCCCGAGTGTCGCTTCCGGTCAAGCGATTGAGGCTATACAAGAATTAGCTGAAGAGTTTGGCTACCGCGTCGAGTTCACTGGTGCGGCAAAAGAAGAAGTTAGCGCAGGGAATACGGTCGCTATCGTTATGGGACTGGCGATGCTCATCACCTTCTTGGTATTGGTTGCCCAGTACGAATCATGGCTTATTCCGCTAGCCATCATGCTAACGGTACCTACTGCGGTTATTGGTATTGTGGAAGGCGTGATTCACATTAACGGTAACATCAACATTCTCACCCAACTATCTGCCATCTTGTTAATCGGCATGACAGTGAGGAACGCAATACTTATCGTTGAGTTTGCCAAGACACTTCGAGATGAGGGTGAGTTAACCATCAAACAGGCAGCGGTACAAGCGCTACGCTTACGTGCTCGCGCCGTGTTTATGACCGCATTCTCATTCGGTGTTGGACTCATTCCACTGATGCTCGCTAGCGCGGTAGGCTCTGGCGGTCAACAAGCTTTGGGTTGGGCCTCCTTTGGCGGAATTGTGACTGCGACGTTTGTTGGCTGCATTATGGCGAGCGTGTTCTTTGTGCTTATCCAGCAAATTCGAGAAAGGTTCAAGCCCGTTGCCATTCAGGCTATTTAAAATCGATGACATTAAGGAGAGCTCCACTAGCAGCTCTCCTATTAGCATAACTGATAGATACTAACTCGCACCATCTCGCCTTTCTGAGACAATAAGCCCATCCAAACACACAAACCTTGATTAACGGACTAATCACCTAAACCGATTAAACGAGGTCATGATGAAATATTTCCTAATCCAAAATGGTGCCAACCGCTTTGTTGTTGATTCTAGCGGCTTTAAACAGATCTGTGGCGAAGGCTGGTATGTTATCGATGTCACGATAGCTCCTTGCTACAAGTCAGCCGTTACTCTGTTTGCAGAATCGTAGCGGAGGTCTAGTCTAATGGATATCGTATTGCAGCAAATGCACTACTGCTTAACCGACGATGCCAGCAATTGGCTGGTCATCGCGATTTCCGCGTTACTCGTCGTGCTTTGGTATGAACGTAAGCGCATTAAAGAGGCGATAAAGCAAGACAATACACATTAATCATGATGGGCAGGGAAATGAGTTCTCTGCCCCAATAGCTTTATGACTCCGCTTTTTTGGCGAAAGAAGAGAATGAAAAGCCCGTCACTAACATAGTGCCACTAATAACCAATACGGTGCCGACTACTGTGTTGACACCTATCGGCTCTCCAAGAAACAGATTTCCCCACAAGATGCCAAACATTGGGATCAAGAAGGTTACCGATAGTGCCGATGACGGACCAATATCAGTAATCAATCTAAAGTACAGCAAGTAGGCCGCTCCCGTGCACACCACACCGAGCAGGACAACAGACAACCAAACTTCTTGTGTTGGCACTTCTCGCATCGGGACAAAAGGGATTAACGGTAAAACAATCAAGCACGCCGCCCACATACTTCCGTGAGCGTTATTAAACGCCGGAACCGACGGTGCGTTTTTCGCATAATTGGTCGCGATACCATAGCAACACGCCGCCATGACACCGGCAATAATTGGCAGTGTGGCCTCTTCTCCGATGCGGACAGCATCCCAACCAACTAACACCGCTACACCAATAACACCAACAAATAACCCTAGAGCACCACGCTTGGTCAGTGGCGTTTTAGTCCAGAAAACTCCGATAACAGCTCCCCAAATGGCAGCTGTAGAGTTAAGGATTGATAAAGTAGAAGCATTTAGCGTTTGAGCCGCGTAAGCGAATAGCAGAAATGGCAACGCGGTATTGAAAAGCCCAATAGTGAAAAAGTGGCGGGTATGCTTGGTGAACTCAAGCTTCTTTTTTAGATAGAGACTTATAACGAGCAGAGCAATCGCTGCAAAGAATACTCTAGCCTCTATCAGAACCGCTGGTCCCATCACTTTGGCAGCTATACGCATAAATAGAAAGGAACCGCCCCATATTGAGGCAAGAAGAATCAACCTTAAAAAACTCGCTAAATCCATCTGTCTGTCTTTGTAGTAGTAATTTTCCCCTACTTTGCGCCATGGATATTTAAATCACAACCCCCACTTAGGTCTTATTTCAACTAGAGATCCGAAAATGACCAGTATTCATCATGTCCTTTAAGCATTCAAATATGCACGCTTCTAATTCATTACTGTCTATTTTTGAATGATAAGAAGCTCGGTATCATGCTTATCACTTGGTCACGTTCACTACAGGTTTAATACTATGAGCACTTCACAACTCATCCTCGAATTATCGCTAATCGTTACTATGTTGCTTGTCACTGGTTACTATCTTTTTCGCGCTTATGACGCTTCAGATTCTGTCTCAAAGCGCTCACAAAAAATCCTAACCGGTTTACTGGGTGCGTTTATGGTTATGGCCGGAACCGTTAAGTTCTTTGACCCATTCACAACCATGTTCACACAACAAATCGCGCTAAGTGAGCTTCCGTTTCCGACCTTGTCTCGCTGGGCAGGTCAATTAGGAGAGATTACGGCAGGCGCTTTATTAATGGTTCTCATGGTCGCATTTCATCGATTGAGTACCAGAACCAATGACATTCTGATAACGGCTTCTACGTTACTGACGACCGCAATCATGATCGTCGCCGTGTATGTTCATTTGCTTCCAAGCGTGCCTGCTGAAGTACTCCCACTTCAATCTAAACCGCCGGTCATGACGCTAATTATTCTTGGATTAGCTTGGTTAAATGCCTATCTATATCAGCGAAACCGTTCATAAAAAAGAACCCGCATATGCGGGTTCTTTTTATTCTATTTTGGTTTTCTCATCACCAATCGATGCCAAAAATTGGTCAGTCTTTCCAAATTTCTCGAATACCATATCTCTAAATGTGACAACCCTTGTCGCAATCAACTTCCTATCTGCCCAAATTAAATAGGCCTTACCTGCCGGGCATTCTACTTCAGGTAATACTCGCACTAATCGCCCAGCCTTGGCATGTTTGTCAAATGCCGCCAATGGCATCATGCAAACCCCCGCTCCCTGCAACGTCGCTTCAATATTCAAACGTAGACTGCTGATGTCATATTTGGGTTGATAAGGAATGTGCACGGTCTTGCTGCCCTCCTTTAGTTCCCAATAAGGGAGGTTATTCCCAGACAGTAAGCGGTGCATCAGTAAGTCTTCGGTACTTTTAGGCACACCATGCTTGGATAAATAATCCGGCGACGCCGCCATGACGAGCGGTGATTCAAAAAGACGTCGTTGAACTAAGTTTGTGGCATGGGGCGGACTCGTCACGATAGCAAGGTCAATCTGATCGTCAAAAAAGCGCTCAGTCCCAGCACTAAACTGGATACTTATGGTGATTTCTGGATGCTGTTCCATAAAATCGATAGCCAGTTTTTGCAAAAAGTTATCCGCAAATGGTTCTGGGCATGAAACACGGATTTCCCCGGTTAATACAGGTTGGCTATTTGAAAGCTGCACCCATTGATCATTGAGCTGAGAAAACAGAGCAGCAAATCGCTGATAGTACTCATCCCCTGCCGTGGTTAATTGAAATTGCTTGGCGTTTCGGTGAACCAACTTCTCTCCTGTTTGTTCCTCTAGACTAGCAACAGCTCGTGAGAGAGTTGGAGCAGATACATGCGTCTTGAGGCTCGCAGCAGCAAAACCTCCACACTCTACTGATTGGCAAAACAGGTACAGATTGGATATATCTTTAGCTTTCATAAATGCACGCTTCAGATTCAATATTGTCTATTTTTGATTGATTAATCGAAGACTAGAATAGCGTCATAAGTTAGTCAACTGGAGCAAACAATGAAAAAGTTTCCACGTAAATTTCAGTACCCATTAATGGTATCCATGGTATTGCCAACCATGCTGTTAGGTATGCCGGCAATCATGGTGGCTAAGAATCTTCCAAATGGCGCCTCTTTCCTAGACGCTTGGATGAATGCTGCGGGACAAATGCTTCCATCAGCCTTGCTACTTCTCGCGATCGTCGCACCGACAGTTCGCCTATTAGTGACTAAAATCCTTCTTGAGCCAGAAGCGAAATAGTCAACGTAACCACTATCAAAAATAGTCAGAATTGAATGAGGAAAATACTATGAATAACTTCAAACTACATACCCTCGATAGCGCACCAGAAAAAAGCAAAGCGATTCTAGAGGGTGCTCAAAAACAGATGGGGATGGTTCCGGGGCTTTATGCGGTGATGGCAGAGTCTCCAGAAACACTCAAAGCCTATACCCAACTGCATCAACTGTTCACCCAGACGTCTTTTGATGCTGAAGAGCTCACTGTGGTTTGGCAAACTATCAACGTTGAACATGAATGCCACTACTGTGTACCTGCACACACAGGGATCGCTCATTCGATGAAGGTAAACGCTGAGCTTATCGAAGCGCTTCGCAACGACACAGCTATGCCAACAGAGAAGCTTCAAGCGCTTAAAGATTTCACTCTGAGCATGGTGCGCAATCGAGGCAACGTTCCAGAAGCGGAGGTCACTGCATTTTATAACGCTGGATATGGTCCACAGCAAGTACTAGAAGTCATCCTAGGCTTGTCTCAAAAGGTCATCAGTAACTATGTAAACCACATGGCGGATACGCCTGTCGATAAGGTGTTTGAAAAATTCGCATGGCACAAGTAATTAACACTCCTTAAAAAGAGGGTTAGCTTTCATAGCTAACCCTCTTTTTTTAGTTCAGTCTAAAAATCGTACGTTGCGCTTAGTCTCACTTCTCGGCCGGGTCCAGGTACGCCATTCGACAGGTAAGGTTCGTAATATCGATCAGCGATGTTCTTGATAGTCGCACGCAACATCAGTTCTTTAGGCTGCTGTGGCTGCCAACTCACGTAAACATCTTGCAAGGTGTATTGCTCACTCTCTTGCGCAAAATAGATCGAATCTTCGACCTTGGTTTGCGCATCATACCAACGAAGTTTGTAACCCGTGGTCAAGCCATCAATCCACTCATAGCCCAACCCTGCTTTGACACTCATTGGTGGCAAACCATACATATACTGGTCCTCACCACTAGCGTCTGTTAATGATCCATTGTGTTTTCCTTCAATGAAGCTAGCGCTAAGATCAGCATAAAAACGCTCGACACGATACTGAGTTTGGACATCTACACCATAGTTTTTATAGCCATCAAGGTTAACCTTCCAACTCTGTTTCTCAGTGGCATTATCATCAAGATTAACGCCAACTCGATTCATTACATTGTTGGTCACGTCATTATAGAAGCCCGTAACCTCAGTTGTTAATAAGTCGTTGCCCGCAAACAAACCATTTAGGGTATTAATTACTGTTGCGCGGTAAGCATGGATTCGCTGTGCCTCTAGGTCACGCGATGTCGCTGATGCTTTGGCTCTTGCATACTGCACAGCATAGATATCATCAACAGACGGTGCTTTCATTTGGTAGGCATACGCAAAGTTAAGTAGCGTGTCGTCTGTCAGATCATAGTCAAGCTGTATTCTAGGGCTGAAGCCAGCATGAGAGACTTCACTATAATCGTGACCGGCGGCAGGATCATTGTAATCGGGTGCCGGATTCTCTTTTCCTTTGGATGTCACATAGTCGTAGCGAATAGATGGTGTGACGCGAAAACGCTCCGTGACATCAATCAAGTCCGCAAGATATGCAGAATAGGTAGTTTGTGTACCCGATGGGTCATAGTATGGGATGAAAATACCGTAGTTCTTCGCAGGCTTATTATAAGTCTTAGTGGCATTGTGAACTAAGGTATCCCGGTTGTTGTTTTCATACTGCACACCACTAGTAATAGTGTGACGGCCTATTTTCATCTCATTACTGATGTCGACATAATCTCGCTGATAGGAAGCCCAAGACTCATGACCATAGGCACCTATGGAGACAAACATTTTCTCCCATGCAATGTCTGGGCGACGCCAATGACGCTCGTTGTCAGTGTGGGCAGCGACTACTTTTAGATTAACGAGGTCTGAGATTGGGTTATAGATATAGCGCGCTGACGTTGTTTTATCTCGATATTCATTTTGAACTGTATAGGCGTACTTCGCCGCCTCCAGTGACCCGTACTTTTTGATGTTGTAGTCACTGATTTCTGCGAATCGTCCTCGCCTTGTTGCCCAAGGTTGCCGCCCTTCATCGTTATACATGGTATGACTAAGCTCAAGCTCGTGATCAGACGTTTCAAAGCCCAGCTTAATTAAGCCGTTGTTTTGGGTATATGCGGAATATTCAAGAGCTTCACCACCACCCACGTGAATGTCATTAGAATCCTTCCAAGTACCAGACACTAGGAAATAAAGCCCATTATCAGCTTTACCAAATGCGGTTGTGCCGACGTGCTTTTGATCGTCGTTATCATTGTAACCAAGGTGAACACGGGCTCCCATTTTGCGCCCTGCTTTTAGAAGTTCATCGACTGTCTTGGTGCGAATACGAATTGTACCGCCAAACTTACCACCCGCTTGATAGTCGTGGGCACCCTTTGTCACTTTCGCTTCACCGATAAGATACGGGTCGAAAAAGAAAGTGCCATAGCGATACTGCTCAAAACCAATCGGCGCGCCGTCTACATAGACACCTAAGTCGCTAGCGTCAGAGAAGCCCCAAATACTGATTCGCTCACCACCAACCCGTGCTCCCCCATCATAAGAAACACCTGGGATATCCTCGAACAGTTCAGCAATATTCGTTGGCTGCTCGATTTCGATTTTCTCTCGAGTGACTACGGTTTCACCGGGTTTATCAACGTCAATCGCACGAGTGTATGACGTACCATAGACGTCCATAACTTCTGTCGTAGAGTTGGAATTTTCTTGAGCTGCAATAGCGGAGATTGTGGGAAAGGCAACAGCGAGCAATAGTGCTTTTCTAAAGATTACATTCATTATTAGATATATTATGTTGTTTTTGGAGCGCGAATAGTACATTCGCCCAACACATAGATCAAAATGATAATCATTATCATTACATTTTTATACTTAGTATGACAAAGCTGTGACAAAGACGCTGAAATGATAAAGAGAAGAAATAGTCAGTAACCTCAAGAGCTGGGCAAGCGCGTCAACTAACCCAGCCCTTTAAACTAGTACTTAAAAGACACCCCGAACTGCACAGCTTTTTCCTCGAAATGATGGTCATCAAAGGCTTTGTTTGTCTGTCTATACTCAACATACGGCTGTAGCTTAGTGTCGGTATAGGTGAGCCGAGCTTCGTAATGTAAATTGGTATCGTTGTCTAAAACTAAGTCTGATTCAAACTGCTTCTGAACCACGTAGTTATAAGAAAACTCCGCAACGTGTCCCAGTTCATAATTAAATCCTAAGTCCATTCGTCCAAGCTGACTCCTTTTTGAAGAGTGGTGATGTTCATGATGAACACCGTGGTCATGATCATGATCCCCACCTAAACTAATTTTGCTATTACCGTAATCGTAACCAAGACGACCCTTTAGCGACAGTTCATGACTCACTTGATAGTCAAGACCAATACGTGCGCGAAGTTCATTGCTATCAAGATAACCTCCTTGAGCATACGCGCCATAAGCGAACCAACCAATATTGTCAGTTGGGTTAAAATACTTACCCCCACCCAGTTGGTAAAACTCATGGGCTCCCGTTTCCGCCTCACCGTAGATAAATACACCAGAGTCATCCATCCAGACGCCTTCGATGCCGTATACTCGCTCTGTGTCGTTGTCACTGTGACCGTGGTGCTGCTCATCGGCAAAGTAGACTTCTATATGTGAGCCATTGGAAATATCGACATTGCCGTGAGAAAAAGCGAAGGTTGGTAGCGTCAGCGTCGATAGGTAAAGAAATGATCGTTTGAAATTCATTGTTGTTTCTCTTTAGAAAGCGGCTCTCACTCCTTAAATACCGCTCAATAGTTAGTAGATTGGGTTGTTAAAACGGTTACGCTTCAGGCTTATCTTGTGACTTTTCACTTCCTGATAGCTTTATTTGGCGATTGAACTCTCTATCAGCCAGTTCTTGCTCGTCATATAGGTCCTCTAGTACCACTTGATCCATCGCCATCACGTCAAAGAACTGATCTTTGCAATAGTCACTGGTCCATTTAGGTAGCATTTCTGGATCGTTAGCGATGTCCTTTACATGGTCTGCAGCAAAATGCGCATAGTGCTCAAACAACTCCTCATCTGTGCCATTTGCAACCCATGCCAGCTTTTTAAACCACACCGCAGACTGCTCTTCGGATATGTGTTCGTTAACTTTGCAAACCGACATTGCCACCAGCGATTCGGTGTAGTTCTCATAATGCGGCAAGGTGTTGTGGACGTGAGCGCCACAAGCAATGGCCAAAGTTGGAATCAGTGCTACCAAACCAGTTACGACTTTCTTCATAGCGATTTCTCCTCAGGTTGAGTACACATTTGTTTGACATGCCCTTTCTGCTCGGCTTCTTGAATCAGTTTTTCCCCAAGGCTGACGCCCTGTAGATACATTTCATCTTCTTCGCTAAAGGTATAAGTTTCATGAAGTACTTCTTGTGATAGGCCTTCAATGGTTTCTCTAATCATCATGGAGTTTTGAAGCGAGTACTCCGGGCTCATAGTGCCTAGCTCTACGCAGTATGCATTTACCCTCTCTACAGCCGCCGCGGCCATTACAGCATTATCTCGGCTAAAGAGTGTGTCGTGATCATGTTGCGCGGCATGAGCTGCGGTACCTATCAGGCTCAAGCTCATCAATGTGAAAGTGGTCATTCGTCTAAACATAATGTGGTCTCAATAAAAAAGCGGTTGGAACACGGGCATCGTGCGTGATGCCCGCCAGTCTGGGTTATTGTTGTTTTGTATTGTCTTTGCGAGTATCGCGATAAGGGTCTGCAGATTCTTTTCTGTGGACAGAACGCGGCTCTAAGCCATGCGCTTCACGCATTTCATCCACCATTCGTTGCTTCTCACCCATGCCGCGTTTCATGCTCTCTGGTAACACTTCCGTTGGCACAATAAGGTCACGATCCAGCGGCCACTCTTTTAGCAGCTCTGGGTGATAACCTTCTGGGTAATACAAAGCTTCATCAATCTCGAGGTCTCTGATCTCTTGTTCTTGAATGTCTGCTCGCGAGTTTTTAGGAACAGGTACTCGGAACACTTCACCATCATTAAGGTTGAATTGAGGCGCTCGGTTGTTTGGAAAATCTGGAATGATCCCTTCTCGTACCCATGCTTTCTCAGGGGTAATGTTGGCAACGATCATGTCTGGCGCGCCAAAATGGTAAGGTCCCTTCCAGTGTTCACGGACCTGCGCTACGGTCTCATTGTTGTAATAAGGGTCGAATTCCATGTGTGTGGTCATAAACAGCCTTGGCTGCACTTGATTTGCAAGCCAACCCGCCGCGTAGCCAGACGTGTGGTGCGTATCAATGGTGTAGCGCGTCAAGAAGGCTGGAACACCTTGTACGATTGAGGCAAGCCCGACCAACTCGGTTTGCACTTCGGTGACAAACAAGTCGCAGCCTTTGCCATATTCAATATCAAGTTCGGTCGGTCGACCATCGCCTGTCCATACAAAACATAACGACTCTTCTTCATTGATCGTCCAATCGAGCCTGTAAGCAGATGCGCCATCTTTCGCGTGTGAGCGACGCCAGTGAGAGACTTTGACACCATCAACGTCGTAGATAACGCCGCCATCGTCTTTAAAGTCGTACTCCACTACTTCAATATCGTTGCCTGAAGGGAACACATCAAAGGCATCTTGGTGCCACGAAAGCATCTGAAGCATACCCTCGACCATGTGACGTGTTCCGTCTTCTGGATTTCGTCCTGACGGACCATAGATGGTTAGTGGTTTTTCCCAGCGACCGTTCCATCCACCAAACTGGTACAGGTACGGTAATGAACCGAAGTGGTCGACGTGTAGGTGTGTGATAAAGACCTTATCAAGCTCATTCAAAGCGACGCCAGCACCGATGTAGTTGGCGATCGACGCTTCTCCCAAATCGAACACAAAATTATCGCCATTACCCAGTTCTACATAGATAGATGTATTCGCCTGACCAGGTCGAATCATTGGCGACGTACCCATGAACGTCACACGCATTTCGTTGTGCTGAACCTGTTCTGTTCGAGGAAACCAGTTTGCCGCGGTAACCATATGATCCATCGGCTCGATACCATCAAACATCAGCCCCTCTTT
Source organism: Vibrio maritimus (assembly GCF_021441885.1). Classification (NCBI taxonomy): domain Bacteria; kingdom Pseudomonadati; phylum Pseudomonadota; class Gammaproteobacteria; order Vibrionales; family Vibrionaceae; genus Vibrio; species Vibrio maritimus. Next base: position 404,322 of record NZ_CP090439.1, read on the forward strand.
CCAGAGCTCTTCACCTGTTTGAATATCCGTCTTGAGACCACCTTGTAAGATGGCGTGAATCTCCTCAGGCGATGAGTATATTTTCCCGCCCTGCTTCATCAGCTCATCCGTACTGACATTTTGTTCGTAGTTGTAGTGCTTGTAACCTGAAAAACTGGCTGAATTTTCAGATTGATAGTGCTCGAAAGGGTTCTGTGCAAATACCGCGCTCGACATGAGAATCGCGCCCGTCATAACACTTAATTGGTGAATTTTTCGCATAGTGATCTCTCCACGCCCACAATGTGAGGCTGGTGACTAAAAGTTGAGGTTTAAGCAGCGGGCTACCCCGCTATTTGGTTTAGGGTGACGCTATAAGGGCAGTCGAAAACCGACCAGCAATGTATTCTCAGGTAGGAAACGTGCGTCGGTATGGGAAGTGTGAATGTCGGTTTTAAACTCAGCATAAACGGGGACTTCTTGGTGTTGCACTCGAAGACCGATGTTAGAACTGAAACCTAGGTGACCGTCTCGGCTCATGCCTTCAACTTCATTATTCATGACACCCGTCGTCATGCCGCCCTCTACAAATGGACGAAGTTCGAAATTGTTTGGTAATGCGAAATTGTAGCCAAGCTCAAGAGCAAAACCGCCACCGGTATAATCAATACTGCTGTCCGTACCTTTATAAAGATCGAAATTGATCCCCAAGTATTGATTTAGCTCCAGACCGACCGTGGCATTGACTGCTGAATGGTTGCCTTCAAGGGATGAATAGCCTAGACCACCTCTAAACTTAAGATCTGACTCAGGGGAGTGAGCTTTCGCCGCGCCAGTGAATATCAACGCTGACAACGCCATAATAGAAATGATACGAGTGTTTTTCATTGTTTGAGTTCTCTTAATCTCTGAATAACCAATCACCTCCTTGTGTCGTTGAGAGCAAGTTTAAATATCCATAAAAATGATATAAATAAAGCTTAAAACCATTTAAATATAAATATGATTTATATTTAAATACTGCGATGTCCTAGATGTTCACGCTATTTCCCCCAATTGACAGCACTCAACCCTCTGCTAGGATAGAGATATCATCCATCAAATCAGTTTGTTATGGACTTAAACCTACTCTCAACGTTTAGCGCCGTTTATCGACATCGCTCTATCACCGTTGCGGCGGAAGAGTTAGAGCTTACACAACCGGCCGTTAGTGCCGCATTGAAACGTTTGGAAGGCGTCGTAGGCAAAACTTTGTTCGTGCGCTCAGGTAGAGGCATTGCACCGACTGGTGCCGCGGTAGCTTTAGCGGATAAAATTGAAATGCCGCTTGCCGTTCTAGAAACGATAGAAAAACGACAAGAGATAACAAAGGTCTACTGCAGCGAGGCATTGATGCACTTGGTTTGTGACCTTCCAGGACTGTCATTCATCGAAGCGCCATTAAGTGAAGAGCAGCTTTTGGCGGATATAGACTCACAAAAAGTTCACCTTGCGATTGATATTGCGACGAGTATGAGCCAAGCCCATATTGTAGAGGATATCTTTGACGAGCCTGCCGTGTGTGTTTGTAGAAAAGACCATCCAGACATCGGCGACACCCTCTCTTATGAGGAATATTTCAACGCACAGCATATCGCACTAAAAATTCGCCGTAACAACGTCAACATGATGGACTTCCTATCGGAAAAACCTAGCCCGCACAGAGTGGTTAAAGCCGAAACTGGCTCAGTTTCTAGCATGTTGGCATTGGCAGCAACAACCAACCTTCTTGGTGCGTCAACGCTTTCGCTTGCAAAACATTTAGCGCCAATGCTTAACCTAAAGGTGTTCCCGATTCCATTAGAGATACGCAACGTCCAACATCGAATGATTTATCATCGCCGATTCATAAACGATGCCGATCACAAGGCAACACGTGAAACACTCAAAGCGGTCATCCAAAACAATCAGTATCAATAAATAAGAGCACTTATTACGTTAACGAAGTTGATGAGCGCATCAAGCTTGCACTATGGTTAACACTAGAAGTGACAACGTCGTAACGTCAAAGGAGTGACTGTGAAACGAGTAATTCTACTATTTACCCACCTCGGAGCCCTCTTCTTTGGGTTCATGCTCGGCATCTATGTATTGCCGATCTTAACTCAGCCAGAATCGCCATCAGAAGAGATGGTTCGTTCGCAATCTAACGCCATCCTCTATCAGGGAGAGTTTGATAAAAACCGCCAAGACAGCGATTTTCTTCATTGGGGGGAAGGAACCATCAGCTTCTCAGCGGACAGTGCTATTTTTGTTGGGGAACTGGCACCGGGACCAGACTACAAGCTGTACCTATCGCCGACCTACGTCGAGACTGAAGCTGACTTTATGGCGGCCAAAGCATCCATGTTGCAAGTGGGAGATGTGAAAACATTTGATCGCTTCTTGATTCCACTTCCAGAGCAAACGGATTTGAGTCAGTATCAGGCCGCGATTATTTGGTGTGAGAGTTTTGGGGAGTTTATTACTTCAGCCAAACTAGCAGGAATGCCCTAATAACAAATACTTAGTTGGAACTGTGAACACAGTTCCAACTCACCATAGCACTAACATTGCGCTCACCTCACCCTGACAAAGAATAATGCAAGTCGATGCACTATGGCGATGCCTTAAGCACCTAGTGCATGTGTTATGCGTGTAACTCGAGGCAATACCCCCTTTTGTATTGCCTCTTTTTTTATCTCTGTTAGAACTTCCAAGATACACCTAAGTCCACACCAACTCCGACATCGGCACCATCGTTAAACTTCACCTCAGGTGTTGCAAACAGATCCACATCTAAGTTTTTCACTGGCTCCCAACGAAGACCGACAGGCGCGTGAATATCAACACGTTCGCTGTTCCAGTTATAACCGACACCACCCTCGACAAACCAGCTGATATTGTGTTCAGCCGAAATCGGTTTTTCTAAGAAAGCAAAACCACCATTCACATAGTTGTCTTTAACACCAACAATCACCTTATCGAACTGGAAGGTCACACCGCGTTTGGTATCCGCACCTAACTCAAATGCTTGTGCTGTCGTTGTCAATGCCAAAATACCAGTAGTTGCTAGTGCTAGTTTTGTGATGAATGTTTTTTTCAAAGTCGTTGCCTCAATCAAGCCATCCCAAGCGGTTCAATCCTCAATAATGGGAGTCGGACACAATGCGATTCCTGCTGGGCATTTTGTTGATTACCCGTCATTAGCAGCTTCTCATTTGTGTGTTCGACCAAGTGATGCTGCGTATTTTAGAGCTGAATGATTTTTGTACTTACCATTTCGTGCCACGATGATGAAAAGCATTCGACGTCTACTAGGAAACATAAATATGATTAATGGTACAAACCTATACAACTACCTATATCTAAAATGACTTGGTGGTTAATCTAGTTAGCAAGCCACAAAGAAGAGAAAACGATGACGACACTTAACCCTTATGAGCAATCAAATCAAGATAATGCTCACGCATCTCCAATCTGGATCGGAACACAGATGCGCAATGTAAGACAGGGAGTCGCCGCCGCCAATGAACTGGAGTTAGAACATATACAACGTGCTTATCAAAGCTGGGAAAACCTTGTCGCTTATGGCATGGCGCCGTCAATGATTTGCCATCTCGCTGATATCACACCCGCAGATCTGATTCATATTCGCTATCTCGCCACACGAGAGACAACGACAGAAATTCAGAGCTAGCAGATAAAGAAAACCCAACGCAGAAGCGTTGGGTTTGTTGTTTTCAAGGATAAGGTTCGAAATACGAGTTAGTTACTTCAACAAACCCACCTCTTTGTAGTACTTCTCAGCCCCTGGATGAAGAGGCGCAGAAAGGCCATCTTTGATCATCTCTTCTTTCTTCAGGTTCGCGAAAGCTGGGTGAAGTCGTTTAAAGTCATCGAAGTTTTCAAATACTGATTTAACTATGTTGTAAACCACATCCTCTGGCACGGCAGTAGATGAAACAAACGTCGCACCAACACCAAAGGTCATAGCGTCTGCTTCGTTACCTTTATACATGCCACCTGGCACCGTTGCTACGCGATAGAAGCTATTATCTGCCACCAGCTTATCAACCACTGGACCAGCGACCGTCACAATCTTGCTATCGCACGATGTGGTCGCTTCTTTGATTGCGCCGCTTGGGTGTCCTACGGTGTAGATCATGGCGTCGATCTTGTTATCACAAAGTGCTTTCGACTGTTCTGAAGCCTTGAGCTCTGATGTCAATTTAAAGACATCCATACCCCAGCCATAGCCATCCATCAGAACTTCCATGGTACCGCGCTGACCTGAGCCCGGGTTACCAATGTTTACTCGCTTACCTTTTAGATCCTCAAATGTCTCAATACCTGAATCGGCGCGGGCCACAACCGTGAACGGTTCTGGGTGAATAGAAAATACAGCGCGCAAGTCCTTGTATGCACCAGCATCTTCAAACTTACTTGTGCCATTGTAGGCGTGGTATTGCCAATCGGATTGAGCGATACCCAGATCCAACTCGCCTGCTCGAATCGTGTTGATGTTGTAAATTGAGCCACCCGTACTTTCTACCGAACAGCGAATCGAATGGTCAGCGCGGTTCTTATTTACTAGGCGACAAATCGCACCTCCAGTAGGATAATACACGCCCGTTACGCCACCAGTACCTATTGTCACAAATCGGTCTTGAGCTTGTGCGAGGGTCGCTCCGCCCATTGCCATACATACAGCGGACACGGTTAACATGGTCTTCAATTTGGTCATAAGTATTCCTTTTCCTGTCGTAGGGGTCCTAACCGGTGACTCCTTAACTACCGGTCGAAGTGAGATGGTATTTCAACCTTTCGGCGGTCATTCGTTCAATGTTGAGCGCACTTGCTGTCTCTACCAACTGAGAGACCAAAGTAGCGTTGTTCGGGGCGATAGCACCTTGATTGTCATAATGATTATTTTCAAACCCAACACGAACATCAGCCCCCATAAGCATAGCAGCGGTTAAACACTTGTGTTCAAATTGACCAAATGCACACACTGCCCAACGGTGATCGAGCTCAAATAATTGCGATCCAAGTATGGTGATAAGATCGCTCGGATAAGCTACCTGCCCATCACTATATCGCCCTAGTACCAACAGCAAGTGGTGATGATAGTTAGGCAACACACCTTGAGATAACCACTGTAAGTAACGCCGTAAATCATGATTATCGTAGAGTATGTATTGAGATAAGATCCCCTGCTCAGCCACCCAGTGAAAAAAAAGACTCGCTGAAGCAGTGTCACTCTCGTCAGGAATGAGTTCTCTCAATGCAAAAGAGGCCGCTTCTGGCTTTACCGCTCTTATCAGCGCTTGCTGCTGCGCAGGACTGTATTGACCGACAGCCTCCGTGGTAAGTTGCACCAGAATACTGTCGCCAACCTTGTCTTTTAGCGCTTCATAAAGTGGGAGGTTGTCTTCTATCTCAAGCGAATGCTGGCCAGTTCGCTTACGAGCATGAAGATGCACCATGGCCGCACCCGCATCTCGACAGGCGATTACCTCATCTATTATTGATTGCTGCGCTATCGGTATATTAGGGTGGTCCTCTTGAGTCTTACGAGCGCCATTGGGAGCGACAATGATGGCCGTTTGGGACGGCTGATACAGTGACATATTTAGCGCTCCCATTTATTAGCAGCAAGACTGAGCGACACACTGAGCTTTGAAACTAACTCATCCAGCTCTGACGCTGAAATGATGAAAGGCGGTGCGATCAAGACATGGTGCCCGAGCCTACCATCTATCGTTCCAGACATGGGATAGCACATGAGACCATTGTCCATCGCTATCGACTTCACCCATTTATGTGCGTGTGTTTCTATGGCTAACGGCGCTTTGGTTTCTCTATCTGCTACTAGCTCTATACCGACAAATAGCCCCCTCCCTCGAATATCACCGACGAATGGCAGTTCGCCAATGGTATCTTGGAGCCTCGACTGTAGCCCTTGCCCCTTATGTAAGACCTGTGTAATCAAACTATCATCAACAATAGTGTCTATGGTTGCTAACGCTGATGCGCATGCCATTGGGTGGCCCATAAATGTATGACCATGTTGAAAAAAGCCTGAGCCATTGGCGATTTGATTGTAGATTTTCTCATGAGCCAACACTGCTCCAATGGATTGATACCCCGCGCCTAATCCCTTCGCGACGGTAACAAGATCAGGCACCACAGCGTCTTGCTCGAAAGCAAAAAATGACCCTGTTCGTCCGATACCGCACATCACCTCATCAAGAATAAGCAGTACATCATATCGGTCACATATCTCTCGAATGCGCTGTAAATAACCCGCTGTTGCTGGCACCGCACCTGCGGTTGCCCCAACGACAGGCTCAGCGACGAATGCCATTACATTCTCAGCGCCTAGGGTCAGGATTTTACTCTCAAGCTCATTCGCCACCCTCAGGCTATATTCCACCTCGGTTTCCGAATCCAGTTTGTCACGATAGGCATAGCAGGGGGCGATATGATGACTAGTCGAGAGCAAAGGCCTAAAGGGCTCCCGACGCCACTCATTACCTCCAACAGCGAGCGCTCCCAGAGTATTCCCGTGATAACTTTGCCGACGAGCAATAAACTGAGTCTTTTGTGTTTTGCCTTGTTCGACAAAATACTGACGTGCCATTTTCAGAGCGGCCTCTACAGCCTCCGAGCCACCACTCACAAAATACACATGCTTAAGCGAGTTAGGCGCGAGCTCTACTAAGCGGTCCGCTAAGCGTTCACTACTCTCGGTGGTAAAAAATCCGGTGTGGGCATAGGGGATGCTCTCGAGCTGATCTCGAATCGCCTGCTTAACTCTGGGGTGACTGTGCCCCAAATTAGACACCGCAGCTCCACCACAACCGTCTAAATATGCCTTGCCCTTGGTATCAAAAAGATAGACTCCGTTACCATGACTCACGGTCGGCAACTGCCCTCGGCAACTACGATGAAATACACTACTCATGGTTCCCCTCGGATGTGGTGAGTTATTCGTTAATAGTTGTTTGCTTTAAGGGGTTTTACAAACTTAAACGCAAGAAATTGATGTGACGGGAATCTTGAAAATACAAATTAGGCACAGAATGAAAAAAGCCCCTTGAACACAAGGGGCGATCGGTGAAGATTCGTTGTTGAACTCTCTGTTGTTTAACTCTCTATTGGTTATTAAGCTTACCAATAAATTTATCCGACTCCTCTATCGCGGCGTTCATCTGGTTGATCGCGACTTGAATGTCGTTCTCCAAACTGATTAACTCGCCTTGCAATGAGCCAATTGCGCTCGCGTTGAGGTTGTGTTTCAGATAGAGGGTGTTGTCACGCAGTGTATTCAATACAGGTGTCATCTTCTGCTCTGCTCGCTTCATCGCCTTAAGCATGGTTTGATAGGATGCTCGAGTATCCTTTAGCTTCTGCTCACTCGAACGACGCAGCTTGGCGCTGGTATATTGCTCAAGTTCAGTTTGCCACTCTTCAAACAACGCTTCTGAGACATCCTCTACTGCCGAAATGCGTTCGCGCACCTCTTCCGCTGCCTTTTCGCTGTCTTCATACTTATCGTTGATGTCGTTGTAGACTTTTTCTAAATCACCACCATCAAAACCACTCAGTGCTGATACCGCTTCCAGAGCACTCGTAAACTCTTCTTGCGCTTCCTGCTGAGATTCTTTGGCGTCTTCAACTCGCGTCACCATAATGTCGCGTTTGTGGTAACCAACTTGCTCCATTGCAGAGTAATAAGTTGATTGGCAGCCTACTAAACCACCTACTGCCAAGGCTCCAATTAACATCCAACGCATTGTTTTTATTCCTTTTCGGTATGCTTGATAGGTTAACTATAAATGGGATGCCTTGAAGATACCAAGTTCAAAGCTTGAACTTGGACCAGAAGGCTCAAAAAAGCGACAGCATCAAGTAGAGTTAGTGACGTTTGGCTACCAAGGTGAACTTGTACTCGCTCGACTTAAAGTAGTTGCGGCTATACTCAAATACCGTGTCATCTTGTAAGTGACTGCGAGTGCGTTTCTCTATGATAGGTTGAGCGGGGTCCATATCGAGTAGCTGTGCTATTTCATCAGGTGGTAGGATTGGGATAATTTCCTGCTCGCTACGATCAATGACCATCCCCTTCTGCTTCTCGATGTATTCATATTTCGATCCCTGCATCACTTGGTAAGTGAGATCAGGAAACATTGCGGTTGGCATCCAAGTTTCCTCTACTGTGATTGGAGTTTCATCAAGGTAACGGACACGTTTCACGTAGAAAATTCGCTCGCCTTGGTTGATCTCTAGATGCTCTGCCATCGTTAGAGAAGCGGACTGAATTTCAAAAGCAAGTACATCGCTGTGAGTGACGCCTTCAAGGTGAGCCCATTTCTCAGCAAAGCTGGTTTGGCGGTAGATATCGTAGTTAACTTTATTCTCTTTTACATAAGTACCACTGCCTTGCACGCTCTCAAGCTCCTCGTTTTCTATGAGTAATTTAAGTGCTTGCCTGACCGTCACACGACTCACAGAGAACTCTTCGCGTAGTTGAGCTTCTGTCGGAAGAGCATGACCAACGCGATACTCTCCAGTGCTGATTTTACTACGAATTTCATCAGCGATTTTACGATACATTGGCAATCTAGCCATAGATACCTCAACACTTAGACCTATTGACTAACAAATAAGTGAGCGATGTTAGTGAACTTGCCTTATAGACCAATTAGATAGGCTACATAATACAAATTATAAAATTATAATACAAATGCAATCTGATAATCTTCTGCCCGCATTCAAATTTGTCAGCTAAAAGAGACTGACTCAAGTATTGACGAGCACCTCGATGGTGACTTTCCACCAAACAATACAAATCAGGCCCTAGGGAAACCTAGAGCCTGAAAAAGGGAGCAAAATGCTTGCCCACTATGCTGTTTCGACTACCGCTTTTTTACTTGGGCCAAAAGCTTTCAGGGCAATCGTCAATGCGATAGAAACCGCGATACCAATTAAGAAATAAAGTAGCCAAGCCGTTGGGTCGCCGATAACCGGTAGCATGAATACCGCACCACCTGCGATAGTACCGATAGTAATCTTCGACGAGAGAATAAGTCCCGCAGCAACACCACCGCCAATCATATGTGCTGGAATGATACGCATTGGATCTTTTACAGCGTAAGGGATTGCACCTTCAGTGATTCCACAGAAGCCCAAGATAGCTGTAGACGGCCCTGCCAGTCTGTCCTCTTTGTCGAAGTAGCGCTTAAATAATACTGACATGATGCCAAGAGACATACCAGGGATACATTTTGCAGCCGTAAACGCCGCATAGAAAATCGAAGCATCGCCAGCGAAGTCACCACTGGTACCGACACCGATACAGAACATATAAGCCGCTTTGTTTACCGGACCACCCATATCAAAGCACGCCATCGCACCAAGGATGAAACCGAGGATCAATAGGTTGTTTGTACCCATCGACGTCAGCCATTCAACAAGGCCAGAGTTTAACTGAGCAAAGAACTTACCTGGGCCAACGTACATAAACAGCAGCGTACAAATACCGGCCAGTAGCGGAGTAATAATGATCATCTTAACGGACTCAAGCACCGCCGGTACTTTTATCTGACGAATCAACATCACAAACAGCGCCGCCGCCGCACCTGCGACTAAGCCACCTAGGAAGCCGCCCGTCATGATGGAGATCTTACCGAATCCACCACCCATGGCGACATAGCCGCCAACAAATCCCGGAGCTAAACCTGGTTTACCAACCATGCCATAGGCGGTAAAGGCAGCGAGAACACAAACCAATAGCGGGTTGAATGCTTTCAGTGTGCTGTAATATAGGAAGTGGACAATGCCTTGCAATGAAGACTCAAACTGAGCTTTCGCTTCAGGCTGGGCTATTGCTGCATATACCTCGTTCTTAATCGCACTGATATCACTGCTAGCAAGCCCTTCGGCCGCGCTTACGATCCCAAGATCAGCATAGGTTTTACCGGTATATTCAATCAGGATAGCTTCATCATAAAGGTGGGTATAATCGTAGCCAAAGAATAGGTTCAACAAACCTACACAAAGACCGCCAATTATGACAAGAGGAATAATGTGAGAAACACCTGAAAGTGCACCTTTATACCAATCTTTTAGGAACTTAACGACGATGTTGTCATTACTTTGCTCTTCTGGCTCTGAGAAAGAGGCAACATTGGCTTTGGGAGCGGCGCCGCCCGCTTTCACTTTTTGCTCTAGAGCATCAAGCATCTCATCCGCTTTTTTTATGCCATCTTTCACTTTGCCTTGAACAGACGGAAGCCCTTCGAAGCGCTCTACTTCGGCAACGCCCACATCTGTGGCGAAAATGATGCCGTCCGCTTCAGCCACATCTTGCTCGGTAATGCGACCATCAAGGCCGTTAGCACCTTGCTTCTCGACCTTAATCTGCCACCCTCGGGCAGCGGCTTTATTCTCTAGATTCTTTGCTGCCATGTAGGTGTGAGCTACACCGGCAGTACATGCTGTAATCGCTAAGATTTTCATCTTTAGTCCCTTTCTTCACGCTTCTACAATTATTGAAGCAATATTGGATTTGCTCAATGCGTCAATTATTGCCTAGCTTTGGATTCTCATCTGTGACCCTCTTCACATATGTATTAAATAGGTATCCTTGTTGTATTGTTTAGAGGTATATTTGTCTGAATACAGCCAAGAAAGGCATTATGAAAACAACAACTTGAGCCAATAAAAATCAACTACTTAAAGTAACAAAACAATTAGTTACGTTACAGAATCTATACTTCCTCTCTAGCCAAATGCGGTTTTTGCATTTAATGAGACATTGATCACCCTTTATTTGTATTGTAGTGGTATTATTGTTGTATTAGCCAATCAGACATAACCCAGGCATTGGATTACGGAAGCAAGATTATGAACTTAACGACATTAACAAACCCATCTCTTATTAACCTACAGACCACATTTGCGAGTCGCGATGAAGCGATCCAATCATTAGCAGCTCAACTTGATCAACAAGGCAAGCTCCACGACAAAGATGAGTATCTGAAAGCAGTTTATGAACGCGAAGCTCATGGAGCCACTGCTCTCGGAGAGGGGCTTGCGGTTCCACACGGTAAGACGGACGCAGTAAAAGAAGCCGCATTCGCCGTCGCCACGCTAAAGCAGGATCTCAAGTGGCAAGGCATTGATGAAGAGGAAGACGTAAACCTCATCTTCTTAATCGCTATCCCAAATGCCGAAGCAGGTTCGACTCATATGCAATTACTAACCGAGCTTACCGGTACGTTGGTCGATGATGAAGTGCGCGAAGCCGTCCTTAAGGCAACAACCGTTGATGAGATCATGACTCTTCTTCGTGACGAAGAACCTGCACCAGTTGTCGACCCGACGCCTGCTGCAAAGCCGGCTACGCAGCCACAAAAGAAAGAGGAACCAACGGGATTTTCTGGATTTGTATCGAAACTGTTTGGACGCTCTTAAGAGTTACCTATACCAAAGCACCTAACTCAACAGCATTAAAAAGGGTCTCACAATGACTACATCTCGCGTTCACATCACTCCTCACATGCACTGGGACCGTGAATGGTATTTCACAACAGAGGAATCTCGCATTCTGCTTGTGAACAATATGGAAGAAATCATGCAGCGTCTGGAAAATGACCCTGAGTACAAATACTACGTACTCGACGGTCAGACTGCGGTTCTTGAAGATTACTTTGCCATCAAACCTGAGAATAAACAGCGAGTGAAAGCACTGGTTGAGGCTGGCAAACTGATTGTTGGTCCTTGGTACTCACAAACTGACACCATGCAAGTCTCTGGCGAGTCCATTGTTCGCAACATGCTTTACGGAATGCGTGACTGTCTTGCGCTGGGTGAACCAATGAAGATCGGCTACCTGCCAGACTCATTTTCAATGAGCTCGCAGCTACCAATGATCTACAACGGTTTTGATATCGACACTGCTATGTTCTGGCGCGGCTGCTCTGAGCGTCACGGTACCGACAAAACGGAATTCTTGTGGCAATCAAACGACGGCTCTGAGGTCATGGCTCAGGTACTGCCTCTTGGCTACGCGATTGGTAAATACCTACCACAAGACGAAGAAGGTCTGCGTGCACGTCTAGATAAATACTTCCCTGTGCTTGAAAAGCCTTCTGTGACCAAAGACATCCTATTGCCAAACGGTCACGACCAGATGCCAATTCAAAAAGACATCTTTGAGGTGATGGACAAGCTACGCGAAATCTACCCAGATCGTGAGTTCGTCATGAGCCGCTTTGAAGAAGTCTTCGACCGTATCCGCGAAGAGCGTGACAACCTAGATACCATCAAAGGTGAGTTTAACGACGGTAAGTACATGCGTGTTCACCGCACCATTTCTTCGACTCGCATGGACATCAAGCTGATCCACGCAGAGGTAGAAAACAAGATCGTTAATATCCTAGAGCCACTCGCTGCCATCGCTTGGACACTCGGTTTTGAGTACCACCACGGTCTTATCGAGAAGATGTGGAAAGAGAGCATGAAGAACCATGCCCACGATTCTATTGGTTGCTGCTGCTCAGACAAAGTTCATGCTGAAATCCTGAACCGCTACATTCTTGCCGACGATATGGCCACCAACCTGATCACTTTCTACAAGCGTAAGATCGTTGACCATATGCCAGCGCGCGAGGGCTGTGACAAGCTGGCGTTCTTTAACCTATCACCATACGAGCGTGAAGAGGTGATCAATACCACCATCACTATCCGCGCTGATAAATTCAACCTATTTGATAATGAAGGCAACCCAGTTGAATACTTCATTCAAGACCAGCGTGTGATTGACCCTGGTAAGATTGACCGTCAAATCGTTCACTACGGTAACTACGACCCATTCATTGAGTACGATATCCAGATCAAATACACAGTGCCTGCGATGGGCTTTACCACGCTGCATATTCAAGGTAGCCAAGACGGTGCACAAAAAGCCGTGAAGTCGACGTCAGAGTACCTTGAGAATGAGTTCTACCAAATCTCTGTGAACAGCAACGGTACCCTAACCGTACTGGACAAAGAAACGCAAATGACTTTCGACCAAGTACTGCGCGTGGAAGACGGCTCAGACGATGGTGATGAGTACGACTACTCACCATCTCGCCAAGAGTGGCTGCTGTATTCGGATGAGTTTGATGTTGATACCAGCATCAAACACGAGGGCTTCCAGTCTGTTGCGACCATCAAAACACGCATGAACGTGCCAGCAAACCTTGCAGAACGCGAAGCGCGCTCAGGTCAAAATGGCTTCGTTGATATGAACTGCCAAGTAGTGCTCAAACAAGGTTCACGTCGTATCGAAGTTCGTATGGAAATGGACAACCAAGCCGACGATCACCGTGTTCGCGTGCTGGTACCGACACCGTTTGCTTCTGAGACTGTGGTTGCGGACAACCAATTTGGTTTGATTACTCGTCCAACTAACGACCCTGCAATGGACGTGTGGGAGCAAGAGGGCTGGAAGGAAGCACCAGTGCCGGTGTACCAGCTTATGAATTTTGCAGCGGTAGAAAACCAAACTGGCGGCATGGCACTGATGACCAATGGTCTGCGTGAGTTCGAAGTGATTTCCAGCCAAGGTAATGAAAAACGCGACACCTTCGCACTCACTCTATTCCGCGGTGTAGGCGTGCTTGGTAAAGAAAACCTGCTGCTTCGCCCAGGTCGACCGTCTGGTATTAAGATCCCAACACCAGACTCACAAACTCGAGGCAAGATTGTATGTGAGTTCGCACTATTTGGTTTTGCGGGTAATCACATCGACGCCAACCTAATGGCCGAGGCTCGTGACAATGTGACGCCAATCCAGTGTTACAACAAGATCCCATACAACGCGATGAAGCTTAACGTAGGCGAGCAAGATAAGCCGTTGACCTACTCGCTACTCAACAAGGACAAAAAAGGTGCGGTTCTGAGTGTCCTCAAGAAAGCGGAAGATGACAATGCACTGATTCTGCGTGTCTACAACCCAGCAGAGACGGGCAGTATCGAAGACCAAATTGACTTCAACCAGCCAGTGACTTCATGGCGAGAAGTTAGTCTAGATGAACGAGTGCGCGAAACGAATGTAGCGATGCAATCGTTCGGTGAGCTGAAGCCTTGCCAAGCTCGAAGCTTCCAAATCAAGTTCTAACATCCACCAGCTCCCTCACTAGGGGGAGCTACCCATCGCTGATTGGTAGAAAAACACATGTCTATAGTAAAACTTAGCAATGATATCAAGCACTATGCGTGGGGAAGTAAAACCTCCATCACTGAGCTATTTGGCATTGAAAACCCAAAGAATGAACCACAGGCTGAAATCTGGATGGGCGCACATGCAAATGGTAGCTCAGTGCTTGAAGACTCTGGCTCTTCACTCGCAGACTATATTGCCAGTGACAAGCAAAAAGCCCTCGGTGACTACACAACCAATCGATTTGGAGAGCTTCCGTACTTGTTTAAGGTGCTTGCTGCAGAAACACCATTATCGATTCAGGTGCACCCTAACAAGCATAAGTCTGAGCTCGGCTTTGAGCGTGAGAATGCCCAAGGTATCCCACTTGATGCGGCCAACCGCAATTACAAGGATCCGAACCACAAGCCTGAACTTGTTTATGCGCTTACTTTCTATAAGGCGATGAACGGCTTTCGACCAATCGAAGACATCGTTCGCTTGTTTGAATCCATTGGTATTGACGCACTTGAGCCTCAGGTGACTGCTTTGACAAGCAACCAAACCAGTGATGGTCTCAAACGCTTTTTTACCGAGATCATGTCTCTTAGCGGAGACAATAAGCAACAAGCACTACAAGAGCTTTACGATGCCTACCAAAAACCCGCGAAAAGCGTCATGGTTAGGGAAGCCTTATCTTATAGTCAAAGTTTCTACAAACACTACGCCGATGACATTGGCTTGTTTGCACCACTGATGCTCAACACGGTTGAGCTCGCGCCGGGTGAAGCGATGTTTTTGCATGCGGAGACTCCTCATGCATATGTCGAAGGAACTGGTTTAGAAATTATGGCGAGTTCAGACAATGTTCTGCGCGCAGGCTTAACACCGAAGTACATCGACGTATCCGAGCTTATCGACAACGTTAAATTCCAGTCTATCAAACCAGAAGATATCAGGCTTAATCCTATAAACAAGTCAGGCAGGCTTAGTTACCCTATTCCGGTGGATGACTTTGGGTTTGACATCATTCAGTCTAACCAAGAAGTCCAGCGTCAATACTTGCGCAGTGCAGAGATACTGTTTTGTGTAGAAGGTGAAGTGACCGTATCGTCATCAGACAACCAAGTTGTCTTAAAACACGGCGAATCGGTATTCATCAGCAATGATTCTGCTCATTACCAATATCAAGGGAATGGTGTTCTTGCTCGTGCGTTTAACTAACCCCCGGTTACCGTGAACGCATTCAAAACACCTAGAGCCTGTTTAATTGAGACTTCACAGGCTCACTATTGGTAACTTATGGTCTTTTTACGTAAATCGTAACAACCGCTTTGACCAACCCCGCTGCTAGGCGGGGTCTTTTCTTGTGTTTCTCTGAGCTCTAAAGTTGGACAACCAATAGAATCATTAACGACCCAGCATTCGGCTTAGCGTGCCATCTTTGTCTACGACTTGGTGTTTGATAGCGCCTAGTACATGCAAAGCAACAGCAACCATCAACACCGTCGCGCCAATACCATGTAAGTTACTGCCGAGCGAGCCAAGCCATTCAATCTTGTCACCCTTGTCATACAGAACCCAACCAAACACATCGATGCCTCTTCCTCCGCCGATGCTCATCATGATGCCAGACGTTGGCATGAGTAATGTGCCCAACAGAAGTAAGTGATGAATAGATTTCGCAGCGATTTCTTGCAGTCTTGGCATAGGTGCAACGCTTTCGATCGCCCCCTCTTTAAATCGCCAGAGCAGGCGAGTGGTGGCGATCACAAGTAAAATCACACCCAGTGATTTATGAATTCCGAGGAGTTCGAATTTTTCTGGACTACGCTCCATCGATTCAAAGACTTTACCGAGTACGAAGATCCCGATAAAGGTTAATCCTGTTAACCAGTGAAGAGCAATTGTCGGTTTTGATAATTTTTTTGACATGATTATGTTTCCTTAAAAAAGCTAAGGACATTATTAAGAATTTACAATTGTTAGGCGATAGTCAGGAATGTAAAGCTGTGTAAACATTCGTATTTCGACGGTTCGACGGTTCGACGGTTCGACGGTTCGACGGTTCGACGGTTCGACGGATCGACGGATCGATTAAGCCACTACTAGCTAATCGGAAGTTTGGTTTTTCGCTTAACTTGCCCGAATGCAAAACTGGATTCAATCGAAGCGATATTGCTAAGCGGCGTGAGCTGACGACGAATGAACTGCTCGTAGGTTTTTAGTGATTCGCTCACCACATGCAGCAAGTAGTCGTGATTGCCTGTCATCAAAAAACACTCCAATACCTCGTCCATGCTGTCGATATGATGCTCAAAGTCACGCATATTATCCTCGGTTGGTTTGTCCAATTTAACCAGCACAAACACGTTGATCGGTAGACCACACGCTTCTTGATCGACGCTCGCGTGGTAACCGCGGATAACACCTTTTTTCTCCAATGCTCGGACTCTACGTAGGCATGGGGAGGGTGAGAGAGCAATACGATCAGCAAGCTCCTGATTACTCAGCCGGGCATTGCTTTGAAGCTCTTTCAATATCTTCTTATCAATCTCATCCATTGGCAGGTTCCTTCGATAATTTGTATTTCCGCGCAATTTAATTGCTCAAAGGCCCTAAAATAGTTCGCACATCGCAATAATTAACATTTTTATAACACTAAACTTTTAAGAGGTAAAACAAAGGATGGAAATATGAATACCTCGACTCAACTCAGCCCTCTACGAAAAACAACCAAACACGAACAAGCAGAGGCATTGGCTATCGAGCAAGCCAAACACTTTGGTATCGATCCAAACAGCGAATACGGCATGTCGCTTGTAGAACTCGCGACCACGCTATACAAGGCGAACAACAAAACTCATGATCTTTGGGCGATTACGGTCGAAGGTCTCTCGGATCTTGATAAAAGCGATCGTATCGCCTGGTTCAATGCCAAGCGATTTTTGTCGTTCCAGATCGCCAAGATCCTCGACAATCTGCAAAATCCGATGCGCGCTACCTATCAGTCGATTGCAACCAACAATGGTAACTTCGCGTCCAAAGGGGCCTACCCTATTTTTGACAATGTGGCGGCTATTTTCTCAGCGAGCCCGGTTATCACTCGCACAGCAACCTATCTTTTCGCTTGTACTGAGTGGATTGAAGATGCATTTAACGGCAAAGAGCCGCTGCATGACATTTACTCTAGGCTTCTGAACCCAACGTCTATTGCTCTCGCCAACCACATGGTCGACTTGGAAGCAGGCGAAAGAGCGAACCAATATCTTGCGTGGAACTTCAACTCTGGGATGGCGGCGATTGATGGTCTACTGAGTCATCTGCTCGGCTATGAAGATATCGTTTTGGCGTCACGTAACATCTATGGCGGGTCCTATCAATTGCTAGAAGACTGGTTCGCTAAACCTTCAAATCTCAATGTCGCGGTTGAATGGGTAGATGGTTATTCCGGTGATGACTTCGCCAAACGCTTGGATGAAGTAGTTGAGAAATACGCTGACCGAATAGAAAATGGCAAACGCATCTATATCTACCTTGAATCACCGTGCAACCCTCACGGATACGTGCTGGATGTCGCTGCTATTAGCCGCGCCGCACACACTCTCGGTTGGGATGTGATTGTCGACTCAACGGTTGGTACGCCAATGCTACATCCTGTGCTTAAACGCGATGACGTTATGGAGCGCCCTGACTATGTCATTCACTCGTATACTAAAGAGCTCGCAGGCTCGGGAACAACGACCGCCGGCGTGGTCATAGGTCGAAACGAAACCATGTTTATCCCCAAAGGCGAGAGTGTTCCATTCACTAAACCCAACGGTGATGAGGTTACTATTGAGTGGAATAACTCGCTGTTTTGGAACGTTTACTACATCAAGGGGGCTTTCCTCGATGCGGACAAGGCGTTTGAAGTACTCAACGGCATGAAAACCTATGAGATGCGTGTGGTGCAAAAAACGATTAATACGCTAACGCTAGCCAAGATCTTCGATGCACATCCCGATGTTAATGTCTCTTGCCCTGCTCTGCCTGATAGCGACAACTACCATCACTGTCAGAAGAACATGTATCTCGGTTTGCCAGCGGCGCTGTTTACCATCGACATGGAGGGAAATGGCAATCGAGCACCTATCAATCGAGAAGTGTTCAAGCAGTTCTTTGACATGCTTGAACCTGCGATTGGCATGCAAGTCAGCCTTGGGCAAACCAACACAGTCGCGCTGTGCCCTGCTCTGACGACTCACTCAGAGCTTAGTGATTCAGCGCTGTCCGAAGCAGGTATAAAGCCCACCACGATGAGGCTTTCTATTGGTCTTGAAGATCCGCGTATGTTTATTGCCCACATCATAGAAGCGGCAACTCTGTCTATTGATAATAAGCATCCCGAGTTTTCACAAAGTTTTCCGTGTGCCGAGCAGATTGACGACATCTACCTGCAAACCTACACGCAGGTTCATGACAAAATCGTTCGCAATCAACCGAGATTCAATACATTAAGGCGATAGCTCCGACTATCCGAGACGAGAGAAGCGAGAGCCCAGGCTCTCGCTTTGTTTTATTCCCTTGTTTGCTGTCAAATATGTCATTTAATCAGATGGTTATAATATCGACATAAAACTGTCATACCACTTCTCTACAGTCGGCGAGTCTACTTTCAAGGAGGAAATATGAAACACACACTCGCACTATCTGCATTAGCTCTAGCAACATCAGCCTTAATAGGATGTTCTTCTAACTCGTCAACATCCACTGCCACCAGCTTTTCAGCGGTTGAGTCATACAACATCCAGTGTACAACTCGCATTGAACCTCAGCCGAGCGAAATGTCGGTAAGCGGCCTAACTTTGGTCGGCACTTCAATAGCAGACGCGCCATTTGGCACATCAGCAGCCGAGATCGTTAGCTATGACACCTGTACCGACAAGCTATACGTCGTCAACGCGCAGGGAAAGAAGGTTGACGTTCTATCGCTTTCAGAAAGTGGCGAGCCTAGTGCGCAAGGTCAAATCGATCTAACCTCAGCAGCGACTCAGTCTGGCATTGCGATCGGCGCAGCAAACAGCGTGTCCGCACACCAAGGTCTGGTTGCAGTCGCCATTGAAAACGAAAACAAGCAAGAGCCAGGCATCATCGCGCTGTACCGCTCAGACTCTCTTGAGCTGATCACTACCTATCCAGCAGGTGCACTGCCAGATATGGTCAGTTTTTCAAAAGATGGTCAATACATCGCAGCAGCTAATGAGGGTGAACCTAACGCCGATTACTCCATCGATCCTGAAGGGTCTGTAACCTTAATCGACCTGAAAAGTGGACCACTCGATGCGGTTGTCACTCAGATTGATTTCCGTGAGTTCAATGAGGGCAACGTCCGTCATGGTGAACTGTCTTCAGACGTTCGTATCTCCCATCCGAACGCAACCGTCGCGCAAGACCTGGAGCCTGAATATCTAGCCTTTGGTGACAATGGTCAGTTGTTTGTTGCACTGCAAGAAAACAATGCTCTGGCTTCGATTGATGTCAGTGCAAAGCGAGTCACAGGCATCTATGGACTGGGTGGTAAATCTTGGCAAGACGCTAAACTCGATGCGTCAAACAAAGACAAGATAGTTGGCAATCTTCAAAGTTACCCAATGCTAGAAGGGCTATACATGCCTGACAGCATCGCCAGCTACACGGTTGACGGACAGACTTATATCCTCACCGCAAATGAAGGCGACGGTCGAGAGTATGGCTTTGATACCACACAACAAAAATGCGATGAGCTAGGTTACAAGTGGGATGGCGACGAAGACCAATCGAAAACTGATTATCAGTCGAAACAAGATTTTTGTATTGCTTATATCGACGAGGTTCGTGGTAAGAAGCTCAAGGTTGCTAACGACCACCCGCTTGCTTCAGCACTCAAAGACAACAAACAACTTGCGCGCTTAAAGGTGATTAAACCTGAGGGTGAACTTGCTGCCGATCAGAAAGTACAAGCATTTGGTGCCCGTTCGTTCTCTATTTGGAATGACAAGGGCGAAAGGGTGTATGACAGCGGTGACGAGTTTGCCAACATTGTCCTGATGAACGACAAAGTCAACTTCAACAGCACCAATGACAACAACGACTCTGCGGATGACCGCAGCGATGATAAAGGCGTTGAGCCAGAAGCGATTGAGGTCGTATCTATCAATGATCGTCACTACGCCTTTATTGGTTTAGAACGTCATGGTGGCATCATGGTTTACGACATTACCACACCATCTCAAGCACTGTTCGTAAGCTACGTAAATAACCGTGACTTCAGCCAACCTGTTTGTACCAAGGTGGATGATGGTGATTGTGACAACGACACCTACAATCCAAAAGCGGGCGATCTCGGTCCAGAGTCTATCAAGTACTTCACCAGGCAAGGCCAGCACTTTATTGCCGTGGGCAACGAAGTGAGTGGCACGACATCGGTATTCCGTATCGATTTCTAAACATAAAAAACGGCGCTTCACTTGAGGCGCCGTTTTTTTGCTATCCGATTTAGCGATTATGCTAATACACCGCAGCCTTCACTCAGTTCTGCAGGTCGCTTCCAAGTATAAAGGTACTCATCTAGATACTTGCCACACGGCGATTCCATGCGCTGCTTGAGCTCTCGATTTCCACCCAAAGATTCATAGAACTTAATTGCGTTAGCGTTATCTGCTAATACTTCAAGAAATACGCCGTTGTCAGGATAGAACTTCTCTGCCCACTCGACCGCTTGGATGATCAGTTGCTTGGCGATACCACGACGCTGCGCTTCGGGAGTAACGTGTAGATTATCGATGATAGTGCCGTAATCCACATTGTGATTACCAAAAAGACAGATAAAGCCCAATAGCTTCCCCTCTTCTTCCGCAACCAATACGTGTTGGCTAAAAGGTGGATTGAGCAATCTTGTTTGCCAAATCAGTTGCTTATCTTCAAGTACGGTTTCATCAAGATAAGACTGACGCATGATGCCCTTATAGGCGGTTTGCCAACTTTCTGCATGAAGTTGCGCAACACTCTGAAAGTCAGCATATTCTGCTACTCTAAATTCCATTTTACAGTACCTAGTGCTTTAGTTTTTACATATCCTTAAATTACATACTAGTTATCTGTAACTAAATTGCAATCCATGCTGATTATCTTCTGCTCATTTGAACGTAAAAAAGGGAGATCTATCGCGATCTCCCTAAAATTGACTGGATAACGGCTTGTTTTTAACAGCTGACTACATCAGCAATACGCTCGAGCAAACTTACCTGAGCAGCTCACCTTATAACCTTTCGCAGATGCAGGGATAAATACCGATTGCCCACGCTCAATAGTTAGTGTCTCACCATCAGTATGCGTCAGTTCTACTGGCGCATCTAAAGCAAGAAGGATTTCAGGCGTGGTCACCGTTACCTCTCGGTTGGCTTGATTGACGTACACACTAAACTTGAAGTCACCAACTGGCACTGGATAGTGCTCTGCGCCATTATCAAAGCTTGGTGCGGTTAGCAGTTCATCGCGAGCTTTTGGCTCAAAGATAGTGCACGACGCAAGCTCTGCGACGTCAATATGCTTTGGTGTTAACCCCGCTCTTAGCACATTGTCTGAGTTCGCCATGATCTCAAGCCCTGTGCCCTGACAATAAGCGTGCGGAGTGCAAGCATGGAGGAACATGGCTTCTCCCGGCTCAAGTGTCAATACGTGAAGCATCAACGGAGCAAACAGTCCAATATCGCCCGGGTATCGCTGTTCAAGCCAAACAATGAGCTCAAAGGTTTCATTCCCCGATTGGCTTTGGGCATAAGTCAGAAGCTTATCTAACGCGGCTTCCTTCTTATGCTCCTCCAAATTAAGCATTCCTACGAAGAAGCGTTCAAGCCCCTCAGCGTTTTGATTGGCTTGATAGCCTTCTACCATTTCCGACAGCTCTGCGATACCTAACGCTTCAAAGTAGCTCAGTATCTCTTGATGAGGTCGAAAACCGTTCATCGCTTGATAGCGCGTTAAAGCATAGACCAACTCAGGCTTGTGGTTTGGGTCACGGTAGTTACGAATGTCACTGCTTCTCGGAATCCCTTCACGGTCTTCTTTTGCAAAGCCTTGTTCAGCCTGGCTTTTACTCGGGTGAACTTGAATCGACAGCGCACTTTTCGCCGCAAGAACTTTAAACAAGTAGGGTAGCTCACCGTATTCTTGTTCGATCGACGCACTTAACACTGCCTCTGGATTCGCCGCTATCAACTGATCAAGACGAACTTGCTCGTTGTTTAGCGTGACATGAGAGCAACCATTGGGATGGGCCCCCATCCAGAGTTCGGCTTGTGGTGTGTTTTCTGGGTTGTCGATACCGAGAAGCGCCGAGAACGACGTATCGCTGCCCCACGCATACGTTTGAATCACGTTACTCATCGGTAAAAAGTGCTGCTGTGTCATTGTATTCCAACCAAATTTCAAAGGGATCTTGATAGCCATCTGCGCCAAATCGCTATCAAGATCCGAATAAGTCACTGGGATCCTGTGAGGAGTCTAGATAATTTAACAGAACTACGTTTATAACTATATAGTTTTAAACGTAGAAGAATATATAAATAAGCACTAGATCAAACTTTGAAAAAAATCACAGGAGAAAAAAGGTTGGAAGATCAAAAAAGCCCCCTCGGGCTCGAATCGAGGGGGCTTGTGTTATCGGAGCGAAAGTGGAGGTTTGGGGGTTACTTCGCTACATCCAGAATGATGGCTTCTAGCTTGTCTAAGCCCTCTGCCAGCACATCTGATTCAATCGTCAATGGTGGAAGCAAGCGAATGACGTTTGCTTTCACACCACACGATAGCAAGATAAGACCATTTTCTTGGGCTTTGGCGATCACCGCCTTAGTGACGTCTTGTAAAGGCTTTTGTGTCTCTGGGTCGGTGAACTCAATCGCCATCATTGCACCAATTGTTCGAATCTCACCAATGGCAGGAACCGTTTTTTGCAGCGCTGTCATGCGAGCGTTGACGACTTCACCAATACCTTGAGCTTTCGCGCACAGCTGCTCTTCTTCGATGATCTTCAGAACTTCTAAGCCAGCAATACAGCCAAGTGGAGAGCCCGCATACGTTCCGCCAAGACCACCCGGAAGTGCTGAGTCCATTACGTGTGCTTTACCCACAACCGCTGAGATTGGGAAACCACCCGCAATCCCTTTTGCCATGGTCATCAAATCTGGTTCGATACCAACGTGCTCAGTGGCAAACATTTTACCTGTGCGAGCAAAACCCGTTTGGATCTCATCAGCAATCAACAAGATTCCGTGCTTGTCACACAGTGCACGTACCGCTTCGGCAAAATCTTGAGGCGCTTGATAGAAACCACCCTCACCTTGAACAGGTTCAAAGATGATCGCCGCGACGCGACTTGGTTCGATATCACAAGCAAACAGATCCTCTAGCGCTTGTAAGCTATCTTGAGTGCTAATACCGTGGAACGCATTTGGGTAAGGCGCGTGGAAGATCTCATTTGGGAAAGGGCCAAAGCCCGCCTTGTAAGGGGCGATTTTGCCCGTCAGGCCCATAGTCATGTTAGTACGACCGTGGAAGCCACCTTTAAAGGCGATAACACCGCTACGTCCTGTGTGCGCTCGCGCTACTTTTACCGCATTCTCTACTGCTTCTGCACCCGTGGTTAAGAAGATCGCCTTCTTCTCAGTATCACCAGGAGCAAGCTCAGTGAGCTTTTCTGCTAGCTCAACGAATGACTCGTAAGGCGTAACCATTGCACAAGTGTGTGAGAAATTCTCAATCTGCGCTTTCACCGCTTCTGTAATACGCGGATGAGAGTGACCTGTGTTGGTTACAGCGATGCCCGCCGCGAAATCGATGTATTTGTTGCCATCGACATCCCAGACATGAGCGTTTTCTGCTTTTTCAACGTACAGTGGATACAGTGCGCCCATGCCCTGAGCGATAACCTTGCTTCTTCTTTCGTGTAGTTGTTGATTTTTCATTGTTTAATCCTTGATAAGTTATCGCTTAGTTGCCACCAAAACATAGGTATTTCACGTCCATATACTCGTCGATACCTTGCTTCGCGCCTTCACGTCCAATGCCTGACTGCTTAACACCACCAAATGGTGCAACCTCAGTAGAAATAATGCCTTCGTTAATTCCAACCATGCCGTATTCCAGTGCTTCTGCGACTTTCCATACGCGGTGGATGTTTTGGCTGTAAAAATAGCTCGCTAGACCATAGATAGTGTCGTTGGCCATCTCGATAAGCTCTTCGTCTGTCTCGAAGCGAATCACAGGCGCAACCGGACCAAAGATCTCTTCTTGAACGATATCCATGTTGTGCTCAACATCTTCGAGCACGACTGGCTGCATAAACAAACCATCTAGAGTTTTCAACGGTGTTACTGGTGTCGCACCTTGCTCAACCGCACGGTCGATCAGTGCTTGGATACCTTCTTTTGCACTTTCGTTAATAACCGGACCGATGTTCACACCTTCATCTAGACCGTTACCAATCTTGAGCTGTTGTACCGCAGCATCAAACTTAGCAACGAACTCATCATAGACATTGCTATGGACGTAAAAGCGGTTTGCACACACACAGGTTTGTCCAGCGTTACGGAACTTAGACGCCATGGCGCCTTGTACCGCGGCATCAATGTCAGCATCATCGAACACGATGAACGGTGCATTACCGCCAAGCTCCATAGAAGTACGCTTTACATCTTTCGCCGATTGCGCCATCAATACGCTGCCTACCTGAGTAGAACCAGTGAACGAGAGCTTTCTGATCAATGGATGCGAGGTAAAGATTGCGCCAATCTTACGAGAGCTTTCACCCAACACGACTTGCAATGCGTCTCTTGGAATACCCGCTTGATACGCAAGCTCAGCCACGGCAAATGCTGATAGCGGTGTAGAATCCGATGGTTTCACCACAAAGCTACAACCTGCTGCCAATGCTGGACCCGCTTTACGTGTGATCATCGCAATTGGGAAGTTCCAAGGGGTAATAGCAACAGCCACACCAATAGGCTGCTTGATGGTGACTACACGCTTATCCGCTGTTGGACCCGGAATCGTATCGCCATAAGTGCGCTTAGCTTCTTCTGCGAACCATTCAATAAAGCTCGCCCCATAAAGCACTTCGCCCGCTGCTTCAGCCAACGGCTTGCCCTGCTCCAT
This sequence comes from Vibrio maritimus, assembly GCF_021441885.1. Classification (NCBI taxonomy): domain Bacteria; kingdom Pseudomonadati; phylum Pseudomonadota; class Gammaproteobacteria; order Vibrionales; family Vibrionaceae; genus Vibrio; species Vibrio maritimus. Next base: position 429,688 of record NZ_CP090439.1, read on the forward strand.
CGTCATGATTCGAGCAAGGTCATCTTTGTTCTCTAGAATAAGTTGGAACCAACGGTTCAGCAGACCAGCTCGTGTTTTAGCTGGCACTTTTGCCCACTCTTTTTGAGCCATGTGTGAGCGCTCAATGGCATCCATCAGTTCTGCTTCGCTTGAGCGAGGCGCGTAGCCAACGATCTCTGCCGTTGCAGGATTTGTTACTTCAACAGCGTCATCCGCTGCCGTCACCATAAAGGACAATAGGCTCTTGTTATCAATTTGCTGCATGGTGATTCCTTATGTTTCATCAACCCAGCGAGGGGCTGGGCGCTAATCTTTTAGCTGGTTTTCATTGAATAAGCAGACAAGCTATGCCGGTATCTGCTGCGTGATACAGTGAATATTACCCCCACCAAGGAGGACTTCACGCGTCGGAATACCGACAATTTGGTAATCTGGTAATGCTTTTGCGAGTATTTCTTTGGCGATGTCGTCAAAGTCGCTATCTAGTAATGGCAGGAAAATATGCCCATTCACCATGAGGAAGTTGGCGTAGGATGCGCTTAAACGTTCCCCTTCTTGGCGATTCATGCCATCGCTCGATTCAATCCCATTCGCTTCTTCTTGAGAGTAGAACAAAGGTCCAGGTAGTGGCACTTTGATGACTTCAATCGAGCGACCTTTTGCGTCTGTTTGTGAGGCTAGTGCCGCGAACGCTTCTCTTGAAAGAGAATATTGAGGATCGAATGGATCATCAGTCCAACTCAGCACCACTTTCGCCGGCGCGACCACATGGATAAGGTTGTCTACATGACCATCAGTCTCATCGTTAAATAAGCCTTTTGGTAGCCAAACCACCTTATCGATTCCCAAATACTCGCGCAGTTGCGCTTCAATTTGTGATTTAGACAGACTCGGGTTTCGACCAGGGCTCAATAAGCACTCTTCCGTCGTATACAAAGTACCTTCGCCATCGGTATGGATCGCTCCGCCCTCTAGTACAAACGGCGCACGGTAATGGTCAATGCCCATGACATCGCACACAGCTGCGGCGACCTTGTCGTCATCACTCCAATCCTCGTAAAGCCCGTTGTACTCACCACCCCAAGCATTGAACTGCCAGCTCACGCCGCGTCTTTCTCCAGCCGAGTTAACAACCACCGTTGGACCAATATCTCGCATCCATGAGTCGTTAAACGACATCTCAACCAATTTGACTGAGCTATTCAACATAGCTCGAGCGGTTTCATATTGCGCGGAGCTCACTGCTATAGAGACCGTCACGACCTCAGAAATCGCATTGGCAACAGCAGCAAAAGTTTGCTGAGCGGGCTTGGCTTTGTTACGCCAGTTATCGCGGCGCTCAGGCCAAGCTAGCCATACTTCTCTAATTGGCTCGAACTCTGCGGGAAATACGAACCCATCTTGTCTTGGTGTTGTGGTGAGTTTCATCGGTCACCTCGTTACTTCGCTAGGCTCAGAACATCTTGATAAAGATCTGGGCGACGGTCACGGAACAATCCCCATGCGTGACGTGCTTTTGTCGTCTCTTTAAGATCAATCTCTGCGTAGATGATCGCTTCGCCTTCACGCGGAGCTTCTGCTAGCTTGCCACCTGTGTGATCGGTGATAAATGAAGAGCCATAAAAAGTCGTCTCAATGCCGTCATCAACTTCTACACCAACACGGTTCGACGCAATCACAGGGACTAGGTTTGCTGCTGAATGACCTTGCATTGTGCGCTGCCAGTGATCGCGAGAATCAAGTGTCAGGTCTTGTGGCTCAGAGCCAATTGCCGTTGGATAGAAGATCGCTTCTGCCCCATTCAATACTAGGCTGCGAGCTAACTCTGGGAACCATTGATCCCAACAAATACCTGCACCAAACGTACCGTACTTAGTCTTCCAAACCTTAAAGCCGGTGTCGCCAGGGCTAAAGTAGTACTTCTCGCTGTAACCAGGGCCATCTGGAATGTGAGACTTGCGATAGTTCTCTAGTACCGAACCATCAGCATCAATCATCACAAGGGAGTTGAAGAAAGTGTTGCCTGCTTTCTCAAAGTAGCTCACTGGAATCACTACATCGAGCTCTTTTGCGAGTGCGCTGAGTTCTTTGATTAGGCGACAGTTGTCTGTCTCTTCTGCTAGTTCAAAGTACTTAGATTCTTGTTTTTTACAGAAATAAGGGGCAGCCATGAGCTCCTGTGGCACGATGACATTAGCACCATTTGATGCTGCTTCACGGATCGCACCTTTAATTTTCTCTAGGTTTGCTTCTAGGTCCCAAGTTTTCGTCAACTGAAGGGCAGCAAATTTGATTACTTTACTCATAGGATCTTCCTTTATCTCTTCTCAATTAGGGCTGACTGAGTGCCTGTCATTGCAGGCACTTCTTTTTGTCTAGTAGTGTCTTTATATTTTCTTGGGATTAGATTGCGAGTTTGTCGCGCAAGTTATAGTAGGCCGCACCCATCGCCGTGAAAGGAATCGCGAAATGGCGACCGCCAGGGAACGTTACGTGCGTAAGGTCGGCGAAGGCATCAAAGCGTTCAGCGTGACCAGATAGTGCTTCAGCGAGCAGTTTTCCTGCAAGGTGCGTACAAGTCACACCATGGCCGCTGTAGCCTTGCAGGTAGTAGATGTTGTCAGCAAAAGAGCCAAACTGCGGCATACGGGAGTAAGTCAGCAGGAAGTTACCCGTCCACTTGTAATCAATGCCGATACCTTTTAGTTGCGGGAAGATCTTTTCCATCTTCGGACGAATCAAGGCTTCAATGTTCTCTGGGTCACGTGCACCGTATACTACACCACCTCCAAACAGCAGACGCTTATCTGCACTGAGGCGGAAGTAATCCAACAGATAGTTACAGTCTTCGACACAGTAATCTGATGGCAAGATGTCTTTCAACATCGCTTCTGATAGCGGCTCGGTAGCCACAACTTGAGTACCACAAGGGATCGCTTTGTTACTGATGTTTGGTGCCAAACCGCCCAAGTACGCATTTCCTGCTAGGACAATGTACTTCGCTTTTACACTGCCTTTTTCTGTGTGAGCGACAGGGTTCACGCCTTTTTCCACACGCGTTACGCCGGATTGCTCAAAGATTTGACCACCAAGAGCTGTGATAGCTGCGGCTTCTCCAAGCGCTAGTTTTAGTGGGTGAATGTGACCACCATTCATGTCGAGTAGCGCGCCTTTATAAGCTGTCGTACCGACCGTAGCTTCAACTTCACTTGCATCCAGTAGGCTTAGCTTATCGTTACCGTAACGTTCCCAGTGTTTCTTATGCTCTTCCAAGCCTTTCATCTGCTTGTTGTTTAGTGCAGTGAACATACCGCCTTGTTTGAAGTCACAATCGATGTTGTGTTTGTCAATAAGACCGCGAATGATGTCGCCACCTTCGAAAATCATGTCACACAGAGCTTTTGCTTGCTTCTCACCGTAGCGGCTTTCAATCACATCCACATCGCGGCTGTAACTATTTACAATCTGACCGCCGTTGCGACCTGTAGCCCCAAAACCAACCTTGGCATTTTCCAATACGACGACTTTGAAGCCTTTTTCAGAAAGATGCAGTGCTGACGATAGTCCCGAGAAACCTGCACCAACCACGCAAACATCACATTCGATATTATCTTGCAGTTGTGGGTACTCACTTACATTCTGAATTGAGTGAGCGTAGTATGAATCTGTATGTTTATTCATAGTTCTATTCCTTGTTGTTACAGCTTCGGGCTTAAGGTTGGAGACGAATCCACGTCGTTTTGGTTTCGGTAAATTTTTCAATGGCATGGATAGACTTGTCACGTCCGTTACCACTCATTTTGAATCCACCAAATGGGACGGTCATATCGCCCTCGTTGTAGTTGTTCACCCACACTGATCCCGCCTCTAATTGCTTAGCGACGCGGTGTACGCGATTGATGTTATCACTCCATAAAGCCGCACCTAGCCCGTACTGAGAGTCGTTGGCAATGGCAATGGCTTCTTCTTCTGTTTTAAATGGAATGACACAAAGAACAGGTCCGAATATCTCTTCTTGGGCAACACGCATGCTGTTATCGACGTTGTCTAGGATCACAGGCTCAACAAATGCGCCCTGACCTTCGACATCACCGCCGCAACGAACCACAGCACCTGCTTCTTGGCCCAGTTTTACATAGTCGAGTACTTTCGCTTTATGCTCGCGGTCGATTAACGCGCCCATGGAAGACGTTGGGTCCATCGGGTCTTTTGGCATAAAGCCTTGAGCGGCGCTGATAACTTTATCGATGAACACTTCTTTAATGCTTTCGTGTACTAGCAATCGGGTAGCGGCAACGCAGACTTCACCTTGGTTGTAGAAGCATCCTGCTGCCGTTTCTGCTGCGGCTCTATCTAGGTCAGCGTAATCTTCAAATACGATATTGGCATTTTTCCCGCCGGCTTCCGCCCACACTCGTTTCAGGTTAGTTTCACCCGATGCGATCATCAGATGGCCCGCAACACGTGTCGAACCGGTAAACGCAATGCAGTCTACCCCTTCATGACGAGCGAGCGCTTCACCCGCTTCATGGCCAAAGCCCGTAATCACTTGGAATACGCCAGCAGGGATCCCTGCTTCATTGGCGAGTTTGCCGAGGAAAATGGCCGTCAACGAAGACTTTTCAGACGGTTTAAGGATAACGCTGTTCCCTGCAGCCAATGCCGGACCTAGCTTCCAGCAACCAATCCACAATGGGAAGTTCCAAGGAACCACAGCTGCAACCACACCAATGGCTTGGTGAGACACGAACGCGTGCACGTCTTTCTCGGTTGGAGCGACTTCGCCGTACACTTTATCGATAGCCTCTGCATACCAACGGATGGACTTAGCAGCGCCTGGAATGTCTGTTGAGACACTATGAGAAATAGGTTTACCCGTATCAAGGGTTTCAAGTAGTGCTAACGCTTCGACGTTCTCGTCGATGAGGTCAGCAAACTTGGTCAGGATAGATTTTCTGTGTGCTGGAGAGCTTTGGCTCCATTCGCCCTTTTTAAAGGCTCTTTTCGCGTATTCAACGGCAAGATCGACGTCGGCAGATTTACAGCGAGCGATGTTCGCGATGATCTCATCCGTGGCAGGGTTGACCACTTCAAGTGTCGTTTCATCGACAGCGTTAGTGTATTCGCCGTTAAGAAAAGCGCGCTGTTCAATTACCTGCGCCTCTCGTTGTTCAATCCATTGTTGTTGCGTTTTCATACGCTCTCCTTGGTTACCTCAAGGCGCTAGAATGCTTTTGGTGTATGAGCACTTATCATTCTACAAGCCTTATCGGAGTAATTAGTAAATTTGTGTGGGATGGTCGTGTCGATTACATAGGATTCGCCTTCTTTGATTAGATAGGTTTCACCGTTGTACTCTAGTTCGACTTCACCGCTCAATACGGTGCCGACTTCCTCTCCGTCATGCTTAATATTGGACGCTCCTGTTGTGCTTTTTGGAGCGTATTCCTCTATCAAAAATCCAATTTCTTGCTTGTTGCTACCGTTGTTAACAAGTTTCATCGATACCGTTTCACTACCGATTTCAATCAAGTCTTCCGGCTTAATCACAACCTTCACTTCTTTGTTTTCTTGCTGCTCCAGAGTAAAAAACTCTGAAAGTGACAAGGAAAAAACGTTCACTATTTTTTGCAGAGAACTCACCGAAGGACTCACTTTGGCATTTTCAATGGATGAGATAGCACTATGTGTAATGCCAGCTCGCTCTGCCAGTTCTCGTTGTGAAAGTCCGCGCTCTTTTCTTAGTTGAGCAATATTTTTACCAATCTGGTGGTTGTCCATGCATTCAGCCTCTAAATTACTGGGAAGCTGACATAATAAATTCTTTAAACAAAATTTGTGAGAAATGATTGTTTTTTGCTTCCCATTCTGGGTGCCACTGCACGCCAACAAAGTATTTTTGCCCCGGTAAGCTAAATGCTTCAATAAGACCATCCGGTGCTTTTGCTTCCACTTTTAGTACTGAACCGAGCTGTTTAACCCCTTGGTTATGAAGGGTATTGACTTCAAACTTGCTGGTATCTTCCCATTTGGCATTCACCAGCCACTCTTTAAATACACCGTCACCTTCAACGAATACTGGGTGAGCTGGTGCGTATTTCTCAGTAAAGTCTTTCGACTCATTTTCACGGTGATCTTGATATCCTGATTCATGTACCGCCGGATCTAAGCTACCACCCAATGCCACGTTCATTTCTTGGAAGCCGCGACAAATACCCAGACATGGAATGTTCATATCAATCGCACGGCGAATCAGCTGAATGGATAGCTCATCACGCGCTTCATCTTTCTTCTTCTCTTCATGACTGCCGTTATAACGGTGTGGTGCTACATTAGAGTGACTTCCCGGAAACAGAAGCCCGTCACAAACAGCCAGTACTCTGTCTAACTCATCCGCTTCTATAGCCGATGGCAAGATGATTGGTGTACCACCGAAATCTTTTACCGCTTGTAAGTAGAACTCATTCAATGCCTGTATTTGATAGCCAGCGAGCTCTTTCTTACAGCTTACGAGTCCTATTATTGGTTTTCTTATCTCAGACATTGTCACACTCACGTTCGATTTATTTAACAAAAACCGTACAACCCACGTACATAATTATCAACACTGGTGTTCAAAATAGATGCCAAATCGTGATTTCGATCTCTATTTTGGTCAAAAAAAGCACTTATTTCGCTCGATATATTGAGCAAAAGCCGATCAACTGTTACAAATTAGTTAACGTTTAACACGGTTTAAATAATCGCCAAATTAAACAAAATACAATTAAAACAATAATTTAAACTTATAATTCAGCCAAAAACCCTCATTTGCTAATGGTTATTGTGTTCAATTTGTTAAACACTAACAACGTTAGCGTCAGTCAGACAGGGTAACTAGGAGTAGTTAAGATGGATACCTATTTACAGGAAGTTAAAAATTTTCGACAAAACTGGCCAGAGATTAAGTATGTAGACGTCATATTTACCGATCTTAACGCCACGCCTCGCGGCAAACGCATCCCAGTAGACGCTCTTGAGAAGCTCGCTAAAGGTGTCGCCCTCCCTCTCTCTACTATTACTCTAGATACCAAAGGCGCTGTTGTTGAATCGGCTGGATTGGGTGAAGACCTCGGTGAACCAGATAACCTTTGTTTCCCTGTTTCTGGAACACTGCTACCGACGGCCAAAGAAGGGACGGGGCAGGTATTGCTTTCCATGATGGAAGATGACGGCAAAACGCCACATCGTCTATTTATCCGCAATATTGTTGAACGTATGGTGGAAACCCTACACGCTAGAAATCAGTTCCCTGTCGTTGCGCTCGAGCTTGAATTCTATCTTATCGACAAAGAGCGCGGTGAGAATGGTGAACTGCAAACCGCCATTAACCCAACTAAGAATAAAAGAGAACGTGACACCGAGGTTTATGATGTCGATGGCCTCGATGACTATGCCGACTTCTTATCAGAACTGAACGCCGCAGCCGCCGACCAAGGTTTAAACACAGCAGGTGCACTTGCTGAATCCGCGCCAGGTCAGTTCGAAATCAACTTCAATCACTCCAAAGACGTACTGCGTGTTTGCGATGAAATCGTCTTCTCAAAACGCCTAATCAAACAGATCGCGCACAAGCATGGTTTTGACGCCACCTTTATGGCGAAACCTTTCCTCGAAGAAGCAGGAAACGGTCAGCACATGCACATCAGCCTCATCAACGAGCAAGGCGAAAACCTATTTACTAATAATGAGGATGACTCAGCAAGTCCATTGTTCTTCCAAACAATGGCAGCGATGTTATCCCAAATTCCGGACGCGATGGCACTTCTCTGCCCGAACGTGAACTCTTACCGTCGATTTGTACCAGGTGCTTATGTACCAACACGTGCCGATTGGGGTGAGAACCACCGAGGAGTAGCGCTGCGCGTACCGATTAGCGATGGTAAAAACCGTCGTATTGAACACCGCATCGCTGGTGCGGATGTTAACCCTTACATTCTCGCTGCAGTAGTACTATCCGCAGTATTAGCGAGTGATAACTATACCCAAGAACAGTGTCCACCAACCCTAAGTGAAAATGCCATCGACCTGCCAACACGCATGTCCGATGCCCTGACTCAACTCGATAACAGTGAGTTAGGCACGTATTTCTCCCAGGACTTTATTGATATGTATCTCGCTTGCAAACGAAGTGAACTGGCAGAATTTGAGCGCATTATTACGCCGCTTGAAATCGACTGGATGCTTCACTCTGCATAACGAAAGGAATTAGTTTATGACTACGCAGACAAAGGCGCTGGAGGCGCCGCTCAAAATAAGCAGTAAACATTTGGCGGTCAGCCTGACTATTGTCTTCCTGTTTATTACCTTTACTTCAATTGGATTGAACCATGTCGAAGGTGAAAGCTATGGTTGGCTCGCACTGCTGCCAACATCACTCGTTCTTGTGTTCGCACTCACCACTCACCGAACTGTTGAAGCGCTATTCAGCGGTACCATTGCTGGGGTGCTGCTGCTTGACCCAACAAGCGCGGTTGAGCAAATCGTTGGCATCTCGATGGATGTTATGATGAACGAGACCATCGCTTGGATCATCTTGGTGTGTGGCCTAATGGGCGGTCTAATCGCAATCCTTGAAAAAGGCGGTAGTATCTTAAGTTTCAGTGACATGCTGGTAAACAAGGTTAAGAGCCGTAATCAGTCGCTGCTTATGACCTTCTTCTTGGGTATCCTGATCTTTATCGATGATTACCTTAATGCGATTGCGATCTCATCGTCAATGAAGAAGATCACTGATGGCTATAAGGTGTCACGTGAAAAGCTCGCGTATCTCGTAGACTCAACAGCGGCTCCGATTTGTATCCTAGTTCCTATCTCTACTTGGGCTATCTTTTTCAGCTCCCTTCTAGAAGCCAATGAAGTAGCAGAACCAGGTCAAGGTATTGCGGCGTACATCCAAGCTATCCCTTACATGGCTTACGGCTGGGTCACGCTTGGTATTGTATTCCTAGTCGCAATTGGCAAAATGCCGGACCTCGGTGCGATGAAAAAAGCTGAAGAGCGTGCACGTAATGGTCAAGTGAAGCCAGATGGTGCTGTAGACATCGATTTTGGTTCAGACATCAAAGCGCACTCGAATCCAACAATGGGGCTTATCAACTTCCTATTGCCTATGGTCGTGCTAGTCGGTGCATCTTGGTACTTTGGTATCGACCTACTTGCAGGTGTATTTGTGGCTATCATCTTCACCATCTGTTTCTACGGCTTCCAAAAGCTAGTAACGATGAATGAGCTATTTGATGCGGTTTATGACGGCATCAAGGTAATGTTGCTTCCTTTGGCGACGGTTATTGGCGGCTTTATGCTAAAAAGCGTCAACGACTCACTAGGTCTAACGCAATACGTTATCGAGACGGTCAGCCCTTATCTATCTGCTCAGTACTTCCCTGCTCTGATCTTCTTGGTTACAGGTGGTCTAGTATTCGCATCAGCATCTTCATGGGGTACGTTTGCGGTTGCAATGCCAATCATCCTACCACTGGCAGAGCAAATTGGTGTGCCGCTACATCTTACGATTGCAGCAATGCTTTCAGCATCAGCAGCAGGTAGCCACTCATGCTTCTTTAGTGATTCAACAGTACTTTCAGCTCAGGGCTCTGGTTGTACGTCAATGCAACACGCAACGACGCAGTTCCCATATGCGCTTATCGGTATTGTTGCTACAACCCTATTCTTCATTGTGGTTGCTTAACACTCGTTAACAAGTTCAATGAGAATCCAAAAGGGATGCCACTCAGCAGGCATCCCTTTTTATATCTGTTTTTCATCACTATCACTCAGAATCTAACCCACTGTTTTGTAGTCTTTTTCTCACCTAAATCGCCACCCTTTGTAAATTAATGTAAATGAGAGGTGTACTCATTTAACTTTTGATCCACATCAATACCCACATCTGTAAAACCATATTAATTAGTAGTTAATTCATACAATATGAAGTGAATTTAACCATCCCAAATCCAGCTTTGGGACTATATTTAACGGAAATTCTTAGCGTTGGTCGCAAATCGGAGGCGTATATGCAAAGTGATAAAAATGCACCGCAAGGCAAATGTCCTGTTATGCATGGTGGTAATACTCGTGTTGGTGGTCGTGGTACTCAAAATTTAGATTGGTGGCCAAACCAACTAAACATCAAGATCCTTCATCAAAACGATCGCAAGGGTAACCCTTACCATGAGAGCTTCAACTACAAGGAAGCCTTCAAACAGCTAGACCTCAAACAAGTTAAACAAGACATTGAGCATGTGCTGACTGATTCTAAGGATTGGTGGCCAGCCGACTACGGTCACTATGGTCCATTTATGATTCGTATGGCTTGGCACGCAGCTGGCACCTATCGTACTGCCGATGGTCGCGGGGGCGGTAACTCTGGTAACCAGCGCTTTGCACCGTTAAACAGCTGGCCAGACAATGGCAACCTCGACAAAGCCCGACGCCTACTTTGGCCAGTGAAGAAAAAATACGGGCAAAGCCTCTCTTGGGCCGATTTGTTTATTCTTACTGGTAACGTTTCTATCGAATCCATGGGCCTAAAAACCTTTGGTTTTGGTGGCGGTCGTGAAGATATTTGGGAACCAGAAGAAGACGTCTATTGGGGAATGGAAAGCGAATGGCTAGGTGACAAGCGTTACTCTTTTGACCGGGAGCTAGAAAGCCCACTTGCTGCAGTACAAATGGGTCTTATCTATGTAAACCCAGAGGGTCCTAACGGCGATCCAAGCGTACTTGCATCAGGTCGCGACATTCGTGAAACCTTCGCCCGTATGGGGATGAATGACGAAGAAACCGTAGCTCTGGTCGCTGGCGGTCATACTTTTGGTAAAACACACGGTGCGGGTGACCCTGAGCTAATGGGTCCAGAGCCGGAAGCGGCTCCTATCGAAGAGATGGGCTTTGGTTGGCGCAATGGTTTTGGTAGCGGTAAAGGCGACGATACGACCACCAGCGGCATCGAAGGTGCATGGACACCAAACCCTATCCAATGGGATAACGGCTACTTCGACATGCTATTTGGCTACGATTGGGACTTGGTGAAGAGTCCAGCAGGTGCATGGCAATGGGTACCTGTCGGTGTTCCTGAGGAGCATATGGCTCCAAAAGCACACGATCCTTCTCAACGTGTCACGACCATCATGACAACCGCTGATATGGCGATGCGCATGGATCCGATCTACGGAGAGATCTCTAAACACTTCCACCAAAACCCAGATGAGTTTGCTGATGCCTTTGCACGCGCTTGGTTTAAGCTGACTCACCGCGACATGGGTCCAAAAGCGCGCTACCTAGGTGAGGAAGTTCCTACTGAAGATCTGATCTGGCAAGATCCAGTTCCAGCAGCCACATCTGAACCTATCAGCGCTGAAGACGCAGTGACGCTAAAGGCGCATATCTTGGCTTCTGGATTGAGTGTTTCTGAGCTGGTTTATACCGCGTGGTCTTCTGCTTCTACCTTCCGTGGCTCTGACTATCGTGGTGGTGCAAATGGTGCACGTATCCGCCTTGCTCCGCAACGCAACTGGGATGTAAACCAGCCAGAGCAACTCGGTCGTGTATTGGATGTCTATGAGCGTATTCAAGCTGAGTTTGATAAGCCAGTGTCAATTGCTGACCTGATCGTTCTTGGCGGTAACGCGGCTATCGAAAAGGCTGCGAAAGACGCAGGTGTATCCGTAGACGTCCCATTTGCAGCAGGCCGTACCGATGCGCTTGAATCTCAGACTGACGCTGAATCATTTGCTGTACTTGAGCCACTTGTTGATGGCTTTAGAAACTACAGCCAGAAAGCATTTAGTGTGTCTGAAGAAGAGCTACTGCTAGATAAAGCTCAACTACTAACGCTTACTGCACCAGAAATGACTGTGTTGATCGGTGGCCTGCGCGTACTAGGCGCAAACTACGGTGATAGCGACTTTGGTGTTCTAACTGACCGTAAGGGCCAGCTCACGAACGACTTCTTCGTTAATTTGACGGATATGGGCACTGAATGGCGTCCGACCAACGATGACGCGACTGAGTTTGGAGGCTTTGACCGTGCGTCTGGCTGCCAGAAATGGAAGGCGAAGCGTGCTGATCTTATGTTTGGCTCTAACTCACAGCTTCGCGCACTGGCTGAAGTCTATGCGTGTGATGATGCCAATGAGAAGTTTGTTTGTGACTTTGTCTCTGCGTGGGTCAAGGTGATGAATGCGGATAGGTTTGATGTTTAAAGGGTAATTGGGGGAGATGGGCGTTTGTTGTTAGTCTCGCGCATTTACCCCTCCCAGCCTCCCCTAACTTGGGGAGGAGCATAGAGCTCACGACACGCGTCGCTAACAAACAACAGGCGATGCTGCGCTAGCCGCTAGCCTTCAGTTCTCCCCCTAAATAGGGGGGAGAACTAAAGGGGGTAAAGTGCGCTGAACTATCAACCAGTGATTGGCAAAAAAACCTTAACTCCACTTCAACACCCTAACCTCATTCCCCTCTTCCGGCTTCTTCGGAATATTCAACGACAATAACAATGACACTGCCGCCATCGCCGCACCGATATAAAACACGCTAGAAGGCGAAATCAGCCAAATAAAGCCAAACGTCACTGGTATCACTACTGCCGCAATATGGTTAATCGTAAATGACACGCCTGCCGTTGAAGCCATATCCGCAGGGTCAGCAATCTTCTGGAAGTAGGTTTTGATGGCTAGCGCTAATGCGAAGAACAAATGATCGATAACATACAGCGCGGCAGCCCATTCCGCTGTTTGCACCAAACCGTATCCGACAAACACGAAAATCAGTCCAACGTACTCTACAATCAGCGCCTTACGCTCACCCACAACGCCAATGAATCGACCAATCTTCTTCGCAAACAAGAAGTTAAATAGGTAGTTAATCAAAAATAATAGCGTGATATCGGATACGCTGTATCCAAACTTTTCTACCATCAAAAAACCAGCAAATACGGTAAAAATCTGACGTCTGGCACCACTCATAAAGGTCAGCGCGTAATACAGCCAATAACGCTTCTTAAGCACCAACTTTTTAGTTTGCGGAGTGTCTGTCTTAAACTGAGGAAAAGCGAAGGCTATAAACAGAACCAGAATAAAGCCAATACCACCAGAAATACCGTAAACCCATGCGTAATCTAGCTTAAATATTTCAACCATGACCCAAAGCCCAGCGTAAGTCAGCAGTGATGCCAACGCTCCAACGGAGATGAGCTTACCAAGTACCTCTGGCGCTTCTTCTTTAGTCAACCATTGCAGTGACAACGACTGTTTCAAGGTTTCAAAATAGTGAAAACCGGTCGACATAATAAGCGTCGTAATCAGTAGTCCCGCAACCGAAGGAAACAAACCGGTAATCGCCGTGCCCGCGGTAAGCAAAAGCAAAGATACGATCATAAATTTTTGTTCTCGAATGAACAAAAGCACAAACACCGTAGTAAACGCCAAGAAGCCAGGTATCTCACGCACACTTTGTAATAAACCAATATCCGAACCGTCGAAATTGGCTTTCTCAATTACAAAGTTATTGAGTAGTGCCATCCAACTTGAAAAAGCGATGGGCACTATAATCGATATGATGATGAGGAAATTTTTGGGCGTTCGCCAAGCAGGTTCGGTTTGCTGTTGAGACATTGTTATTCCTTTGAATGCGTTATTTTTATATGCTCATCCTTAACCACAGCGACTTGGGTTAGACATAAGCTGTCATGGAGTCTAATACTTTGACACAAATAAATAAATTGAAAGTCACTACGTGCAACCTGTGCAATTTTGCAGAGCCACCATTTGCGTTTTATGAGATGGATAACATCTATGATGCGAAGCAATGGGCTCAAAAAACAAGCTGGCTCTCAAAAACCTTAACATCGCTCGACAGTGACGTTATCGCGTTCCAAGAAGTATTTTCTATTGAAGCGCTGCGTTCGCTCACCTTAGCTCTTGGTTACCCATATTTTGAGTATAACCAACAACCCACTATCGAAGCAGATTACATCTATTCCAATCCGGCGTTAGCGTTCGCGTCTAAACATCCGTTAAAAAGACATCCCAACTTAATTATGTCTGAGTTATTCTCAGGCGACTATAGCCGTCCGCCACTTCACGTGACATTAATGGCGGAAGGTCTTGGGGAGATCGACCTTGTCAATGTTCACCTTAAATCTAAAAGAGCCATTCTTGGAGAACAGGATGAAAACGATGACGAGGTGATACTTTGGTTAGATGAATTACACGGCGTTGCCCTATCCCAACAATTGAGACAACAGGAAGCGCTCTCTCTTCATAGAGCAATCGTAGGGATAAAACGTCGCAGTCAACATCCTGTCATTCTATTGGGTGACTTTAACAACGTATTGAGTGCCAGTGAGTTTGCCCCTTTTCATTCTAGGCATCGACAACGACGTAAAGAGTCTCGGTACTTTATTTCTCCATATCATTTTTATGATACCTGGACGCTTGTGCGACATGGTGAGCCCATCCGCCCTCAAGACCAAATCAAAGCGCCCGTTACCCATTATTATGGAGAGAAAGGGAATCGAATTGACCACATTCTAGTATCCAGTGAGTTTACACCAGAATATGATCATTCGCTCTATGAGCTAACCGAATATACCATCACCGACAAGCATATTGTCGACCCGAGATTTGGTATTGATGACGTCGCCTCAGACCATGCGTTCGTTTCTATTACATTTGAATCAAGACACTAGCATGGAACAAACTAAATTGCCTTGCTAACACTCGCTAATTCAATTAGTTATATAGCAAGATAATTTACTTTTTTGACGCAATAACTTGTCATAACGGAGACTTCGATGAACGTCAATATTCGACCAACGGAAGAAAAAGATGCCGCAGGTTTATGCGAACTATTTTCACAACCTAAGGCTCAGAGGGAAACTCTGCATCTGCCTCACTCATCGCTAAAGATGTGGCAAGAGCGACTTAGCAATATTCCCACTGGTGTCTATAACTTTGTTGCTGAGCTCGACGGAAAAATTGTTGGCAATATCGCACTGACTCACTCTCAGCGCCCTCGCACTATGCATACAGCAACCTTTGGGATTGCGGTTCACGATAACTATCATGATATGGGTATTGGCAGCCAACTGATCGAGACGGCTATCGATTTAGCCGACAACTGGCTTAACCTAATGCGGATTCAGATTGAAGTGAACACCGACAATAAAGCGGCGATTGCACTGTATTCAAAGTATGGATTTGAAATCGAAGGTGAAGCTTTGTGCTCTGCTTTTAGAGACGGTGAGTACATCTCTACTTACTATATGGCGCGATTGAAGGATCAGCAATAACTCCTACTCTCGCCACCAAAACATTTCTCCTCAAATAGTGCATCACGGTGCACTATCTAGTGAACTTCTTGTCGGTTTCACATGCGAATAGCAACTTGACTCATAAAAAATGTAAAACATCATTAACGTGATATTAAAGTGCATGCAGTTGCATTAATTCGATATAGGGTACGGCAATATACCGTGCTAGTCTTTGGAGCAAGATCACACTTTGATTGAGAAATGGAAAAGGAGAGAAAAGGAATGTGTGAACACGGAGCAAGACTTCAACGCCAACGACGCACAGTAATGATGAGATTGCTGTTGGTCAAAGAGTACTATGTGTGTGCCAACTGCGGACACCAAATTGTCATTGGATCCGAGTTCAGGCCTCTCAAATGGCTCACCAATTTATTGTTCACACAACCGGACCTTAACCCTGGCAAATCTGACCTGACCCATACTTAATATCGTTGGCATTATCCAAACTCACCTGTGCGGTAATTCTAATACCAGTCATCATGTCATCATGCTGCACAATCGGTGATTAGCACTTTTTTCATGAGTTTCTAGACCTAATGTTGGTTTCTCTGTTTAACTTAGGTAGAGTACGCCACCAAATATACCACTCAAGTGATAGATAACGATGAACATTGATAACGAAGTAATTGAAACCCTTGAGGAACTCGAGCAATTTCTTATTCTTTTGGAAAGTGGTGCTTTGGGTTTACAAGGGGTCGCCGGTGTTGCATTGGCAACGTCTAACTCTGACGGTCGTCCGTTTGTTGCCGTTCTGAGTGACAACCATGAACTTATTCTGGGACGCTGGGTATCTCAAGACGTCTATGAGAATGGCAAAGACTTGGTACGTAATGGTCCTAAACGCAACTAGATCTCAATTAAAACAAGAATGGCGCTAATCAGCGCCATTCTTGTTTTAATTTTAGCTCCCCTTCCTAAGCAGGATAAGGAAATAAGCGCCACCAATAACGGAAGCCATTAGTCCCGCTGGAAACTGCCACGGAAACCAAATCGTCCTTCCTAACCAGTCTGCACTCACCATCAAGATGGAGCCAACCAAGCAGGCAACGACCAGTTGGTTTTTTGCTTTGTATTGCCCGAGCGCTCTTGCAATATGCGGGGCCAAAAGACCCACGAAGCTAAGCGGCCCAATCACAAGCGTAGAGAGAGCTGTCAGCAAAGATGCCATTACAAGTAAGAAAAGACGCGTTTGCTTGGTATTCACGCCAACTGAAACAGCGGATACCTGCCCCAGATTCAAGATATCTAACCATCGGCTAGCAGCGTATGTCGCCCCACCAAACACGACAATACCTAGCCCTAGAGCGAATACATCATTGTAGCTTGCCAAGTAGGTTGAACCAGACAGCCAAGTTAGCAATGCTTGCACGTTATCTTGCCCTGACGATAACGCAACTCGAAGTATGGCATCAAGCGCGGCACTTACCGCAATTCCAGTAAGCAGTAATTGCGACGGCGCATAGTTTGAGCGCTTGCTAAACTGCAGGATGACTATCATAACCAGAGCGGCACCGACCCCACCGTAAACAATCTGTTCGATTCGAGTGGGTGTGAAGCCAAACCAAGCACACAATACAAGTGCGAGAGCTGCACCAGAGCTGATACCCATCACCTCTGGGCTTGCCATTGGGTTAACAGTAATGCGCTGCACCATGGTACCAGCAAGTGCCAATCCGCAGCCTGCGAAGATCGCGCCGAGTACACGAGGCATACGCAGATCTAGAATACTCAGGTCGCCACTAAAGCCCCAACCAACTTGTGTGCGTCCTAAAAGAGCTGCCAGCGCTGTTACGACGACGAGTAACAGAGCTAAGATGAGCGACACTAAGGCAAAAGGTTTAGGGTGATAGACTTTGTTAGCGACTTCTTCCGCTTTGAAGCTAGAGGCAAACTTTTGTTTGGTTAACAGCCAGAGCAAGCAAGGCGCGCCAAACAAGGCCGTCATTGCGCCCGTAGGTAATAGTTCGCTAGATACACCGGAAAATGGCTGAATTATCAAATCCGCGGTCAATAGAAGCAGCGCGCCTACCACGCCACTTAACAATACACGCTGAGCAAATTTTCTCGCGCCCAACATTTTAGCAATGGTTGGTGCGACTAGACCGACAAAACCTATAACGCCAACTGTCGCGACGACGACAGAAGTAATAACAACCGAAAGCCCTAGTCCAAAAGCACGAACTCTAGCAACATTGACACCAGCCGACTCTGCGACCTCGCTACCTAACTCCAGTGCTGACAATGGTCGTAGCATCACCATGACCAAGCCGAGCACAACCGCCAGCACCCAAAAAAGCAAATGAGCGTTTTCCCAACCTTGCTGAGCGAGAGCGCCAGCTCCCCATACAAACAAACTCGTGAGCTGCTGCTCATTTAGCATGACTAACATCATGTTGGTCGCCCCTAAAAACAGAGTGACAACCATACCCGCTAAAACCATATGTAGCGGTGCGAATCCCCGTTTAGCAGTAAGCAAAAAGACCAGACTTGCTGCAAGCATGCCTCCGCCAAACGCGTAAGCATATTGAATCAAACTTCCACCAACGACACCTGCAAGAAGACTGGTTGTCATGCCGAGTTCGGCACCGGCTGCAACGCCGAGCGTCGTTGGTGAGGCAAGTGGGTTTTGCAGCAAATGCTGCATCAGACAACCAGCAATCGCCAGCGCAGCGCCACAAAGCAGCGCCATACTGAGGCGTGGAAAAAAGGTAAAGTGTAAAATGAGCTGACGATAATCACTGTCATCTCGACTTAAAAAGTACGTTTGCCATTCAGAGAATGACAGGTGATAGGGCACCGCATTTTGGAAAAGCCAGACGAGTACGAGCGCACTAATAAAAACAAACAGCGCCATTTTACCAAATGGCGCTGCACCGCGGTGGGCTGTTAACTGCATGAAGAACCTACTGCTGACCCAGTGTTGAAACCTGTGTGACGACTTCATCGCTCAAACGCTGCATCGCAACCAAGCTACCAAACGTCCACACTTTAGGTACGATCTTGACTCTGTTTTCTCGCGAAAACGCCATCGCGGCCCATAAAGGCGAGCCATTAAGCTGTGCTTGCTCGGCATCCGATAGCGGACCAAAAATAAGCACATTACTGTCTTGGTACTGGGCAAGCTGCTCAACGCTTGCGGAAGAGAATCCCCAGCTGTTGGTTGGTCCTTGCCAGCTGTTTTCCAGAGACATGGCAGAAATAGTGTCATTCATTAGAGAGCCCGTACTGTGAACACGAATGTGCTTATCTCCAATAAAACGCACCATAATAAATGGCTTACCATTGGTTATTTTTGCTACCTGCTCTCCATTTTGAGCCAGCTTCTGATTGGTCTCATCGACAAGCTGTTGTGCTTGCTCAGGTCGCTCGAACACCTCTCCAAGGGTTATCACGATTGTTTTCGCATTTTGATAAGGCTGTTTCTTGTCATTGTAAATGCTCATTACCAGTGTCGGTGCGATTGCATTCAGCTTTTCATAGGCCGGAGCCAAGTGTCCGCTCATCAAAATCAAATCGGGCTTCAAGCTTGCTATCAACTCTAGGTTTGGCTCGCGACGAGATCCAACATCGGTCACCTCAGTTGGCATTTCTGGTGACCCAACCCAATCCTGATAGCCTTTTACATCAGAGGAAGCGATAGGAGTCACACCGAGTGCAAGCACTGACTCTGCAAGAGCCCAATCCATTACAACCACACGCTTTGGCGCTTCGTTTATCTCAACAGTTCCTAACTCGTGTTGGTACGTTTTTGCTGATGCAGCGAATGATGATAAACACGCCAATAGACTGACTAATACGACAGTGAAGTGCGTGGTTTTAAATCTGTTAAACACAATAATTATCCTTTTATCGATTATCTAACGTAGCTGATGACATGTTGAGTGCTAGGGTCTGTGAAAGTGGACAGCGGCATACCATAGATTTCGGTCAGCGAAGCTTCGTTCATCACACGTTCTGGCGTGCCGTCAACGATAATTTCCCCGCCTTTAAGAGCAACTAACCTGTCGCTGAATCTGGCAGCCATATTGACGTCATGGATGACCATGATTACCGTTAGGTTGAGGCTTTGATTAAGCTCTCGTATCAACTTGAGCAGCTCATATTGGTGAGCGACATCCAGAGCTGACGTCGGTTCATCAAGCAAGATACATTCACTTTGCTGCGCTATGAGCATTGCTACCCATGCTCTTTGACGCTCCCCTCCTGACAAGGTGCTAACAAAACGCTCTATAAATGCGGTTAACCCAACCCTTTCGATCGCTTCATCCACCAGTTTGTAATCTTCTCGGGTATATCGCCCCAACACGCCTTTCCAAGGGTAACGACCGAACATAACGAGTTCGCGAACAGTAACCCCATCTGTGATAGGCGGATGCTGAGGCAGGTAGGCAACTTTTTTTGCGTAATCTTTTGCTACGTAACTATCAAGTGGCCTTTCATCCAACAAAACACTCCCAGAAGAGACTTGATTCTGACGGCTAAGAAGTTTGATTAGGCTCGATTTACCACTGCCATTATGCCCAAGCAAAGCGGTGACTTGTCCCGGAACAAACTCCAAGTCAAATGGCGATAGAATCTCAAGCGAGCCAATATGGAAGCTCGCCTGCTTAAGTGAAAACATAACTACTCATCATCTTATAGTTGACGCAGCTAAATCTAACTGCAAATGAGAAATATTTGTATACGCATTGTATTGATTTTATTAACTCATGTCATTACGAGCTTCAAAAACGTGAACTAACGCTCTCATAGGGCGTGATACTCCTACCGCAGCGAAGTCAATTCGATGAAAATTCGAAACTTTCTTCTCGAGTAAAATCGCAAACTAAGTATGCAACTGATTGGATCAAATGGTTTTGCCCTAATCTTTTCGCCGAAAGCGTCCGCTTTCGCAAACGTCAGTAAACTAAGGATAATTATGAAAACAGCAATGAAGCTTGCATTGGTACTCGGCACAGTAGTCTCGATCACTGCACCGGCTTATTCAGCGGAATGGGGATATGGTGAGGGCGATGGCCCTGCGACATGGGGGAAGATAAGCGCCACTTGCGAGAAAGGACAAAACCAGAGTCCAATTGATATTCAAACCAACCAACTCACTCAGGCGAAAAAAACACCATTAAGCTTTGACTACAATGGACGAGTAGATCAGATTATTAATAATGGTCACACAGTCCAAGTAAATGTCACGGGGAGTAATTCTCTACATCTCGACGGTCAAGACTTTGAACTCAAACAGTTCCACTTCCACACACCATCAGAAAACACTATCAATGGCAAATCAGCCCCTCTAGAGGCACATTTTGTTCATGCTAACCAGAAGGGACAGTTAGCCGTTGTTGCAGTGATGTATAAAGATGGAGAACGTGAAAGTGATGAGCTGGCCGGTATCCTGAAAACCTTGCCTGCCGCTGGAGAGAAGATAAATGCGGAATCCGATATCGGGCTTGAGCAACTACTCCCTAGAGTAAAAGACTATTATCGCTACAATGGCTCGCTTACAACGCCACCTTGCAGTGAAGGGGTAAGATGGATCGTACTCCAAGAGCCTCAATTTATTCCAAAGAATCAGCTAAAGCGCCTATCAAACACCATGGGTGATAATGCAAGACCAACTCAAGAACTCAACGCACGACTTATCTTGAACTAATCATACTGAGCCCATGCTACCAGTCTCGAATATGGGCTCACATCTATCCATAATTTCAAAAAACTTAGCAAAACCCGCCATTTGTGTTCCGCTTTCTGCGATCAACATTCCATAAATTTGGTTTGAACGTCATACAAATTAGACTATTTGAACTGCTTCAAAGTTTACCGTACGAACAACGTGTAATTTAACTGTTACACAAAAACAAGATTATGTTGCAATGATGAGATTTTGAATAACATGCTATTCATCTGCGTTCCCTGCACTCAAACGTGTGGTTAGCCTTGAATAACAGTTAATGAAAGTTTTGGGGGACAGTGGTATGCAGCAGTATGAAATAAATGTTTATGATATGCGCTATGAAGAGCAAGCAATTGTTCTGAATATCGAGTTTTCAGACGCAACCAAAGCCGACTTCATGTGGAGCAATATGCCTACTACGTCGTGCCGTGACTACATCTCACACCTAGTAGTTGCCGGTAATGTCGTCGCCAAAAAATACATCACTGAAGATGACCTTAGTGATATGAATCGCGCGACCAGCCTACCTTTTTCAATGACCTGTTAAAAGCGGAGCTCTTTGGCTCCGCTAGGCATTCATTAGGCGATCTTCACGCTGGATAACGGCTCTTTTAACCCTTCAACAACGTCTCTAGCAATAACAAGCTTACCTTTTTCATTGCTGCCAGCAGCTGATGTGACAATCACGTCACGCATATCTTTACCGCCAAAACCGACCATTGTTGGGTTTTCCGAAGGTACGTCAATCACGGCAAGGACTTCACCATTCGGCGCGATCTTAACCACAGATTGACCTGCGTACATAGCAACCCAATAGTTACCATCAATATCAACACTTGCGCCATCAGGACGACCGTTATAATCAGTCAGGTCGCAGTGAAGCTCCTGCTCGCCGTATTCGCCAGTTTCAGCATTGTATGTGTGCTTGTACACTTTGCTTGAGCCTGTGTCTGACCAGTATAACCACTGACCGTCAGGTGAGAATGCTAGACCATTGCATGTCCATGCGAACATAGGTAGCGCTTCAATCGTACCATCTAGGTGCAGTTGCCAGAATTGTCCCTGGTCACCTTCTTTCGCGCCGTTACGCGTGCCGGAAACGAAACGCCCACCTGGAGCACAGCGTCCATCGTTGTAACGCATACGCGGGAACTCAGAAACAAGAGGGACTAGCGACGTTAATTCCGCATTCCAGTCGCTGAGATAATACATACCCGTTTTCATACCGAGCATAAAGCCTTGATCGCCATGCATCGCGAAACAGCCAAGCATATCATCAAACTTACGCTTCTCGTTTACGCCATCTTTATGACGCCAAAGCTCACCGTCATTGATGTTGACCCACATCCATGAGTCAGTGCGCCAATCCCAACGTGGGCATTCCGCTAAATCAAAATCAAGGTCGACGAACTTTTCAAACTGTAGAGACTGTGCCACGTTGATGTCCTTTTTTATCCATTACTATTGTTTGTTTACCCGCTACCCTCAGCCAATGATTCCAGCAGACAGGTTTGTGCCCTGTTTTAACAAAATAGAGGCGTCGGTGCTAGGGTTATTTGTTATCAAAATCTATCTCTAAATAGCGCCAACACAAAAAGTTCGATAAGCTAGATTTCTGATTTTATTAAGGTAAAGAAGTCATGACGATCAAAACCCTAAGCTCAAAAGTCGTTTATCAGAACCCATGGATGACCGTTCGAGAGGATGATATTCAGCGGGAAAGCGGTGCCAAAGGCATTTATGGCGTGGTCGACAAGCCAGATTGTGCGGTCATCATCGCGATCGAAGATGACCAAGTTCATTTGGTAAACCAGTATCGTTATACCGTTTCCGATAGCTTCTGGGAATTGCCACAAGGAGCTTGGGAATCGAACCCTGATGCGGACCATCTAGAGCTGGCTCGAGGCGAGTTGCAGGAAGAAACCGGTCTTATCGCAGATAAGATGACGTACGTTGGCAAACAGTTCATCGCCTATGGCTTTTTAAACCAAACCTGTCATATCTACCTCGCAACTCAACTTACCTTGCAAGATCGCAACCTTGATACTGAGGAAGAGGATCTTATTACTCAATCGTTTCCAATTACTGAATTCGAACAGATGCTGATTGCAGGAGATATACCGGACGTGGTGACAACGGCTGCATGGGGCCTTGCAAAACTTAAAGGGCTTATCAAGTAACGAGCGATCTCGATCTCATTTTTTTCTTTTTAGCTCGACTTAACAATATGCTGTCCCATCATACGCTCAGTACTAATGCGCAAGGAGGCAGCATGGACCAACTTACCCTTCAAGAAACGTTAATTTCTACGATAAGGCAATTAGAGACCTACAAGCCCAACATTCGGTTAAGCGAAGAAGCTTATGACCTAGAGCTCGCGGTGAGCAAGCTCACCGAACAACTGTTTAGTTTGCAATCGCTAAGCTCATTGAAAGGCTCCATTGAAGATATTTCAGCCTCGATTGAGATGTTGAGTACTCTATCGTCGAAAACAAAACACTCCCTCGATCAAGGCATCGATATTGATGACCCAAGACTCATCATCAACGAATCCTTGCGGGTAAACTCTGAGCTTTCAAAACTCACAATGGGTGAAATGCACGCTTTGTAATAACACTTGGGCAGCTGAGATACTGTGCTGCCTATATTTTACATTGTAAATAACACCTTCAGCTTCATCCTAACCGAGAACCATTCCCTCACAATTTAAGTTGTTTTCCTTTTGTCGCCGTACAACTCGGTTACACATTG
Source organism: Vibrio maritimus (assembly GCF_021441885.1). Taxonomy (NCBI): domain Bacteria; kingdom Pseudomonadati; phylum Pseudomonadota; class Gammaproteobacteria; order Vibrionales; family Vibrionaceae; genus Vibrio; species Vibrio maritimus. The sequence goes on from NZ_CP090439.1 coordinate 453,465, forward strand.
GAGGAAATGCGACATGAATACAAAACTTAGCACGCTTGAACAGTTCGCGAGATTCGACAAACTAGTCATTCATTCGTTAGAAATGTCGCTATACCAAGCGTCGGTAATACTGGACGGAGAAGAACACTACGTTACTCATGATAACGGGTCACTGCTACGTACGCACAACGTCGTCGATATAAGAAGGTTGTGTCAAAATCTAACCGCGACGGAAACTGTATTGAGACAGGATAGTGCTTACGACGAAATGGTTGGTAGCCCTATTCGAGCAGGAGAAAATACGCTCGAGGTACCGCTTGGAAGGTTTGATTCTGTCATCTAATTGGCCAGCTAAAATGAAGTCGAACTGGCTGTTGGTGATATCACCCAGGTAGCTGATTAGCAGTTATTGCACTTCTTCGACTTGGGGTCATAGTCCATCACGTTCCCCTGTGTATCGAAAGAGAACTGACAACACTTCTCGTAGACGCCGCGTAGCTCGTGACGACTTTTTTGGACTCTTGATTTAAGTGTTGAATAACTTATACCAAGCTCTTCAGCGACCTCTTTCTGAGAGCGACCGTCTATATCAATCGACTTAATTAGGGCAGTGGCGCTCTCTGGAAGCGATTCCATCATTGGCAGCAGACATTCAGCGAGCTCACGACTCACCTGTTCCTCCTCTTCCTCCGTCCAAAATGTGTCTAAATCGACATCCTCCGTCGCGTTACCTTTGCGGTAATGGTCTATCACACTTCGGTTTGCGATTTGGAACAGCCAAGACTTGACGCTCTCGGGACTCTCGAGCTTGTCTATGTTCTTATAGGTTTTAATCAACACCTCTTGAAGCACATCATCAACATCGGCTTCGTTTGCGATCTTGCTACGCAAGAAGCGACGCAGCCCGTTTTGATATTCCGACCATACCGCTTCTAACATTGCATGACTCCTATTATTAGAATGATGATTGACGATTAGCTTCATACGGCACCGTGTGATTTTGCTCTTTTTACGCCATCTAAAGCCAAGATTAGCAGAGCGATCATGACCAATATATAGGTAGGCATGTCCGCGGCGTCAACTCGCTCACCAAGCAGTAACCCAACTCCAAACACCAATACTGGTTCAATATAACCAAGCAACCCAAAGATTGACATAGGTAGCGCTTGAGATGCATAGAGGAACAGCAGCATAGGTACAGAGCCTGCGATAGCTAATCCGAGATAATATACCCAACTGGTTAGCTCTATTTGTTGAATCTGTTCAACTGGAAGCAGATAGAATAAAGCACCAAACGCGATTGGCAATAAAAACGTGTTGTCCAAAGCGAAACCCACATCACTCGGCACATTAAGAGTCTTGCGGTGAATGAAATAGATTGGATAGCCAAGAGCAATCAGCAAAACAATCCAAGACAGCCCCTCTGCCATCACATAAGCGTAGATAACCCCAATGGCAGCAACTAAACACGCGATGAGTTGAAGTGGAGACAGCTTGTCACCGTAAACAAATTTGCCCACCACCACCAGTACTAAGGGAAGCGTAAAATAACCCAGAGCAACAGACAGCGTCTCGCCATACAACGGCGCCCATACGAAAATCCAATATTGGGGACCGACAAGCAAAGCAGAAAACAGATATCGATGCCAGCGGCGCGTTTTTCTCAACTCTGACCACAAGCGCTGAATGCGCCCACTCACCGTTAAGAACACGATCACAATCAAAACGCTCCAGATGATTCGCTGTGCCGCTATCCAATTGCCCGCACCGCCGCCTGAACGGAAGGTTCCGACATCGGGTTGAAATTGAACATACAACGGCAATAGACCAAATAAACAGGAGGCAATTATAGAAGCAACGACACCTTTCGACGTTTCTGACAAATCTTGAAATCTGCGAACCATAGCTAACACACAACCATAATAGAGTGTGCGGACATTACCGCATTTAATCCCAATAAAATACTGTTTTGTTCGCAAATTTATCGAACAAAACGTTAGCCCTTCTCTAGTGTATAAAACTAACCACTATTCATCATAGAAATTGCGTTTTAATTGAGCCCGGCTGTCAAAAAACTCTCGCCCCACTAGAGCAAAAAACCTAATAATCAAATAGAACCTATTCGATAAACAACTGGGTGAAGCCGCTACTTTCAAAACAAGTACAGTCACCCGCTCGAAAAATGACATTAACGTCGTTAAAATGCCGATATAATTGGACAAATTGCATGGAGCACCTATAAACACACCTTAAGCGACACATTAAACTATGAACTTAAATAATAGATCGATACGGCTATCTCTAATAACCAGTGCTTTAGTCGGCGGCTCCTTTTCTCATGCAGGCATGATGGATAATTTCATCGATCCACAAGATGGGCGGCTCGACGGTAGTCAGTTCATTCTCGACAACGCCGTTGGTTTTCTCCCTGTTCCATTGACGGTTACTGACCCAGCGGTTGGTGTTGGTGGCGGCGCGGCATTGTTGTTTTTTCACGAATCTGAAGAGCGCAAGCAGAAGCGATTAGCTGGGGAGGAAGTTAAAGATATTCCTGCAAGTACATCTGGTTTAATGGCGTTAGGCACGAATAACGGCAGTCATTTATACGGTGGCTTCCATTCAGGAAACTGGATGAATGACCGCATTCGCTATCTCGGCGGCCTGTTCGGTGCCAAATTCAATCTCAATTTCTATCCTGTGGCAGAATCAGCGCCAATGGACCTGAGTTTAGAGGGCTTGTACTTCTTTCAAGAATTAGACGTAAGACTCGGTGATTCCAACTTTTTTGTTGGTGGTTCATACAGCTATATGTCATCAAAACCAACACTTGATGGCTTTAGTCACGCAGATTGGGCGCCGAAAGATGGAAAACTGGGTTGGCGTTTTATGTACGACAGTCGCAACAACCAGTTCTCACCGCGCGAAGGCACGAAAGCAGGTGTAAAAGTGGACTATCACAACAAAGCATTTGGTGGTCAGTTTAACTACCAGAAATATAACGCCTACATGCAGAACTACTCTCGCCTATCAGATAAGTGGGGGCTAGGTTTGCGAGCTGATTTCAAGTCTATCTCTGAGAATGTCGATCCAAGAGCATCGGTCTACGCGACACCTTTTATTGAAATGAGAGGCATCGCGGCGATGCGTTATCGTGCCGAAAATACCGCCCTTGGCGAAGTCGAACTGAGCTACGACATTGATGACCGATGGACAGTACTTGGCTTTGTTGGTGCGGGCACCGCCTATAATCATGACGAGAGCATTGCCAAAAGTCAGGTACATTATACCCGGGGCGGCGGGTTCCGTTATCTTATCGCAAGGCAGCTAGGGCTTCGCGTCGGTGTTGATGTTGCGAAAGGTCCGGAAGAATGGACGACCTATATCCAATTTGGTAGTGCCTGGCGCTAGGCAATACGTTGAATGATGCCGCAGCAAAGCGGCACCTTCGGCGGGTATCATGACGATTTTTTCATACTGTACACAGAAAAAGTCACCAGACACAGCCCAATGAAATGGTACAAAGTAAAGGCTTCTGAGAGTATCGCTACTGCCATGACTGCGGTCACACCAGGTCCGATATTTGACGTAATACTCAATTCTGTTGGCGACAACCTCGCCATTGCAGCTGCGACAAAATAAGAAGGAAGAACAGTACAAAAAACGCCTAGCAATACGCCCAGTACAATAAGCTCAAAAGACCATTGACTCATCTCAGCCGAAGACAGGGACAAGTGGGTAATAATCGCAATGCCAGCGCTCCCCATTCCAATACTCGTAAACAGGTCACTACCCATCTTGCTGATGATACTTTTGCTCAACATCAAGTAGACCGCAAAGACAAACGCTGAGCCCACCGCCAAGGCACTTCCTTTCCAAATTTCCTCACCTAGAGATTGAACATCATGAAACAGTATTGCCGCGATACCCAAATAGCCAAGAACGGCGGCGCGCAGCACATTCCCAGTTGGCTTCTGCCCTAGAAACATCCAGCTTAATATCACAACAATGCTTGGGAAAAGAAAAATCAATAGACGCTCTAGCTGAGCGCTTATGTACTCAAGCGCCGCAATATCAAGATAGCTCGCCACATAGTATCCCATCACTCCTACCAAAGCCGCTTGCCAGCCAAACTGCGTAACCTGAGTTCGACGTTCCGGCTTTTTGCACAACATAAGAAGAATCAGGGCATAAAATGGGAGGGAGCTTAATGCACGAAGCGACATGATCGCCGTTGCATCACCACCATATTGATAAGCAACCTTGACGAAAATAGGTTTAATCGAAAAAAGCGCAGTTCCGATCAGAGCATAGATAAGCCCTTGCACTTGCTTCTGTCTGTTGGATTTTGGTTCTACTGATGTCGCTTGATTCATTCTTGTTCCCTTTTGATGGTGGCGACGAGAATGAATGTATGAGGTGGCTACAATCAACTCGTAGCCAGGCGCAGATAATCCTACCGAGCTAGAGGCATAATAAGAGAGAGCCAGAGGTAGGAGTGTGAAAAGTGCATTGAAAATCCTTTGTGATGAAATTTCAGGCTACAAGAACTTAGTCCCATATGCAACCGCTATGGAGAAACCTCAAGCTCACGAAGGTATGTACACAGCCATTGAACCGCAGGGTCATTAATACTTGCTCGGTTCCAAACAACGCTATACGCGACTTTACCATACTCAAAAGGTAAGGTTTTAACGGTCAGTCCTTTCGCTTGACGAGCAACATCTGCCCAATGCTTAGAGCAAGTAAAAAGCAATTCTGACTGATGGCACATTACCGCCGCGGCACCAAAATCAGGCACGACTATTTTCACTTCACGTGTGCCATGTTGTTGTCTTAGTGTCTGCTCAAAATAAGGGCGACTCAGCTCAGATTCCGCAATACCGATATGTTGACTATTAAGGTAATGCTCGACGGTCAGTTCTACATCAGCCAAAGGGTGTTCCGGAGACATTAGACACACGAGCTCATCCTGCAGTACAACTTCCCAAACCAACTCCTTGGTATTGGTTGGTGGCTGGCTAACATCATGTGGCAATATAATGAAATCGACCTGACCACTATGCAGGGCACCAAAGCCAAACTTTGCCTTGGTCATAATGTTGAGCTTGGCTTTCGGGATGTAATCAGTAGAGAGTTTCGCGAGCGAGTGTGCAAATAGTTCGAACGTACTTTCGCGCATTGATAAACTAAAACGCCCCTCAAACGCGCTAGGCTCAAAGCGAGCTTGGTTAAGTAATCCATTCATGCTGGCCAGCATCGAATGGATAAGCGGCGCTATCTCTACGGCATAAGGTGTCGGGGTTAATGACGTACCATCGCGGAAAAATAGCTCATCATCTAGAATTTCACGAAGCTGAGTAATAGTTTTACTCACGCTTGAGGGAGTCACAGATAACTGTTCGGCAGCTTTAGTTACATTGCATGTATCCAACATCACGTGGAGTGCTAGCAGATGCTTAAACCCAACCCGTGTAAGTCCTTCGATATCCATTTTTTAATCCATTAAATTATTGGTCAAGCGCTCACAAATGCGCTTTAGCATTGTGGCTTCTTCCTCTGATAGTTTCGCCTTACATGCTATAGCTCCAGGAATCGACATCGCTTTTTCACGAAGCGCGTTGCCCTCTTCGGTAACAAAGATCATTCGAGCGCGTTCGTCGGTTTCGCTACGTTTTCTTTCCACCAACCCTTTTTGCTCCAAACGTTTTAGCAAAGGGGTTAGCGTACCAGAGTCTAACTTCAACTCTGCGCCAATGTCTTTAACGTTCATCGGTGCTTTTTTCCAAAGCACGAGCATCGTCATATATTGTAGATAAGTAAGATCAACTCGTTCCAGAATTGGGCGGTAGGCACGTGTCAGCGCATTACTCGCACTGTAAAGAGCAAAACAGACTTGCTTATCCAAATCGAGTGCTTCAGGGCTTTCTAGATCCATAACCAGTCATCTTTTCAATTAAGTTGTGCACAATATACTTGCAATCCGTTCGCTTTGACAATATAGTTTGTGCACAACCTAATTTCACACAATTAAAACTTGAGAAAGGAATACATCATGTCAGCACTCTATACTACTTCTGCCACCGCTCTTGCGGGTCGTAACGGTCAGGTTTCTACCGACGATGGTCTACTTGATCTTGCTCTCTCTTATCCAAAAGAGCTGGGCGGGACTGGCGCTGCAACTAACCCAGAGCAATTATTCGCAGCTGGATATTCGGCGTGTTTTTCTAATGCGATCTTGCACGTTGCCCAGCAACAAAAGATTGCTGTGAAACAAGCTCCTACAAAAGCGACGGTAGCTCTGAAGCCCAATCAAGAAGGTGGGTTCGTATTGGACGTAGCACTGGATGTGACTCTTGATCTAGAAGACAGCGCAGCAGTTGAACTCGTCCGTGTTGCTCACCAAGTATGCCCATACTCAAATGCGCTTCGCGGCAATGTTGATGTCGCAGTCACAGCGAATGGGCAAGCAATCTAAGTCTTACTCCAAGGGCAGCACCTCTCCTGCCCTTGTCCTCTCTAGCTTCTATCAACAAAGTCACTTTATTCACCTTCAAAATTTTGACGATTAAAGAAGTCCATTTCGTTTACATTTCCGCAGCAAATCCACTAAAAGGCGATCGTGATCAAGAAAAATCGCAAAATTCACAGAAAAGTAATAGCCGTGTCGAAAAACTTTTTTTATAATGCGAATTAATGTTTCAGAACAAACTAAATTCTTTTATTAGGGGATCAACATGAGACTTATTCCATTACAGAACGCAGAACAAGTAGGTAAGTGGGCTGCACGCCATATCGTTGAGCGTATCAATGCTTTCCAACCAACAGCGGAAAAACCATTTGTGTTGGGTCTGCCTACTGGTGGAACACCTCTATCAACGTACAAAGCGCTGATTGAAATGTACAAAGCAGGCGAAGTTAGCTTCAAGCACGTTGTTACGTTCAACATGGACGAGTACGTTGGTATTGACCCTGAGCACCCAGAATCATACCGCTCTTTCATGTACGATAACTTCTTCAACCACGTTGATGTACAAGAAGAGAACATCAACCTTCTTGATGGTCTAGCCGACGATATCGATGCTCACTGTGCAGCTTACGAAGAAAAAATCCGTTCATACGGCAAAATCAACCTGTTCATGGGCGGTATCGGTATCGACGGTCACATCGCATTCAACGAGCCTGGTTCATCTCTAAACTCTCGTACCCGTATCAAAACGCTGACGACTGAGACTCGCATTGCAAACTCTCGCTTCTTCGACAACGACATCAACCAAGTGCCTAAGTATGCCCTGACTATTGGTGTTGCAACTCTTCTAGACGCTGAAGAAGTGATGATCCTTACTATGGGTCACAACAAAGCTCAAGCTCTGCAAATGGCCGTAGAAGGCTGCGTAAACCATATGTGGACAGTAACAGCGCTACAAATGCACCCTAAAGCAATCATTGTTGCTGACGATGCCGCTCAACAAGAACTTAAAGTTAAAACGGTTCGTTACTTCAACGAACTTGAAGTTGAGAACATCAAAGGCCTATAAGCCCAGTTCTCTGCACATCAACTCTTTTTTGGATGATGTGTGCAGGTTTAGAGTAAGGCAGTGGAACTTTTTCACTGCCTTGTGTCTAAAAAATTGTTACCTGGTTTTACTGTGGTAACAAAGGCGATGGAAAATGCAAAATTATCCAAAGCTCCGTATAAGTCGGGCTTATATGCCAAGCTAAGCCCGACTTCCCCTTTTGTTTAACTCCGCTCTTGCAAGTCGTACAACTCCGTTTGCACAAAATAGCATTTCCAGTGAGAGAACAAGCACAAACCCCATCCACCCTCTTGAAAAGCAAAGCACCTCCTGACAGACTCATGGTTCATTCTCGATCTGACACCGACTCCAAATTATTTATGACCCCTAACGAGCTGCTCAAGTCCATATTTGGCTATGATGATTTTCGACACCAGCAATCCGACATCATCGATTCTCTTATGGCTGGCAAAGATGTATTAACCTTGATGCCAACAGGTGGTGGTAAGTCAATTTGTTACCAGATCCCAGCAATCCTTCGTCAGGGTGTTGGTGTGGTGGTGTCTCCGCTTATTGCTTTGATGCAAGATCAAGTTGAAGCCCTGCATCAAGTTGGCGTAAACGCCGCGTACTTAAATTCAACACTCAGCTCTTATGATCAGCAAGTGGTCGAGCAACAGGTGCTCACCGGTGAAGTACAAATCTTGTATGTGGCTCCAGAGCGTCTTCTATTGGAGCGAACGCTGCGCTTACTCGAGCAGTCCAATTTATCTCTTTTTGCGATTGATGAAGCGCACTGTGTGAGCCAATGGGGTCATGATTTTCGCCCGGAGTATCAAAAGCTCAGCGTTCTTAAGCAACGATTTCCATCCGTACCAAGAATTGCGCTGACGGCAACAGCTGATCTTAAAACTCGAGAAGAGATCATCGCGCAGCTAGCACTTGAACAAGCTGACGTTTATGTTCATAGCTTCGACAGACCAAATATTCAGTATCATGTGTCCGATTCAGGTAACGCAAAAAAAGAGCTTTGGAGCTTTATTAGCACTCACCATCCCGATGATGCAGGGATTGTCTATTGTCTATCTCGCAAAAAGGTCGAAGAAACTGCTCAGTGGCTTACTGATATGGGTAAAGTCGCGCTACCCTACCATGCTGGCCTATCAAGCGAGCAAAGAGCTAGTCACCAGCGCCGCTTTTTGAGCGAGGATGGCATCATTGTAGTTGCCACTATCGCGTTTGGTATGGGTATAGATAAACCTGACGTTCGATTTGTCGCCCATCTCAGTTTACCTAAAAGCATTGAGGCGTATTATCAAGAAACGGGCCGTGCAGGGCGTGATGGAATGCCAGCCAACGCATGGATGACCTTTGGTATGCAAGACATGGTACTGCAAAGACAAATGGTTCAAAACTCAGATGCCGCCGAACAATATAAGCGTGTATCACTTCAGAAGCTCAACCGCCTCTTAGGCTACTGCGACCTCGCCACCTGCCGACGCCAATCTCTACTCGCTTATTTTGGAGAGACGCTTGCAGAGCCTTGCGGCAATTGCGACAACTGTCTTAATCCTCCAGAAACTTGGGATGGCTTACAAGCAACGCAAAAAGCCCTATCCACTGTCTATCGAACGGGACAACGATTTGGCGTGAGTTATTTGGTGAACATACTACTAGGTAAAACTGACGCTCGCATCACGCAAAACCAACACCATACCCTATCGACCTTTGGTATTGGCACTGAGTTATCCGCCAAAGAGTGGCAAGGTGTATTCAGGCAATTGCTGGCGATGAACTTGCTTGAAGCGCACGGCGAGCATGGCAGCCTGCAACTTACCGAGATTTGCCGGCCTTATCTTAAAGGGCAGCACCCAATTGAACTAAGGAAGATTCGTGTTTCGAAGCAGTCAACAACTAAAGGCGCTAAAAAGAGAAGCAAAAACTCGCTAGCAACCTCGGATATGCCTCAATTCGAGCGACTTCGTGAAGTTCGCTCTGAGCTTGCGAAACAACAATCGGTTCCAGCTTACGTAATCTGTCAGGACGTCACGCTAGAAGCACTCGCCACCGAGCGTCCTACCCACTTGGACCAACTGGCAACCATACCGGGATTGGGTGAAGCAAAGATTGAAAAATATGGTGAAGCATTCATTGCAGTCATTGAACCGAAATCATTGGCAGAGAAAACGCTCTCAGAGACTGAGTTAGAATCGCTATCACTATTGAACCAAGGCCTTACCGTTCAAGATATCGCTAATGCTCGCGGGCTAAAAACAAACACGGTCCAAACCCACTTAGCGAGTGCCATTGAACTCAATGTTTGTGAACTTTCAAATGTCGTCGCTTTATCCAGCGAAGAAATAGACGGCATTAACCAAAAAATCATCGATTTGAACACTATTGAGGACGGAGCCCTCAAGCCTCTCTATGAACACTTCGAACAACGCTACGACTACGGAACATTGAAATGCGTGGTAGCAAAGATGCTCGCAAATTCAAATGCAGTTGCTTAATAAAAGTGCAAAATCAGATTTCATCTATGACGTTCGCTTTACCCCTTTAGTCTAATGTTGTTATCAGCGGTGTGAATATAAGATCACTTTCGTTGCCCTACATGTGTAGCCAACGATCCTTAAGATTTTTGTGTTGGGAGACTCAGCCCTCCCGAGTTTACTATTACTATCTTTTTTGACGCCAAGACCTATTGTCTTGGCGTTTTTTTATCTGTAGATCTTTGCTTACCTCTTACATCAGAGCAAAAAAAACCGCGCTCGAAAGCGCGGTGTTACCTTGGGCTTGGTAATTACAGTATTTTATCTTTGTTGTGATTTTAATTTGAGTCGCATTGCGTGCAATACGGGCTCGGTATAGCCATTGGGCTGTGCGCAGCCTTCGAACACCAACTGACAAGCGGCAGAGAACGCAATGCTGCTGTCAAAGTTGGGGGCCATATTGTTGTAATTTGGGTCATCGGCATTTTGTTGGTCAACAACTTGTGCCATACGCTGCATGGTTTTCATCACTTGAGATTCAGTGCAAATACCATGACGTAGCCAGTTGGCAATGTGCTGGCTTGAAATACGCAGCGTAGCGCGATCTTCCATTAAGCCAACATCATTGATATCTGGCACTTTGGAACAGCCAACACCTTGGTCAATCCAGCGTACTACATAGCCGAGAATGCCTTGCGCGTTGTTGTCTAACTCGCTCTGAACTTGTTCTGCAGTCAGCTTTTGCGAGCCTAATAGTGGAATCGTCAAGATATCATCCACACTCGCCATCACGCGCTCACGAAGCTCTTTTTGACGGCTTGGTACACTTACTTGATGGTAGTGAAGCGCATGCAATGTCGCTGCAGTCGGTGACGGTACCCATGCAGTATTGGCACCTGATTGTGGGTGACCAATCTTAGCATCCATCATTTTTGCCATGTTATCTGGCTCCGGCCACATACCTTTACCTATTTGCGCTTTGCCTTGTAGCCCGCACGCTAAACCAAGATCCACGTTTTGATCTTCGTAAGCACCAATCCAAGTCATGGTTTTCAACTGCGCTTTCGGGGCAAATGCGCCCGCTTCCATGCTGGTGTGGATCTCATCACCCGTTCTATCTAAGAAGCCCGTATTGATGAACACGACACGCTCTTTCGCAGCGTGAATACACGCTTTGAGGTTAACCGAGGTGCGGCGCTCCTCATCCATAATGCCAACTTTGATGGTGTTTCGCTCCAAACCCAGCGCATCTTCCACACGAGTAAATAGTTCGTTGGTAAACGCCACTTCCTCAGGGCCGTGCATCTTAGGTTTAACGATATTGATGCTGCCTGATGTCGAGTTTTGATACTGGCTATTGCCTTTGAGATCATGGATAGCTATTAGCGAAGTAATCATGGCATCCATAATACCTTCAGGCACTTCACGGCCTGCACTATCAAGGATCGCAGGGTTCGTCATTAAGTGGCCGACGTTGCGAATAAACAACATACTACGGCCTTTGAGGTGGATCTCTCCGCCTGTCACGCTGGTATAGTGACGATCTGGATTTAGACTTCGAACAATGGTTTTACCATTCTTTTCTAGGCTCTCCTGCAGATCACCTTTCATCAGACCTAACCAGTTTCGATAGGCCAAGGCTTTATCTTCGCCGTCTACCGCCGCTACCGAATCTTCACAATCCATAATGGTGGTAAGCGCCGCTTCAACAACCACATCTTTGATGCCCGCGGCATCTACACGACCGATAGGTGTGTTCGGATCGATTTGAATTTCGATATGAAGGTTATTGTGTTTAAGTAGAATACATGACGGTGAACTCGCCTCTCCCTGATAGCCGATAAACTGTGTGCTATCCATCAAGGTCACTTCCTCACCGTTGGTAAGGGTGGCGGTAAGGGTGTTACCTACACTGACATTACTGATGCTGTACTGAGCGACTTCTCGGTGTGATACGCCATTGAGTGGTGCTGCTGAGTCAAGAAACTCACGAGCATAGGCTACCACTTTTTCACCACGCACTGGGTTAAAGCTACCACCACGCTCCGCACCGTTTTCTTCGCCGATCACATCCGTGCCGTAAAGCGCGTCATACAAACTGCCCCAACGCGCGTTCGCTGCGTTAAGTGCAAAGCGGGCATTCATAATAGGCACCACTAGCTGTGGTCCTGCTTGTGTTGCAATTTCTGGCTCTACGTTTTCTGTGGTGATCTCGAAATCATCGACTTCGGGAACCAAGTAGCCAATTTGCTGTAGAAAGGTTTTGTATTCGACTGGATCAATCGTATGACCTGCGCGCTCTTGATGCCAAACATCGATTTGATGTTGTAGGTCGTCACGCTTGACGAGCAGCGCGCGATTTTTTGGTGCTAGGTCAGATAAGATCGACTCGAACGATTGCCAAAATGCGTCGGCTTCAATGCCGGTGCCGGGAATGATTTGCTCATTAACCAAATTGTAGAGGGTGCTATCAATGTTCAAGCTTCCCTGTTGAATACGATTGCTCATAAAATTTCTCTCGAATTAGTCGATGACCACTGCTTAAAAATCTACGTAACTGAGGAGAATTTGACTAATTTATGCCACTTATAGTTAACATTCATAGAAAAAATACCCCTATTATTGACGTTCTCAGTTACTCCGTTACGCCGCTTTCTAGCTCATTAGCAACGCTTTTTATTAGGCGGCGCATCCATTGATGATCGGGATTACTTTGCAACAGTGGACTCCATGCCATCTTGACCTCAAATGGCTCTATTGCAAATGGCGCTGGCTTGATAAGCAGCTTGGGATTATTGCGTTGTGATTGGGCTGCCTTGCTCGGAATGGTCAAAATCAGATTCTTCTGCTGAGCAAAAAGAATCGCGGATAGGTAGTGACGGGTAAACACCGTGATGTTGCGGGTTTTACCTATCTTCATTAAGGCTTCATCTATCCAGCCCAGTTTCTGCGCTTGACTTGGGTTGACGCCGTGCCCAGTTCCCATGCCAGTTTTACTTACCCAGATATGCTGTGCCTTTAAATAAGAGAACAAATCAAAGTTGTCTGCGATAGGGTTGTCGCGGCTGAATAGACAAGAAAAGCCATCATGCCACAGGCTCATTTGGTGGAAGGATTGTGGAATATCATCAAAGCGGTTGATGACGATATCAACAGTACCTTGCTCCACATCCTGATAGCTCACATCACTTGGCGTCATGATGTCTAAACGTATCTTTGGTGCAATTTCGCTTAGCTTTTCCAATAGCGGTTGAATGATAGTGGACTCGGCATAGTCACTCGCCATGATGCGAAACACGCGCTCGCTGTCCTCAGCATTAAACTCGGTCGTGGTTTGCACCGTCTTTTCTACATTAGCAAGAATATTTCGGATCTGCGGCTGAAGCTTCTGGGCACGCTCTGTCGGGATCATCCCTTCACTGGTTCGCACCAAAAGTGGATCTTCAAATAAATCGCGCAGTCGACGCAATCCATTACTCATCGCTGGCTGAGTGATGCCCAACTGATTCGCTGCACGGGTCACATTGCGCTCTCGCAGTAGCATGTCTAAATACACAAGCAAATTAAGGTCAATACGAGCAATATTCATAACAAAAATACCGAGTATAATAACTATAAATTAACAAAATTATCACACAAGCGGCTAGGATTTGTCCATAACAACAAGTTAATACTACAGGCCACTGGCCACCCTATATCCAACGTGAAACTAAGGAATAGTTATGTCGCAAATTAATCAAGATATCGAAATGATCGAAGTTGCAAAACGCGCTGCAGGCACGCCATGGGATTCAATCGATGCTGAGTCTGCTGCTCGCATGCGTGCTCAAAACAAATTCAAAACTGGCCTAGATATCGCGCAATACACGGCGGATATTATGCGTGCAGACATGGAAGCGTACGACGCAGACAAGTCTCAGTACACTCAGTCTTTGGGTTGCTGGCACGGTTTCATTGGCCAACAAAAAATGATTTCTATTAAGAAGCACTTTGGTGGCAAGACTGACAAACGCTACCTATATCTATCAGGTTGGATGGTGGCGGCACTTCGCTCTGATTTCGGTCCACTCCCAGACCAGTCAATGCACGAGAAGACTTCTGTTCCTGCGCTTATCGAAGAGCTATATACTTTCCTTCGCCAAGCAGATGCGCGTGAACTAGGTGGTCTATTCCGTGAGCTAGACGCAGCACGTGAAGCAGGCGATGTAGCACTTCAAGACCAAATCCAAGACAAAATCGACAATCATCAAACCCACGTTGTGCCAATCGTTGCCGATATCGATGCAGGTTTTGGTAACGCTGAAGCGACTTACCTACTGGCTAAGAAAATGATTGAAGCGGGTGCGTGTTGTCTACAGATTGAAAACCAAGTAGCCGATGAGAAACAGTGTGGTCACCAAGACGGTAAAGTAACCGTACCTCACGCTGACTTCCACGCCAAACTGCGCGCGCTGCGTTATGCATTCCTTGAGCTTGGCATCGACAACGGCATCATCGTTGCGCGTACTGACTCACAAGGCGCAGGCCTAACCAAAGAAATTGCGGTAGTGAAAGAGCCGGGCGACCAAGGCGACATCTACAACTCTTACCTAGACGTTGAAGAAATCGATGTAGCTGACATGAAGCAAGGCGACGTTTGCTTTAACCGCGATGGCAAGCTAGTACGTCCTAAGCGTCTACCTTCAGGTCTATATCAGTTCCGCTCAGGTACAGGTGAAGACCGCTGTGTATTTGACTGTATCGAAGCTATCAACGCAGGTGCAGACTTACTGTGGATTGAAACTGAGAAGCCACACATTGGCCAAATCAAAGAGATGATGGACGGCGTACGTGCAGTACACCCGAACGCGAAGCTGGTTTACAACAACTCTCCTTCATTCAACTGGACACTAAACTTCCGCCAACAAGCATACGACGCAATGGTTGAAGCGGGTGAAGATGTATCAGCATACGACCGCGCAAACCTAATGAGCGCTGAATATGACGAAACCGAGCTATCGAAACGCGCTGACGACAAGATCCGCACGTTCCAAGCAGACGCGTCACGTGAAGCAGGTATCTTCCACCACCTAATCACGCTACCAACATACCACACCGCTGCGCTATCAACAGATAACCTAGCGAAAGAGTACTTCGGTGATGAAGGGATGCTTGGCTACGTTAAGAACGTTCAGCGTCAAGAAATCCGTCAAGGTATCGCGTGTGTTAAACACCAAAACATGTCTGGTTCAGATATCGGTGATGACCACAAAGAGTACTTCGCAGGTGAAAATGCGCTAAAAGCAGCTGGTGAGTTGAATACGTCGCACCAGTTTGACTAAAGAGCTTGACCCCTCCTAGCCTCCCCTTGGCAAGGGGAGGAACAGTTGGCTCGCTATCGCATTGCCATTTCTTAAAGAGCGACGTGACGTTAGGAACGAGCCCGAAGTTCTCCCCCTATATAGGGGGAGCTAGAGGGGGTAACCACAGCGCGCTCCCAACCCCCAACCTCCACAAAAATAACCACAGAGGCAGCCCTATGACCACTCAAACTCCCCCACATCTACAAGACGCAAAAGCCCTTCTATCAGATAAGGGATTTGCCACCAGCAACACGTGGTATCACGGCACCTCTTCTGCTCTCGTCGCGTCAATTCAAGCACAAGGGCTCAAACGCTCAGGTGATAAGGCGCTAAATGAAGTTGCTAAATCCACTATGGCTACTATAGGCAACCAATACACAGAAATCGTTGAGCCTGTATTCCTAACCCAAAGTAAAGAGCTGGCTTATTATTGGGCACAGCAGACTGTTCGTGAACGTAGCATGAGATTTGAAGGGGTCGAAGAGCCGATTGTATTGCAAGTCAACCTCAACGAAAAACAGCAGACAAGCGTAAAACCTGACGTGGGTGCTATGAGTTTATTGATGATGCGTGACGGCGAGGCTTATATGGCGTACATCGCTAAGTTATACCAAGACAACAATTTGGCAATTCCAGAGATCGACTTAAGAAATGCAGATCGAATGGCCTTTTTAGACACGCTTGGCATGGCATACATCGACCAAGATGTTAGCCGTGGGAGTATCGAAGTGCTCCAAGAGCCTGCAACTGCGTAACTCAATCTACTCTACACGACAAATTCTCAAACACCGAGCGCTAGGCTCGGTGTTTTACTCTCAGTGAGGTTGATACTAGATACGGATATAACCCGACGTATTTAGGCCATCGCCTTCATGAATAATTTTGCCGTCGATTTTGATGTGCTCTGGACACTCCAACGCTTTCCCCCACTTTAGTTCAAGCGGCATTTCAGTACTTCCTTTATAGAGGCAGGTTTTCACCTTTGTACTCACATAATCACGTATAACTACCTCTTTTTCACCGACATAAGCCCCATAAGTCACATCATCGTTGTTCGCAAACGAGAATGAAGACATCGAAATCAAGCACGCAGCCAGTACACATTGAGTTAATTTTTTCATCGTAACCACCCCACCTTAAAATCTGTAGTGAATAGCCGAATACTCCATCACCCCGCCTGTTGTTAATAAATATATCGAACAACATCGGAGTGATGAAAACAGATACCATCAGACAAACTGATACATATAGATAACTTGTTGATTTTCGATTAGCAATTCAAAGCAAAACCGCTCATGCATTCGATATTTAAATAGATAGTGGACACTTGAGCTCCATTACTTAGGTGATAACCTTTTGTTAACCCCCATAGCGATACGCTTGTTTTCAACAAGAAAAACACTATGGAGCAGCCTATGAACCTAACTAAATCCATTTTTACATCAATGCTCATCGCTTTAGTAACCTGGAGCGGCGTTTCCGCTCAAGAACAACCTAAAGTTAAAGCCAATACTGCTGGAACCACGAAGACAGAACTCCACTACTTTTACATACTGCAAACAAGAGCTGATTTAGACCATATTGAACTACTATGGAACGACGCCTATAAGAAACTTGAATCTGTCTCAAGGGATAACTTGAGCACCATTATCGTCGCCTACAAAGACCTTAGCCAAGATTTCGCCACCGCCGACATCACTATCGGATATCAATCGACTACTGCCGTCAAAGGCGAGAAATCAACTATCGAACTCAATCAGAACAAACAGGTTCTGCTTAGCAATGGAAGCCATGACAAACGTGCGATAGAAAGCGCTTGGAACGACATCGACTACCGCCGTGATATCGAGGTGATTATCGAAACACATGACCTCAATCAACACGGACTACCCGACAGCAATTCACTGACCGTCTACTATAAGGATTAGGAGCTAACACTATGGAAATACTGACTATGCTGTCCGAGTTTACAACGCCCGATTCCTTGTATTATTGGGAAACATGGATAGACGATAACTTCTTCCTGCTCGCCATGTTCGTCTTTGCCATCGAGCTTGTTCGCTATGCCTTTAAGCGTCGAATAAGCTGGCGGCTTATTGGTGACAGTACGACTAACTTCGTCACACTCGGCTTTCTATTTTTGATGGTCTTTATTGTTGGGCTTGCTTACGTTGGCGCCTTTCTGTTCGCTTACGAGAACTGGAGCCTCACGCACTTACCACTCACTGGCTGGACCGTGATTAGCTGTTTAATCCTTGCAGATCTTGCTTATTACTGGGAACACAGGTTTCTGCACAGCAATGGCTTTGCATGGGGCACACACTCCGTTCACCATAGCTCTCCATTTTTCAATATCTCGGTAGCATATCGGTTTGGTCCACTTGATTGGTTCTTCCCATTCTTTTTCCATCTCCCTTTGGTGTTGTTGGGTTTCCATCCGTTCTTAGTGTTAATGTGCGAAACCATTGTTCAGGTGTTCCAAACGCTGCTTCATACCGAAACGGTCAAACGTTTTCCGCGTCCTATTGAAGCCGTGTTCAATACACCGTCTCACCATCGTGTTCATCATGCGGCAAACAAGCGTTACTTAGACAAAAACTACGCCGGGATCTTGATTATCTGGGACCGAATATTTGGCACCTTTGCGAGGGAAGATGACAAGGTAAAGTACGGCATCTACCCTGCGGTTAATTCTGTGAACCCAATAAAAGTGCTGTTTCATGGCTACTGGAAGTTAGCTCAACAGATTTGGAACGCGCCGTCGTGGGCATATCGATGTCAGTTGCTGGTTCGTTCTCCGCATTGGGCGTGGGAGCAGTCACAAAAACGGCGACGCAGCGATGCGAATCCATCCTAGTTGATACAATAGACAGAGACTCATCGGTAAACAGGTAATTATGAGCAAGATAAACGCATTACTCATTGAAGACGATATCGATCTTGCTGAAGCAATCAGCGACTACATGGAAGTAGACAACATTGAGTTTGACTTCGCTTACAACGGAGTCAGTGGCTTAGAGCTTGCCTCAACCAACCACTACGATGTGATACTAACTGACATCAACATGCCTAAGATGAACGGCCTAACCATGACTCAAACCTTGAGGAATCAAGGAGTCGCTACGCCTATTCTTATGCTGACCGCTCGCGATACCTTGGAAGACAAGCTAACTGGCTTTCAAGCGGGCTCAGATGACTACCTCGTTAAACCATTTGCAATGGAAGAGCTCAAGGTCAGGCTGCAAGCCTTGGCTCGGCGAGGGCTCACATCGGTCAGTAAGCTCACTATTGGTGATTTATCTGTCGATTTACAATCGCATCTCGCAATTCGTGGAGGGCAGGAGCTTCGCCTTCCACCCGTTTGCTGGAAAATGCTCGCTTGCCTTGCAAAGCACAGTCCAAACGTGGTCTCAAAGTCCCAATTGGAACAGGCTATTTGGCAAGACGATGTCCCAGCGGCTGACAGCTTAAAGGTTCATCTTTTTAAATTACGGCAGGTTGTCGACACCCCTTTCGACACCAAACTCATTCATACCATTCATGGTGTTGGTATCGCCCTTAGAGAGAATCATGATCAGCATTAAAAGAGACGTTTATCTATTTCTATTCGGGTTACTTTTCCTCCTCGTCACGGCATACAGTATCATGGTAAGCCAGAGTTATTATCTTGGGTTAGAGGAATCTGCCAAGTATGAAATGCTCTATGAAATGCGTGCAGTAGAAAAATACTATCAAGAGAGAGGCACACTCCCAGACACCGAAGGTCGAACATTTCAGGTGTTCTCTAGTCTTGATTCCATGCCGACATATTTTCGCAAAAGCTTCGATTGGCAAGCGTTTGAGCCCGGTGAGATTTACGAGCACTACCTCGTTGCCAAAGACAATAGCAATGCTCATTACCTCTATGCTTCAACGCAAGAGGCAAAAGCCAATGGCAATATTCTTTACTTTGTCACCACATACGATGAATCCCTTTACTACCAACTCTTAGAGTCCGATGTCCCTGAGTCCTATACACAATTCAATCAGGCACTTTTGATTAGCGGAGCACTGCTACTCGCGGTTTTTGTCATGGTTAGATGGCTAATTTTCCGCTTAACACAGCCCGTGTTTCGGTTAGCTAAATGGAGTTCAACCTTAAACATCCAAGAGCCTCCACCCCAACAGAAGCTGCGCTACCAAGAATTAATTGGGCTTGCTGACACCTTGACACAAAGTATTGAGCGAGAAAGAGAGTCAATCGCGAGAGAAGAGACGTTTCTCAAAACCGCCAGCCATGAATTACGCACTCCAATAGCCACTATTTCAGCCAGCAACGAGTTAATAGAACGCGGTAAAGAGCACCTTTCACCAAGTCAAAAACGGGCGACCAATCGCATCAACCGTGCCACTGCGAATATGAATAACTTAATTACAGCTCTGTTGTGGTTAAGTCGAAAAGAGCAGCTTCCTATTCAAGTATCAAAGGTCGACTTAATAAACCTCGTAAACAAACTTGTAGAAAATAACCGCTACCTTATTGAACGTAAGGCAGTGGAGGTTGAGATCCTCGGTGACTCAGCTGATGAGATTGAACTGCCGCTTGAACTCACTCAAATTACACTAACGAACCTTGTCCGAAATGCTTTTCAGCACTGCACCGATGGTCAAATTACCATTCGTGTTTTCAAAGATGGTGTTCTGATTTCTAACCCAGCTACCGAGCAAAGTGACGAGTCATCACCCTCAGGATTTGGTATTGGATTAACGCTGGTTGAAAAGATCTGTCATCAGCAAAATTGGTCTTTGCGCCTTGAGCATTCTAGCTCTATGTATGTGACAGAATTGATGTTTGGAAAGTGCCGTTAACCAAATGATAACCTCTCTCCACCTACACTAGCGGTATATTGAACAGGTAATGAGGTGACTATGCGAGTTTGGATTTTAGAAACACTTGTTTGGGCTGCGGTGACGGTCAGTGTGTGCGTTGCAATCTGGGGGGTTAACACCGTTATTATTTTATCTGCGCTCGGCATCTCTGTCGCTGTATCTCTGATACTTGGCAACAGCTCGCGCTCTTAATCTCAGAAAGCTCTTAATTTCAGAAAACAAGTAATGCCAAAAAGCGAACGATCTTGGATCGCGTGAAACGAAAAAAGGTTGGCTCAATGCCAACCTTTTCTAACTCTTCCGCTTTTGATTACTCGTAATCAGACGCGTAAGTTTCTTCGTATGTGTGCGAGTAGAGTTCAAACAAGTTACCAAACGGGTCTTCTAGGTACACCATTTTCGCTGGCTTGCTGTCATCTTCAGGGTGGTAGCGCATGATATCCATACGTACTTTACCGCCGAACTCTTCAGTACGTGCAATCGCACCTGCAAAATCGTCTGTTTGTAGACAGAAGTGGAAGATACCTAGGCGAGAGAAATCCACTTCATGGCGCTCTTGACGCTCTTTCATTTCGAACAGTTCGACACCGATGCCATCTGTCGTGACTAGGTGAGCGATGTTGAAGCCTTTAAAGCCTTCACCGAATACTGCGATACACATTCTGCCAATCGCTGTTTCACGCTCCTCGATGACTTTTGTGTTGTTCATAACGATTTTTAGACCAAGCGCTTTAGTGTAAAACTCTACCGCTTTGTCCATGTCACCAACCATGATGCCTACGTGATTCATTTTCATAATTTGTTACCCCAATTCGTGTTGTTTGTGTCAGACCTTGTGTCGATGAGGAGAGTATATGGACAAATATAAATTAGGTTAAATTATCAATAATTATTTATTTAATAATTTTTTGTTATTAATGAGATCGTTTTGAAATGTCTTTACTAATTAGCTGCATCAAAGCCACCAAGTTGAAACAAAGGTGTGCTATCTTGCCAGCCAATATTCATACTCCAGGCACCACACATGCTATCGATTCCTCCCTATCTCGCCCTTGCCATCGCTATCGGACTTGAGGTATTTGCCACATCTTGGCTTCCTAAGACTCAACAATTTACCGCTGTCGTACCAACACTTGCGGTCTTAGTGGGTTATGGGCTCGCTTTCTATTTACTCGCCGTCGCAGTGCAAACCCTTTCACTGGGAATCGCCTACGCGATCTGGTGCGGTGCTGGCGTTGTATTGGTGGCGGGTATTTCTTGGCTGGTGTATGGCCAAAAGCTCGATATCTACGCGATTGTAGGGATTGGTTTTATCCTCGTTGGGACGATGATCATCAATGTCTTCTCATCTTCGGTAAACCACTAAACGCAGTATCGGGCGTCATCATTGGCGCCCGATTTCAAAGGATTACCTCTGTTTGTTTTGCCGCCGATTCAAACGGCATCGAGCTCTGCTTTATCAACGGTACCGGAAACCCAAAACTCTTTTTCCCGCAACTGAACGCACTCTGCTAGGAAATCGACTAAACAACGAATTCGAGCTGTTCGTCTGAGATCCCGATGCAGCAATAACCAAATGCTCCGATACGGTAGCGGTTTTTGAAAGGGAGCGCGAACAAGTTCGGGGTGCCTATCGCCTAGGTTACATGCGAGGTACGCCATTCCAAGTCCTGATGCTGCCAGCGAGATGAGCGGAACGAGTTCAGAAACACGATGCTTCAGTGTCGCTTTCGGGTAGAAGCTTTCTTTAAGCCACTGACTTGAGGTGTCTCCCTCGGGTTCATGCCAGCCAATGAAATGCAGCCCCTCCCCCTGATTGTTTCTTACTTTTTCTGCGTAGTCCCTTGAACAATATGCTGCTTGTGACATCTGAACCAAGCGTCTTCCCACTGCATCATCATAAACATCATCGGCAACTCGGATAGAGACATCAACTTCTCTTCGATGCAAATTGGCTATGCTGTTTCCAAACTGCAGGTTTAAATGAATATCGGGATAACGTTGAGAGAACAGCGCCAAATCATCCATCAATGATGTCATTGCCATACCATGAGGCATAGATACATAAACGGTTCCTGTTGGGTCTGAATCCTTGCCAATGATCATTCTGGCAGCTGCCGTCATTTCCTCTTCTGCTCTTTGCGCATAAGGCAGTAACTCTTCTCCAATTTGCGTAAGCACAAGCCCCTGCTTTGATCGGTCAAATAAACGGCTACCTATTCGCTCTTCCATCAACGAAAGTCGTCGAGTTAACGTCGTGTGGTTAACACCGATACTCTCAGCTCCTCCCCGCAACGTACCCGCTCTCACGACAGCCAAGTAGTACTTAAGGTCATCCCAATTAAAGGCATAAGGCTCGCTATTCATTGTGTTACCCATGGTTCATTTTTGACACACCATGTTCACATTTACCTATATACAGCTCAGTTTTCAAGCATGGTAATTTAATCATATGTTGAACGTCACACGAATGGAGCGACAAATGAAAGTGATTCAATCAGTGTTAATTACCGGCGCAAATGCTGGCCTAGGATTTGAGGCAGCGCGCCAACTAGCTCACAAAAACACGATTACCAAGATCTATCTTGCCTGCCGAAATGAAGACAAAGCTAATCAAGCAAAACAGCAACTCGTAGAGCTGACAAACCGAGATATCTTTGAAATCGTGACCATTGATGTCTCCGACTCTAGATCGGTCAAATCGGCTGTCTCCAACCTGCACTCCGCATTTGATGCTGTGATATTAAACGCGGGGGGAACAGGCGGGAAAACACCTAATGCGCTCACTGCGGATGGGGTCACGACGATTTTCGCTTCTAATGTATTTGGTCATACGGTACTCGTCGACGAACTCATTAAAAGACAACTGGTCACATCGACCATCGTTTACGCTGGTTCAGAGACCGCTCGGGGCATACCCAAGATGGGCGTAGCAAAACCTGAGCTATTAAACACATCTGTTGCCGAGTTTACCGCCATCGCAAACGGCAGCAAGTTTGGCGGGGCAGCGGATCCGCTAGACGTCTACGGCACCATTAAGCTGACGGGTGCACTTTGGATGTCCTCCATGTCTCGCAAATATCCACATCTACGATTCATCACCATGAGTCCGGGTGGCACCGCTGGGACCAATGGCATGGATGACCTACCGTTTGTAAAAAAGGTCTTCTTTAAATATCTAGGCAACCTCATGATGCCAATGCTCGGCATGATGCATAGCGTCGATAAAGGAGCAAAGCGCTACGTAGATGCCTTGTTTGATGATCAGTTTCAATCAGGCAGGTTTTACGCCAGCAAAATGGGCTCGCCAACAGGACCAGTTGTCGATCAGGCCACTATTGACCCCCTATTTGGAATGGAAACAGCGCAAGACAACGCCCGTTTGGCAATTCAAACGCTTTCTTAAGCGCTCAAGGCCATACACCTTAAATATGACTCGAAAGGAATTCACAATGGATATGACACTTCAAATTCTCGTTTCACTCTCCACTGCAATGCTAACTGGACTCGGTATTATGTCGATGTTCGCACCGCAAAAAATGGTGGGTAACTTTTCAATCACGCCCAATGGCAAGCTTGGTTTGAACACCATACGTTCTGTTATGGGAGGGCTGTTCTTGGCGAGTGTTGTGGTATTGCTGCTAGGTTTAACCTCAGGAGATACCGAGGGCTATTTCTTTGTTGCAATCGTAATGCTTGCCGTTGCTTTTGGTCGAGTTGTTGGTCTGCTTTTTGATGGTTTTGACAAATCCGTCGTTGCACCTCTTGTATTGGAACTCGCCATTGCTGCTCTGCTGCTATTCGCGCATATGAAAAATGGTGGGTTTTACTGATCATCGGCAAGTAAATGCAAAAAGGTCGGCTTCTATGAAGCTGACCTTTTTAATGAATTTGAAACTTAACGATCAACTCGCAATCGTTAACAGACTGAATCTGCTCTACATGTTTCGCCACTTTCGGATTTGGATGACGCTTCAGAAACTCAACCATTGCAGATTTACAACAACCTAAGGAGGAAACAAAGCGGCTGCAGCTCGTTCGAGGGCACTGCGGCAACAGCATCATCACTTCCTCTGAAGCAAGCTGTAAATACTTCAATTCGTAATCACTATCTCCTTGAGCACGCCAAAAATCTGCCAAGTTATGGCAAGACATTACCTTGATGGCTAATAGATCTTCAAGTTCTTCCAAGTCTCCCTCAGTGTTGACTTCCAAACGCTGAGATTCTGCCAGCGCAACTTGATAATGCGCAACTGCAGACATTAATTCTCCACGTTTGGCTGCCTCATCAGCTAGTAAAGTGTGTCTCTCCCATTTAGCCGTGTCCATTCCACCTACTCCGTCTCTACCTTTTGAAAATTAAATGATATTGATTATCATTTAATTTTCAACCACATAAATGATGTGGTTTCGTTCTCAATCAATATCATTAAAAAAACAGTAGACCCCACCATTGATAACAATTATCATTTGCAAACGTTACAACATAACAATGAGGTCTTATTATGAAACCAAATATCCACCCTGAATACAGAAAAGTGGTCTTCCACGACACCACTGTCGATGAGTATTTTATTGTCGGTTCTACGCTTCAAACCGATCGCACGATTGAATGGAAAGACGGAAAGACCTACCCATACATGACAATTGAAGTTTCATCAGAATCTCACCCATTCTACACAGGCAAACAGCGTATCATTAGTAAAGAAGGCCGAGTTGCTAACTTCAACCGTCGCTTTGGCGGCATTAAAACCAAATCATAAAGGACGCGTAATGAAAGTTCTTAGCTCACTGAAAAGTGCCAAAAAGCGCCATCCGGATTGCCAGATCGTAAAACGACGCGGCCGAATCTATGTGATCAACAAAACCAACCCTAGATTTAAAGCAGTACAGGGAAAAATTAAACAAAAACGCTAAGGTGTGACGGACACATCATGAACAAAGGCAACTTGTTGCATTTAAATTTTAGCTCGCACTACACTGACTAGGTAGGTTGGAACAAGGAGAAGTAAATTATGGACGATTTGCAATTCTATCTGGTTAACGAATACTGCCCGCGCTGCAATTCAGTAACCACTCATGATGTGTTTGAAGTCAACACAGACAATGATGAACAAAACAGTCAAACAGAGGTCGAGCATTTTTGCGAAAAATGCCAGTCACTTGATATCTAGTAGTGACAACGTCAAGCAAACGAAAATAGCCATCAAGTCGATGGCTATTTTTCTATTGTTAGTTATCAAACTTGTTTTTGAAGATACTGATAGCAAAGTTCTTGAGCTCTGTCGTTACGCTCGACGACTTCGTTGTCTCTTAATTCTAAGTAAAGAGAGACACATTGCTTAACCGCTGAGATCAAAGACTGCTTCTCTACTGTTGCGATCGTTTTAGCCAGTTTTTCGGCAAACTCTGGAAGACGCTTTTCAATCGTACGCACACCAGATGGGGTAAGCCCCGCCTGCTTCAGCGCTAGTGGCGATAAAACGTTTTGACGCAAGAATGAGAGAAACTCAAGAGTTTCAAAATACTCACCACGAGCAATTTTTGTTGCGGCATAGTGAGTCCAAATCCAAAAACGGTCTTCAATCCATTGCGGGTCTGGTTGCGGATAGGCGGGTAAAGCTGTCGCAAATACATCGGTTAGCAGTGTCCCTTTCTCCCAAAGCACCGCACAGTCGTCTACTCGATTCGCGGCATCTGCCAGTGAGACGAATTTGAAATCAACGTGGATTGCATCCGGTGCGAAGATAGAAACGATCAATCTTGGTTCGCCCACATGTTCACCAGAGAAGCCTGCGGCATAGCCTTCTATCTGACTCACAATTTCAAATCGCTGATCGAAGACTTCTTGATAATCATTTGGGTGAATAGCGATAACCAAATCGAGGTCACTGTACTCATCCATATTGTTCGAGCCATACGAGCCGCTTGCTGCAATACCGGAAAGGCGAGAGTCAGCGGATAGAGCTTCGATAATTCTATTGAGTACCGCTTTGTGTGTTCCTGGAAGTGTCGTTGGATAGTTCATATTTTACCTTTTAAATTGTGGAAACTACGGACGTAGCTAGTGCGGTAAAATTAACGCAGCATTATAGAGTATTTTAAGAATGAGTTTCTTGCAATGCCGATCTTTTGTAGATCGACATATAGCGGAGAATGAAAGCCAACTGATATCAAGCTGGCTTTAAATCAACAAATTAACCCCTACGATAGTTGATTCCTTTACTCTCTAGATAAGAGAGCTGGGCGGAAACCCTAGGCAGGAAATGCGACCAATCTTTATTTTGTGTCGATGTCCAGGCAATTTCAGCGACAGCAAACAATCTTGGATATAACAAAAACTCTAGTGTTTGTTTATCTTTAACAAACTCAGTCCAAACTAGCGCTTGCGTCCCAATCACTTGCTGGCTGTTCTCAATGTTAGATGGCTCAAACTGATAGGCGGTTTTAAGATCAATCGTGCCCGCCCACAATACACCCGTTTCATTGATGTCTTTATTCCAAGCCATATCTAGGTAAGTCGCTTGAGCAGGGCACATAATAACCGGGTACCCCGCTTTTGCTGCTTTTTGTCCCTCTGCACTATTTGACCATGCACAAACCGTCGCATTGTTGGTAATTTTGTTGCCGTGACTCGCTTCCTCCCAAACTGCAATTCGTCTGCCTTTATCTGCTATGTATCGCTCTAGATGCGAAATCAAGTGTCCTTCAAGTTGTCTAACATCTTCAAACTCTAGCTCCGTGGCTTTCTGACTACAGGCTGGAGATTTCTCCCACACATGAGCAGGTACCTCATCCCCACCTAAATGAATCACCTCAGACGGGAACATCTCACACACCTCATCAAGGATAGTTTCGAGTACTTCATAAGTCGCTGGCAGGCCCGGGTTGAGAACGTTATCTTGATATTGCTGAATCGAAACATAGTCAGAAGTGTCTTCTTTCTCAATCAGCAAATGAGGAAGCGCCATAATGAGAGCACGCGCATGTCCTGGTATATCGACCTCAGGAATGACAGTGATCTCTCGCGCCTTCGCATACGCAACCACTTCTGCTATTTGCGCTTTAGTAAAGAAGCCGCCATATCGATTCGAACCAGACCCAAACTGCGGAGGCTGAATCTCGCCCTCTCCGCGCCATGCACCTAACTTGGTAAGCATCGGATAGGCGTCAATTTCCATTCTCCATGCTTCATCATCGGTTAGATGCCAATGGAAGGTGTTGAGCTTTAGCCAAACCATCTGGTCAATGACAGACTTGACCGTATCGATGTCGTGAAATGAGCGAGCACAATCAAGAAACTGACCTCGGTAAGAGTATTGAGGCGCATCTGTAATCACCACACAATCAACTGTATCTCGTCCTGTTACCACTAATTGAGCTAGCGTCACAGCACCATAAAGAAAGCCGCTAGAGCTTGACGCCTCTATCTTTACAGACTCCTCGCTGATGGTAAGTTGATAAGCCTCTTCTGCTAATTGCTTTGACTCAACAAAAGAAACCAGAGGATTAGCGTTAGTCTGTTCAAACTGGGTATCACTAAACTGTTGTGTCAGCCAAGAGATCGCATTGTGAGAGACTTTATTCGCCAAACTCATCGACACAGAGTTTTGCCAAATGAATGTGCCTTGCTTTGCCACTACTAGATTGGGCTGAGGAATCACACCGGCTTTTGGTGCTGGCATTGGTTGTACATTCAGTTTAAGCGATTCAGGCTGGGGCATGCTATGGCTGCCAATAGCAACCTCGATGAATTCCTTACCTACTTTCAAGTAAGGTCCGTTAGGTCTTTCTGACAGATTAAACAGCCCGCTGGTATTACTCTCAATCGTTACTGTCCAACTTTCACCAGCAGCAATTCTCATTCCTTCAAGTGGGGTAAGTTCAATATGAGAGCCAACTTGGCTTTTCACTACACCATTGACCACTTTACTTTTATCTAAAAATCGCGGCATATCAAAACACAATACAAAATCATGGAGCTGCGAGTCCGTTCTGTTCTCTAGAACAATGTGGAGCTTTAGCGATTGAGTTTCGTTGTTTACCACTTCGAAGTGCAGTGTTAGATTACTCACGATATTTCCTTATTACTCGGCTACTGGCGGGGAAGTTACATTTAGATCTGGCAACTATCCAACCTGGGTTCGATAACTTCAACTAAGAGTATCAATCGGTAATATCACTGTCGGTAGGCAGTATGAGATTAATTGAAAAGTGCGAGTGATCGTTGATTATTTAAAACTGACAGGCATTAAAAGCGAAAAACCCCGCAGAGCGGGGTTTTTATGGTCATATATCAAGACTTATTCAATGACCGCAAACGCAGCATAGCCGTCACTGTTCATACCAAACACGTAGTATTGGTCTCCATACGAGTAAATACCGTTGACCTTACTCATATACTCTGTTTTGGTTTGCGCGTCATTCATTTCAGCATTATAAGAATCTGCAAACTCCGTCTTACTGAGTGCTTCTATATCAACGTTCTTATAGGCACCTTCCACATTTAAGGAGATTGGCGCCTTTATCGAAGGATTAGTTTTACCGTTCGCAATGCGTTTGCCAGAACCTAGCACTTCTAGGTGAACTTCCTCACCGTTTTTACAAGCACTGTTACACGAAGGTTTTGAACCTGGTTTTAACTTCCAATAAGTAGGAATACGGGTTCCCTTCGCTATATAGTTCTCATCTTCAACGAATGAAGGGTCGTTAGCGTTGTATGATTTGAAGTAAATGTCATGCTTCGCTCTTTGATAACCGACAATAAACAGACCATCATCTGACACATGCGTTCCTCTTGTATCCCAAGCCCAGTTGTTACCTTTAGAGGTACTCGTCGGTGACAGATTCATTTTCTTTGCCATCGCAAAACTTAGTTGGCCAGTGTTTTTATCAGCTAGAACGGCTCTTACTTGAGTTTGTGAAGAAGTGCGGTAGATAGACTTATTCTGTTTTTCGCTTGAAGTACCAATCGCTACTTTGACATTCTTACGAATTAATTGAAGGCTCGAAACGTCATAGTTTGGACTTGTGATGTCTTCAACCGAAAAAACCTCATCATATGGCTGCTTCCATAGTGCCGATGTACTTACCTCATCTAACTCCACAGATAATTTGTCATCACACGTAGGGCTTAGTGATTCTAGTACTGTTGAATCACCCGATAAATCACCGCTCACGACGATGTTCTTCCAGCCTCTATTTAATGTCTTTCCATTAGAATCTAACTCACAATCAGTGTCCGAAATATTCGCTCTAATGACAGCAAGTGCAGAGGAATCATTTATAGCAAAGGAGCGATACTCCCCTTTGATATCAGAAATATAAAAATCAATAGCAGCAAAAGATGGTGCAGAGAACGCCAAGAGAATACTTGTCGTAGCAAAGGTCTGTTTGAGGTTCATAGTGCTTTCCTTGTCATGTGCAACCCGGCTTACTCTAACCTCATAAGAGTCCCGTGGCTTTCCGTCCTGCCCTCGCGAACAGTTTGGCATTGATAAAGTCGTTGCTAATGTTAGTACTTTAGTAGTACTTTGCTGACACTTTTGATAGTAATGTGATAACAATCAAAATATGTGCAATAGCGCATAGAAAGTTGTTGATATACATTCTTGTTTTTGCAGCATAACTTACAAAAACGCCGCTATATTTACTTCATCAATCTGCTCCTCGAGCATGTATTCTCGTGCAAACCTCAAATACACACCAGACGTCAAAAATAGTCTGAACAAGGATTCATCTAGGTGGTTATCTTTAACCATATAACTCATGATCTTAAGTGACTCTGACAGTGTTTTCGCTTTTTTATAAGGACGGTCAGCGCTAGTTAAAGCTTCAAATACATCTGCAATCGCCATAACCCTTGCTGCTAGCGGCATCTCCTCTCCTTTGAGTCCCATCGGATAGCCTGTGCCATCCATTTTTTCATGGTGTCCACCAGCAATAGAGGCGACATTTTGCATATGTGCAGGGAACGGCAAAGATTCTAGAATTTGAATCGTTTGAATGATGTGATCATTAATGATGAAGCGTTCCTCTTCTGTGAGCGTTCCCCTACGTGTCGATAGATTGTACACCTCACCCTGATTCGCTTTGTATTGGGTTGGCTTCATCGTGAAACGTGGATCGCTTTGGTGAGGGGTATCCCAAGATATGAGGTGCTCAGGCATGTTAGCCAATAGCGTTTCTTGTTGGGGGAGTTGCTCTTCTGTTTGATGGCGCTGCCTCTCAACCCAAGAAATGCCCTTGCGTTTACTTAAGGTACGTATCCAACGAGTTTTCGCTATTCGCTCCAACCGCTTAAGGTCTTCATCACTGACAAATTCACCCCCGATATTAAGCGACGCGATGAAGTCAAAATCATCATCAATTTGTGTATGCAGTTCCTCCAGAACACGCTTTGCTTCTTGACTCAATTCGCCAAAACTTTCCTTCAACAACATAATTTCTTTATCTCGCTTAATCACTTCAAAACGAGTTCTGATTTCATGTATTCGGTCATAGATGGTTTCGAGCTTCGTGGATTTATCAACCACATGTTCAGGCGTAGTGATCTTGCCGCAGTCATGTAGCCAAGCTGCCATTTTCAGCTCTTGCCACTCTTTCTCATTAAGGTGAAAGTCATTAAACGGCTCTAATGTGGATTCGTGCGCCGCTTGTGTTAGCCATTCAGTTAAGACAGGTACTCGCTGACAGTGATTACCTGTATACGGCGATTTTTTATCAAGTGAGCCAGCAAATACTTGAATGAAGGAGTCCAAAAGAGCTCGCTGAGACTCCAGCATTTGCTGAGTTTCAATTGCAATAGATACGTAACCAAGTAGCGTCTGCAAATAGTCGGAATACTCTCGATAAATCGATTCTGCACCTCCCTTCTCAAACATCAGACCAAGTGCACCAATAACGACCTCTTCTCTATTTTTCAGCGGTATGTATATCACTTCACTTTTTTCGGGAAGACTTGCTTCAAATTGCAGATGGTTGAGCTCGTGTAGTGGGAAAACCTGACCCTGTTTATTTACAAAAACATGTTCAATAAACCGAGCAGCATCTTGCGTGGAAATACTTTTAGCGTGAACATTTTGAGCCCTATTAAACTGGACAACATGAGGAACCAACTCATCACTTTTCACATCAAGTAAGTACAGCAATACTCCATCAGCAGAGACTGAGGCAGCTGTGTTGCCGCACACCAGTTCAAGCATGCTGTCTAGGTCTTGTTGACGTGCGATACCATCCGTCAGCGTAATAAATCGAGATATCGTCGCTTGAGTCGACATTTGGGCATGATTCAATTCTTGTATCTCTTTGATATAACTATGCGGGAGTGGTGAAGTATCGAACGAGAAGTTCTCAATTGCTTTCGCTTTTTCGGTCGCTTTCACAATAGGCTTTGAGATAAGCCTTGAGACCAAGTAAATACAGGGCAACATCAGCAGCAACACTATCAAAGACGCATACAAGGTTTGCTGCTTTATCAATAGTCCTTCATCAAATATTGATGACGCCTTTGTCGCCATTAACAAATGGATGTGCTCACTATTCATCGGTTTGATGGTAACGATGCGCCCAAACCAATTTTCTTTCTGAAATTCAAAGCGCCCGAGCTCAACACCTCCTTTTTTTCGGTCTATCGCATGTGGGACAATGTCTCGATTAATATCAGCGATCTGCAAAATGTCACCATTGTTTTCACTACTAAGACCGCTAGAAAACGCGTACACAGCGCCATCGTCGTTATACAGCACTCTGATAGAAGATTCGTTGGTCAGTGTATCTTGCAAACTTTGGTGTAGATCTTTGAGCATGACATGAACAGAAACTCTCAGCCCTTGCTGATTTACCTGTGATATTACAACCCCCATTGCAGTGGAGTTAGCGAGCTTAGTCGGTTTGGAAATCGTATTACGCCCTGGGATTACTGACGAGTTATCTTGATAAGCTAGGTGAAACTCTTCCTCATTGACCTCTAGCCTCTCAACAAAGTTGAGGCTGCTATCGTAGGTATAAACCTCAACTACGCCACCAATCTCATGCGCCACGATATATCGCGATTGCTGATTGTTAATCACGATATCAGGTGTCAAGTCTTCTGATACTCGCTTTACGATCACGCTATCACCATCTTTGAAAGAAAAGGTGTAGGTCTGCACATGATCAAACCGTGAGAGCAAATGAATCACTTCTGGTACAACCCGTAACCGCTCAAACCCAACAGAGGCATTGAGGCTATGGCTGTTAGAGAAACTACCCAGTGCAGAGAACGCTGTGCCATAGTGACTATTTAATTGGTACTTAGTTTGCTCAGCGATTCGTTCAAATATCTTACTATTGGCCTTAAAAATCACCTCTGACATCGCTTTGTTACTGAGTGCCATCTGCGTTCCAGATGCAATAGCAACAACGAATATAATGATGGTGACGATATGAACATGGATTGGAAACGACCTTTTCGAGATTTTCATTACATTCCCTGTAAACTGAGCGCTCTTGTTTAAAAATAGAACTTTTCTCATCCTCACGTTCAAATTAATCCTCGATATAAGACTCAAATCTTCAACTTCAAAAATACAATTCCGTTAGATAACATTTTCCTTCGTTACTATTTGAAAGTTCGCTATTTCTGTCCGAATCTTAATTCATATGGTTCATAAGTGGATTACGTATGGAGACGACACTTTCAGCAGGCCTATCAAGTATAAGGAAAGTCCTTATACCCTCGATACTGATCAACATTCTTTCCCTAGCGGTTCCACTAACTGTTTTGCAGATCTATGACCGCATTATTCCAAACCAAAGTTATGGTACCGCGACGCTTTTGCTGTTTGGCGCTACTGTTGCCGTGCTTCTCGACGCATTTTTGCGTTTTGCGCGAAGTTGGATACTGGCGGCAGAATCCTCGAATATGGAAAAGGCTCGCTATGCCTCAGCTGTTCGCGTGCTCGCAAGCTCACCAACCGCAGAGATTAAAAAGCTGAAGGTTGGAGGCGTTCAGAATGGATTGGAGTCAATATCTAAGATCAAGGATATATATTCGGGCGGGTTACTATCGGGCTTGATTGATGTTCCATTCGCACTACTGTTTCTTTTCTTAATCTACTACGTCGGCGGGGCTTTAGTCCTCGTTCCTTTGACTGTCTGGGCGATTACCTTCTCAATCGTTTGGTTTTCGGGAAGAAGAGCCAAGCGTCGAAGTGAGAAACACGCTCAACTCGATGATCTCAGAGCTGGATTTCTCATTGGACTTTCTCGAAATCTACTTGGAATCAAACGTCAGGCAACAGAGTATCGTACCTACTCTACGTTTAAGAAACTAAACCAAAAATATCGACTCATCACCGCTGACGATGAGAGAAAGAACGCGTTTGCTCAAGAGTGTATTTATCTAGCATCTCTAGGGACATCGGTAGTCCTCGTTATCGCAGGTGCTTCACATGTGCTTTCAGGAGAGTTAACCACCGGTGGTTTAGCTGCTTGCTCTATTCTCGCTGGCAGAGCTGTCGCCCCATTAACAGCGCTCACAAATCTCAATATCCGCTACGCCAATATGCAAACCTCGATTCAAAGCGTGCAAGAGTTACTAAAGCTAACGCCACACAAAGAAGGGTTGAATAGAGATTTAACGTCTTTTAATCGAGTAGCTTATCAGAATGTCATATTCAAGCGGTACGGGAAAAATATCACTCTTAACACCGAACTCAGCCGTGGAGAGATATACCTAGTAGAACATTCCAATGGTGAAATTGCCGGACAGACACTCGCAGTGATGGCTGGAGTCAATACGGTCATTGACGGTGAAGTGAGCGTTGACCAAGTGGTTACGGATCCCAACTCGATGGCTACTATCACCTCTTATTTGGGTTCTCGTGGTTCGATCTTACAAGGATCAATCTTGGATAACTTGTGCGGATTTAATTCAGAGCTTTCTGAGCGTGCTTTGTCATACAGTAAACAACTTGGTCTTTATGATGTGTTGACTCAGCTCCCCGATGGCCTTGAGACTAAACTGGCAGACATGCCCACGATACCGCTCAGCCACAGCAGTATTCGTTTAATAAACCTGTGCTTCCAACTTGCTAAACCCACACCACTTCTATTGATAGATAAACCAGAAATTGATCTCGACATAGATACTTGGCCAAAGCTCGCTGCGGTCCTAGAGAACGAGTCTAGTAACGGTAGGACACTCGCTTTGGTCACTCACAATACGGTCTTCAAGCAATTGGCAAGTCAGACTATTAACGTAGATGAAACCAAAGAAAATCAACGAGGTGCATCAAATGAATAGTTTTGAAACCGCCTCACTAAAGTCTCTGAGACTACTCGACGTAAACAGCAACATTGACGTATTCGCCAATCAATGGGTGGAAGAGAATGGTCTGGCAGATCTACAAGACTACTTGAGCATGCTCGACCGCCTAAACGTCCCTTATAGAATCGTAGGCAGTGATGCGGCATTGGCTCAATACGAGTTTAAAGTTTCCGTCCATGTGTCGGAAACAGGCCTTGCAGCCTATCCACACAAAGAAGCAATGGAAGCAGCCTCTGCAGAGTGTGAATATATTGTCCTTCTTGAAGACTCTCCACCAGATAAACCGGATCCCAATTGGCTTGGCAGTCGCCTCGATGCATTTCGAAGTATTATTCCTAAAGTTGCGCTCGCCAGCTTGGTAGCAAACTTGTTCGCCCTTGCTATCCCGTTTATCACTATGTCTATTTACGACCACGTGATTGGAGGAGATGCGCCGCATGAGCTAACCGGGATTGCCATTGGTGCTACGCTGCTGTTTGCTCTGCTTTGGCTACTGCGTGTGATCCGAAGTCAAACCTTAGCAACCGTTGCCAATCGAATAAGCCGTGAAATATCCGACGCCTTAGTCAAAAAGCTGTTAACAGAAAGCTACCAAGTGAGTAAAAACACCACGCAACAAACGCAGGTTAATCAACTCAACTTCTCCCAACGCATCGCAGGGGTTCTTTCAGGTCCTCTGGGGAATACCCTATTCGATATCCCATTTGTACTGGTTTTTCTAATTGCAATCGGTGCTCTAGGCGGCTGGTTAGTTCTGGTGCCGATAATCTCACTCTGCCTCTACTATCTTGTTGCGAAGCGTTCTATCAAGCACTCTGCGGTTAGAGCTAACCAATCCACTGTTGCCGGGGCTAACCGCCAAACGCTTATCGCCGAGCTATCAGGACAACTCGGCTTCATGCGCAGTAGCCAGATGATCGATGGATGGCTGTCGAAGTTTGATAAAGCAAACCATTTAGCATCCACCAACAGCTTCAAGCAATCCCTCCATCAGGCAAAATATACCTCGATCTACTACGCTATCGGCATTCTATCAACCATCGCCGTGATTGGGCTCGGGATCGAGCTTATCTTTACAAACGTCATGTCAGCAGGTGGGTTGATTGCAACCATGATGCTGATTTCAAGGATCACGGGACCAGCGCAGACGCTTGCAAATAATGCATCCCGTCTGCAACAACTGAAACAAACTGAGGTGCAGATTAATCGCACCTTAAGCATGAACTCAGAGGAAAGTTACCGCTATCATCATCATACTCTCGAGCAGTCGCCACCACGTATCGAGCTCGATCAAGTCACGCTTCGATACGCAAAACAAGCGAAGCCAGCGCTGAGTGGCGTCTCAGCCATTATTGAGCCCGGAGAAATCATTGCGATAACGGGTCCTTCAAATAGCGGGAAAACAAGCTTAATCGACACCATCGCTAGCTTCCAACCCGTGCAAAATGGTGTCGTCAATATTAACGGTATCAACTTAAATCAATATGCACCGCACCTGTATCGTCACTGGCTGTTCTATCAAGCCGCTCACCCACAAGTGTTACTCACCAGCATTAGAGACTGGTTCTCCGACAAGCAAGATATCGACGATCAACACATCACATCCGCCATCGAGAGAGCCGGTGGCAAGGAGTGGCTCGCTTCATTAGATAAAGGGCTTGATAGCAATTTAGCTGACTTATGGCCAAACAGTATGTACGACTTGCTCTCTCGATTTGAGGCGCGGATGCTTATAACCGCGAAGGCACTCGCTACCCACTACCCCTTGTACTTGCTCGATAGCCCGTTGCAAGACTCAGCGCCTAGCTCAGTCGCGCTATTTAGTGAGTTTCTGAATGAGAAGCGCGGTAAGTCTACCGTCATTTTCAGCACACAAGATACCGAGCTGATTAAGCTTGCCGACAAAGTTCTGGTTCTCAATCAAGGCGGAGTGGCCTACTTTGGGGCGTTAGACAGCCAAGACTCGGACAATCAATCACAACCTATGGAGATCGTTGCCAATGAGTAAGGATTATTACGCCGAAGCTATTGAATCCAAACAGACTCGACGACTTCTTTCTGTGACAACGTCAGCGATAGCCTTATCGGTGGTAGCATTTATCTCGTGGTCTGCCTTTACCAAAGTCGATGAAATTGCCAAAGCTCAAGGTACCGTGATCCCAGAAGGAGAAAGGCAGATTATTCAAAGCGATATCGGTGGCAAACTCAAAACGATTTCGGTATCTGAGGGGGACTTAGTTGAAGAAGGACAAGTCCTGGTCGAGTTTGACGCTACCTTTCAAACTACTGCCTTAGAGGAGCTCAAGGCTCAGCAAGCCTCTCTCAACTTAACCATCGAGCGCTTAAACTCACTGATAGACGAGCGAGAACCAGACTTCTCAGAGTATGAAGCGCAATTTCCCGAGTTGGTTGCTCAGCAAAAAGCACAGCGCAGCGCTCAGGTTGCCCTCTACTATCAAAAGCGAATCGTGCTAGAGAAAGAGGCTGAACAGATAGCGGAGCAACTCAGAAGCACCGATAACGCGATCCCAGCCTATGAACGCGAACTACAGGCATCAAAACAAGAGTTGGCTATCCTCCAACGTGGGCAGCAAAGTGGCAACATTTCTCGATTACGCGTACTCGAGATGCAGCAAAAAGTCGCGTCAATTGAACAGCAAATTGAAGAAACTCGTGGCAAGAAAGCACTACTGTTGAAACAAGCCGACTCTAATGATGAGAAGATCTCCCAGCTTTTAGCAGAAGCAAAAGTAGAGGTTGCCGACCAGCGTTCAAAAGCGGCTTCAGAGCTCTCTGCCCTAGAAGCGAGGGTCCGTTCGGGTGAAGCAAAACTTTCTAATACGGTTTTAATATCGCCAGTACAAGGGTTGGTTCAAAGCATTCCAAGTACCAAAGCCGGCGCCGTTATCCAGCCAGGTGGAACCGTGGTGGAGATCGTCCCCATTGGTGGTAAGGCAGACTTTAAAGCTAAGCTGTCCCCTCGCGATATCGGCTTTGTTAATGAGGGGCAACCCGCAAGGGTCAAGGTCGATGCGTTTGACTACAGCCGCTTTGGTGCTCTGCGCGGAGTGGTTGAATCGATATCTCCGACCACCACAAAGGATGAGAAAGGCAACATCTTTTATGAAGTGACCATATCGGTTGATAAGCCGTATTTCAGAGATGACCCAGAGCGTTTCGCGATTTTACCGGGCATGACGGGTGAGGTGGACATCACAACAGGTGAAAAGACCGTTTTTCAATACCTTTGGAAACCAATCTATACCAATGTAAGCCGAGCTTTTGGCGAGCGATAACCTACTCTTCGAATAGGAAAACGCCCTTGCATGACAAGGGCTTTTTTATTGGCTACTAAAGATTAGCGGGTCGGATCATCAGGTAACGTTGGATCATCCACATCATGGTGTTCGCTGCCTGTATCCTGCAAATGCTCAAGACCACTATGCTCGCCATGATGACTCGCATCTTCGTGATGATCAAACTTCGTATCGTGTTGGTCCGCATCGTTGAACACAATATCGATATCATCAGGCAAGTCTGTGCTGGAACTATCTGTGTGAGCATCCTGTTTTCCGATCCCCAGTTGCTCCATATAGGTGCTTGCGGCTGTATGTTTCTCAATTGGAGTATCATCGCCATCTTTGTGATGACCAATTCCAAGCTCCGCCATGATTGTTAGCTCATGAGGGTTCTCGTTAAGGAGATCTGGCTCTGGTTCATCATAAGCATCTTTCGGTGGTGGCGGTGGAGGCGGTGGTGATGTATGAGGAAGCACAGGTGTGACCGTCATATCTAAAACTTCACTGCCCAACGTCAACTTCCCACTATGCCCTGGCCCGTGACTTAAAATGCTGACTTGCACGTGCAATACAACATCATCATGATGGGAGCCTTGTAGAGCAATCTGAAAATGGTCTTCATGAACCCCAACATTCTGTGCAGAACCATGAGGGCCAGTGTGAACATTAGCATGCTCTTGATAACTCAAATGCCCTGTTTGGGGATCAATACTGAGTGTCCCCCACTGGCTTGTATAAGACGTTTGATAATGCCCGCCAACCAATATTTTCCATCCTTGCTGTGAGGTTGGTACTGGCGTTTGTGACGGCATCAGGGTTGGAACACCGAGGTTCGCACTGATATGGTGGCTGCCACTTGGGGCCGTCACGACGATAGGTTCAGGTTTTGCTCCCGCCGATACATTAAGAGCAGAGTTCACATTTCCATGCTCATCGGTCATCACCGCTTTAACAACGGTATTTGGTGCAACCTCTAATTGAATTCCATGTTGAATGGCATTCGCATCCAAAACATGGTCCACACCATTGATGTTCAAATGCTCGCCAACCTTAGCATCGGCCGCCGCGTGGACGGTTGCCGTCACGGTCCCTGCCGCCCCTCTTGCTATTTCAGCTTTGCTGTATAACTTGTCCGGGCCGGGACTCTCGAAACTGATAGAAGGGCTTGCTACCGTTGTATCAACATCAATATGATGATCGACCGATGCCGTTCCCACGTTGCCAGCAAGATCAGAGCTCGTAATACTCGCGTGAACAGTTGTTGTCTGAGCTAACTCGGAGCCAGGAACGTCAACATGATAATGGTGAGAACCATCAACGGTACCAGAATAGGAATGACCAGCTACTCTCAAGGTGACGACATCGCCTTGCTGAGCATCACCTGAGACCGACCCTGTAATCGTAACAGTTCCTTGAGACTCGTGCGCATTTATAACATCATCCGTTGCGATAGTTTCGACAGTCAACGCGGGTCTCGGAGGTTGAGTATCTATCCTTACAGGAAGCAGAGTCGATACGGCTGGCACTAAATCATTGGGCGCCAGCGCTCTTGCTGAAAGATTGTGAACACCGTTTGTCAGAGCAGTTGTGGATATTTGGTAGTTACCCTGTGCATCCGAATATCCACTACCCACTGCATGAGCGCCATCATATAGCTTCACTTCAGAAAACGGGATATCCGTATGTCCGGCAATAGTTGGTGTCGTTTGGTTAGTCACATTATCGGTATGTGACTGTCCAGAGTCGCTTGCGGCAACCAGATCTATAGAAACACGATTCGCAGGTTGAGAGACGCTGCTTCCATGACTAGGCATAGTCGTGGTGACCGTTGGTAGACCAGTGACATGTACACTGATTCCTGGGCGCTGACCTTGGATTGTAGGCGCAGTCATGTTGCCATTTAAATCAAAGGTCATATAACGCGTTGAAGTTGCGCCAGCCCCATCAGTAACAGTAACTTCAAATGTATCCTTAGCCGTGTACTGGTTACCGCTTGAGTGATACTGCATCCCTAATAGTTGGCCGCTTGGAACGTAT
Organism: Vibrio maritimus; assembly: GCF_021441885.1. Taxonomy (NCBI): domain Bacteria; kingdom Pseudomonadati; phylum Pseudomonadota; class Gammaproteobacteria; order Vibrionales; family Vibrionaceae; genus Vibrio; species Vibrio maritimus. The sequence continues at coordinate 493,308 of NZ_CP090439.1, forward strand.
TTATAGTCACCTGTATCCGGATCTAACGTTAATTGACCAAAACGACCAATCGAAGAAGCGACAGAATAGTGATGGACATCCCCAATGTCTGGATCTGTATTGGTCAACTGCCCGGTTATCGGTGTCACCGGTGTTATGTGAAGAACAGGCGCATCATTGATCGCATTCACATCGATGCTCATGGATACGCTTGTCGAATCCTGATGCCCGTCATTGGCCCGGAACTCAAAATGCGCATAATTAGCGCCGCTCTGATTGTGTATTGGCGTAAAGGCTAAATGACCCGCGTCTAGGTCCGCTTTAGAAACTTGTTGATTGGCAGTGACAACCACACCATTCAGCGTTAACAGACCGTGGGAAGGTAACTGAGTAATCGTGATGTGGTTTAGCGCATCATGATCAGCATCTTGGTAACCAAATTCTGCAACGGTAAAAATATGACTTTGGTCTTCATCGCTTGTGACCGTTTGTGGTGTCACCGTTGGTGCATGTTGAACTGGCGGCTTAACCTCTATGGATAGCGTATTTTGCGAGGAATCATTAACTGGGGTACCGCCATCGTCTCCAACTCGATACACCATGCTGGGTACTTTCCCCGTGAAGCCCGCTTCAGGAGTAAAGATGTAGTGACCGTTGGCTTCAATAGCCAGTGTGCCAATTCCCGCTATAGCATGAGGGTGACCTGGAGTGACAGCCACGTAATTTCCTGACACAGGATCTTTTATCTGAATGTCCTGAAGAACAAGGTGAGCATTAGAGTCTGAGTCTGTCGCTGCTGCCGCCGTACCCTGTGAGGTGCCTACACCAGAAATGAGGTTGCCCTCAATGGGCCCCGTGTTTTGAACGCCTGAGTCCGTAAAACTGTGTATCGTTGGTTTATCCGTTGAGCCACTGATCGTCACCGAAATCGAATGTTTAGTGCCGTCTATCGAGGTAATCTCGATACTGTCGGTTAAAGTCTGGCCGTTATCTAAATCTTGAATGTTTGAATCGCTGTTGTCGGCAGTATAGACCCATGTTCCATCCGGTTTAATCAAGAAGTGACCATAGGTACCGTCTTGCGATATTTGTTGCTGACCTTTAAGGTCTAGTGCCGCTTCGCCTTGCCCGTCGACATCAGAGATCACAAGGCTTCCACGACACAATAGTGCATCTTGAATAGTAGTTGAACCGGCAATTCTGGAGTTATGTTGAAGGTTGGTGTCTTCGACAAGATTTGCTGAATCGCCGGTAAATGTTGCGTTGTCATTAACGGCCACCAAAGTCGCATTTGCCCCTGTGTGTGTAATTCCGCCATGCTTATCAGCGATATCGTAAGTAAAATGGACTAGCCCGTTATAATTAGGGTCTGGTGCGAAAGTAAAGCTACCATCCGAATTAGAGGTAATGCTACCGTGGTCAGCTGTTATGTTTTGAACGTGCAACCAACCTCTGTCGTTTGAATCGACATCTGTGGCGTTGGCGATAAGTTGTGCCTGCGTAATGTGTATTGACGAGTCTTCCTTACTAGACGGTAAAGTCACCTCACCACTCACCACTGGTGCATCGTTATTGCCACGAACAACGACCGATACACTTTGCGAAACCTTACTGCCATCTGTAGACACTGCCTCGATAGTAAAGTGCTCCCAGTATTCATCTCCATCGCCTAGTTTTGTCGCTTTGCTCTGGTCGACATCATAGTGCCATTGGCCATCGGCACTTAGATGGAACGAACCATACTGACCACTAACACCACCTGCAGGTGTTGCTGTCCAGCTTACAGAGTCATGAAGGTCAGTATCATGAGCCGTCACAGTTCCTGCAACAGAGGCGCCTGTTTGAGCATTCTCTACAACATGACCAAGCTCGGATTTAGAATCAATAACGACCCCGTCCTCGGTTCCACTGACTTGAACTGTAATAGGAAATTCAGTGCCGTCAGTAGCGATTAGCTTGATAGATTCCGTAAGAGATTCACCGTGTTTTAACTCTTGAACGTGAACATTAGAGTTGTCTCCGATATAACTCCATGAATGTTCACCCGCATGTGGCCCACTCACCAAAGTATGAAATTGAAACTTACCATACGGAGTGGTTACGTCTAGGTCGCTGCCCAAGTCCCACGTGTATTGTTGTCCGGCAAACTCAACCTTCACTTGTGTATTCGGGCTGTCCACGTCAGTGATTTGCAGCGCTTGCCAGTCTACGGCATCCATGATGTTTACATTGGTCGACATATGAGTAGCGACATCTTCCGTCGCTACGCCATGGTCAACACTGGATATCGTGGTTTTGTCGTCCACTGCGGCAAGAGTAGTAGTCGCTCCAGTGTGTGTGGTTCCTCCGTGCGCATCCACCACATCGTAGTTAAAATGAACCTGTCCGTTGTAGTCTCTGTCTGGTGTGAAGGTATAGGTACCATCTTGGTTATCTAGAATAGAGCCATGATCGGCAACTAGATTAGCAATGGTAAGTTGACCTTGGTCGTTATGATCTACATCGATACTGTTGGCAAGTAGTTCTGCTGACGTGATGATCTGTGGGAGATCTTCTTTACCCGTATGGAGCAACACCTCGCCAGAGACATATGGTGCATCGTTGTCACCATGAATAGTTATGACGATATCATGGGAGGTACCATCTTTGGTTTGAATGGTAATGGTATCAGTCAGAGTTTCGCCTGCACCTAACTTATCTATGGTTGTCCCCACAGTGGTGCTCGCACCCTGTCTTAGCCAATCAGTCTGGCCAGCAGCTACCTTGTAGTCCCAATGGCCATCTTCTCGAAGTAAGAGGTGACCATATTGACCGTGATAGGAATAGATGCCACCTTTGGTATCAAATTTCGCTTCATCTGTATCTGGGTCGACAATGGACAGTTGACCGCTAGCATACAGCGCATCATGACTAATTTTCGACATGCCGGGCTGTGCATAATCAGGAGACATATCCTGCCCAGCTTGGTTTTCACGCACGTCACCCGTGTCCACACCTGATACTTTAGCCGCATCATTCGAACCTGTTATCACAATCTCAAGGTTTTGCGTCGTGCCCGCCCCATGCTCATCCGTGACGGTAACTGGAATGGTGAGAGTCTGTGTTTGACCTTTCGCTAGGTGGTCGTAGCTCGCATTGGTCGGGTCAAACGTATAGCTGCCGTCAGCATTGAAAATTAACCCATCCACTGATTGAGCTATTGAGTAAGTTAATGTTGCGCCGTGGTCGGTATCGCTTCCCTGCATCTGACCATTAAGCAGCGAACCATCTTCATTCACCGTTTGTGTTTGTGCTGTTAGAGTCGGTTTATCGTTGGTACCCACGATATCTACGGTAATTACATGAGTGTCTCCGCCAAGTGTTTGTACCTGATATTGAACGTGCTCCGTTTCACCTTGCGCTAAATGCTGTAAGTTTCCATTCGGAACGCTGTAAATCCACCCCCCTGCTTTGTCTATTGAGAGGCTGCCACCATAAGGATCGCTAATCGCATGAGCATTCAAGGTATGATGGAAGCCACGTTGACCGATGTCCGGATCTTTTACATTTAGAACACCCCCCGTAAAGACTGTGTGTCTTGCATCACCTTGTACATGAACATCTTCTGTCACCGAGCCAGTGCTTTGACCAGTAATGATTGCGGCATCATCCGTGCCCTGAACAAGTATTTCCACTTTCTGAGTTGCGCGGGAACCATCACTAGAAATAGCAACGATGTTGAACGCCTCTGCCTTGCCATCTCCACTTCTTAGTGAGTCGACTTTTGAAGCATCCAAATCATAGTGCCAATGTCCAGAACGATCGACATAAAAGGTTCCGTAACTGCCTGCTTGAGATGACGCAGAACCTGCTAGTTCAAAGGAGACGTCATCGCCCTTATCGAGATCGTGTGCTTGCAGCATACCAACAACCGTCGTTTTGATATCTTCGACCGCTGTTCCTATAGCCGCTGTTAACGCATCTGGAGTATCAATAATGACATGATCGTCTTGACCTTGAATGGTTGCTGTTACCGGAATTCGAGTACCATCTTTTGTGATGAGAACCATGGTGTCCTGAAGCTGCTGTCCAGTCTTCAGTCCTTGTATTTCTGAACTCGTGTTATCGGCAGTGTAGCTCCATTTATTGTGCCCGTCGGTACTATGAGTTGTGGAAAAGTAGCCATGATTTCCCGTCAGACTCATTGCAAAATCTGCCGGTACCGCATGTTGGACGCCATTGACTTCGATAAACGCGATCTCAGCCTCTGAAGCACCGTCAACATCGGTTACATCCAAGTTTGTCCAGCCCGACCAGAGCTGCCCTGTGGTGCCAGATCGAAGGTGATCTTCCGTAACCGTTCCTGACTCCTGCCCCGCTGCCAGCACACTAGCATCATTGGCTGATGCAAGATCGAATGACGCGCCTGTTGGCGTTGACCCGCCGTGCGCATCATTGATGTCATAACTAAAGTGCACTTTGCCGTGATAGTTCAGTTCAGGTGTGTAGGTATATGTACCGTCATGGTTATCGCGGATAGAACCATGATCGGCAAGCAGGTTGGCGACAGTCATTAACCCTGAGTCGTTGTTGTCTACATCGACAGCATTGGTAAGTAGTTCAGCTTTAGTGAAGGTTTGGCTAACGTCTTCTTTACCTGAATGAAGAGCCACTTCAGAAGAAACATAAGGAGCATCGTTATCCCCGTGTATAGTGATCACTATATCGTGCGTGGTGCCGTCTTTTGAATGTACAGTGATGGTATCGGTGAGCGTTTCTCCTTGGCCGAGTTGGTCTATCGCTGAACCCACGTTCGTTTTCACGTTTCCTCGGTACCAATCGTGAGTGCCCGCAGCAACACCATAGCTCCAACGCCCATCCGAGAGTAGCATCAGATGCCCATATTTGCCGCTATAGGAAAAAGTGCCTCCATTTGGATCAAAGACACTTTCACCCGTATCGGGATCAGAAATAGTGAGCTTGCCTTTTACCGTTAATGCATCTTGGCCAATGACTCCGATCCCAGGCTGAGCATAATCAGGAGATTTGTCTTGTCCCGCTTGATTCTCATAAACATCCCCCGTATCCACACCGCCAATAACCGCTGCGTCTCCTTTGCCTTGAAGATTTATGGTCAAGTTTTGCGTCGAACTTGCGCCATGTTCATCGGTTACAGTGACAGGAATGGTAATGACTTTATGCTCACCGTCTTTGAGCTGTTGATAGCTCGCATGAGAAGGATCAAAGGAATAACTGCCATCGGTATTGAATGTCAGTCCATCCACAGCATGAGCGATGGAATATTTGAGCGTCGCACCATGGTCGATATCCTGCCCCTGCATCTGTCCAGTTAGACGGCTACCGTCTTCAACTACAGACTGGGTTTGAGCACTTAGCGTTGGTGCATCATTGGTACCATGTATGTTCACTTCAATGGTGAACGTGGTACCGTCTTTTGCTCGAACTACGCACTGATCAGTGAGCACCTCGCCTTCATTTAGAGACTGTACCTGAGGCTGGTGATCTCGAATAGTGTAAACATAACGCCCATCACGCATCAGTAAGATATGTCCACCTAACTTGGTGTCATAGCCAATACCGGTATACGTCTGCGGTCCGTAGTTAATATCGAATTCTGCTTCACCTTTATCTGGGTCGACAATATCCAGCTTGCCCTCAAAATGCAGCTTGTCGTGCGTGTCTATGTAACCTCTATCTTCAGTTACACCAGAGTGATGCTGATCGGTCGCGGCGTAGCTAATCTGTGCATTATCCGCTACCGCATTTAAAGACGTGCTCGCATGATCGAGCATCACGCCACCATGAGCGTCTTTAACTTGATAATAAAAGTGAACGGAACCGTTGTAGTTAGCCTCTGGGGTATAGGTAAACGTACCGTCGTGATTATCTGTAATAGTTCCCGCTGGGGTGCTGTCAGGCTTAAGCGCTTCGAGATTAGCGACCATCAATTTGCCTAAGTCATTGGTATCTACATCCGTAACGTTTGAAAGAAGACTCGATGCTTGGATAAGATACGGCTTATCCTCATCGCCTGTTGGTAGGGTCACACTAGAGGAAACATTCGGAGCATCATTGGTTCCATGCACTGTAAATGACAACTCTTGCTGGCTTTGCCCTCCAGCAGAATCCGTTACTGTAACAACAGTCTTAACCACCTCACTATCGCCAGAGCCGATATGTTGATAAGAGGCATGTCTTGGATAGAACGTATAGCTTCCATCTGGATTGAACGTCAGGCCATCAATCGGATTTGAGATCGAGTACGTCAGTAAGTCATGATCAACATCGGTTGCTACCATCTGGCCATGGAAGACTGCGCCATCTTCTTTCACTGATTGCGATTGGCCTGCCATCACCGGCAAATCATTGGTGCCTGTGATGGTGAACTTGAGTTCTTCTCGGTGCGAACCACCAGCGGTGTCGGTCACCGTCACCATGGTGGTCACAACTTGGGTGTCACCTTTTGCCAAATGCTGGTAAGACGCATGACTTGGATCGAACGTATAGCTGCCATCTGGGTTGAACGTCAGGCCATCTATTGGATGTGAGGTTGAGTACGTCAGTAAGTCATGGTCAACATCGGTTGCTACCATCTGGCCTTGGAAGACTGCGCCATCTTCTTTCACCGACTGCGATTGGCCTGCCATCACTGGCAAATCATTAGTGCCTGAAATGGTAAACTTGAGCTCTTCTCGATGCGAACCACCAGCGCTGTCGGTCACCGTCACCATGGTGTTCACAACTTGGGTGTCACCTTTTGCCAAATACTGGTACGACGCATGACTTGGATCGAACGTATAGCTGCCATCTGGGTTGAACGTCAGGCCATCTATTGGATGTGAGGTTGAGTACGTCAGTAAGTCATGGTCAACATCGGTTGCTACCATCTGGCCTTGGAAGACTGCGCCATCTTCTTTCACCGACTGCGATTGGCCTGCCATCACCGGCAAATCATTGGTGCCTGTGATGGTGAATTTGAGTTCTTCTCGGTGCGCACCGCCAGCGGTGTCCGTCACAGTCACCATGGAGGTCACGACTTGAGTGTCACCTTTTGCCAAATGCTGATACGACGCGTGGCTTGGATCGAACGAATAGCTGCCATCAGGGTTGAACGTCAGGCCGTCAATTGGATGTGAGACTGAGTACGTCAGTAAATCTTGGTCAACATCGGTTGCTACCATCTGGCCATGGAACACTGCACCATCTTCTTTCACCGACTGCGATTGCCCTGCCATCACCGGTAAATCATTGGTGCCTGTGATGGTGAATTTGAGCTCTTCTCGATGCGAACCGCCAGCGGTATCGGTTACAGTAACTGTAGTAGTAACAACTTGAGTGTCACCTTTTGCCAAATGCTGATATGACGCATGACTTGGATCGAACGTATAGCTACCGTCTGGGTTGAATGTCAGACCATCAATCGGATGTGAGGTGGTGTAAGTGAGCAAGTCGTGGTCAACGTCGGTTGCTACCATTTGACCGTGGAACACTGCGCCATCTTCTTTCACGGATTGTGATTGGCCAGCCATTACTGGTAAATCGTTGGTGCCTGTGATGGTGAACTTAAGCTCCTCTCGATGCGAGCCCCCAGCCGAATCCGTCACAGTGACCTTGGTGGTCACAACTTGGGTGTCACCTTTTGCCAAATGCTGATAGGAAGCGTGGCTTGGGTCAAACGTATAGCTACCGTCTGGGTTGAATGTCAGGCCATCGACTGGATTGGAGATTGAATAAGTCAGTAAATCATGGTCAACATCGGTTGCTACCATTTGACCATGGAACACGGCTCCGTCTTCTTTCACCGACTGCGATTGCCCTGCCATCATTGGCAAATCGTTTGTGCCATCTATCTGAATGTCTACATTGTGATGAGTACCGTCTACCGAAGAGACAGTAAAGGATTCATTTAGATGAGACCCTTTAGCCAATTCTTGCAGTGCCGTTTGTTGATTATTGGCTTCATATTGCCAATGACCATTCGCATCGATAGTCAAGGTGCCAAATTTTCCTATCAAAGCTTGAGATAGGAAGTGATTCTGACCTTGATCACTATCTGATATAGATAAATCTCCAGACGTTTTAACACTCCCGTTTACGACATTCAGGTCTTCTTTTACCGAACCTGAATCTATACCGGAAATGATCGCGGAATCTGACGTGCCTCCAATAACAATTTCTATAAGTTGACTGGTTCCATCTACCGTGTGGATTGCGATTTGCTCTGTGATGCTATTGCCGGAAGAAAGCTGTTGAATTGCAGGCAGAGAATTGTCTACTTGATAGTGCCAATGCCCGTCTGAATCTATATCTAGAACACCGAATTTACCCTGAAGGACCTCAGACAGTGTATGAGACTCTCCCTGATCGACATCGACCACATCCACCTTTCCATGGACATGCATTAAACCAGAACTATCAACATTATGGTCTTCTGTTAGGGTGCCACTGAATTGCCCTGTTATTTTGGCGACGTCATTGGTACCCGTGATTTGAAACTGCAGTACTTCACTGTGCGTACCGCCAGCACTGTCAGTGACCGTCACTGTGGTTTGGATCACGTCCATCTGCCCTTGCGCTAAATGCTGATAAGAGGCATGACTCGGGTCAAAGCTATAGCTGCCATCAGAATTGAACGACAAGCCATCGATTGGGGTTGATATTGCGTAGGTCAGCGTGTCTCCATCGGCATCGGTTGCAACCATCTGTCCATGGAAGACTACATCATCTTCTTTGACGTCATGAGACTGTTCCGACAATTGCGGTTCTGAATTGTGATGACGCGATTTAGAGCCTTTATCTCGATGTTCGTTTTTTTCAGTGGACAAAACAGGGGGATGTTCGGTATCAGTTTGTTCCAGTTTCTCGTTGGATGAATTAGGTTTATGTTCTTTCTCAGGCTGCTCTATTGTGTCGGTGGAAACAACGAACGGTGTAATTACATCAGGGCGATCGACGATATGGTGTGATGTGTAGGCATGCATCGGATAATGATGAAGGGCAAGACGCGCACTCGGCAATACATGCTTTTGCTCGATTTCTTTTTTTTCGCTTTCCGCAACTAACTCATGATGTTCGTTAGAAACGTTGGAACTAGGAGCTGATTCGACCTCTTGTGTATTCTCTTGAGAGTTAACTGTTTTTTGCGAATGAGCATCACTTTCAGCAATACCTAAGTCATTACTCGTATCATCGCTGGCTTTGGCAAGAGAAGGTAATATAAGGGCAAGTGTCGGCGGAATACCCACCTGATATCTTAACGTATTAAAAAGTCTCCGCTTTTCCCGCTGCTTCTTCTTGAGCTTAGCTTCATTGGGACGCTTTGAAACATTTCTCGACAACTCGGTTTTATTCTCGCTTCCACTGCTTCGCTTTTTTTCAGTCATTCTCTCAACCTTAAGTCACAAACCTCTTTTAAAGTTAAGGATATAGAAGGGTGTTTTGCTAACTAATCTTGATTTTTAACTGATGTTTTTTGTTCCCTTGTATTCGCGAATCTACACTTAAGCCGAACCATGATTATCTAACACAAAAAATCGGAGGCAGTTCTATGAAGATGATAAAAACGACCTTGTTCGCAGGCCTAATGGCAGCATCTGTTATCGCGAATGCAGCAGAACCACAACTTACCGATGAACAATTGCAAATGGCGATGGAAGCTAGATTGGTTGAGCAGCTCAAAGATCCACAAGCTGCGAAACTGCTATCTGAGTTTTTGATTGAGGATGTGCTCACTTGGCGAGCAGAAACCCTTGATATAAAAGAAGCGGATAGTATTCTAGCCTTTGCCTTTGGTAATCGACACGCCAAGAATGGCAACCAGATTCCAGGACCTATGAACGGTCAATTGGCCGATCTTGCTGTAGAGCTTCACAAGAAAACAGGAAAGCCAGTTTATGCACAGTGGGAAATCGCCCAGCAGATTGGCGATAGAATTGCAGAGGATAAGCTGTTTCCGATCTACCCCACCGTGAACGAAGGTGGTGAGCTCATTTACTTAAATACCACAGGGGTTGCATTGGACGCGGTCAAACAGGCTGGCGGCTTTGAGAAAATGGGTAAAACCATTGTCCTAGCCTTTTACGAACACAACTTAAGAGCGGTCAATACAGCAAGAGAGGCTGGGCTTGAAGCGTTTGCTCCCGCTGGCTATGAAATGCCTTCCGATTACGATGCGAATTCAGGGCAACCATGGACTCGCGATAGAAACACCTTCATGCTTTACGAGGTGAGAACGAGAGCCAACGCAAAGCGCGCTGAAATCAATGACGGCAAGATCTACAAAAAATGACGGATATCATGTGCTAATTTGAATGTTCCGAGACTTAAAGACAATAGTGCTTTTCACATAAACGTGTAGAGCACTATTACTGATGTTCCGCTAGCTCTGGATCATATCCTTTTTGATACTCCGTCTTTCACTGGTTCTTTAACTCGTTGGCATTTGCTAACATAATCATCTGCTTATACATTCACCGGAACCACAATGTCTTTCAGTTGGATAGCCTTTACTCTCCTTGCTGCATTTAGCCAGTCTTGGCGTAACGCCTTTCAAAGCAAACTCAGCGGCACTATGAGTGTCGCCGGCGTCACTCTTGCTCGTTTTCTGTGGGCAGGACCTATCGCGTTGCTTTATCTTTTTGCGCTTTATCAATGGCAGCCCGTCGCTATTCCCACTTTCTCGGGAGAGTTCGTGTTTTACATTATTGCCGCCGCACTAATGCAAATACTCGCCACCGGATTGATGGTGCTGCTTTTTAAGTTAGAGAACTATGCTATCGGGGCAGGATTGGCTAAGTGCGAAGCACCTGTGTCGGCGGTGCTTGGCGTCCTCTTTTTTGGAACGGTATTATCGGTAACCGGTTGGATTGGCGTTTTGATTGGCACTCTGGGTGTTCTGCTTATGAGTAGCTCATCGGGCTGGCGAAGCCTGTCACCAAAAATTTTCTTTTTGGGTATGTCTTGCAGTACCGCATTTGCACTGACGTCGCTTTGGGTTCGAGAGGCAAGCTTAAGCATCGGGCTTCCATTTCCCCACAGTGCTGCATGGGTTCTGTTTTTGGTCATTTCGCTCCAGACAATCATCATTACCAGCTTCTTATTACTGCGAGAGCGTCACACCTTGGCGCAGATGTTCAAGAAGCCCAAGCTAGTAATAATGACAAGCCTCGCTAGCGTTATTGGGTCTCTCGGTTGGTTCAGTGCAATGTCATTACAGGCTGTTCCTTACGTAAAGACCCTAGGACAAGTTGAAGTCATTTTTATGATCTTGATTTCTTATTTTTGGCTGGGACAAAGCATCGCTCGCAAGGACATTACCGCACTGATTTTACTGTCTATTGCGGCAATTCTAGTGATGTGGCAGTAGGCTAAATTAGCCACTCAGAAGTGCAGAAACGCGACGTAAAATGCCACTTTTACTAGGTGGCATTTTACGGTTTAGTTACTTTTAACCTTTACACATCAATCTATTAGCTTACCTTGTTCGTCAAAAAAGGGATAAGGTCCTTCACTGTCAGTGATATAACTAATGTGAGAAACCACCGAATCACCATCAAACTTAAAAAGCTGAATCGCATTCGGCTCGAGAGAAAACGATGAAGGTGCATCGGGCTCTAAGTCTAGAGTCACTGAATGACTATGCGAAGGTCCGACCCATACAGGTATTCCTTTCCAAACTGCAGTGATCGGTCGGTGTAAATGCCCGGCAACGATTCCAACCACATTGTTGAATTTACTCAGTACCTCATAGAGCGCTTCTGAATTCCGGAGGTTTTGAACATCCATATGAGTCAGTCCAACATGCATCGGCGGATGATGAAGAAAAAGCAGAGCCGTCTTGTCGGGATGTTGACCTAGAGTGTCCTCCAGCCAGGATAAAGTTTCCAATGATAGTTGACCATAAGGCTTGCCGATCACTGAACTATCCAATCCAACTAATAACTGTTCATTATACTCAGTAGCAAAATTGCAAAACTGTGGGTGGTCGAATTGAACCAACTCGCTCAACCCTTCTCTTAAGTTAGCGCGATGATCATGATTTCCTGGAACAATTAACATCGGAACTTCGACGTCCATTAGCTCTTGTTTGATAACCGCATACTCATCAGGCGTACCGAAATCTCCAAGATCTCCGGTAATAACCAGATAGTCTGGCTGTGGTACTAAGTTATTAATATGAGACACTGCTTTGCGAAGGCAGTCTAAGGTATCCACACGACGATAAGCGCGTTGGCCACCCTTTTTAATATGTAGGTCTGTTAACTGTGCAATGAGCATGGCGTTACTTCTTTAGTGGAATCAAACGAGAAGGGTCAAATGACAGGGTGACGACCTGTCCTGCTTGATACTCAACACGTTCAAAGCAATCTACCATCACCTGCCCATTATTAGTCACACCAGACAACATGACACGAGTACGGTCGCCTAGGAACACTGTGCTAGCAACCGTTCCTTGCAGTGAATCTTCATCATCCGTAATCTCCGTTAACTGAATATCTTCAGGTCTTAGCATCACATTTAATGTTGAACTGCCATTAATAATGTCGGTTGGCAATAACAGTGCTTTACCCGTATCCAGACGAAGTCGGCTGTTTTCAACATGGCCTTCAAAGCGGTTCATCTGTCCAATAAAGTCGGCCACAAAGCTGCTGTTGGGTTGCAGATAGATCTCTTTTGCTGACCCAATCTGAGCAATCTCACCGTGGTCAAGTACGGCAATACGGTCGCCCATCGCCATTGCCTCTTCTTGATCATGAGTAACATATACCGCTGTAATGCCGAGATTTTTCAGCAAGGTTCGGATATCACCACGAAGACGCTGTTTAAGCAGCGCATCCAATGCCGATAGTGGTTCATCTAACAACAGTACATCAGGCTCAGTAATGATCGCGCGAGCAAGCGCAACACGCTGTCGTTGACCACCAGATAGCTGATGGACACCGCGAGTTGCGTACTTCTCTAAATCGAACATCGCTAGCATTTCTTTAAGCTTTCTCTCGCGAACGACTGAATCTACACCGCGCACTTTTAGGCCATAAGTGATGTTCTCACTGACATTCATATTCGGGAACAAAGCGTAGGACTGAAACACCATGCCGACCTTTCGCTGCTCGATTGGTAGTGAGGTCACATCGTGGTTACCAAAAGCAATCTTACCGCCATTTTCATCAGCGAACTCTAGACCGGCAATCAAGCGAAGTGTGGTGGTCTTACCGCAGCCAGAAGGGCCCAAGAGTACTAAGATTTCGCCTGCTTTAATGGTTAGATCCGTTGGTTTAAGTGCCAAGGTTCCGTCTTCAAACGTTTTAGTAATATTGTTTAGCGTGATTTCGACGCCGTTTTTTTGTTCTAACATCATGAAAATTCTTAACTATTAGTAACTGGTTTTCTGTTGATCAGTTGCGCCAGCACCAACAGAGGCATAATAAGACATAGGAAAATAAGGGTGTAAGCCGAACTGATTTCTAGGCGCATTGACGCGTAAGAGTCAGCCAGACCAACGGGTAATGTTTTCGTCAGGGGCGTATGCAACATCCAGGTAAGGTTGAACTCACCGATAGACAGGGTAAGTGTCATCAGCATGCCAGCAACAATGCCTGCTTTGCAGTTTGGGACAATCACATCAAAGAATCGCTGCCAGAAGCTAGCGCCTAGGCTTGCAGCTCCTTCTTCAAGCACACTGAAGTTGATACTTTGCAGCACTGCCAACACCGATTTAACCATAAATGGCAAAGTGAAGATGACGTGACCAACTAAGATAAACATCCAACTCGCTCGGAAATCACTAAATCCGCCATAGGCGAGGATTAAACCAAGAGAAATCGCCATACCCGGAATCGCAATAGGTAGCGTCAGGATTTCATCAAAAAGCGAAGCCCAGCGGCTTTTACTTTTTGCCAGGACATACGCACAAGGAACCCCGACCAAGACGTTGATTACGGTCGTCGCTACGGCAATTTGCAGTGTTAGCCAAATGGTATCGGAATAGAGAGACCAAACTTGCTCCACCCACCTCAAGGTAAAGCCGCTTTTCATACCAACAAAGTAGTTGTTAGTTAGACCGGCCATGACCGACATGATCACTGGCACAATCAAAAACGCACACACTAACAAGGTGAACGTGAGTTGCAGATAGAAGTATTTGTCTTTTTTCATGGTTAGCCTCCCATTGCAACCGTTGAATCGCCTTGACGCTTAGCGAGCGCCAAACATACCCAAGTCACAAAGCCGAGTATTAAGCTCAAGGCTGCAGCCATGGCAAAGTTTGCGTTTAGGGTGAACTCGGTATAAATCGTCATTGGTAGCACGTTGATATTAGTGGCTAGCGTAAATGCGGTACCGAATGCGCCCATCGATGTCGCAAAACAGATGGAACCTGATGAGATAAGACCCGGTTTCAACGCAGGAAGCGTGACATCTTTAAAGATTTGCCAGCGATTAGCGCCCAATGAGCGACCGGCCTCTAGCAAGTTATGATCGAGCTTCTCTGCTGCCCCCATCACGGTCAGCACAACGCGTGGGATTGAGAAATAAAGGTAACCCAAGAAGAGACCAGCAATGGAGTATGCAAACATCCAGCGCTCTCCAGTCAGCCATAAGCCTACCTGCGCAAAAAGACCTTGGCGACCTGCCAGCATGATGACAAAGAAACCAATAACGACACCCGGAAACGCCAAAGGAAAACTCAACATCGCCACTAACAGCTCCTTGCCTCGAAACTCATAGCGAGTTAGGAACAGGCCGCTTATCGTCGCAATGGCAAGACTCACCAGCGTCACTAAAGCCGAAAGCGTAACGGTTGAAACCAAGCTCTTTAAATATAAAGGTCGAGTTAAAATGTGTAGGTAGCTTACTGCCCCGCCATCCAGCAGTGATACCTGAATGAGCTGAACCACAGGCAGCAAAAAGAAAGCGCTACTAATTATCAAAGCAGGAAGCGCCAGTAAAAACGAAAGATTGTTTATTTTCATAAGAGTAAGGGTGGGGGGATTCCCACCCCCTAATAAAACTGATTTGAGTTAGTTAACTTCACGCAGGTAGCGGTCAGCGAATGCTGCTTGGCTTGCAGACATGGCAGCAAAATCGACCGAGCCAGCTCGTTGATACTCTGACTCCGGAAGGAATTTGCTTTGTGCCTCTTCATCCATCACCCCATCGATTACCGGACGAAGGTAAGCATTGGCCCAAACCTGCTGACCTTTTTCAGACAACACAAAGTCTAAGATCTTCTCGCCATTTGCAGAGTTTGGAGAGTTCTTCACTTTACTCATTACATAAGGAACGGCAATGGTACCCTCTTGAGGAATAACAAATTCAACGTTAGAGTAATCATCGTATTTGGCGCGGTAAGCGTTAAAATCATAGTCAAGCAAGATTGGGATCTCGCCAGAGATAACGCGTGCGTATGATGTTTGTCTCGGAACAATTGGTCGATTGTTTTGCAGCTTCTTGAAGTACTCAATTGCTGGAGTGAAGTCTTCAACATCACCGCCCATTGCTTGATTGACAGCCACAGCACTCGCGTAGCCAACAAATGCGCTTGTCGGGTCTAGGTAACCTACCATGCCGCGATACTCAGGTTTTAGCAGATCGTCCCAGCTTTGTGGTACCTCAGCACCGTCAAGTGCATCAACATTCACAAAAAAGCCAATCGTTCCAGAGTGGATAGCGAACCAATTGCCATCTGGATCTTTCATACCTTCTGGGATTTGGTCCCAGTTCGCTGGTTTGTATGGCTCAACCACATCTTGATCCGTTGCGTTGATGCCAAACGAAACACCGTAGTAAACCACATCTGCTACTGGGTTGTTCTTCTCAGCAACAAGTTGAGATAAAGACTGACCAGAGTTTTTGTTGTCCATCGGAACACGAATACCCAACTCCTTGTTGATAAGCTGAAGCTGACCACCCCAGTTTGCCCACTCCGGTGGACAGTTATAACAGATAGCGTCTGAAGCTTGCGCTTGGAAAGAAGCGCCAGCAAGGCCGACCAACATTCCTGCGGCCTTGATAAGTGTTGAACGTTTTTTAACAGCCATTTTTATTCTCCAATAAGTGCCTGTTCGTTAATGCTTACTATCGGGGCTTCACCAAGTGAGCCATTCATTTGAAGTTCGTAATCCATGGCAAGGCAAGTTTTCAGCTTTGAGCCAGCCTTGGCATTGAATAAAATGTCGACAGCGACTTGTCCCATCTTGAGATGGGGAACCGCTACCGTGGCAAGGCTAGGCGTTACGAGTTTGCCTAGGCTCATGCCATCAAATCCTATAATCGAAACATCTTGAGGAACGCGAAGCCCCATTGATTGAAACGCGTTGATTGCTTTTAGAGCGAGTAGATCATTGCTACAAAACCAAACCGTCGGAGCACCTTTTGCTTTCATTGCCTCGATTTCGGATTCACCGAGCGAGTCCAGCTTGCTCAATGGCACCTCAAGTAACGTTTTGATCTGAACGCCGTGCTGTGCCAAACCATGTTTGAAGCCTTTATAACGCTTTTCTGCCCTATCAGAAGAAGTAAACAGCCCCGTTATCATGCCCACATCTTTATGTCCTAGGCTAACCAATCGATTCGCCACATCGATACCTGCTTGATAGTTGTCGACGTACACACAAGGGGCATCTTGAGATTCGTTATGGAGCAAGCAGTAAGGAAAACTGAAATCCCTGAGCACGCCGAGCGCTTGATTATTGGCAGCATCTGCGACCGTCATAATCACGCCTTCAACCCGCAAGCGAATTAAGTCCGCTACTGCTCTAAGCTCCTGCTCTGAGTCGTATTGGGTATCAATGACAATTGTCGAATAGCCAAAATGTTGCGCTCGTCTTTGAATACCCGCGACTACTTCAGAGAACACCGGATTGAGAAGACTCGAGATCACTACACCTATGGTTGGGTTCTTGCTCATCTCAACTTTTGTCTCACGCTTAACCGCGCTGTATCCGGTCACTGTTATTACTCGCTCGATTTTTTGAGCGGTGTACTTAGCAACTGAGTCAGGCTGATTTAAGAACCTCGAAACCGTCGCTGGTGACACACCTGCCAGCTCCGCTACATCTTTGATGTTCATCTCTACGCCTTCCTTGTTTCGACTTTGATGAGAGTAAACAGGCCCTATTACAGATTTATTAAGGATTATTTGCGATATAACTACATTTAGATGCAATTTTTAAAACTTTAACAACTCAATCAAAGACGTTTGCATATGAAACATTTTCATTTCATAAGCAAATTGCTCTTTTTTGGATAAGGAATAGACTGAATTAAAATGTGATTCAAATCACATTTAATAACTAGAAACGAACGAGAGAAGATCGCTTTTTATAGAAGTGAGTGGCGTGTTTTTTTAGGAGATATTTATCGGAGGGATATTTCTTACAAACTAAAAGGCAGCATAGGTTGCCCTATGCTGCCCTTCATTAGTGCGATTGACGAGATTTACTCAACCGTTACCGCTTTCGCTAAGTTACGTGGTTGGTCAACGTCTGTACCTTTGATCAATGCTACGTGGTAAGACAGAAGCTGCATTGGCACTGTGTAGTAGATTGGAGCGATGATGTCGTCTACATGAGGCATTTGGATGATCTTCATGTTTTCGTCGCCTTCAAAGCCCGCTTTCTCGTCTGCGAATACATAGAGTAGACCACCACGTGCACGTACTTCTTCGATGTTAGACTTAAGCTTCTCTAGCAGATCGTTGGTTGGTGCTACAACAACGACTGGCATGTCTGCATCGATGAGTGCTAGAGGACCGTGCTTAAGCTCACCTGCTGCGTATGCTTCCGCGTGGATGTAAGAGATCTCTTTAAGTTTTAGAGAGGCTTCCATCGCGATTGGGTAGTATTCGCCACGACCTAAGAATAGTGTGTGGTGCTTATCAGCGAAGTCTGTTGCTAGTGCTTCAATTTCTTTGTCGAACGCTAGTGCTTTCTCGATGTTTGCAGGCAGTTCGTGCAGTGATTTCACGATTTCTGCTTCACGCTCTTCTGTCATGCGATCTTGAAGGCGAGCAATAGACACAACCATCATCAGCATCGCTGCTAGCTGAGTTGTAAATGCTTTCGTTGAAGCAACACCGATCTCTGTCCCTGCGCGAGTCATGAATGCGAAGTCTGATTCACGAACCAAAGAAGAGCCCGCTACGTTACAGATAGTCATTGCAGACATGTAACCTTTCTCTTTCGCAAGGCGAAGTGCTGCTAGCGTATCGGCTGTTTCGCCAGACTGTGAAAGAGTTACTAGTAGGCTGTTTGGACGAACAACGAAGTCGCGGTAGCGGAACTCAGACGCGATTTCCACGTCACAGCTTACGCCAGCGATAGATTCAAACCAGTAGCGAGCGGCCATACCAGAGTTGTATGAGGTACCACATGCGATGATTTGAACGTGCTCAACCTTCTTAAGGATATCAACCGCGTTAACACCAATAGCTTCAGTTACTACTGCTTTGTCAGTTACACGACCTTCCATTGTGTTGATCAGCGCGCGAGGCTGTTCGAAGATCTCTTTTTGCATAAAGTGACGGTATTGGCCTTTGTCACCTGCATCATGTTCTGCGTTCGATTCTGTGATTTCGCGCTCTACAGGGTTACCATCAACATCAAGAACTTTAACGTCACGACGAGTAATTTCTGCTACGTCACCCTCTTCTAGGTACATAAAGCGGCGAGTCACGCTTAGAAGCGCAAGTTGGTCAGAAGCAAGGAAGTTTTCACCAACACCGAAACCGATAACGATTGGGCTACCAGAGCGAGCAGCAACGATGCGGCTTGGGTCTTTGCGGTCAACTACTACTGTACCGTAAGCACCGTCTAGTTGAGCTGCTGTTTTTTGTAGCGCTTCAACCAGTGTTTCTGATGTGCGACGCTCCCACTCAACTAGGTGAGCGATAACTTCTGTATCTGTTTGAGATTGGAACACATAACCACGCTCTTGAAGCGTTGCACGTAGCTCTTCATGGTTTTCGATGATGCCGTTGTGTACAACCGCGATATCACCAGATACGTGTGGGTGAGCGTTCGCTTCAGATGGTTCACCGTGAGTTGCCCAGCGTGTGTGTGCGATACCTGTACCGCCTGTCACATCTTGTGCATCTACTGCGTCAGCTAGCTCTTGCACCTTACCTAGACGACGAACGCGCTTAAGCTCTAAATCAGCATCAACAACGGCAACACCCGCTGAATCATATCCACGGTACTCCAGACGGCGTAGACCCTCTACCAAAATTTCCGCTACGTCACGTTGTGCTACCGCACCTACGATTCCACACATAGTAATTCTCCACTTTTTAGTTTCTGTTTCCCTCTATGAACGCAAGCAAGTCAATAGAAGAGGGATAAATTGTTTAAGCGCAAATAACCTTTACGCTATTAGATTCGATTAGAGCTTTTTGCTCTTGAGTTAAGCCTTGATCAGTCACTAGCACATCAATTGCATCCCACGCTAATTCTAGATTAGGAATTCTTCGGCCAATTTTCTCGGATTCGATCATGACAACCACTTCACGGGCGACTTCAGCCATGACATTACTTAGCCCGATAAGCTCGTTAAAGGTTGTCGTACCGCGTGCTAAATCCACGCCATCAGCGCCAATAAACAACTGGTCAAAGTCATAAGAGCGTAATACCGATTCTGCCACTTGACCCTGAAAAGACTCAGAATGTGCATCCCACGTACCGCCTGTCATCAACAAGGTCGGTTCGTTTTCTAGGTCGTTTATCGCGTTGGCAAGAGAGAGTGAATTTGTCATCACTACCAAGCCTTTCTTGTTGCCCAGACGGGACACCAATGCACCGGTTGTGCTACCGCAATCAATAACGATGCGATAATGGTCGTTAATCAACCCTACCGCAGCTTCTGCGATCTTCTCTTTGGTTTCAGACGTCGCCACGGAATCATTTAGCACTTCATCAACCGCTTCTTGAGGAAGAGAGACGGCTCCGCCATAGCGACGAAGCAACTGACCATTTTTTTCAAGCGATGTGAGATCTTTTCGAATCGTAACCTCTGAGGTATCAAATAAAGCAGACAACTCTTCAACACTGACTTCGCCACGCTCTTGGACAAGCTGGGCAATGGAATGGCGTCGAACCTGAGTATTACGTTTTCTCACTTTAACTTTCGCTTCAAAACTTAACTGATGCAAAAATTATTTCACAACGTAACTTATAGCGCAAGAAAATGGCTGTATTATTTGTAAGACACGATTTAACTGATGAAAAATCGAACAGATAAGTTTCGTTTCGAAAGTTAATTATGTAAATTTACAGAACAAATTCGAAACTAAGCACGCTAAAGTGGATAAACAAAAGTGGATCTAGGGAAATTGGTAAAAGACGAGAAGGCAATAAAAAGCCCCAACACTTGTTAAGCATTAGGGCTGAAATAGACTAGACGAGAGGGTTATCTCGGCAAAGTGTATTCACCATTTCGGTGATGGCAAGGATGATAGTAGATTTCACTCGCTGATAATGACGCTCTAGAAACATCTCCAACATCACTTCATCAAGACCTGCGGTCATGCTGGCATCGTATTCGATCGGCATCATTTTTTGAATAGCACTGATTTTATTCAGTTCGAATAACACATCAACTTCGGTAAAACTAACGTTGTTCTCTTGATGCTTTGTCCACTCTCTTAGGGTTACAAAAATGTCTATATCATCAAACACTTCTTTAGATATAACACCGAGGCCGAGGAGCAATTTAGCGCGAACAAGAATGTCGCCAAGAGGACCATCACTGGTAAGAAGGGGATCAACAACGTACTTCACTGCGTAGTCGTCTTTATGAAAGATACTATTGATAAGGGTATCCAGAGTGTCGTCGATGGCATCATAAGCGGCCATAAGACATTCACTCGCGTCCTTTGCTTCGGACAGAGCTTCTAATAGTTCGGTTTCATTGGGCGGGTGCAGTGGCATAACATCTCTTAAAACAAAGGGTGCCACTTGCGTGGCACCAACAGCTTGAATCATTTGAGCGCTAAATACGCTTCGTGCGCTAGTGTAACAATTTCTGAATCAACATTCAGCTCTGAATAATGAGCCAGTGTTTTTTCAAATCCTTGTTCTGCAAACATAGCTTGAAGCTCAACCGCTTGTGGGTCATCGTCGTTTTTGTAAAGGAATGCTGCGGCGATACCTTTTAATAGGTGACCATTCGGCAATCCATACTCAAGCGTACCGTTAAGAGGCTTAATCAGGCGATCTTGTGGGCTCAATTTACGGATTGGTTGACGACCAACGCGGTCCACTTCATCACGTAGATATGGGTTAGCGAAACGACCCAGGATCTTCTGGATGTAAGCGCCATGCGCATCTGCATCAAAGCCGTAGCGACGGATCAGTACTTCACCGCTCTCTTGCATTGCAGCGGTTACATCAGCTCGAATCGCTTCGTCTTCAATAGAATCTTTGATCGTTTCGTGACCCGCTAGTACACCAAGGTATGCCGTGATTAGGTGACCTGTGTTAAGTGTAAACAGTTTACGCTCAACGAACGCCATTAGGTTGTCGGTACATTCCATACCCGCAATTGCCGGAATATCACCCACAAACTGAGTTTGATCGACGATCCATTCACTAAAGGTTTCAACTGTTACTGCTAGGGGATCAGTTTCGCCCTCTTCTGCCGGTGGTACGATACGGTCTACCGCAGAATCCACAAAGCCAATGTTTGCCTCGGCAAACGCTTTAACATCTTCAGAAAGGTGCTCAAAGATCATTGCCTTTAGCTGGCTCGTACCACGCACCATGTTTTCACAAGCAATAATATTAAGTGGCGCTGTGTTGCCATTTGCTGCACGCTTTTCGATGCCTTGTGCTACCGATTTAGAGATGATCTTTAGTACTGTCGGACCAACTGCTGTCGTAACCATTTCTACGTTAGCAATAAGATCAATAATGTCGCCGCTGGTCGAGTTTACTGCTGTAACATTCGTTACTTCTTCTACTACTACATCTTCGCCAACGATTTTTACAGGGTAGGATTGACGTTCAATCAGAGCGTTAACCACGGTTTCGTTTACATCTGCAAATGTTACGTGAATGCCTGCATCTGCAAGTAGTTTTCCGATAAAGCCACGACCGATATTACCTGCGCCAAAATGTAATGCTTTCATAAGACGTCTTCCTAAATAACTCATTAAAAAAAGAAAAAGAAAAAATCAAAAATGAGACCAACAAGGGGGGCTGTTGGTCTCTTTCACTTAGGAGCTATGACTCAAAGCCAAAGTGATAATCACCACTTCTGCTACTTACCACTCAGGATGCGAAGTACATCTTCAGCATTGGTGGTAGACTTCAAACATTCGACAGCTTCGTCGTCATCAAGTGAATTCGTAATCGCAGTGATAACCTGAATATGCTCATCACCTTGCGCTGCGATACCAATAACCATCTTAGCTACGTCATCTTCGTCCTCGCCCCACTGAACACCTTCAGGGAACTGACAGAACACGATGCCCGTCTTTTTAACGAATTGTTTTGCTTCAATAGTGCCGTGAGGTACTGCAATCGACTCACCTAGGTAGGTAGAAACCAACTCTTCACGAGCCAACATGCCTTCAACATATTGCGGTTCTACGTAACCAAGTTTTACGAGTTGCTCACCAGCAAACTTGATAACCTCTTCTTTGGTTTTTGCTTCCATTCCCAAGAAGATATTTTCATTTGATAGCTTAAGCGTTCCTTCTTCATTGCTTGAGCTAGTGTCTGCTGGCGCTTCAGGCTTTTTTGGCTCAGCGCCTGCTTGCTGTGCGTTAACTAAGTCAGCAACTAAACCGTCGTACAGTGCACCATCTAGGAAGTTACCCAGAGAGATGTGGTGTGCATCTGCAGCGTGAGTGCGAGCACGGTCAGTCAGGTCTTTGTGAGTGATAACAATATCTGCACCATCTGGTAGGTTGTTGATCGCTAGGTTAGTCACCTCAATGCCAAGGCCAGCCGCTTCGACTTTCTTACGAAGCATGCTTGCACCCATTGCACTTGAGCCCATACCTGCATCACAAGCAACGATGATTTTGCGTACTTTTGCTAGGTCTAGTTCACCACCTTGGCCTTTAGAAGCTGCCTTCATATCCGCCATTTGGCTTGCTGCTTTCTCTAGTGACTCTTCTTCATCATCTTGCTTAGATGTTTTCATTAGTAGCGAAGCTACGAAGAAAGTAACCGTTGCTGAAGCAATCACTGATAGAATCACACCAAGGAATGAAGACTTAGGTGTCATCAGTAGTACAGCAAAGATTGAACCTGGTGATGCTGGAGATACTAGACCTGCATCAAACATGGTTAGTGTGAACACACCAGTCATACCACCAGCGATAACCGCAATGATTAGACGTGGGTTCATTAGAACGTATGGGAAGTAGATTTCGTGGATACCACCGAAGAAGTGGATAATTGCCGCACCCGGTGCTGATTGCTTAGCGTTGCCACGACCGAAGAACATGTAAGCAAGCAGTAGACCTAGACCAGGACCTGGGTTTGCTTCAATCAAGAAGAAGATAGATTTACCCACTTCCTCAGCTTGTTGGATACCGAGTGGCGAGAAGATACCGTGGTTGATTGCGTTATTTAGGAATAGGATTTTCGCAGGTTCAACAAAGATAGAAGTAAGAGGTAGTAGACCCGCGCTAACCATCATGCCAACGCCAGCAGCCAGTGCTGTTGAAAGCACTTTTACTGCAGGACCAATCACTAGGAAAGCAAGGATCGCACAGAGCATACCAACGATACCCGCTGAGAAGTTGTTCACCAACATCTCAAAGCCGCTCTTCACTTTGCCTTCAACTGCTTGGTCAAACTTCTTAATCGCTAGACCACCAAGAGGGCCAACAATCATAGCGCCCATGAACATCGGAATGTCTGTACCGACGATAACACCCATAGTGGTAATCGCACCAACGACAGCACCGCGATCACCTGCTACCATTTTACCACCGGTATAACCGATAAGTAGCGGTAGAAGGTAGGTGATCATAGGACCAACCATTGCGGCTAGTGTTTCGTTTGGAATCCAACCAGTAGGAATAAATAGCGCCGTAATCAAACCCCAAGCGATAAATGCACCAATGTTTGGCATTACCATGTTGGAGAGGAAACGACCAAAGTTCTGTACTTTGATTTTTGCTTCAGGAGATAGCATAAGGTCATCCTCGTTATTAGAAAATGTGTCCAATGGACTAAAAATGTTTATTCAAAAGTCCATTAAAAAGTAACACAGGATTTCCAAAAGTCAGCATGACGGCACTTTTTGTGACAAATATCACACCAAAAAGCTCATAGATTATTTTTTATAGTGATCAGAGTCACGTTATTTGCGCGTTGATAAATTACATAGCATTTTAATTGATAACAACTCTCATTCAAAAGTGATCTAAATCACTAATCACCCTCAAGACACCCCCAAATAGTTAGTGACCAAAATCACATAATGAGCAAATTACTTCACAACCACCTATTCAAGGCAGCTATTTCATACTTAAAACTGAACACGCATTAACCGCAATAGCATTAAAATGTAATTTAATTACAGGTTTGAAGTTTTAATTTCACAAGACTTCTGACAAAGTAGAGCGAATAAAAAACGTGAAAATAAAGAGGACATCATAATGTTCAAAGCACTACTGTTCGATATGGACGGACTTATCTTTGATACCGAGACGGTATATAAAGCGAGCTGGCAATACGCAGCAACGACGATGGGGTACGACTTAACGGATGAGTTCTATCAAGGTTTTATTGGTGTGCAAGATCCAGACTGCGAGAGAATGCTGGTTGAGCATTTTGGTTCAGGCTTTGACCTCAACCACTATAAAACCATCCGCGATGCGCATTACCATGAAGCGCGTCAAGCGGGCATTGCCTTTAAAGAGGGGTTTCATGAACTATTTGCAGAAGCCAAAGCCCAAAAGCTCACTATTGCTCTCGTGACTTCTTCCCATTTACCCGAAACCAAGCTGAACTTTAGTGCTACTGACTACCTCAATCAGTTCGACCTCATTATCACCGCAGAAGATGTCGATAATGGCAAACCTCAGCCAGATTGCTACATCATGGCGTATGACAAACTCGGACTTGAGGCACAAGACTGTTTGGTGCTTGAGGATTCTAATAACGGGATGCGCTCGGGGAAAGCTGCTGGATGCTATGCCGCAATGATTCCGGATATCATGCCGCCGCATCAAGACGTCATAGAAACAGCGGACTATATTTTCGACTCACTTAACCAGGTCACTGAGTTGCTGAAGTCACAACGCTAATACATAGCGTGTAGAGAATAGAAAGCCCTGTACCGTTTGGTTACAGGGCTTTTTTATGGTGTATTTTTCAAAGTGAATGGCTGTTGTTAACTCAACGAACTTATAAATGGAGCGCTTGCCGCGTTCAATGGGTAGACTTCAAAGTCTGATGTCCCTCCACGTAACTCGATACCAGTAGCATCTTTGTCAGTGAAGACTCGACCAGTCATTACAAACTCACCACCATTCACGAAGATCTCCAAAGATGACTCATCCGAGAGAATTCGTAGCTCAACGTTTTCACTATTCAGCGTCAGTACGCGCTTGGTATCCCCCTCACGAATTAAGGTGTCGGTTCTATCAAACACTAATGAGCGAGTGGTTTCATCTAGTCGTATCGATACGTATTGATCCGCTTTTGCATGCAACCTAAGCTCGCTACCCCACTCTAGAACCACACTCATATCAAACGCCTTGTCACAAAGAGATGGGTATCCGCTGTTATCTAATGTGAAGCACTGCTTCTTTTTACGTAATGTCGCGATTTCAGCAACAGGGGTTTGGACAAGTCGTCCGTTTCTATTGGTTAGTTCACGAAGCGCTGTCAGCTGATGCACCCAACCGTTATCACTCGACGGATGGTTGATTTCATCTGGCAGTCCCATCCATCCAGAGAGAACTCGACGACCATCGGCGGCTAACATGGTTTGCGGTGCATAGAAGTCGAAACCTTTATCAAGATTGTCAAAATCTGTTAGCGAGATTTTTCCCTCTAAATCCAGTTCAGCCTTCACATACCCATTGTGATGAGGGATGGTGTGGTACGCGCTGTCCGACTCAATCCCCTGAGGTCCAACAATCGCAAAATGCTCGCCATCCAGTTCGAAAAGATCCGGGCATTCCCACATATAACCAAAATCCCCCATTT
Source organism: Vibrio maritimus (assembly GCF_021441885.1). Classification (NCBI taxonomy): domain Bacteria; kingdom Pseudomonadati; phylum Pseudomonadota; class Gammaproteobacteria; order Vibrionales; family Vibrionaceae; genus Vibrio; species Vibrio maritimus. The sequence continues at coordinate 519,455 of NZ_CP090439.1, forward strand.
CATCACCACAAAGCGATACGAATTCCCATTGATGCAGATCGCTTGAACGGTAGATTGCCAATCGCCCCTTGAGATCGGTGGTTTGGGCGCCTAGTAGCATTAACCAATGCTCACCGTGACGAACGATTTTAGGGTCTCGAATATGAGGCGTGACACCCTCTGGCAGGTTCGGGATCACAGGACCCAGTTTTTCAAAGGTAATTCCGTCATTCGATACCGCTAAACATTGAGTCGTATGACGATCTCTCTGATTACCAATTCTTGTATTACCGGTATAAAACAGCATGAGTTGCTCGCCTTGGCTCAACGCATGACCAGAAAAAACGCCGTGGCTATCAAACCAATCTGATGGCGTTAATGCGAGAGGCTGCCACTCCCAATTGATCAGATCTTTGCTCGTTAAGTGAGCCCAGTACTTGTCTTTGTGGACACAGGCATATGGATACCACTGATAGAAGAGGTGGTACTCTCCGTTGTGGTAGATGAAACCGTTAGGGTCGTTCAAAAGTCCTTGAGGTGGAGAAACATGCCAAGACGGTCGATGCTCGCAATCAACTGGTTTGCTGACAGCCTCAACTTTCAATACTTGCTGCTGACTAATTACGCTACCCAGCTCAAGTAACGATGAATCATCGAAATGATCAGGCATATCAAACGTCAGTTGAGGCTTACCTAACACCTCTTCAAGCGAATAGCGTGGCGTACCATCGTTAACTAGAGACGTATCATGGACTTCAATTACCAGCTGGTTATTCGGAAATAAGACACGATTCACGTTAGCCGGGCCACCAAGCAGGTTCACCAAGTCGCTCACTGACATCGCGGTTGTTGAAGACTTCGCTTCTGGATCTTTGGTTGCTGAAACCTTGCTAGTGACTGAAACCATAATAGCTATACACCTATACCAATGATTAATATTTTTGGGAACGTTTGCAATACTAGCGATGAAACAGGAATGATACAAGACCAACGGCTGAGTTTAATAGAAACTGTGACTTAACACACACCATGACTCCGTTGGATTAGGAGCCATAGTGAGGGTGTTGTCGTGAAAATTTGGGGAGGAATTAGCAGGTTTGTCGTTCGATATTTTGGAAAGTAAGAACGACCTTACTCATAACAGGTGGATGCCCATCAAGTAATTCAATCAATACCTTAGCGGCACTTTCTCCCGCTTTATCAAAGGGATAGTTAAAGGTTGAAATACTCGGCGAAGATACCGAGCCCAGTTCATCATTACCGACTCCTAGTACCTTAATATCCTCTCCGGCTTGTCGACTACTCTCTTCAATCGCCTTAACCGCACCTATTGCGATTCTGTCAGTCGCGCAAAACAAGCCATCTAGGTTTTCATATTCTGTTAGTAGCTGTTTCGCCTGTTGGTAGCCCGACTCTATGGTAAACTCACCACGACTATGAAACAAAGGCTCGCCTTTACGCTTGAACTGTAAAGCTTGTTCTAAGCCTTGGTAACGCAGTTTATCAACAGCAATGTCGGAACTCGCCACACCAATAAAACCAATATTACTACAACCTGCTGATAGTAAACGATTTCCCGCCTCAAATCCGACGCGAAAATCATCATGCACAATGCTTGGGATATTGAATAACGAACCATCCTGACCGACGAGTACAACAGGAGCTATCGAGTGCTGAATCGCTTCTACCAATTCTTCGTCCAAATGGGTTGCATAAAGAATAATGCCTTCAACCCGCTTTTGGTTAAATAGACGAATAAACTCAATCTCTTTTTGAAAAGACTGTTGAGTACTGGCTAGTAAGACGTGTTTTCCAGCACTTTCAAACACCGCACTTAATCCATCAACCCCTTGTGAGGTGGCGTTAGACGCAACCCTTGGTACGATTACTCCGATCAAGTTGGTCTTTTGCGATTTGAGGTCTTTAGCAACAAGGTTCGTTTGATACCCCAACTCATCAATAGCCTTTTGTACCTTATCTTTGGTCGCCTGCTTGACTCCATACTCATTATTTACCACGCGAGAGACTGTCGATTTAGAAACGCCAGCAAGTTTGGCGACATCATGAAGGCTTGCCATAGGATAAGTGTCCGATATTTATGGGAATGTTTGCAAAGAATACCACGATTTTCACCATTCTTATAACCAGTTAGGGCCCCAAATATGGTTCTAATTTTATAGCTTCAAGGAAAAATCTAATCTAGCGCACATTCTTTTGGCTCCTTGTATACTAAGAAATGATCACGGTCACACTGTCGCCTTTATCTTTTGACACGACCTCATCCATGCTTATGATTCGAAATTGCAAACGTTCCCAAAAGTATTCAACACACAACAGGGAGCGAATACGATAATAACGCACAAAATGTAACCGGAGCTCGTTATGAACTACCCAGTCATAGCCAAAGAACTACTTACTCTGTTAGGGGGAAAGGAAAACCTCTCTGCCTTAGCTCATTGCGCGACTCGCTTGCGCCTCGCCGTTAAAAATGAATCTTTGATCCAAGAAAAAGCCATTGATGATCTTGAGGGTGTAAAAGGACAATTTAAGGTAGCAGGTCAGTACCAAATCATTTTTGGCTCGGGCATCGTAAACCAAGTTTATGCAGAACTCGCAAAACTAACGGGCATGTCCGAAATGTCGACCAAGGATGTCGCGTCTGCGGGTGCCGAGAAACAAAACTGGTTGCAACGCGCAGTAAAAGGTTTGTCCGATATCTTCGTACCTATTATTCCAGCAATCGTGGCCGGCGGTCTGTTGATGGGTATTTTCAACCTTCTCACCGCACCGGGTCTTTTCATTGAAGGTCAATCTCTGATCGATGCAAACCCAGGTCTTGCTGATCTCGCAAGCATGATCAATACCTTTGCCAATGCACCTTTTGTCTACTTACCTGTTCTATTGGCATTCTCTGCTTCTAAAAAGTTTGGTGGTAACCCATTCCTTGGCGCGGCTTTAGGTATGTTGATGGTACACCCTGATCTACTCAACGGCTGGGGCTTTGGTGGCGCAGCAGTGTCTGGCACGATCCCAACTTGGAACATTCTGGGCTTCGAGATCCAAAAAGTGGGCTACCAAGGTTCGGTGCTACCTGTATTGGTATCGGCGTTTATTCTCGCTAAAGTTGAGAATGGTCTTCGCAAGTTTATCCCGTCCGTGTTGGACAACCTGCTCACTCCGATGCTTGCCATCTTTATCACAGGTTTCCTAACATTCACTATAGTGGGTCCATTCACACGTGACATCGGCTTTTTACTGGGTGACGGTCTAAACTGGCTCTACGATTCAGCTGGCTTCATCGGCGGTGCACTGTTTGGCTTTATTTATGCGCCGTTTGTTATCACCGGCATGCACCATAGTTTTATCGCCATTGAAACTCAGCTTCTTACTGATATCGCAATCACAGGTGGTACTTTCATCTTCCCAATCGCGGCAATGTCTAATATTGCTCAGGGTGCAGCCGCTCTAGCTGTTGGCTTCACCACTAAAGATGTAAAACAAAAAGGTATTGCAATGCCATCGGGCGTAACAGCTCTGCTTGGTATCACCGAACCTGCGATGTTTGGTGTTAACCTTAAACTGCGTTATCCATTTATTGCAGCGATTATCGGTGCGGCGGTTTCAAGTGCGTTTATCACTATGTTTAATGTAAAGGCTCAAGCGCTTGGTGCGGCAGGTCTACCTGGTATTATCTCAATTCGCCCAGAAAACATCGGCTACTATATCGCCGGCATGGCAATCTCATTCGCGGTTGCGTTTGGTTTAACCATTGTTCTTGGTATGCGTGAAAAGCAAAAAGCTTCAAAGCGACTAACAGCAGCCGCTTAACTAACTGAATGCTTCTACCCCCCATAATAAACAAAGGCGCTAATTATCAGCGCCTTTGTTTTGCTTCGTTTCCTTCCTCACTCCACCAGCGCTCATCGTTTTTTCGAACATTAAGCTCACTCACGATCACTTTTTCTCCAATCTTCGGGCAAACAAAATCAACATTGCGACGCTTAGCTTCGCTTTCTGCTCTTAGCAGAGGTTCATTCCATTCATGATAGGAAAGATCAAAAGTCGCGTTGTGTATCGGTAGCATCACCGCGCCTTGTACATCAATGTGTGCCTGCACACTTTGTTCAGGAAACATATGAATATCCGCCCAGTTCTCATCATAGGCACCCGTTTCTATTAATGTCAGATCAAAGGGACCGTATCGTTTACCGACTTCTTTAAATCCACCAAAATAGCCAGAATCACCGCTAAAATAGACTCTAGACTGAGTCCCTAAGATAGCCCAGCTTCCCCAAAGCGACGTATCCCTTTGCTTGTACGAACGCCCTGAAAAGTGCTGCGTCGGAGCAAAAACAAAGCGGGTCTTTTCCACTGTTATTGATTCCCACCATTCGAACTCAACGATTTTTCTTACCTCGACTCCCCACTCAATGAGGTGGTCGCCTACACACATTGGCACCAGGAACTTACCAACTTTATGATGCAGTTGTTTTACAGTTTGTTTGTCTAAATGGTCGTAGTGATCATGGCTTATTAAGCACACATCAATATAAGGCAGTTCTTCAACCGAAATCGGCAGTGCGTGATAGCGCTTGGGGCCTGCCCAATCGAGAGGCGAAGCTCGATTTCCTAGCACCGGATCAGTCAAGATTATTATCCCATCGACTTTAAGCAATACCGTTGAGTGTCCCAAACGATAAATGCAGTCTTGCTTCTCTGTCTCTATCACATCAGCTTGCATTGGCTCTACGGGAATATTAGGCGCTTTGAAGTTCAGTATCTTATCGATGTTAAGGTAAGAGCGGAGGGTAGTGATCGTATCTTTAAAGGTGGGGTTGTAGAGAGTCTCTGAGTTTGTGAACCGCTGGGGCTTGGATGCTTCTGGCAATAGAAGGGTCTTTACACTTCTTGATGATAACGCTGGCATACTTGGCTTCCGATTGAGTAGTTAAGCCTATCCAGTGTTGCTCCGCTCAATGACACTTAGATGCCAGTAAGACGAAATAAATGTGTCGATAAAGTGACCGTTTTGACATATTCAACACAAACAAAAAACCCCACCGGTTAAGGTAGGGTTTTGTTAACTTAAAAGCGCTAAATTAAGCTTCAGCTTCTGCTTTTAGGTTAGTGAAGTAATCGAAGATTACTGGTACGTCGTTTTGACCTAGGCCAGCATCAACTGCTGCTTGTAGGCTTGTAGAAGTACCTTGAGCGATTAGAGACTCAGTACCTAGCTCTTCACATAGAGCAAGGAAGTAGCCAAGGTCTTTGTTTGCGTTAGCAACAGAGAAACCTAGTTTTTCTTCGCCGTCAACCGCGTAGAACTTACAGAACTGCATGAACGGAGAGTTAGATGGACCCGCTGACATGATGTCAAATAGTTGCTGACCGTCAACGCCCGCTAGCTTAGCTACTGCGAAAGCTTGAGACATAGTAGCAACAGTAGTCATACCCATGAAGTTGTTAACTAGCTTAGTAACGTGACCTGAACCTAGAGCGCCTAGGTGGAATACGTTTTCGCCTTGCTCGTCAAGAACTGGCTTAACTTTGTTGAATGTTTCGATGTCGCCAGCAGCCATGATGTTTAGAAGACCATCTTTAGCGTGAGCTGGAGTACGACCTAGAGGAGCGTCAATCATGCCAGCGCCGATAGCAGCAAGGTCAGCACCAATCTTCTTAGTAGAAGCTGGGATAGAAGTACCGAAGTCGATAAGCGTTTTGCCCTCTGACATACCCGCTAGGATACCAGTGTCGCCGTATACTACTTTCTCAACAACTTCAGAAGTTGTTAGACATAGCATAACGATGTCACTTTTCTCAGCTAGTTCTTTACCAGAAACTGCTTCAGATGCGTTGCCACGAGCTAGAACAGCTGCAACTGCATCTTTGTTAAGATCCATTACGTTTACTTCGTAACCACGGTTTTGAAGATTCTCAACCATGTTGCCGCCCATAAGGCCAAGACCGATGAAACCAATTACTGGCTTTGTCATGTGTGACTCCTAATAAAATACTATTGTATGACTATTTGCAGTTACTATATCTGCTCGATAGGAATTTCGCAATCTTCATTCCTCGAGAAAATGTGATCAGATCTAAATTATGAGAGATAGAACAGAAAAATTCATACAAAAAGGAAGAAATTGCCTGAATTGCGCCTAAATCGTTCAATTTTTACGCACTACTTGTAATACATTATACCCAATTTATCGACAAGGGTCTTCATACAATTCACCAAATGTCTTGCTAGCGCACATATCAAGATTGAGAGAATTGAAAAACCGCCCACGACAGACTGCATACCATCCGACGCAATCAGCATTCTGGGTATATAGTTAAAGTGTCCAAACGCGAAACCTTGGCATGGTGACTATGAACGATCCACATCAAATACAGTGGCCGGAGTATTTCCACCCTAAGAATGCTCCTGTTCACGTGAAAAACGAAATTGTCATCCCCTCAGATTGTGAGACCATCTGGAGCCACATTGTACGTGCTCCGTGCTGGCCCAACTGGCAGCACCGAAAGACCGCAGTACAAATCGTGAAAGGCGACAGTAACGAACTTCACAAAGGCAGTGTATTTAATTGGATAACGAAAACCATGCGCTTTGAGTGCACGGTGGTCGAATATGAACCTTTTGAGAGGATAGCATGGCGAGGTAAAACGGGAGACGTGGACATGTACCACGCATGGCTCATCTCGCCCTGTACTGAAGGGTGCCGTATTGTGACAGAATCAACGCAGCGTGGTGGTCTGCGTTGGCTCACTGGGATTTTTGTTAAACGTCAAGTAGACGCCTACCACCAGCATTGGCTCGAAACATTAGTGCACAAAGCCAAAGAGTGAGGCTGGATCTTTATTGACTCGTGCTAATTACCTCGGTTTTTGCTAGTTAATTGAATCCTCACTATAGAGCTTTAAGCATCCATACATCACAGCCGTTGTGCAAAGTGCCTTCATATGGCTCGCTGAGATGCTCAAATCCAGCCCGCTCATATAAAGCAATGGCTGATCCCATTGAACTCAAAGTATCTAGGTAACACTGTTTGTAGCCTTGCGCTTTTGCAAATGACAAGCATTGTTCGGTCAACGTCTTGCCAAGGCCTAAGCCTCTACTTTCAGGGAGTAAAAACAACTTTTTGAGTTCGCATACGTCATCGCCTTGACCGAATGGTGCGATACCGCCGCCGCCCACCACTTTTCCATTTACCAACGCCACTAAATACAGGCTGCGGTCTTCTTCGTTGTAATACTGACTCATCGCCGACACTTCTTCATCCGAGGGACCAAATCCTTCGCCCACCGCACCGAACTCTGCGCCGACAGACTTAATAACCTCACACAACGCTTCATCAAAGTCTGGTGACACCTTTACTACTTCTACGCTCATCCTTTACTTCCTATTTAAACCGCTGAGGTTACTCGGGTATATATCTTATGAACAATTATCTGTTTAGCGATTGCTGACATCAAGTTAGGATTTAGACATGCTCAAGATAGGCGCCCAATAATGAATAACACGCTTACCCTCTCCTTCGCTGCAATGACAGCCTTTGCTTTTAACTCTTTGCTGTGCCGCTTGGCACTGGGAACATCGGCTATTGATCCACTTAGTTTTACCTCTATTCGACTCGTGAGTGGCGCCGCAACACTGGTCTGTTTAGGCTTGATACTCAAAAAGCAGCAGGGCGATTCAAGTCCATCACTAAGAATGTCTCTCGCCTTAGGAGTGACACTTTTCGGTTATGCGCTGTCATTTTCACTGGCCTATATCACGCTCGATACGGGTACGGGGGCGCTGATTCTTTTCGGTACGGTGCAGTTTGCACTCATCCTCCATCATAGGTTCAGTGGACACAAACTCTCTTTCGTTGAAATGATTGGAATCGCAGTTGCACTGGGCGGCTTTGTATTACTGATGTTACCCAGTGCCTCCCAGCCTTCTATTCTAGGAGCATTGCTTATGATGGTCTCAGGGTTGTGCTGGAGCGGTTTTACCTTATTGGGCAAAAAGGTGGCTTCACCGATAACCGCGACTCGGCAAGGGTTTGTGGTGGCAAGCATTCTGGTTATCGTTGCGGTGCTTGTTCATGGTTTAACAGCTTCAACAACCAGCTATCTAACACTGAGCGGCAGTTTTTATGCGCTTCTTTCTGGTATTGTCGCTTCCGCTCTGGGGTACTACCTTTGGTACCGTCTCTTGCCGAAGATAGATGTACTGGAAGCATCATTAATGCAGCTCACGGTCCCCGTTATTGCATTATTGCTTGGCTGGCTATTCTTAGCTGAGTCTCCTTCATTACTCGCGTTGATAGCGACTTTGTTTATTTTATCGGGAATCGCACTAACCTCTTGGGCAAAAGCGCGCAAATGAACCTAGCTGCAGCCTTCTTACCCATAAGAAGATGAATAAGAAAGTGAATAAAATACAAAACCTTAATTGGTATCTCGACTCGAACTGCACTAACTTATAGCAACAGTAATTCAGCCTATGACTACCTGAGATGACCATGAAGAGACTATTTACTCTATTGCTTGCCGCCCTTTTACCACTACAAATCAGTATTGCAGCGAGTGATCTTCCCGCGGACGACGTTGAACAAGAAACAGAGCAGCCTTTAGTAAACATCAATATGATGCTCGACCTAAAGGGGATAGAGCAGTCGATCAACAGCTCAAGCGTTGCCATAGATAATTTAGCCACCTCTCTTACTCTACTTTCAAATAACCAAAGTTTGAATGAAGAGCAACGACAAGTGCTGGTTGATACCATGGACAACATCAACGAACTGACTGAGATGTCTAAATCCTCGTTGGCGGCACTGCCAGGCGCTCTAGAGCAGTCTCAAAACTCGATTGCTAACAGCACCAAAAAGTTCGCTTATGATGTTCGCTTCAATGTGCTGCTGTTATTAGCGTTACTGGTGCTCTCGATTGTCTTGGCGCTGATCGCTGCTTATTGGTTGCTACTACGTCCAATGCAGGGCACGATACTGCATGCAACACGCAACGTATCTAAGATGGCATCAGCAATTCATAAAACCGCGGAATCACTAGAGACAACAACAGCAAATCAAAAAGTGTTGACCGAGAGACTGAAAGCCTACGAGTCAGAAAAGGCTCAATCTGCAGACCACACATCTCGAATTTGAGGCCAGCCCCAAGTCGTTATCTCAACGCCTTTTAAAATTCCTTGAAAGCTCAATGTCTGCCTATGATGGAACATTGGGCTTACGATACCTTCATGTATCAAAAGAGAGCCGATTTGTTCGAGCTCAGTTAAATAGTTTTCGGGTCTACAATCGGCACGAATCTTATTAAGCTCCGCCTTCAACCATTGGCTCACATCATCACCGATACCTGCATGCAGTACAGGGTCACTTAAGAAGAACAATAGTGCTGATACCTGCCTATTGTCATCAAGGTTTAGACTGCTCATCACAATATCTTCATTGAAAGGCCCCCGTATCGCCTTGCCAACAAATTCATCGAAATCATAAAGGTTAAGCGTTACCCCAATGCCTTTCGCTTCTAAAATTTGCTTTACGGCTTCAGCGCTTCTTAGTATCCCTGGATGATTGTAATAGGCAATTTTTAGCTCTCGAGGCAGTTCTACAGCTCGATTGTGGATGCGTTTTACGTTGTGCCAGAACGGGAAAAAGCTGCTCGCGAACTCGGCGCCAAAGGTGTCTTGGTTTTTAACAAGTTGCTGCCAAACTTTTTCGCCACTTAGCATCTGGCTGAGCCAGCTGCGCTGCGCAAAAGACAGTGAAGGGTTCGCTTGATTGAAAATCATGAACATACAGCCGTCTTCGATTCGAGCACGAGAGGTTGTACTACTCAGCGCCTCTTTCTCCAAATCGATCTCTGGATGCGAGATCACCTTTTGAGAGTAAGGTTCGTTGACTCGTGATCCCGACACCAAAGCTTGTTCGCAAGATGCCGGGTTTTTAGGACTATGGCCATTAGAATGCTGGCTATTAGCACTAACAGACCATATCGAAACATGATCGGTTAAAGAACGTAAACCATGATAGCGCTCATTGGCAGAAAGGTTGAGGAGAGAACTCGATTGTTCGGCGAGTGAAAACACGCCACACCCAACCACATTAAGATCTGACTCTTCAAGCTGTTGTGGGGGTTGGATGGAATATTTCAAATCACTAAGCAGTGCCGCAAAGCCTGTATCAGATCGGCTAAGCGATACCGTAAATCCAAGCGCATGATTGACTTCGACGCTCTCTAGGTGATCGAGCTCTGAACGATAATAATCACGCTCTTTCAGTTGCATCAATAATGTGGCGATGGACTCTGCGTTTACCCTAGCGCCGTCATGAAAGTAAACGGATGGTCTTATATAGAATGACCATTTTCTGAAGCGCTCATCGGCTTCCCAATGATGGGCGATATCTGGTTTTAGCTCGCCATCACGGCTCATCGACACTAAACAAGCGTGAACTTGTCGCACCAAAAAACGTTCACTATTGCGATGCGGTACGTTCGGTGCTAATCGAGCAAATGACCGGTTGTAAGTAAGCTGAACATGTACACTGCCCTCATTAATCTGAGCCCCCGCGGTTTGCTGCAAAAGCTGGCCAAATGTGGACTGGTCATTATCTAAAAATTCCAGCGCACGATCATACTTGCTCTGTTTTAACCATTCGGTCGCAATTAACTTCTTAACGTCACTTCGGTCCAGCTTTTTGATCAATGTCGATCGCTGGTTCCTTCCCACTTTGGGCAACCAAGCAATCCAGCTTAGTTCGGTCATCTGCTTTAGCACAGAGCGAGCATGGCGCGGACTGGTTGCCATCGTATCGGCAACATCGGCGAGGGTCACCGCGTACTCAACTGAGACTTCAAACTTGATGAGACGCTCATAGTAGCGATATAGGTTTATACTTTCCAAATTAGGCACTCCATCCTAAGCAAACCATTCCTCATATATGACAACTATGACTTAAAAAGGCGAAATCCTTGGTTTTAAGCCAATATAAGGAACAAGATACCCAAAATACTATCTGTTTTATTATACCGCATAAAACAACACAATATGTACAGATTCCCCCCAACACAAAAGATACCGGAGAGCCTAATGAGAAAAGATACAACGCGACGAACCAGCAGCTCTGCACGCCCTTTAAAAGCTTACTATTTAAATCAGCTAAGCAACGCCAAATCTCAATTACAAGCAAATGCCCTTTTGCAACTCGCAAAAACCTGCCAGTTTTTTGACTAGAAGAGCTCAGACGGTCGTGAGCTACATGTTTATGCTCCTACCCCCACAAGCACTATTCATGCTCACGATCGTCACCTCATACGTCACATTAATTTTTACCCCGAAGCGCTCAAAGGAAAATTCTGACAGTCTTTTAAGTCAAAACATCAAAGCATACTTTCTTAACTCGTAAGAAACGCAACGGCTACTTACACTGCACATACCACAAAACATCATAGAGTTAGTAACGAGACCCATCCTCTTATAACGTCTACTAACACCGCACTCACGGCTTGCAATCAGCAATGTCACTTTTATTCACACAAAAATTGCATGGTATAAAAATCCACCATGCTAGAATGCCGTTTTTTCATAGCTTGATAACAAACATGTCTCTTACACAACGTATTGCCATTACGGCAATGGTTTGTAGTTCACCGATCGCTAACGCCACTGGTCTTAACTTTTGGGAATCCTCAACTTCAAATAGTGCGCTCGCGAGCGCGAATGGCGCATCAGCAGTCGATGCAAGTATTTTGGCAACCGCTCCGTCCAGTATGACGCAGTTAGAGACCACTACGGTAACCGCGAGTGTCACTCGCTATCAGGTCGATACTGATTACGATATTTTGGGCACGCAATCGTCTTACTCAAAAGCGAATCCTATTCCAGCTGGCTTTATGGTGATGCCGATAGACTCAAACTGGTTCGTTGGTCTCGCTGCCTATAGTCGCACCGCAGCAGATATTTCGATTTCAGAGTTTAGGCTTCCGCCGCCACTCAATATACGCATCTTAGAGCAAGCGCGAGTGCGCCCTATCGTCGTGTCCTTTGCGCCTAGCGTTGCCTATAAGATGGGAGATGTGAGTATTGGTTTAACGCTTGAATATCAATATGCGGACTACTTGCTTGAAGTTGATAAATGTAAGTTCTTAGGCGGGTGTAATACTGAGACAACAACAGGCAATACCGATGGCTGGACAGGTGCTATCAGCGCAACTTGGCAAGCTAACTCGTGGCTGACTCTTGCAGCAACACACAGGCTCGATAGCCAGTTTGGTGACAGTAATATCCAATTTGCTCTACCATCGATAACAAGCGTCTACGGGACTATTGCTTTGACCGACAATTGGTCATGGCACAACACCTTCAGTCTATCGCGTTGGGATGGTCAAGGTGTTACCTACGCTGACTATGACGATCCTATCCAACTGTTGAAAGGATCCCGTCACAGCAAACGCTACGCAACTTCCATGGAATATCGCATTGGGCAGTTAGCGCTACGTGGTGGCGTTAGTATGGATGAAGCGATTGATTCCTTTGGTGGAGAAGATGTTCGTTATCGACTCGGCGCAGCCTACGCGGTAAACGAACACCTGACCTTTGATCTTTCTGGCTTTAGCGAGAACTATGCGAGAAAGAACGTGAAGCTGAATGAAAGCTATCAGGTGGATGTGCAAAATAAAGGTTACGGTGTGAGTTTCGGTCTAACCTATCGCTACTAACCCCAGTAAAACAACTACCAACGAATATAGATGGGCGTACCAATCTTAACTAGAGAGACCAGCTCGTCCATCTCATCGTTGGTAATGGCAATGCAGCCATTGGTCCAGTCGAAGCTTTGCACAAACTGTGGTGGCTTATTGTTGTCATTTTTGAGTCCGTGAATCTTGATGTTTCCTCCGGGACTCACCCCTAAACTTTGTGCGCGTTTCTTATCTCTCAAATTTGGATAGCTAATGTGCATAGAACGATAAAACGCAGAATCATCCATTACGAAGTCGAGGTAATATTTGCCCTCAGGGGTGCGATTGTCACCTTCCTGAATCTTGTGTCCACGTGGATTTTTTCCGAGTGCAATTCGATACTCTCGGACCACAACATCACCGTCCATCAAGTACATTCGTCTCGAAGACTTTTTTACTTCCACTCGATCAACGACAGCATCTTTTGCTAATTCCAAACTAAGCGCTTGAAATGGAAGAGCAATAGACAAAACTAAAACCAATAACCACTTATACATCAGTCTTCCCTCAAAATTCGAACGCAAATCTTATCCCTTTATGACAATAGTTCCAACGAAATGTGCCATTTCATCGCTCTTGTTATTCTGATACGAACTAATGCAATGAGTAGAGTATAGAAAGAAAACTAGCAAGTTCATTGTTGCAATATAACAACACTGTTTTAATTAAATCCCCATATATCAACAATAGTTTTTTGACTAGACTTGTTAGCAACTTCACTACAGAAGTCCACTAATTCAAAAAAGGGTGAACATATGAAAAAGCTAGTTGTTATTACAGGTGCAAGTTCTGGTATTGGCGAAGCGATCGCACGTCGTTTAAGTTATGCTGGTCACCCACTGCTTCTTCTTGCTCGTCGCGTAGAGAAGCTAGAAGCACTGCAACTACCTAATACACTGTGTGAAAAAGTCGACATCACCGACAAAGCGACGTTTGAAGCAGCCATTGCTAAAGCGGAAGAGCAATTTGGTCCTGCTGACGCTCTGATTAACAATGCTGGCGTTATGCTACTAGGTCAGATCGATACTCAAGACGCATCAGAATGGAAAACCATGTTTGACGTGAACGTCGTTGGTCTTCTCAATGGTATGCAGGCGGTACTTGCACCAATGAAGGCACGCAACGCCGGCACCATCATCAATATCAGCTCGATTGCCGGTCGCAAAACCTTTGGCAACCACGCTGCGTATTGCGGTACCAAGTTTGCCGTTCACGCTATTTCAGAGAACGTTCGTGAAGAAGTTGCAGAGTCTGATGTTCGTGTTGTCACCATCGCTCCTGGCGCGGTAGAAACAGAACTGTTGTCGCACACAACTTCACAAGAGATCAAAGATGGCTACGATCAATGGAAAGAAGTCATGGGTGGTGTACTTGCAGCCGATGATGTTGCGAGAGCGGTAGAGTTTGCTTATGCACAACCTCAAAACGTGTGTATTCGTGAAATTGTATTGGCTCCGACCCGCCAGCAGCCATAAAATCACAGAAACATCTAAAAACAGCGCCATTTGGCGCTGTTTTTTTGTGTCTACTTCAAGGCAAAGTCGTACTCAGGGAAAATAATATACCTTTATCAAGCCCTATCGCTAAAGTGAAATAACAAAAGTGATATTCGTCAGCATCAATAATCAAAATTGATTGTAACCAGTTGTAATTCTATGACGCGTTCGCGTTTTACGGAACATAATTCATAAATCGATTTAATAATAGCGTCGGCTCTCAATTTGGCCTGGTGGGTTATTGTAAAATACACCTAGTCAATAACGGTTCCTGATTTAAGGAGAAGTAATATGGAGAGAATAATCAACACCTTAGGGTTATGTATCATAGCAAGCAAGTACGCTATCGTGCTATTGATGGCTGGTATCACGTTCAGCAGTGGTGCATTCGCCGCTGAATTATTACTGTGCACAGGGATGGAAAACTCTGATTGAGTTTTTGTAAGGGAATATACAGCGACATTCTTCTAATAAACCTTTTTACGTTGCTTTATATTTTTAGGGAGCTATTTGCTCCCTTTTTTTATTCTAAGGCATTAAGCTTGATTTAAATCAATTATTTCATGCCTTCCTATATATCAATAATATCCAGTTTATCGTTAAAGTCCTCTGCCCCTTACCGTAACTTAGCGGTACAATGTCGCCCTCTATGACCTTTGATATTGAAAAGGATGATTCATGCTTGCTGATTGGCTCAGCCAAACCTCACTCATTGCGATGCTATTGATCTTCGTTGGCGCTTACGTGCAAACAGCAATCGGCTTTGGACTCGCCATTGTGGCGGCACCTCTCTTGTTTCAAGTCTCTCCAGACTATGTGCCGGCTCCGATTTGCCTCGTCGCTTTGTTTATCTCAATCCTTAACGCCATGAAGCACAAGAGCAACATCGCTATCGGCGGGCTTAAAATGGCAATGATAGGTCGCGTTCCTGGCTCTGTTGCGGGTGCAGCTTTGTTGCTATACGTATCGACTCAAGTGCTGTCACTCTGGCTAGGGTTGTTGGTTGTTTTTGCGGTTGTTGTGAGCCTTTTACCCGTGCGTATTGAACCAACACCAACAAGAATGGGTATTGCAGGCTTCTTTTCAGGCTTCTTTGGCACTAGCAGTGGTATTGGTGGTCCGCCAATGGCACTTCTACTTCAGCATCAAGAAGCGAATCAGCTACGCGGCAACCTATCAGCGTTCTTTGTGTTCAGCTCAATCATGTCGCTTATTGTGCAAGCCCCTATTGGCTTTCTTACGCTCCATCACCTCTATATCACTGTGCCACTCATTCCCGCGGCGTGGTTGGGCTATCACTTAGCAAGACTTACTACCCAGTCACTACCGAAAGAGAAGGTCCGACTGGCGGCTTTATTGTTGTGCTCAATTAGTGGTCTGACGGCGATTTGGCAAAGCTTTTAAGGGCGTGGTATTTGAGAACACAGTTTCCTCAAGTCACTTTTATCGTACACTTATAACCAGAAAAGGGAGCAAATTTGCTCCCTTTTGTTATCAATCACCCTTTTCAGCTCAAGCGTGATTTGTCTTTGCTTTGTGCTCGTGCGTTTGCTTTTCTTTGGTGACAATCCAAATTGCCACAAATGCGATAGCAGTTAACACACCAATGGCTACAGGCAGAGCACTCCAACTGAATGACTCAACCGTGAAACCACTGATCGCACTACCTGTCGCAAAACCGATTGAGATAAAGAACATCATCAAACCTTGCGTGTAGCCCGCACCAACACGTGTCAAGCGAGACGCGACCGCCGGCGAACACATGTCTGTCACGGTAATGCCTTGTAGGTAAACGATCACCAAAGCCACTGGTAGAATCACAGTCGGAATGAACTGAAGTTCTGCGATAAAATACAGTGCTGCGATTACTGCAATAGACGCAACAGTACACAGTTTGAATAGTGCTGTTGGTCCAAACTTCGCTGAAAATCTCTCAGCTGCAATAACAACAATCAAACCTAGTACTGCTGAGATAGAAAGACTCGTCGCTGACAAGGCTTCAGACACCGTGAATGCATTTTTCATCAGGTTAGGAAATTGAGCCTGGAATGCACCTTGGCCAGCACATAAGGCAGCTACGGCAAATAAGAACAGCCCAAACTTCGAGAATAGTACTTTAACGATGTTCACTTTCTCTTGGGATTCTTCTGCCGCCTCTTTTTCACGCGCTTCAGCCGTGTCCAATACGCGCTGTCCAGCTTCTTTATTGCTAAGAAATGTCACAACAGATAAAACAGCCACAGTCGCCATCATTGTGTAAAAGCTTGTCTCATAGCCAAATCCACCATCAGTCAATGCCGCTAATGCACCACCACCTAGCAAAGTACCGATGATCGCCGCTTGCGCCATACGACCAAGCTTTAGTGCCTCAGTTTTGTTGTCGTATCCAGCAAAGGCAATAAACACTGGGTTTAGCATTAACAGCGTTGCGGAACCCAGACCAAAGAACACTGAGCCAATCGCCATCATTGTAAAATCAGTACCCGATGCGATGTAGCAGAAACCAGCGACGATATACGCGATCATGCCTAAGAACTGCGCTAAGCGGTGCGCTTTAAACTTATCGGCAAGTAAACCGATAATCGGTGCTGCGAGACCTGCCACACCGAAGAAACCCATTGCAATACCTGCATTGGCAAAACTACCCGTTCGCTCGGCAACGAAAGCTGGCATAACAATAGGAATGAATACAAGCTGTACAAAGCCGTATGCGAGGTGGGCTGAAAACCAAAGTTCGATCCCAAGTTTGTTAAATAGGTTTTTTAGCATAACTATTCTGCGTATCCCTTTTGCCAAGATGAGACAAAGCCTCCGGTTCAATCGGCAAAATTTCAACAAGCATCCTTCTGGTAAAAAAGTTGGCCATCATGGCCATTCACTCTGACTAGTATCAAACAGGTATAATAATTCTCTAGCGAAGAACACTAATGTTACATGTGTTGTAACCATTATTAATGCCACTACTAGAAAGTACTACTTTGTTTGTTGATTATTAACTTACTACCAAAAATAAATATTGAAATAGTTCAAATCAATATTTTGAAAAAATAGTAATGCTCTATGTCTCAAAATTATAAAGTTTCACTGATACACAAGCCCACATTGATAACCATCAGTTAATCATGATAGAAAAGCGATCCAAAAAGGTTTCATTTTGGTTAAAAATGACGATTTTTAATTACCTTTTGAATCTATTTAAAAGAAAAATAGGACACAACATGAACTAACGCAAAAGCGAATAGCTTAAATATGGAATGAATAAAGTACTTAGATATATATTATAAAATACCAAAAGTAAAATACCCAAGTATATTACTGTGATATTTCCAAAACGATGATTCAGTGTATTTTCGACTTTGAATAATAATGGGAAAAGTTTAGTTAACGAGCTATTTGGTTTAAGTGAGAGTAAATGGTTGCGGAGTGAGTTCTAAGCCTAGTGAAAAAAAAGAACCAGCTAAGCTGGTTCAATTGCGTTAGAGTTTCTTCATATCTTTCGGACAGGTATCGAGGTGAGTTGTGACCACCAGACCGGCATCGGTTAGACAAATATTGCCAGGCTCACCTGCATCATCGGCTAATGCAAAAAAAGAACATACCGTGCTAAGCACGAAAACCACTAATGATTTCATTGCGATATCTCCTTACTAACGTGTTGTTCTGCGTGGCAAACTCCCTGCCTCGCTCTTTGAGCATAGTCAAGAAAAAGCAATAGCGACAAAGAATTTATTCAATAATTTCAAATAGATAAACACCATCAATAACAGGGGGTGGCAATATTTATCCACCCAATACCAAAACCGCCCCTCGTGACACCACACCCCTCGCTTCTGATCGAACCCTTAGCTGCAGCACGACGGGTCAGACCACCAGACCGCTATGATTATGTCCTTAACAAACAGATAGTTAAGATGAAAGTATAATCCGTGACGCTTTATTACCGATCTTCATCCTGTAAATGGCACAGCGTTTGCTTACTTATTGTTCAGATGCTCAATAAAAGGGCACGATACACAACTACAACTATTAGGATGAATGTTTATGAATTTGTCGATTCGAAAGCGACTTTATGTACTCACCATAGTACCTTTGCTGCTCGTTACAATTGGGATACTGGGGATCACCTACTCCAAGGTTTCTGCACTAAATCAACAACAGTTTGATGACACTCGCCAGAACCTACTCAGCAATAAGCAACTTGAACTCAAAAACTACGTTGAACTTGCTCAAACCTCAGTCTTGAGGTTAGCAAAAGAGGGTGCCAACCTAGAAGAAGGTTTAGAGGTGCTGCGCCATCTGAAGTTTGACGGCAATGGCTATATCTTCGGCTATAACTCCAAAGGTGATCGACTTTTGATGGGGACGAGCACTAAAGATATTGGCAACAACTACTATTCGGCTCAAGACAGTAAAGGGAACTACTTTATCCAAGACTTGATTCAAAACGCCAAGTCCGGACAGTATACGACCTACTACTTTCCAAAACCGGGACAAACTCTAGCAGAACCTAAGTTAAGCTTCTCTATGTATATCCCCGAATGGGATCTCATGATTGGCACTGGCTTCTATATCGATGACATCGACCAAACCATTTCTAAAATGGAGCAAGAAGCCACCTCTGCCCTGCAGAGCAAAATTTTCACCATCTTTATTCTATCTGGCGTCACACTCGCCTTTGTGTTTGTGCTTGCGACCTTCATCAATCGCAGCATCATGAAGCCACTAGAGAAATTCGACACTTCACTTCAAAGCTTTGCAAAGGGCGATGCCGACCTGACTGCACGTATGGAAGAGTTTGACGCCCCTGAATTTAAGCGCTTGGGACGTAACTTCAATGCCTTTGTTTCAAGCTTACAGGAAATCATTGCTAATGTATCGAGCACTAGCCATGCCGTGGTTGAAGAAACCAAAGAAATGAAGTCTCGTGCCGCTCAAGTTGACAGCCTAGCTTCCAGTCAGCGTGAAGAGACCGAACAAGTGGCAACGGCAATGACCGAGATGACCACAACATCATCAGAAATTTCCAGTAACGCAACCAGCGCTGCCGCGTCAGCTCAAGAAGCCGACACGAACGCTCGCGACGCACAATTGACGGTAAACACTGCCGCTTCCTCGGTACGTGAACTCGCAGAAGAAGTACTACAAGCCAGTAATGTGATTAGCAGGCTAGAGGGCGACGTGAAGAACATCTCGACATCACTCGCTGTCATACAAGATATCGCGGAGCAAACCAACTTACTTGCGCTTAACGCTGCTATCGAAGCCGCTCGAGCAGGTGAACAGGGCCGGGGATTTGCAGTTGTCGCTGATGAAGTGCGTCAACTTGCGAGTCGCACGCAACAGAGCACTGGTGAAATCAACCAAATGATCGAACAGTTAAAGGGCGCTTCTGATGAAGCGGTAAAAGCGATGGACTCAAGCAGAACACGCGGTGAAGCAACGGTTCAACAAGCTAATGATGCAGCTGCAGCAATCGAGGAGATCCAGCGAGCTATCGCCAATATCCACGATATGAATGCACTTATAGCAACGGCAACAGAAGAACAAGCTATTGTTGGTAAAGACATTGCACAGCGCATTGTGGTCATCTCAGACCAAAGTGCTGAGTCTGCGAGTCTAGCCGCAAAAAATCGTGACGGCAGTACTCACTTAAACGGCAGAGCTTCTCAATTAGAGCAGCTAGTCTCCCGATTTACAGTATCTTAAACCTTCCTTAATCTAAGGCACGAAATCCTTCGTGCCTTTGCTTACTCCACCGCAACACATTCAACAAAACAATAAAACTGACGTAACCATTACAATTGCTCGTCGGTTAATTCTTACACTATAGCGATCTTTTGGTGGAAGGAAGAAGCTATGATATTGAAAAAACGGATACTCGCATTAACGGTTAGTGCCTTTCTAATTACTGGTGCTAGTATTATTGACTTCAGTAGCACGCCAAAACCGCATCAACTTCAGGCACACGCAAACGTGGTTAAAAACACTTACGAGTCTCGACTGTTTTCCTTGTCTCCCTATAAGCAAGGTCATTTTGGCTTACGCATGTATAGGCAGACGCAAGACACCAAATACAAAACAACGATACTCGTGGATCTTGCCAACGTCACCGACCGACTTAATCACATTGCTGCAAACGTCACCACACCGGATGCTATCCACCAGCATTCTTTAGAGCGCCTCAATGAATACAAAAAAGGCAAAGACGAGAGAAGTGTCCGTCGATACAAGGCGACCAAAGACCAGCCAGAATACTTCTTCATGGGGCTCGATGTTCTAAGGTATCTCGCTAGACTGCAAGAGTATGGTGTCACCCACAAAGATGATAAGAAGCTTCGTAAACTTCTGCGTAGCTATGACTTCGAATCTGTACTCACCAACAAAGAGATGATCACGGCATGGGCGGCGCAACTTGCCAACCAAGCCTACTGGTTAAAACAGATTGGCGAACAGGATCTAGTCGATGAGTTTATCACTGCATTTAAGAAAACGTATCCAAACAGCGAAGACTACCGACTAAGCAAGCAGCAATTTGGCAACAAGCTTTACGGTATGACCCATATTATTTTGGCAGACTCTGGTTACTATCAACGTCAAGTTAGCGAGCAAGAGCATCAATGGATCTACGACTATTTCCGCCGCAACATTGACGATATTATTCAGCACACTAAAGAAGACATTATCGCAGAAGTCGGCATTAGCTTTTTGTTAGCTGGTTTGGAAGACGATCCAGTCGTAGCAAAAGCTCGTGCGGCCATCACAAAGTCTATTGATAAACGACACGGTATGATCCCATCGGTATCCGGCGACTTTGATTTTGCCTATGGTGAACATAGAAACGTACTCGCCATTATGCTTTTGGATTGGCAACCACCTTACGAAGGGCCAAATGTTAAAACCGACCCTAAGCTGTTTAAACAGTTACCCTACGGTGTAAGAATCTAAGCGATTACTTTTCGAATCGCTCAGTTTGCAAGAAGTTGAGAATTAATTCCGTCACATAAGGATCTCGACGCAGACGGTCGTGTTTGATATCGACTTCGACGAAATCCTTCATCCCTTTGAGCTTGGTCGATTCTACCGACACCAAGCCATCGTTGGTCTTTGCAAACATGCCATTGAACACCGGATAACTTTGCGTTCCGGCTATCACGCCAAAGTCGTAGTTTGGGAGCGGTAATTGATTTGGAAAGCTGTTAGGACTGGTCGTCAACGACTCCGCCGTACCACCAACAAGGGATAGCATCCAGGTATCGGAGAAAAAATCGGCAACATCACTACCATGATTTGGTGTACCTACGAAAACAACATTACCCATTTGTTCTGATTGAACAAACTCAGGATGCTTCGCGAGATAGGAGCGAATCACTAAACCGCCTAGTGAGTGACCGACGAAGTGGACTTTAGGTTGGTTGGTGGCATGGTGTGTCGCGGTATCAAATTCTGCTATACAGCGAGAAAGCTCTTCCGCGCTTTTCTCTAAAGTATTTTCTATCGGCTGGCGAATCGTCGGATAGTCAACCACACAAACTTGGTACCCCTGATCCGCGATGCCCTTTGACATATTTTGCATCGACCAAGCACTGCGGGCGAGTCCGTGCACAATCACTACCTGCTCAGCGTGGTGAGCATTGAGCTCTGTGTCCGTGACATCCATTTCGGGTTTGCTGCATCCAACGAGTATTAATGCGGGAACCAAAACTGCCCACTTCATCCGCTTCATCGTACATCTCCAAACCACCGATTCACCAATAGCATATCAAACTGGTACTACCTGCACTAGCACACATGTACGAGATTTTTGTTCCAATTTACAACAAATATCACCAAGAAGAGATATTGCCTGCACCTAAACTTCAACCAATTGAAATTATTAGATAAAAATTGATGACACATTACTTAATAGATTAAGTCATTAAAATCGTAATAGAGAGTTCAACTTCAAACGTTGCCAATTCGAGTAAAGTGGCTCTTCCGCTTACTCTAGCCCCCAAATGAAAGTGAGACACGTAATGCGATCGTCCTACAAATAACTGATATTATTAGTCTTTAACTCAGAAATACTGAATTTCTCAGCACACACAGCAAGTTGCCATAGAATCATCCAAATTTCACAATGACAGCTCAAACACATTCACGCCATCTATATAAAACCAGTTTGATATAGATATTGGATTAGCTATCTTCAAGCTGAGTGCACTCTTTCTTACCCGATGTTTATCACCTTCTAGCATGGAGGCGGAGCGTCTGTGCGTATCAAACAATCAAGGAGTGACGTATGAGTAGAGTATTGCGGTTTAATTCATTGGCGACGGCCATTACCTGTTCTTGTCTTTCGTTTTCCGCTTTCGCAGCTGACACCGATGGTGATGGAGTTATCGACACTGTTGATGTGTTTCCATTGGATCCAGAAAAATGGGTGTTACCTTTTCATGAGTTGCCGACTACCGTTGAAGCAGAAGATTTTGACTTAGGTGGGCAGGGTGTAGCGTACTCAGATAAAGAGGCAGATAATCGAGGCTCTCACGACTATCGCAATGAATGGGTCGACTTTTCTACCCACGGAGACGCGACTCATGTTGGTTGGTTTAGTCGTGATGAATGGATGAACTATACCGTCAGCGTGCCGAGCACTGGCTACTACGAATTTTCGGCGTGGCTAGGTTCAAAAGCGACAGCGTCAAAAGTCGTCGAGTTGCGTGAGGGGCAATCTGTTCTTGCGAAGCTCGCATTTTTATCCAGCTCAGGAAACTCTCGAACGTTCGAACAATCACCACCGACAACACTTTATCTCGAACAAGGGGAACACACGTTTACTCTCTATGCCCGTGACGGGTCAGTGCGTGTCGACAAACTTCAGTTTGATCTCTCGCCATTATCTAAAGACACCGATGGTGATGGCGTTGTCGACGCCGAAGATGCCTTTCCTAATGATGCATCCGAAACCAAAGACTCCGACAGCGATGGAGTCGGAGATAATAAGGATTTAGATGACGACAATGATGGTGTGCCCGATCTTGACGATGATTACCCTCTCGATCCTAGCCGCTCTCAAAATCTGGTCACCAATACAGCGCCAGACAATTGTGAAGGGGTAGAGAATCAACAACTATTGTGCGATGTATTAGCCAACGACATTGATCCTGAAGCGGATGAACTTGCTATCGTTCTCGCTGACTCAGCGAGTTATGGCTCGCTCACTGTTTCTGAGGGTAAAGTGCTTTACACACCAGAAGAGAACTTCGTCGGGCTTGATGAGTTCAGCTATCAAGTCGATGATGGATTTAACCTCTCAGAGCCAACACGAGTTGACGTTTTGGTCGAACGCACAACGACGATTGAGAACGCAGCGACAATCTACACCGCGAACTATGAAAACGGTACCCCTCAGTCTGGGCTAGAGCAACTCTTAACGCCCTCTTTTTCTAGCAGTTACGACTCTCTCACTCAAGTACCAGCTAGCTATCACTATTACAGCGTCGAGAATGTGCCCTGGGCGCGTACAGGAGAGCATGTACTCAAGTTTTTTGGGGAGCCACCAGCCTTTCGAAGCGAAATCGCGTTCATGAACAGTGATTACAATTATTCAGCGGGGGATGATTATTACTTCAGTGCAAGTATCCGCCCCGATGTGTCTTGGCAGAATGTCACTAAGTATTCCATCATTGTCACTCAATGGAAATCGTTTCAATCTGGTCCACACGGTGCAATCAGGCTGAGTAACAACGGTGACTTTAAACTCACCTTTCAATCGCCAAACAATCCAATCGTTGATCTTGGCTTTGCACCACAAGATCAATGGACCGACATACGTGTCTATTTCAAGAAATCACTGGGCTCCGATGGGCGCGTTATGATCTGGGTAAATGGTGAGCTCAAGCTTGATCGCTCGGGGAAAACTTTACTCATTGGTAACGATGGCTATACCAAAATCGGTATGTACACTGAGATAAGAGATGCGAGAACCATTTACTTCGACAACGTGTCGATATCTAGTGCGATCAATCGCTCACTCGACGAATGGGGGCGCGCTCCTGTCGATGGTATCTATAATGATAGTGACGATGACGGTGTGAGTAATGGTTTAGATCCCTATCCACTCGACCCTAATCGATAAAGAATGAACGATTTTATGGTTCACCCCCTCTGTTACCCACGGGTAGCAGAGGGATTTACACATCCATGATTATCAAAAATATCTATAAACTGTTTCCATGCTGGCACCGATAGAATGTGTAACATTGATAATCTATGATAGAGCCAGACTCGAGAAGTCCCCCACATCATGCCTTTGGAGTGTTTAAAAATGAAAAAAACCGTACTAATTACAGGCGCTACTGACGGAATTGGCTTAGCTGCAGCAAAAATGCTCGTCGCAGAAGGTCACCGTGTATTGATCCATGGCCGAAATCCTCAAAAGCTCGAAGCAGCCAAACAAACACTTCTTGATGTAAATAGTGATGCTGAAGTTGAAACCTACATTGCTGACCTGTCTGTATTGTCGGAAATTAAACCGTTTGCTGATAAGGTGAAAAGTGAACACGACAGCCTAGATGCGCTGATCAACAACGCAGGTGTCTACACCACAAACAATGCGCGTACTAAAGATGGTTTCGATGTGCGTTTTGCGGTGAACACACTGGCCCCTTACCTGTTAACCAAAGCACTGTTGCCTCTGCTTAAGTCTGGACGTGTTGTTAACTTATCCTCTGCAGCTCAAGCACCGGTGGAGACCGAAGCGCTGCGTGGTAATTCAGCTCTAGGTGATGGCATGGCATACGCGCAAAGTAAGTTAGCCATTACTATTTGGTCACAAGAGATGGCTAAAGAGCTTGGCAGCCAAGGTCCAGTGATTGTTGCGGTAAATCCGGCGTCTATGCTGGGCAGTAAGATGGTAAAAGACGCGTATGGCGTTGCTGGCGGCGATATCAACATCGGTGCTGATATTCTTCGCCGAGCGGCATTGGATGAAGAGTTTGCCGATGCTTCTGGTAAGTACTTTGACAACGATATCGGTCGTTTTGCAGCACCGCACCCGCAGGCAGCTAATAGTGGGAAAGTGGCGGAAGTGATGCAGGTGATTGATGAGTTGGTGAGTGGGTTTTAGTGGGTTGCATCGCCTAGTATTATAAAGCTAAATGTAGCGGAATATTTGCTCCTCCCCTTGGAAGCGGGGCGCGTATCCGTGAGGCTGGGAGGGGTAAAGCTCCGCGCGTGAATCGAAAGCAGGACGCACGTTGTTAGTCCGATTTACCCCCTCTAGCTCCCCCAGCTACGCGCCCCGTTACTAAGGGGGAGAACCATAGGCTAGCTCCTATCGTCGCATCGCCGATTACTAAAAAGCTATGTGTAGCGAAGAACTGTTTTGCTCCTCCCCTTGCTAAGGGGAGGCTGGGAGGGGTCAATGCGGAGGCAGAATCGAAAGCAGGACACACGTTGTAAGTCCGTTTTTACCCCCCTCTAGCTCCCCCTTATTAAGGGGGAGAACCTTAGGCTAGCTCCTGTCGTCGCATCGCCTATTATTTATGAATCTCAATCTAAAAACTTAGCGACATACCAACAGTCAGCTTCAATCTGATATTGCTCGCCTTTCGCCCATGCTAACCCTTTATCGACTAACTGCTTGGCAATCCCTTGACCACGAAACACATCCGGTACAAACGTGCGAGTAAAGTTCACGTTACTTTCGTCCAACTTATATTCAAGTACACTCTCGTGACCATCTTTTGCAAAGACGAATCGATGGCGTTCTGGTTGGTGTTCGATCATAAAAACTCCTGATTTTATTGGATATCTTAATGTCACTCGACAAAGATAACCTAAAACAGAAAAAGGGTAACAGCTAAATACAGCTAAATGTTGATCGTGCCCCTAATAAGGGTCACGGCTTGGCCACTGAGCTCTATACGTTCGCCCTTAATCATCATACCGACGTAGCCACCACGCTCAGAATCTTGATAGCCAATTAAAGAACACTTACCCAACCTCTCAGCCCAATACGGTGCCAATGCACAATACGCAGAGCCGGTCACAGGGTCTTCATTCACACCTACCCATGGCGCAAAGTATCTAGCGATAAAGTCCACATCGCTTCTCGATGATTTTGCAGTCACAACGATAGAGCGTCCTTCGGTTTGCAGTAAAGCGTGGAAGTTTGGCGCCAATTGGTGAAGCTTGTCTTCACTTTTAAGCACGATGAAGTCTTTTCCACCCTCAAACTCTGCACAAAACTCAATATCATCATCCTTGATACCGAGCGCTGCACACTTATCAGGAGAGATTAATGTGCTTTCCACTGGGTGATAGAGCGGAAAATCCATCGAGATTCGCTCTCCAGATTTCTTCGCTGATAGCTCACCAGACAAGGTGTGAAACTCATAAGAGCCGTCATCATTTAACAGCTTCAAGTCATCAAGAACCTTCACTGTTGCAAGTGTTCCATGCCCACATAACGCAACCTCAACTTGAGGTGTGAACCAACGTAATCGTTTATCGCTGAGCGACAAAAATGCGGTCTCGGATATCGCCATTTCTTTGGCAATACTCAACATAAGTGATGCTGGCAATGGCTCTTGAGTAATACAAACCCCAGCGGGGTTACCCTTAAACGGCTCCGCAGTAAACGCGTTCACCTGATAGATTTCTAGTTCCATGAATCTTTACCTTTCTCACCACTGCTCAACTATAGAATAGATAATAACGACAATATTAACTACATCCCCGTATATCATCTGAGAAAACTCAGTGCAAACTGCACCTTCAATAGTCTGGTTGCGTATATCAAAATGTGTCGAACTACTGTCGAAAATACAAATGCACAAGAAGGCTCATCTTCCCCAAAAACTATGTCCAGTTTGCCAACGCAGCTTTAATTGGAGAAAGAAGTGGGATAAGTGCTGGGACGAAGTGAAATACTGTTCGAAGCGATGCTCATCCAACAAGCGTCGCCTACCACTCGATGAGTGACCCGTCGTACGCGAGAAACTGGCCGTTATTACTGCGGTCGAGGGACTGGAGAACCTTGATAAGTAAGCTAGCCGTCTTATCTGCTGAAAAGAGTTTGTGCTCTGGGACTCGTGCTTGAAAAGGCTTGGACAACGACGTGTCGGTTGTTCCCGGATGGAGCGCAACCGTACACGAACGCGGCATCAAACGCCCCCATTCAATACTGATGTTCTTGAGCGCCATATTAAGCGCTGCTTTTGAGCATCGGTAGCTGTACCAGCCTCCTAGGGCGTTGTCAGTGATGCTGCCAACCCGAGCCGAAATGGTTGCAAAGATTGGCGAGTGTGCTTTTCTCAAAAGAGGTTGAAAGTGCTGAGCTAGCAGTAAGGTAGGTAAGGTATTGATTCTTATTGAATCAGTAAACTGCTCTGCGTCCACCGATTTTAAGCTCTTTTCCGGCATACGTTCATTAATAGAGAGCGCGCCGACACAGTTTATCAGCCAATCTAGGTGCACTACCTCGCTAAGCCTCTCCACCAGCATTGGATAATGCGCCTGTTCCATGACATCGAGTTGGAACCAAGAAATGCGTTCGTAGTCCTCAGAGCCTTGGGGCAGTGTGCTGCGATAAGTGGCAAAGACTTGAATCTCCGGTAATTGCGCAAGTTGCCGACACATTGCCCAGCCGATACCACCGGAACCGCCCACAATTAGTACGTTTGTTGTCACATCTGCTCCCTACAACTCGTTGATGCGTGCCAGATTGGCTTCGGCTGTGGTTAGATGTTCGTCCTGTACTTCTGGAGCCATTCGATCCCATGTGCGGTAAATCATCGCAATTCTTGGGTTGTTTCCCAGACGTTCTCGATGCTTGTGCATAAAGCGCCAATAGAAGCCGTTGAATGGACAAGCCTGTTCTCCCTTGCGCTCTTTGACGTTGTAGTAGCAGCCACCACAGTAATCACTCATCTTGTTTATGTATCCACCGCTCGAGCAGTATGGTTTCGTCGCGATCAAACCGCCATCGGCGTAAAGCGCCATGCCTCGAGTATTCGGCATCTCTACCCACTCAATCGCGTCGATGTAAATACCTAAATACCACTCTTCGACTAGGTCAGGGTCAACCTCGGTCAGCAATGCAAAGTTGCCCGTAACCATTAGACGTTGGATGTGATGCGCATAGGCGTACTCTAATGACTGGTTGATGGCGTGTTGCATACAACGCATTTTGGTTTGTCCGGTCCAGTAAAAATCTGGTAGCGGTCGGTGAGCATCAAGCGCATTCTTGCGCTTATAATCCGGCATATTGCTCCAGTACATACCGCGAATGTACTCTCGCCAACCAAGAATTTGTCGAACGAACCCTTCGACTTGTGCAAGCGTAATATCACCGTCAGACTGTGAGTAGCTATCGATAGCCGCATACAACACTTCTGTCGGTGACAGCATCTTGCTGTTGAGCGAAAATGACAGTCGACAGTGATAAAGACTCCACATAGAGTCATGCTCTCCTGTCATCGAATCTTGAAAGCGTCCAAAGTTAGGAAGACAGATATTGCAAAAGTGCGCAAGAAGGTTGAGTGACTGCTCACGATTAATCGGCCACAGTAAATGCTCTCCAATCTCACCAATGGACTTCAATCCATGACGATGGATTCGCTCGACAGTAGATTGGGTTGGGTTTGAGAACATCAACGGGCTGGGCAGTTCTTTGATATCGTTGACCTTCAATTTATTACGATTGTCGGCATCATAGCTCCACTTTCCGCCAAGTGGCTTATCCTCGTTAGCCATCAGCATACCGTGTCGGCGACGCATCTTCCGGTAGAAATGGTCCATGACTACCGCCTTGCCGGTTGGAAACATCTCCTCAATCTCAGAAAACGGTAGGAGAAAATGCTCCGTATCGACTTCTTCTACTTGCGCGTGCTCCAGTTTCAACTCTCTGAGTTGTTGTAGCAATCGATATTCATCAGGGCGTTGGTATTCGAATCGGGATGCTTGTGTCTGTTGGCATTTCGTCACGATAAGGTCAGACAGGCTTTTATACTGACTGCTTTGGTCAAGGTTGAGATACTCAACGCTGTGCCCTAATTCCGTAAGAGCACGAGCAAACGACTCCATTGCGAGAAAGAACGCGACCTGCTTCTGTATGTGATGAGTCACGTATTCAGATTCTTGCTTGAGCTCGGCGATGAGATACAGAACGCCATCATCCACGGAAGAAAACCAAGAATGTCGCTCATTCAACTGGTCACCCAACACAAGCCTAATGGTGTGATACGTCATCGCTCTCTCCCTTGTTACTACTTATTAGCTGCTATATATTGGCTGCTACTCATTCGTGTCTAGGGGCCAGTCCACCATATCGACGGCATCGACACTAATAGTCATTCCCTCTCCTTGCCACTTACGGATGAAAACCCCATCAGGATCATACATTTGAGTCTGTTTTTGTAGGTCAAATTTCCTATGCCCTCTAGGATCGGCTCCCACCCCAGCTAGATATTGCCAGTTGCCCCAATTAGACCCCACGTCATAGTCAATAAGCGTGTGTTGGAAATAGTTTGCGCCGTAGCGCCAGTCAATCGACAGCTCGTGTACCAAGCAACTGGCAACGAGCTGACGACCTCGATTCGACATGTAACCCGTCTGTTTAAGTTGGCGCATACAAGCGTTAACTATCGGGAAAGGGGTAGTGCCATTAACCCATTGACGAAAACGTTGAGCGTAAAATGAGGTCAAGGGTGCCTTATTTTGAATGCCCGAAAAAGCAAACAACCGAGCACCATGTCGTCTGCCATACCAATGGAAGTACTCTCGCCACAACAGTTCAAACACGATCCAGTAGGTTGAATCGTTGGCGCCGTTGTGTCGCTCAAAACGATGAAGTTGGCTTACTATTGCTTTCGCAGAGATATTGCCATTGGCTAGCCAAAGCGAAAACTTAGTCGAGCTTTGCCAATCATCGAGCGCATTTCGCGTCTTTTTGTAGCTAAGCGCAGCATCGGTTTCGAAGTAGCTTCGCACATGGGACAGTCCTGCCAATTCACCTCCTCGTACATTTTGACCTAGATCGAGCGCCTCCTCGAAGCTTCCATAAGCCTCTGGAAGCCCTTGTCGATTGTTTACCGGAGGTGGAAGTGTGGTGACCGTTCCACTAGGTAAGGGAATGGGCTGTTTTTCTATCAACTTTCTGAACTTTGAGAAACTCTGAGGAAGATCTCCAAGATCAAAGGGAAGCTCGGTCTCTTTAAAGAGGCTGTGTGTGTCGTCTCGATGAATGGCTAGCTTGGGATGTTGCCCCTCCAATTTCTCAACTATGGTATCCAGATACCAACTTGCGGAGTGCGAAACAAACAGATCGGTAATGTTATAGGTTCTGATAAGTTCATTGAGCACTTCTAGAGCTTGACTGAGACCATCAGCCTCTAGCTTGTGCAATACTTGCCCGACTTGCCTCAAAGATTGATTGAGTTCGCCAATAGACTGCATAGCGAAATGCTGCCTGGCATCGTCGTTTATTTCGATGGGTAAGAAGCGTCGCTCAAACTGACTTTTTAGCTCTGGAAAATAGACGCAATGCAGGGAGTCGACTTCCCGCGCTGCTTTCGCAAGCAACGGATTGTCGTGGAGTCGACAATCGTTATAAAACCAATAAATACCTCGTCGAGTCGTCATATTGTCCTCACTATCCCGCACTCATAAAGCGTTTGCCTTCATTCACATACGAGTGATTGCGCTAGTTAGCTTAGTCAAAGAGTGGACATATCGCGAAACCAACACGTAATAACTGTGTTATTGCAGAGGAGGCATGAGTTATGGCACTCAAAAAAACTTTAGATAACTTAGCTCCACATTTTGAACCCGGAGGGAAATACCAAACCTACTACCCACTCTATGAGGCTGTCGCCACCCTTTTTTATACGCCAGGTCATGTGACCAAGGGGCGTACCCATTTACGAGACAGCATCGACCTTAAACGCATTATGATCATGGTGTGGCTTGCTGTGTTCCCCGCTATGTTTTGGGGTATGTACAACATTGGTCACCAAGCCAATGCTGCGTTGACAGCGACCTACACTCTTGCTGAAATCTCCACTCTATTCGAAGAGAGCTGGCGGTTGTCTTTCGCCTTTGGAAGCCCTGAGGCACTAGCGACCGTAGGCTGGGGACGTGAGATGCTCTACGGAGCCAGTTACTTCCTACCTGTCTACGCGACGGTATTTATCGTTGGGGGCTTCTGGGAAGTCTTGTTCTCCATTGTCCGCAAACATGAAGTTAATGAAGGCTTCTTCGTCAGCTCCATTCTGTTCGCACTTATCCTGCCTCCCACTATTCCTCTCTGGCAAGCGGCACTTGGCATCACCTTCGGTATCGTTGTGGCGAAGGAAGTATTTGGTGGAACAGGACGCAATTTTCTCAATCCAGCACTCGCGGGGCGCGCATTCCTCTATTTTGCTTATCCTGCTCAGATGTCAGGTGGAGCCGTTTGGGTTGCTGCCGATGGCTATTCAGGCGCCACACCACTGAGTCAATGGTATGAAGGCGGGCAAAGTGCGTTGGTCAACAACATGACGGGAGAGGTATTAAGCTGGACTGACGCCTTTATCGGAAACTTACCGGGCTCTATGGGCGAGGTCTCCACCTTGTTCATTTTGATAGCGGGTATCTTCCTGATTGCCATTGGCATTGCCTCATGGCGGATTGTTCTAGGTGTACTGATAGGACTCACTGTCACCGCGACACTACTGAATACCATAGGCTCAGACACTAACCCTATGTTCTCAATGCCAATATGGTGGCATTTTGTGATTGGCGGCGTGGCATTTGGCACCTTTTTTATGGCGACAGACCCTGTTTCTGCGGCGTTTACCGATACAGGTAAGATTGCTTACGGAATACTGATCGGTGTGATGACCATCTTTATACGCGTGCTCAATCCCGCCTACCCCGAAGGCATCATGCTCGCAATCCTGTTTGCCAACCTCTTTGCTCCGTTGTTCGACCACCTGGCAAAAGAGGCGATGGTAAAACGACGAGAGCGCCGTTTAAAGCAAGCCAATCGGTGATCATTGTCAAAGAACTCAGTAACGATATATTTAAAATGTATCGTTACTGAAGCAATATCACACCCAAAACTGGGGACATTTACAAAAACTGAGGTTCCAAAAGTGACAATTTGCCTATCTCGTTAGATAATTGCTTATACAAACAAATAAAAAATAACAAAAAAAAGATCGCGGCACATATCGGAATGAGTTAAGGACAAATACGGACTATGAAGAAAAACGATTTTCAAAAATCGGCTGCCAACCTCAAAAAGGCAGTACCATTGATGGTGAAACATCACGTGCCCGCTACGCCAGCTAATTACGCACTCTGGTACACCTATGTTGATCAAACGATCCCTGAGTTAAATGCAGACATGGACGCCATCTTAAAAGACTACGATGTCCTGCCACCCGTCAATTCCGCTTCTCTATACAGAAACCACATCGCTGACAAAGCCGAAGTCGATTTGCAAGATCTCAAGGTAAATCTAGAGGCAATAGTGACGGAAATGTCGAGTTCCATGTCCGATGCACTCACTGATACCACCGATTTTTCGAAAGCTCTCGAGAATAGCTTCGACGGTTTATCGTCAAGCCTTGATGCTGAACGTGCACCAACCCTTGATGACGTGATGCCACTAATCAAGCAGCTAGTTGATGAAGCAAGCGAAATACGCCACTCCACTGATTTTATTCAAGGGCAGTTGAAGAATGCCAGTGACGAGATAAGCCGCTTAAAATCTCAATTGGCCAAAGTCCAATGTAATGCCATGTTTGATAGTCTCACCACCCTTTACAATCGTGGTGCATTTGATGCTGACTTAACAATGTTCTGTCAAGCAAAGCAACCAATGAGCCTGATTCTTCTCGATATTGACCACTTCAAAAAATTCAACGACGAAATGGGGCATTTGTTTGGCGATACCATTCTCAAAGGCATTTCCCAACGACTGAAGCAAGCCTGCCGAGGTGGCATCGCTGCGTACCGTTTTGGTGGTGAAGAGTTTGCGCTAATTGTCCCAAATAAGTCTCTTCGAGTCGCAAGACAGATGGCCGATGCCCTGCGTCTAGCGGTCGAAAAAATGACCATTAAGGATCGTAAAAACGGCAACAAGGTAGGCAACATCACCGCCTCATTTGGCGTTGCTGAGTTTGTCGCTGGTGACAGCTATGCCTCTCTAGTAGAGCGTGCGGATAAACAGCTATACGACGCTAAGCGCTCCGGTCGCAACCGCGTCATGCCTTTCTAAAAAAGACCGCTAGCAGCGGTCTTTTTTTACATCATTACTGGGTCAGATAATCTTCGATGTGAATGTCATCAATCTGCGAGCTGTCTATGTTCTGTTGAGCGAATTCTAGATAGACGCCTGATGTTAAAAATAGCTCAAACAAATCCCCATCTAGATGATTATCTCTTACCATAAAGCTCATGATCCGCAGAGCTTCGGACAGCTTCTTAGCTTTCTTATAAGGGCGATCGCAACTTGTCAGTGCCTCAAACACATCCGCTATAGCCATTGCTCGCGCCGGTATAGGTAGCTCAGAGGCTTTTGTACCTAATGGGTAGCCTGTTCCATCCATCTTTTCATGATGACTACCAGCCAACAACGGGACATTCTGCATATGTTTCGGGAATGGAAGATTCTCCAGCATGCGTATCGTCTCAATCATGTGGCTATTGATGATATAACGCTCTTCACTGTTGAGGGTGCCCTTTCTTACTGAAAGGTTATACATCTCACCTTGGTTATTTTGGTATTCACCAGCTTGTAGAACAAAACGCGACTCTCGTTTTGGTTCTTTTTCCCATGGAACGAGGTGGTCATGGTGATCAGCAAGCACGGGTTCCGTCCTTGGTACCTGGATATCTTGGTTATCAAAGCGGGCTAATTCTTCCCAAGACAAACCTTTGCGCCTATCTATCGTGGTCTGCCACGTTCTCGCTGCTATTTGCTCAAGTTGGTTAAGTTTGGTCTCATCTAAAAACTCTGAACCTAAATTGATTTCAGCGATCAGATCAAACTCTTCATCCAGTTTTTCAAGCTTGGCTTGCAGCTGTTGACGCTCCTGCTCTGAGATAGCATCAGCAAAACGCTGACGATACATGAACAGTTCTTCGTCCCGCTTGAGCACTTCAAAGCGTGTTCGAATTTCGTGGATTCGGTTGTAAATAGTCTCTAATTTTGTCGATTTATCGATTATGTGCTCGGGTATTGTCACCTTGCCACAATCGTGCATCCAGGCGGCCATGTGGAGCTCTTGCCACTCCTCATCGCTCAACGAAAAATCGGCATACTTACCTTGTGTTTGTTGTTGCGCGGCAAGAGTCAGCATCTCCGTCAATACGGGGACTTTTTGGCAGTGGTTACCCGTATAGGGTGACTTAGTATCGATCGCGCCCGCCATTACCTGAATAAAGGAGTCTAGTAATGCGCGTTGATCCCTGATCATCGTTTGGGTCTCGATGGTCACAGATGCATACGCTGCCAGCGTTTCTAGGTATTCTCGGTTTTCAAGTAGAACGGCGCTTTCGTGAGCGTCATCAAACCCAAGACCAAGAGCGCCAATGACCTGTTGTTTACGGTTTATCAGAGGGATAAACAACGTATTGTCGGATTCACTCTCTCTCGGCACGTATGTACGAACTTCGTTGTAGCGAGTGAACACCGGCTGTTTCAATTGAAAGAACTGATGAACCTCTTCCTTTATAAGTGGGTCTGTCAAAGGAATGGCTGGTTGCAATGAGGGGTCTAACACGCCTTGATTACGAATACTCAAAAATCTTGGCTCTAGGCAGGTCTCGTCATTACTTAGTAGATATAGGTAGCTACTGTTCGAGTCAGTCGCATCTGCCGTTTCTTGGCAGACAAGCGCGAGCAAACTCTCTAAATCATCCTCTTTTGCCATCGAATTAGTGAGCGACAAAAACCGTTTTATCGTAGATTGCATAGAACGCAAAGAATCTGACATCTCTTTGATCTCGGTAACTCGAGAGCGATGCTGTGATACCGCGCTAAACTTAAAGTGCTCAATGGACTTAGCTTTTTTTGTTGCTTGACGAATAGGCCTCGCTAACCACTGCGAAGCAAGGTAAATACAAGGCAACACGGCAAGCAAAGCAATCAGCGAACCTATGATTGAACGCCTGGCTACAATATTGGATTCTTTAAGAAGCTGCTCTGATTTCACCGCCATTACAAGGTTGAACATCTGATCTCTAGAGCTTCGCACTCTATCGATCTTAACAACCCACTTTTCCCCTTGGTAATTAATCTCCTTTGCCACAGGACCGAATTCCACCACATTCGCCGTGCTCGCGATTAGCGGATGGTTTATATCGCTAAGCTTGAGCACGGTACTTGACCGTATAGCATCCCTAACTCTGAATAGTTCCGGTTGGCTGAAGGCATAAACGTTAAAGTCATCATCGTACATTACTCGCAGAGCATCTCGATTCTCATCACTATCCTGAAGTACTTCCGAAACTTCTTCCAACAAAATATCCGCCCCAAACGCAGCTCCGTTTAATGACTTACGATGAATAGTGACGCCTGAACGACCGATAATAGGCATAAAATAAGGCGTAGACACTTTGGCTTTTATGAATGACGAGGTTTTAAACCAGTTAGTGGTGCGTGGATCTATGGCAATGCCCGCTAGTACCTGCGTATCGAGCAGCACCAGTTGCGCATCGTAGCTTTGTTGAATCAATTCTTTGGTGTGTGTGTTATAG
Source organism: Vibrio maritimus (assembly GCF_021441885.1). Classification (NCBI taxonomy): domain Bacteria; kingdom Pseudomonadati; phylum Pseudomonadota; class Gammaproteobacteria; order Vibrionales; family Vibrionaceae; genus Vibrio; species Vibrio maritimus. The sequence continues at coordinate 555,409 of NZ_CP090439.1, forward strand.
CTAAAGGCGACAAATTCAGCGACCTTGTCCACCTTCATGAGCTTTCTGAGTTCACCATTGTAAACCCTCGCTACAGCAAGCCACTCTCCGTCAGGGAATGCAGCCTTAAATGATAGAACATGTCTATGTGCACTAAGAAGTGACATTAACTCAGGAGCGAAAGCAAATCGCTTATCAGGATCCGTTTCTCTAGTTAGTTCACCAGCAGAAAAGGCGTCAACAATGCTAAAAGTCGGCCCAAAGTGAAAGGACATATTACTGCGAGTTTCGCTCGCTATCCTCTCAAACAAGTTCTCATTTGCCTCAAGAATAACTTTGTTTAGGCTAGTTTGAGTAATCCAAATCTGTACCCCACATACGAGTAATACCAGGGTGACGAACATAATGAACATGTGAACATGTAAGGGGAGCGTCTTTATTCTTTTCGGCGGCATAGCAGCTAACACATTGAAACAACACCATGTAAGACTAGCTGAGGAAAAGGATTACGAGAACCAAAACATTCTCAAACTCCATAAAAAAAGCCCCACTATTAAGCGGGGCAACTACCAAAGGAAAATTCGGTAATAACAAATGTGCTAGCGTGAATTAAAATGCGAAGCTGAAACCGAGGTTATAGTCATCACCATTTTTTGCGGTGTATTCTTTGTCTTCACTGCAAGCACGTGGGCGACCTTGACCATCACCTTTTACTAAACTTACCCAGTGACGAATACCTGACGCATGGCAATTTTCCGACTGACCAAAGGTCGTGCAGGTCTCAAGTTGGATATCTTCAATCTCAACCAGTTCAAGATTGCCGGTACCTTTTCGGCGACCAATGGTTACCTCTAGGTGCGTACCACTTTCATCTCGAAGCAAAATCGCTTCTGGTGAGCATTTGTCACCAACAAACGCCACAAAATGCTTAGCACGCTTGAGGCCTGTGTGCTCTCCATTTTTGAAATAAGCCTGAACGTGGCGGTAATCAATCTCATAGCTCACCACATCCTCGTGCGAACCGTTTTCTAGTGGAAACAGCGTATCAAGAAGCTGCTTGGCCATTTTTTGTTTTTCCATTTGTTCATCAGCTTTCACCATTTCGACGGCAAACACGGCTTCAGCGATAAAGGTTGAGTGGTTCTTATGTAGTTCTGTTTTATCGAATGTCAGCATGTTCATAGTGTTTCCCTCTTACAGCTGCTAAGTCCAAATTAGAGTAAAAAACCCAAACGGTTGTTTAAATTTATATGCGTTTTGTGATTTGTATACTTTGTAGACTAGCGTGTTTTTGACTACAATTTCACAACAAAAATTTTACAATGTGAATTTTACAAAATGCCCCTGTCAAAAAGTCTAATCCGCCAATCCCACTTTTTGGGAACCAAGGTCCGTAACTTACGGAAACGTAACCATTTAACGATGGAAGATCTCTCCGCGCGCTGTATTCGAGTCAACCCAGAGTACGCCCCTTCTGTCTCATACCTCTCCATGATCGAGCGAGGAAAGCGTGTCCCAAGTATCGATATGCTCGAGGTCATTGCTGAGGTATTCCAGAAAGATCCAGCTTGGTTCTTAGACAATGAACCTGAGCCCGATGAGATCACTCCCGTAAAAGGAAATCGGGGTGGGATTAGTGGCATGGCACTGGAGCCAAGCTTTTTATTCTCGAATGACATCCTGCAAATAGCCATTCCTGAGATGTTGTCACAAACCGGTATCACCGGACGCCAATTTGCACATCTACTGATTCGTGCCCATCAAGAGAGTTTGCAAAACCACTTTCCGGATTTAGAGCGTGCGGCTGAAGAAGTCGGATTGAAAAGGCTTAACTTATCTGTCGAAGACCTGATAGATATTGCCAATGATCTGGGTCTGAGCGTTCGCTGGGTCAATCGCACACCCAAAGACGTAGTAGATGAGCTTGGTGTTAATGCCAAACAGCTTGTGACTTCTTTCTTCGAGCCTCCGGGCACTATCTACCTAAACGAGATACTCAAAGCGTACCCAACGCGTCTTAAATATGACTTGGCGGTATATATCGGCCATCGTATCTTACACAGTGAAGAGGGACTCAAAAGCGTTCTTAGCGTGGGGCATCAAAACAGTTGGGATGACAGTACCCAGAACCAGTCATCTTCGGCTCTCAACTCACAGGACATTCTTCAAGCATGGCGCGATTTCGAATCGAGTTTCTTTGCGGGCGCACTGCTGTGCCCAAAAGTACCTTTCAGACAGTTACTAGACCGCAGCGGCTATGAAATCGATGTGCACAAACGTGTTGGTGTGTCACCATCGGTCGCAATGCGTCGAATGACCGTTGTATCACCTTATCCGCATTGGCACTACTTCGATGCCTACGGGCCAGGTAAACTCAAAGCCGTCTATCGCGGAAATGGTATTCCGCTTCCGTGGGGAAATATGCGGATGGTTAACGACCCATGTCAACACTGGGCAGTATTCCGCCGCCTATCCGAGCCGCAAAATGGATCATCGGCACAGATCTCCATCTTGAATGTCGGCGATGAACCAAGGATCTACTGCTGCGAGTCGATTAATATGACGGATCCTGCTGGGAACAATCGAGTCTTGTGCGCCGGGATTGACCTTAACCCAGCAATCGACGCCCAAGGCGGCAATGCATTAGAAATTGCTAGCGAGCTTAAGCGATCATGCGTGGAAGGAGGGGGAAGTGTGGCTATTCCTCGTGGTATCAAAAAAGATCTACAAACCGTCGCCAAGATACTCAACATCAATTGGGTTGAGAGGGGAATCGAAGGGGATGCTCGTTTGATTTGTTCTCGCGGAGCGGTATGCCCACGTAAACCTAGTTGTTATGAAGGCTGCCAAGAGGAATCGGAAAGCCCACTAGGGGATATTTTCTAACGGTGTCATTACTTTTCACAAAAAGCTAGGTTGATAGATAGACGACCTGGCTTTTTTATGTTCAAAAAGAAAAAAAGCCAGCCACAAATTGTGTGACTGGCTATATACAAGTGTGAACAATAGAGGTTCACTAACAACGTCAGTTGGCTAGGTGACCCTCGGCTTAAAAAGGGTCGCTTTAATTAATGCAGTATGCGTGCCAACTTTTAAAACGTACAATTTTATTGAATTCGGTCAAATATAGACCGCTTTCAGGGAAATAGCGTTCATATTAATTTTGCAATTTGCGAAACCAGATGCAAATTGCAATTACAGCCATTCCCATACTGAAAATAATGATAAATTACGCACTTCGAAAGTTATACTTGTTTCATATATTAACTATATAACTATCCAGCCATACCTCTGCACAAGGCGGACAAATGATAGGCACATTGCTGTCAAGAGCTAGATGACTCCAATTTTAGTAACTTTAGTTTTCGTTCTACGCCACCAGCATAGCCCGTTAATTTGCCATCCTTGCCAATCACTCGATGGCAAGGTACGACAATAGAAATTGGATTTCTCCCATTTGCCGTTCCGACAGCTCTTACCGCCTTTGGGTTCCCTACTCGATTGGCAAGCTCTTGATAGCTGATCGACTCCCCGTATGGGATACTAGACAGCACTTCCCACACCTTGATTTGAAATTCTGTCCCTTTCGCGGCTAGTGGCAATGAAAACTGCTGACGTGTCCCAGAAAGATACTCCGTCAATTGCGTTGCCGCATCAGATAAAACTGGATGCTCAGGCTGATAGTGACCCAGTTCATTTGGCAAAGTCGTATGTTGTTCAAACCAGATACCTAATAGCCCTTCGTCGCTTGCCTGAATAGTAATAGGGCCCAAGTCGCTTTCTAGTATGGTGTAGTAGTTCATTAATAGTGGCTCCAACAATGTAGGGTGGCATAACTTCCCCAAGGGGAAACGCCTTCCTCACTCATCAATTCATTAGTTTTTAGGTATTTTTTAACAATCAGATCAGAGCTCAAGAATAAGTCTGGCTCTGATTGCCCTCGCATCAGTGCGTAGTTAACGGTCCATGGACCAATTCCCTTGAGCGCTAACCAGTTATTCGGTGAATCATCACAGTGTTCTCGAAGGTGGCTTGCTAAGCGTGCCAGTGTATCTTTACGGCTTTGCGGCATACGTAAAAAGCTCAAATCTGCATTCGACACTACGCCGGGTGTTGGAAAAACCAATTGACCAGACACACGACAATCAAGCGACTCACTAAGCAGGTTTAACTGACCAATTGCCGCTTTTACCGAAACTTGCTGCCCGAGTACCGCACGAACACCCGCTTCCCATGTTGACCATACTCCAGGTAGTCTCAATCCAGAGTGAACGATTAACTCGTGATTGATGCCATTCAGATGTGACTCAACCGCGGTGATGTCAGTATCGAGGTCAAACACCCGTCTGATTGTCGTAAGGAGAGTTGACAGTTTAGTGACATCCTCCATTTCAAATTCAATCTTGACGGTTTGCTTGCCCTCATGATCCGCGAAAATCTTGAACCACGCCAAACTGCCGCTGATCTCCACATATCGCTCATAACTTGTATCAGTCACTTTCTCTATGCCATTGATGGCTCTTTTCTGATAAAAGCTGAGTAGTGATTGCCAGTCATAAGCGCCTCTATACGCCAAATAAACAACGTTTCGCGCTTCTTTACCTGAGCCATGACGACGAAGCTGAGAGGGTGTGAGATTCAGCGTCTTCTTAAAGGCATCATTAAACCGCCTAGTACTATTGAAGCCACAAGCAAAACCGATGTCAGAGATCGATAACATACTATGATGCAATAATTGCTTGGCGAACATAAGCTGATGATATTGAGCATATTTTTTCGGCGAAACACCCAGATGTGTTTTAAAGAGCTGGCGGAGATAGCGGCTACTAATACCAAGCCTATCGCTGAGTTCCTCGCAGCTTGATTGGCTCAATGCACCTTGCTCTATCAAGGTTAATGCGCGTCGAAAACTTGTCTCAGCGCCTAGCCAGGCCCAAGAGTTTGGCGCACTTTCTGGACGACACCTCAAACAAGGCCTGTAACCGGCTTCGAGTGCCATATGAGCGTTAGTGAAGTACTCCACATTTTGCTCTTTGGGTGGATTTGCCGGGCAGATTGGGCGACAGAAAATGCCTGTTGTTTTGACCGCAACAAAGAAGACACCATCAAATCGTGAATCTCTAGAGAGTCTTGCACTTTGATACTGCTCATTGGTCATCGAGGCTCGATTCAACACCAAAATACACATCCTTATTTTCTATTGATGCCAACAGTGTAAACCAAGTAACTCTATAAACTAGCCATTTTCGGAACTAAATGGTGCAAGAAAACCTTCACGGATTGGTCATCTAACCTTCAAATTAACACGTAAAAGTAACGTCCTAACAGACACTTAAATTTTTCATCGATTAAAATTTAACCAACAGACAAAGCTCTGTCTATACTGTGGCAGAGTTCGATGATAAACGTCATTTTATGAGGGTGACTATGCAAAATGTAGATTTTCGTCTTGGGAAGAAACCGTTCTACGACAACAAACGATTTCGACGTGGATTTGCAAAATCCGGAGACTTTACCATTGCTGAAGAGGAGATCCTGATTCGCTTCGGGGACACAATGAACTTGTTAGAACTGGGAGAACTCTCTCCAGAAACTGACGAAGAACGTCACTTTTTACAGGTTCTATCCGATGAAAAACAAGCGGAAAATAAGCTAGAAAAGACGTGGGTCAAGTATATCCACCTCGCAAGGGACAGGAAAAAGTTTCATACGTTGAATGGTAAAAAAGCAGCGGCAGAACCCGCTGATGCTAACATTGACTATGACGACAACGACGATATTGGAGACGATATTGTTGATGACGACTCAACGTCAGATGATTAATATCAGGGCAGTGCGGATACGTACTGCCTTTCTAAACTTATAAAGTTACAGCAAAAATTAGAGTAAGAGCTCATTTTTGCCAGTTCAAGCCTCTCCTTTTCATAGTTGCCGTATCACTCGCCGTTGTATCAGTCTAATCTTTTAACTAATAGGATTAACAATACAAGGAAAGCCATGCCCACAACACTGGAAGAGGTATACCAAGTTCTCTCTTGCCTTCCCGACCCTGTTTTCATTCTCAGTGAAGATGGCGACTACGTCGATATTTTAGGGGGCACCGACTCTCAGTCATATCACGATGGCTCTGTGTTAGTAGGACAGTCATTGCATGAGGTACTTCCTAAGGACAAAGCTGACTGGTTTATCAGTCAGATCGTTTTCGCGCTCGATCATAATGAAGTTATCACTGTCGAATACGATTTAGGTGCCTCCGATGTTGACGGGCTGGATGAGGCGTCAGGTCCATCAGGAACGCTTAGATTCGAAGGTAAGATCTCTCCCCTCTCCTTTACAAGAAATGGACGAAGAGTTGTATGCTGGTTAACCCGAAATATCTCTACTCGATACCACCTCGAAAAAAGGCTGCGACGGCAAAGCGAGACAGACTCACTGACTCATATCGCCAACCGGCGTTTCTTTTTTGACACCTTGAAGTCAACCTTAACCAGCAAATCGCCAAGCTCGTTGATTCTTTTCGACATTGATTACTTCAAAAACGTCAATGATACCCACGGTCACCTAGCTGGTGACTTAGTATTAAAACAAGTAGCTAAACGAGTGAATGCTATCATCCGCCCAGAAGATACGTTTGCGCGGGTCGGTGGAGAGGAATTTGCCGTATTACTCCCTAGATTAGATCGTGAGGCTGTATCATTGGTTGCAGAGCGACTACGAGAGGCTATTGACAGTGACCCATTTCTATTTGAGGGTCAACAGATTCATGTCACAGCGAGTTTTGGGGTCACTAGGACTGTCGATAGTGACCAAGATACGAGTGTCTTCTCTCGAGTAGACACCGCTCTCTATCAAGCAAAACTGCAAGGTCGAAATCAAGTCGTCTACATGGAGCACTGTTGAATAGAAAGTTGGAGACCGAGGTAAAGGCGTGCTCTTGATAACGCCCCAACTCATCCACCGATTCAAGATAGGTCATCGCCATCCAAAAGTGAAACTAACGTTGAACTGCAATAATATATTACAAAGTCAGTTGCATATACAATTGATATGCAACTAATTTTCCATATCATTCCTTTCGAAAATAACAAAAGGAAAATGATATGAATATTAAAAAGCCTATTAGCCTACTCGCCGCAGCTTCACTTTCATTCGCTGCAAATGCTCAAGTCGTTCTAATCAACCCATTTACGGTTCCTGAAGGTCATGTGGAAGAAACTCTGGTGTTTTGGGAAACGGCACGTGATTTTTTGCAAGAGGAAGATGGATATGTGTCCACGAATCTTCACAAGGCACTTAGCGAAGGTGCGACGTTTGAGTTTATCAATGTTGCCATTTGGGAAAGTGAAGACAGTTTCAAAAAAGCGACCGGTAATATGCAAGCCTATTTCAAAGAGAATGGCATCAAAGCACCAGAAGGTGTAAAAAATGATCCTGCACTGTATCAAGTGATCAGAAACTAGTAAAAAAGCCGCCACTTTTGAAGTGGCGGCTTTTTTGTTCGCTAGTCGATTAGCTTTTTGCTGTTTACTAACTCATAGCTAGGTCCAGCGGTATCTGCCGTCACAAGCTCCAGCTTCTCTGTATCTGCACCCGCGCCTTGATACTGGTTAAAGCCGTTAGTTACCGTCATTTCTGGTAGTTCAAGTGAATAGCTGCTTAGCTGGTCTTTACCCACTAACGTTTGAGTGTAGAACTCATTCTCGTAGGTCGCATTCACAAGCGGGAAGTCTTCTGTCGCACGTACGCTTACGAACTCAGGATTCTTTGAGTTATCAACAACATTGTTTTTGAAGTTGATATCAACGCCAGCAAAGATATTTTCAACTTCATCGTTGTTAAACAGACTTACGCGGTGCGTTTGGTTACCGTAAACCATGCCCCACTCTGTATCGACAAACGTATTGTTTTCAATATCGATGTTTTTAGGTGTCCATTGCTTGTTGAGCTCTTTGCCCTTCACAGACTGGTCTAGCTGTTCACCATTTTTAACGTCGATGATTCCCGTGTTAATCACAACAGCACCGCGTAGGTCAGCATTACCCTCGATCAAGCCATCACGACCACGAGTGTTAGCGATGTAGTTGTTGCGGATCACATGGTCTTCATCATAGATACGAATACCACCCGTTAGTAGCTTCTCGTTACCTAGGATAATATTGCTCTCAACCTTGTTGCCTTTGCCGTGACGCAAAGAGATTAGTGCAGCGCTTTCAAAGATAGTATTGCCTGAAATCTCGTTATCACCCGACTTGATCGAGATAAGCTCACGCTCACCATCCATATCTACAAGCAGGTTGTTGATAAACTTAGAGCTTGAATCCCATTGAGACGCTTTTGAATCACCAATTCGAATCGCTTCCCAGCTGTTACCGTTGTAACGAACCGCTTCTTTGATCGCTAACTCATTAAACTGGTTTTGCTTCTGATCAACAAAGATGTTGTTCGCAATCAGGTGGTTGTCAGGAGTCTCATCTTTTTGAACACCGATGAGTGTGCCGCGCTTTTGCTTACCTTCGAAACGGTTGTTGATCACCTTGCCATCTTTACCCCATAGAGAAACCCACAGGTACTTCGGATACTCAGAGCGACGCTCATCAGGCTCGTATGTATAATCGTGGTTAAAGTAGTAGAAGGTCGAGTTTTGCAGTGTATTGCCATTACCCATCATGCGAACGCCACCAAAACGCTCTGCAGGACCACCTTCAGTAAATACTAGGCTATCAAGCGTAATATCATTACCCGTCAGTTCAAACTGAACTAAACCGGTCAGCCACACCTTGCCTTCTGTCTCTGGCTTGATTGTCACACCGTTTGCTTTTACTAGCATGTGACCAAGGTTGCGGTACTTACCGTCTGCGATGGTGATGGTTTCACCGTCTTTGGCATTTTCGATCTGAGCTTTAAGTGCTTCAACTTGCTCAGCAGACACTTCGGTAAGCTCTGCACCATCTACTTTGACCAAACGGTCACTTGAAAGTAGGTAATCGCGCGTCACTTCATTAAATGCAACGGTTTCAGCTGCAACAGAGGCTTCTTGCGATTGAGCGTCGGTATTTGAGTTTGCACCACAGCCAACCAGGACTGCAGACGAGAAAATTGCTGTCAGGGACAGCGCAATAGCTTTCTTTTTCATAACGAATATATCTATCTCAATGGAACAGGAATAGAGGGAGAAAAAGCGGCCAAAGTGGCCGCTTAATTTAAAGTAAATATGATTACGCGTTGTTCGTTACTGCTTCCGCATCTTCTTGCTCAACAGACTCATCGACTGCTTTCACAAGTAGAAGACCAACAGCAAGTACAATCACACCACACAGTACGAAGATCATGCGTCCCCATAGTGGGTTAGGTAGAAGGAACATCGCCATCACACCAACACCCGCACAAGCAATTAGAGAACCAAGCATGCGACGCTGTTTGTTATCTAGCTTCTTCTGCTCTGTAGACTCAGCTACTAGAGGTGTTGCTAGATTGTTGAAGAACTTGTCTACATCTTGCTGACGCTCTTCAGATAGTGGCTTGTAGAACAGTGTTGTTAGGCAGAAGAAACCTGCTGTGAACACTAGGTGGCCAATCAGACCGATAGCAACTTTCAAGTCAGACCATTCACGACCTGTTAGCGGCTCTAGGTTGAACCAGTTAGCAACCATTTCTGCGTTGATAACAAAACCTACGTAGTAAGAAACAACCGCACCAACCACTAGTGTGCCCCAACCTGCCCAGTCTGGAGTCTTCTTGATGAAGAAGCCACAGAATGCTGGAATGGTCATTGGGAAGCCAATTAGCGCGCCTACATACATCATGGTGTCGAATAGGCTTAGACCTTTAAGCGAGTTGATAAATAGTGCAACTAGGATAATCGCAATACCAAAGAAGGTAGACGTTAGCTTAGAAACAATAACGAGCTCTTTCTCTGTTGCATTAGGACGTACGATTGGCTCGTAGAAGTTCTTAACGAAGATGCCCGAGTTACGGTTTAGACCAGAGTCCATAGAAGACATCGTTGCTGCGAACATCGCTGCGATTAGTAGACCAACCATACCTGCTGGCATGAATTCTTGTACGAAGTACAGGTAAGCAAAATCGCCCGCCTTAGAACCTGCGTCTGGGTAGTGAGCAGCAAGATCAACACCTTGACCAGCGATGAACCAAGAAGGCATGAACCAAATTAGTGGGCCCATAGTCATCAGGATACAAGCTAGAAGTGCTGCTTTCTTCGCGTTCTTTGAGTCTTTCGCCGCAAGGTAACGGTAAGAGTTCAGCATGTTGTTAGTAATAGAGAACTGCTTGAAGAAGATAAAGAATGCCCAGATACCGAAGATGCTTAGGTAGTTCAGGTTGTTACCAGATACAAAAGACGCGCCTTCTTGAGTTGGGAAGTTATTGATGATTTCACCAACACCACCACCTTGAACAATAGCAACGACAGCACAAGTTACGGTTACCGCCATGATGATAACCATCTGCATGAAGTCAGATGCGATTACCGCCCATGAGCCGCCTGTAACTGACATCACTAGTACAACAAGACCTGTCAAAACAATCGTCGTTGTCATGTCGAAGCCAAAAATACCGGATGCAATGATCGCTAGGCCATTTAGCCAGATACCTGCAGAAATCACGCTGTTTGGCATGCCAGACCAAGTAAACACTTGCTCGTTGAACTTACCAAAGCGCATACGAATTGCTTCGATAACAGTTACAACACGTAGCTGACGGAACTTCGGCGCGAAGTAAAGGTAGTTCATAAGGTAGCCGAATGCGTTCGCTAGGAAGATGACTGCAACGGCGAAGCCGTCAGCATAAGCTTTACCTGCAGCACCGGTAAACGTCCACGCACTAAACTGCGTCATAAACGCCGTAGCACCAACCATCCACCAAAGCATACTGCCGCCCCCGCGGAAGTAGTCACTGGTCGTGCTTGTAAATGTTCTAAACATCCATCCTATTGCGATTAGAAACAGGAAGTAGATGCCAACAATGGTAGTATTGAGATCCATCTTGAAACCTTTTGATGAGTTATTGGGTTATCTTCACTATACCCTCGCCCCTTTCTTTTTGTAGTACAATATAATTATTGCGTGACCTAGATCGTTAATTGTTACACCGATATTGTATTACTTATGATCCGCCTCATATTTTTAATCCTAATGAGATCAACGTCACAAAAACCCATGCTAACTCGCTAATTTTTCTCAATATATAAGATTTTCAGTGGGTTACTAACTAAGAGAACAGTAAAAGACTTGGTAGGAAAGACTGAATGACAAAAGTGGTTATTGTCAGACATAAAAAAAGACCCTCGCACCACCTGTAATAATGCGAGGGTTAAAACGACATTAGGAGATCCATAGTTAAAGGGGGTGACGCCCACTTCAACTCCGGGGGTAAGTGAACATTGCTCAATCGACAATGTTCTAGTTCTTATCAAGTAGGTTTGGTAATTACCTCTATCGCTTGGGGTCGAACGAGATAATGGGGGCGTTAAGCCGCATTTTGCGACTCAACAGATTCTTGAGACACACTGTGCTCTCGAACGCCATTAATCTTAATGTATTACAAATAAGATTAATGAGACATAGATCAAGTTTTGGGGATATTCATATTATTCAGATAGCTGACAAATGACATGACATACCAAACAATCTTCATAAATTACTGTTTTGTAGAGCAATTAAGCTCACATTACTGTTCAAAACATCGTTATAACTCTGAGAATTATTTTAGTTATGAGTTGGGTCACAGAACCAAACAGTACATTTATCGTACCTTTATTGTATTACATAACAGTCGCTAAATGTTCGTTCTGCATGACCCTTCTCGATGAAATGTCAGGCGGGACGCCTGATAGTGGCAATCCTTTCAGCAAACCTAAGCTCTGAACAAACAAAAGCTTTGAGCAAACAGAAGCTTTGATCGAGCCCGGTCTGCTGCGATCAGAATAAATGGAACACGGAGTATTATTCTGCGATGGACAGATTCAACATGGGCTTTAAGTCCAAACTCATATTAGCCCTGACCACCACAACAGCTATCTCGCTTTTAGCCACCAGCTACTTCTCCCACTCTATGCTCAGCGAGCAGGTCAATCAGCGGATATTGTCGGACATCGACCACTCGCTCACCATAGAAGTGAACGAACTTGAAAACACGGTGCAAAGAACCATTGATACTGTCAACGCCGTCGCTCAAGAGTATCAAACCAACAATAACCAAGGCATTCCTAGTGAAAAGTTGATGCATATGGCCTATCGTTTTGGCGGTATCGACAAAATGGTGATTGGGTTTGACGACGGCTCCTCTTTTACCTCACGTCCGTCTGAGTCATTTCCTGATGGTGTCGGTATCAAGAGTAAGTACAATCCAACTGAGCGCCCCTGGTATCAAGATGCGAAGAGACAGAGTGGTTTGTCTTTAAGTGACGTGTTCTTTACCAAGAGCGACCAGACCCCAATGATCGGTGTCATGTACTCATTGGGTAACGGTGTCATCATGGCAGATATCCGATTCAACGATGTTCAGCAAAAACTTATAGAGCTTGAAACCATCAGCAATGCGACCGCCTTTGTTATCGATGATAAAGGTATGGTTATTGCCTCAACATTAGAAGGTGTAGAACCTCAGCGCCGCGTTCAAGACTCAGTTATTGCTGCCGACGTAACGAGTATCATCCGCCAGCCAGAGCAGTTTTCTGAACTTAAACTGGCAGGTCAAGATTTACTGGCTATTTCGAAGCCAATTGAGCTTGGCAATCAGACCACATGGCAGATGGTGGTCGCTCTAGACAAGTCCTTAGCTCTGTCAGAGCTAGATAGCGCCAGCCAAAAATCGATGATGATTATTGTTATGGCGCTACTGGCAGCCCTGGCAATCGTCGTACTGGTGCTGAATAAACTCTATCAACCTATCGTATCACTCAAAGCGATCATTGAAGATCTCGCCAAAGGGAATGGCGATCTAACACAAAGGCTTGACGTCCGTTCAAGCGATGACCTTGGTAAGATTGCTGAGGGCATCAACCGATTTATCGACGGATTGCAGACCATGCTTAAAGAAGTACAAACCTCGACCCGAGATTTGGGCACAAAAACGCAACTCATCGAGTCTAGCTGCCAAGACACCCACACAACACTCGATACCCATACTAACGAGACAACTCAGATAGTCACTGCCATTGATGAACTATCTCACTCGTCGGTTGAAGTAGAAAAACACTCGCGAAGTGCGGCAGATGCCGCACAAACAGCGTCTGGTCTGAGCAACGAAACCAAAGTCATCAATACCTCCACTCAGCAGCACATTGCCGATTTGGAGCAACAAATAACGGCAACCTCAAGCGACATCTCACAGATGGCCCTTGAGACACAGAGTATCCAATCTATCGTCAATGTGATTGGTGGGATCGCTGAACAAACCAACCTGTTGGCACTCAATGCCTCTATCGAGGCGGCACGTGCCGGTGAACATGGTCGAGGATTCGCTGTCGTTGCAGATGAAGTTCGCGCACTCGCTAACCGAACTCAAGTCAGTACTTCAGAGATAGAAGCAGCGCTGACTAAACTTCAAGAGCAATCTGACAGCTTAGTTCAGTCAATTGAGCAAACCAAACACAACTGTGAGGGAACACGTCAGCAAGTCGATCAGTCGATGGAAATGCTCGAAACTCTCGATCAACAAATCGAGACCATCAGCCGCTTTAACGACGAAATCTCAACCTCTTCCAGTGAGCAAAACACAGTGATTCAAAGCGTGAATCGTAACATTCACCGAATCAACGACATCGTCAACGAGCTCAATCAGCTCAGCGACAAGCAAGTTGGAGAGTCTCAAGAGGTGATTGCACTTAACAGCAATGTCGTAGAGTTAGTAGGACGCTTTAAAGTTTAATCGCGCTATCTACACTGCCCCTAGAACAACCTACCTGCCCTCTGTTTTTTGACAACAATAGAGGGCACTTTTTTGCCTATAAAAAAAGCAAGCTTTTCAACAAAACCTAGGTTATTATCCGCGCCCTAGTTTTGTATTACAAATATTCTCAATGTCCAAACACGCGAATCAAGCTATTCTATTGTTGGTACTTGCCAACCTACTCGCCTCCTTTTCAGACGTATCGCTAAAAGTGCTCAACGGTGAGGTGCCTACCTTTCAGTATGTGTTTATCAGGCAAGTACTTAGCGTACTTTTGCTATTTCCCGTTTGGATACGTTTGCCACGTCAAACTCGTATGGATGGTTGCGGTTCTATCGCTTTTTTACGTGCTCAGTTTATCCTTGGTGGCAGTGCTTGTGCGATGGTAGCCATCACTCACCTAACACTCGCGACAGCAAATGCGATGTTTTACGTGGGCCCTATTCTTATGATTCCACTCGCCATGACGCTGCTAAAAGAGAGACCAACCAAGGATAAGGTCATCGCGACGTTGATCGGCTTCAGCGGCGTCGTGGTGGTACTTAGACCTGAGCATTTCCATTGGGCAGCCATTGCCGGACTGGGAAGCGCATTAGCGATGGGGGTAAGCAACATACTGGTGAAAAGACTCCCCGCTGAGCAGCATATCGTCTCGACGCTGTTTTGGACCGGGGTGATGACCCTTCCGGTTGCCCTCATTTTAGCAGTGCAGCAGTGGCAACCCCTCAACCTCGTCCAGCTCGGATGGATAATGGCGATCAACCTGTTTGTATTGGGCTATCATGCGTTGATCGTTATCGCCTATAAAAAGGCACCAGCCAATCAGATCGCACTTGCTGAATATTCAGGTCTTGTGTTTGTTACTCTATTTGGCGTGATCTGGTTTGATGAAATACCTGACGTTCTAACATTTATTGGGATTCTATTAATCGTATTGCCTATGATGCCAATCAACTGGAAAAAACGCTACAGCCCCTCGAAAGAAGCCATTAACATTTCGAATTAATTCAGATCACAGAGTGGTGATATAACTTCGCCACTCTTAATATTTATCATCTATCTACGGGTTATTATTGATATAATCATCACTGAAAATAACAACTCATGGATGAATGATAGATGTCACAATATACAATCTCTTCTATCCTACCAAAATTAAAACATTCAAATCTATTTGGAGAACTTACATCAAAATCTATGTTTGGTGGTTTTGGTATTTTCTCTGATGGGAATATCTTTGCTTTAATTAGTAAAGGCAAAGTATTTCTACGTATTCCAGAAACTAACGTTGCTGAGATTCCAATAGAGCAAAGATTCAGCTACGAGAAACAAGGGCAAATCGTCACTACACGCTATCAGAGCTTTGAACCTGATAGTGACGAGCAGCTTGTAAAAGATTGCCGAACAGCTTTAGATCAGGCAGTGCAAGAAAAAGAGCAGCAGCAAAACAATGATGTAGTTCGTATAAAAGACCTGCCGAACATGAAGTACACCACAGAACGGATGCTCGCCAAAGCAGGTATCAAGACCATCGGTCTGCTGCGTGTTCGAGGCGCAGTGGGCGCATACCGAGCGCTAGCCAAGTGCCATAACAATGTTAGTGAGCAATTACTTTGGCAGATTGAAGGAGCACTGACAGGCATGCATTGGATGGTTATTCCAGATAAGCGTAAGAAAGAACTGCTCGCAAAAGTGAGGCGCTAATTAAAAAGAAGGTCGATACATTTACATATATCGGCCTTCTTATTTGAGGTATTAGTTTGATGTGTGGCTGATTTCCACCTCAGAGAAGCTTACCTCGAACAGCTCGCCCGCGTACTTCTCATCAGGTCTAAATTGAGGGTAGATCCCCGCCTTAAAGTAATACGCCACGTCTGCGTCTGCCCAGCCCTCAGCTAGTGTAACAGTGCCATTATTGGTGTCATGGTACTCCTCTCCCCAAGCAAGTGCGTGTTGCTTAACATTGCTACCGTCTGTATCTGAAGTTCTCATCACAATGCCGTTACCATCCACTGTTATCTCGTAGTTCCAATCCATGTTGGCAGGATAGGTGCCAAGGTTAACGCTAAACGACCAATCCTTACATTCCGGATACTTCGACGTGCCCTCTTCGCAGCTTTGATTATTCTTATAGAAGTCTTTGTTGAGTATCGCTCGAACCGGTTTTGATGGACCATCCCATTGAATCTTTACTAATGCCTGCTTAATCTTCCAGCCGTGAACCTGTCCAACGATGACTTTAGGCTCTTGTCCGGAGATATTTGGGTACTCATCAACGCTTACCGTAGACTTTAAGGTGTGGCTTTGAGTATTAGTCGCCTTATCATCGATAAACCAGCTTGTGTTGCTTGAGCTGGTACTGCACGTTCCAATACGTTGAGCGTTAAATAGCTCTCTTAACTCAGAGCGTATGTAATTGGAATTAGCCGTTGTGGTTCCAAATCCCATGTTGGCCCGAAACACCATTCTCTCGTCTTCAACTTCAAAGAAAGTGACGTCATGCGGTTTGTGATAGATCACCGAATCGTTACTCAGCACGTCTTTGCTCGATACACAGTGTTGAGGCTCTAGTTCAGCCGCACTCGTACCACCACTGCCGTACCAATCATCTTTACTAGCAGGAATAGTTATTTTCCATTGGTCGATATCCCAGGCGTATTCACCTTCATTTGGTGGAGAGCCCTCTTCTGGTGGAATAGTACCGCCTGATGAGGAATCACTATTACAGCCAGTCATCAGCAGAGAGCCCAGCATTAAGCTTAATAATTTTGTTCTATTTTCCATACTTCTATTCACAAAAAAGAGCGCAACGAGTAGGTCTAGTTCCTCGCTGCGCTCCTATCTTATTTACCTAATTTTTAGAAACGATATTTGTAGCCAAACTCGATGGCGTTATCGCGCTTGCCATACCAATCGTACGCACTGTTTGCATGGCTATCTTTAAGCAGTTTTTGCTTTAGCTTAAACTTGCCATAAAATGCATGGGCGCGCGCTTCTGGTAGACGGTACTCGGCGCTAAACTCGTTCTCCATCGCAAAGCGTTCGTTGTTGTCGTAAACGTGTTGCTCGACACCACTGCTATTCTCGAACGAAGAGACTTTTTGTAGGAAAATCGCATCCCAAACGAAGGTCCAGCTGTTCCAACGATAGGTTAACCACAAGTCGTAACGCATCTCTTTATTGAGGTCTTCACGGTCGCTACCCGGCTTAAGGTTGCCACTGCTGTCATAGCTATCTAGACGCAAGCGATCGATGTTTTGTGAGTAACGTGCACGTACTTTCGCATCGAAGTTACGTGTAAAGCGGTAACCATAGAAAGCACCGACACGCACGTTTCTTGCTGTCTCTTTCAACTGATAATCCAGTACCGGACCTGCTTGGTGCTCATTACGATCACCCCAACGATGACGGTAGTCGGTTTTGAACGTCAGCTCATACTGCTCTGGCGCGTAGCCTGTCTCGTACTTATCTTTGCTGCGGTCATACTGCCAAACTTGCTCAAAGCCAAATTTAAAGCCGTTATCCATACGATGGCCGAACTCGAACTTAGGACGGTCGGTACGGCCATCGAGTAATTTATGTTCCCATTTAACGGTAATCGTGCTGTCGGCTGCGAATGCAGCGCCAGAAGACATCGCAAATACACCAGCTGCTAGGGCTAATTTCTTCATCATAATATTCTCTATATAAATTCTTGTTATTTTCGAATTATCTTAAGTTGAACGTATTATCCGTTCTTACATCGCCATTCTCACTGGTTACCGCATCATCGGTAGCAAAAATAGAAACGACGCGGTCTTTACCTGACCCTGCTGCTGCAGATAGGTCCTGATAGTAGCCTTCAAAATGGTTGCCTTGAATATATACATTGCAGTTATCAGCTGTTTGATTCCCACCTGAAGAATTACCTATTTTAATTGCGGCAGTTTCTTTATCGCCACTATCATCAATAGTGAAGTTATTATTCTCTAAACGGATTCCACGTCTATTTGCTGCTTTATTACACGGTGTATAAAAGGCGTTATTCTGAATATTAGATTTAAGGTTTACAAAATCACTATTCGAAAGATGGACATGACCAGCTGAATATACCCAGCTAGATTTTTTGTAAAGACCATCTTCGGTAATCGCACTTGAATCGAAGTAAAGGTTATCTAGTATAACTGGTGCATTTTCGTCAGATGCTGCCTCTTCAATGGTGATAGCGCCACGGCGACCATCGCTGTCTTCAGTACTACACTCCGCACCAATCGCGCTGTTATTAAAGTTAACGCCAATGACAGAAGCACCTGGCGCCGTGACTGTAATACAAGCACTACCGCTTATAGTCGCAGCATCTCCACCATCCAGCGTCACTGCTTTGTTCAATGCAATAATGCCACTTGAGTAATCGCCATCCGCTTTAAGAGTAATCACATCACCCGCACTCGCAGCCGCGATTGCCTCATTGAGAGCCTGAACGTCATTATCAGGCTCCGTCGGAGGTGGCGAACCTACATCGGTATAGGTGTTACCTGAAATGATGTTGGTACCTGTTGTATCACCGTCGATAACCGCAGCGATAGTATCTTCCTGCGCCGTTTCTTCGATAGCAAAGCCAGCAAAGCTGTTGTTGGTGATCTTCGCTGCACACTGCTTGCCGTCAAATTGCCCTGCGACTACCCCAGGGATATTTGCCGAATCAGCAACCAAAGCGACCGTATTGTTGTCAAAGGTCGGGTTTCCAAGTCTCGCGCTGCCACCATTGATTTTGTTACTACCACAGTTCAGATAAAGGATACCTGTTGCGGTATTGGCTACCGTTTTATTACTAAACTCGCTCTCCGATACATTGACCAAACCGCGAGAGTAGATCCACGCTGTCGGTGCGCTTGTCGACTCTGCAAAGCTTGCACCATCGAACGTTAGGTTTTTCAAGTAAACCGGAGTGTTACCATCGCCGACTTTACCAATATTAATGATAGAGCGAGATGTATCTTCCGTACCACAAGTCGAAAGCTCTACGCCCTGGAACTTAATGTTATGCAGCGTAATACCTGTGGTACCTTTTAGAATTTGGTCAGCGCTTGTTGGAACATCGATACAAGTTGCACCACTAATCACTGCTTGATTTTCACCATCTTCGCTGAGGTCACCATCAACAGTGACCGATGTTAGCGTGAGAGGCTTTTCAAGAATCACTGTCCCCATTGAGGCATAGTCACCGCCTTCTTTGAGGCCGATGATTTCGCCCTCTTTCGCCGCAGCAATTGCAGTAACAAGCTCAGCAGCGTTTTCAACAATAACATCAACACCTTCAATCGGTGGATTGCCACCACCTGGCTCTTCTGGAGTTTCACCACCAGGAGGCTCATCATAAAAGTTACAGCCAGAAAGGGTCCCTGCAGTTAACGCCACTGCAATTAGCGTAGATAAAGTCTTAAGCTTCATATTGTAAATTCTCTTGGGTTAAGAGGCCCAAGGCGAGCCTCTAAAATAGTAGGGATTACTGAGAGTTATTTGGTGATACGGTAGCTAGCACCAGTGTCATTCATGGTGAGTACAGTCAGGTTACGAGCACCGCCTTCAAAGTTGGTTGCTTCTAGCAAGCCATTCTCTGCTGGGGCAAACTTAGGGTCGCGATACAACACACCTTCCCATGGAAGTTCAGTACCTGTCACTGGACCAAAGTAGATGTCATTGTCGTAAGTTGGATTCACAAGCGCGGCAATAGAGTCGTTACCTTTCAGCGCAAGGCTATTTGATACGCCTGCGTAAGAGATGTTGTTTCTAAAGGTCACGTCTGTGCCGGCAAAAACCGTAGTCACTTTTGAGTTATCGTAAAGGCTCACGCGGTGACGCTTATCTGAGTAAAGGAAGTTCTGACGCGAATCGATGATTGAGTTATTTTCAATCGTCACATTGTATGGCGTCGCTTGTTTATTGAGCTCTTTGCCCTTGACGTCTTGCGACAATGTCTCGCCGTTAGCAACATCTGTAATACCTGTGTTGATCGCAATGCCACCACGCACATCACCGGTACCCATTACGCGCTCGATGTAGTTGTTACGAATCACGTGACCAGCATCGTAGAGACGAATACCACCGCTGAAGCGCTTGCCGTTACCAAGGATAACGTTGTTCTCAACCGTGTTATTTACACCGTGACGCAAAGAGATCATGGATGCGTTATCAATAAGTGTATTGTTACGTACCACGTTGCCCGCTGACTTAAGTGAAATTAGCTCTGTCTCACCATCACTCTGCAAGAATAGATTACCTTCAATGGTCGTCTCTGATGGGTAAATTGAACTCTTTGAATCACCCAGACGAATTGCTTCCCAACTATTTGAGTTATAGCGTTTCGCTTCTGCTATATCGAACTCGTTATATTGGTTATGTTTCTGGTTATAGAACAGATTGCCCTTGATCAAGTGGTGATCGGCGGTTTCATCGCCTTTAGCTTTCTGTACACCAATCAAGGTGCCACGCTTGTGTTTGCCTTCAAACGTGTTGTTCACAAGCTGGTTGTTCTT
The DNA here is from genome assembly GCF_021441885.1 of Vibrio maritimus. Lineage (NCBI taxonomy): Bacteria > Pseudomonadati > Pseudomonadota > Gammaproteobacteria > Vibrionales > Vibrionaceae > Vibrio > Vibrio maritimus. The sequence goes on from NZ_CP090439.1 coordinate 575,811, forward strand.
ACCATACATAGCAATCCAAAGTGTTTTTGGATACTCAGAACGTCGATCGTCTGGCTCATACGCATAGCGGTCATTGAAGTAGTAGAACGTTGAGTTCACCAATTGGTTGTCATTACCACGGAAGATAATGCCACCCATACGCTCTGCCGGGCCACCATCGGTAAAGACTACACCTTCCAACTTGATATTGTTGCCACGTAGATTGATTTGAACCAAACCTGTTAGCCAGGCTTTACCCGCTTCTTCGGCTTTAATCGTCACGTTACTGGCAGTGATATCGAACTGGCCAAGGTTCTCATATTGTCCAACAGGGATGATCAGTTCATCGCCATCTTTCAGATTGAGTAGCTGACTCTTTAAGCCTTCTGCATCACCTTGTGGGATCTCGCTGGCTGCAATAAAAGGTTTGGTATTGGTTGCAAGTAGCGTTTCGGTATCTAAACCACGCTCTGCAGCAGAAGTCACTTCACTTGACCCAGTCGAGCTACATCCAGCCATAGTTGCCGCTGCTATCATCAATGCCACAAGATTCTTTTTCATCTAAAACTCCTCATTTGTATGATGATATTTTTTATTATTTTTTTAGCTACGACTGTGACATCAGACATAATTCCATTTATGAAATATATATTTACATCCATGGATATCATTTAGAGTGATGCGTTAGCATTTTTAAGTTATTGATTTAATTACATCAGACAAGGGAAAATGGAAAATAGATCACATTTTATAATTTTTTGGGAACGTTGAATTAGATCACATGAAGTGCAATGGAAGTAGAATGATAAGTTCGTGCTACTTAGAATTTTTTGTCCTACATATTTATGAAATTGTTAAATCGATGCTATCAAGCATTAGCATTTACTGTACGGGCGACGTTAATGATAATTGGCCTAATCGAGCTTGATTGAAAACTATTATCACCTAAAAGCTCAATCTCTAAGCTATTGCCTCTGAAGCTAGGAGACCGTCACTGGCACGCGAATTTGGTTTTGTAGTATAAATAGTCCTAAAACCTTCATTATGTACATCACATTTCTATCCATAAAGGCAATCGAGCATCTCACAACCAATCAGAAAAAATAGCCATTAAAATAAGTAGCTTAACGAAAAACCACGTTTTCTCCCATTCTAAAGAGACCTAAAACCCACCGTACTTGGCGATCTAAGTCACATAAAAATGGCATTTATAACAGTAATATATTTGTCATACATTATCACAAACAAATAAACCTTAAGGGCTATAGATGAGCACTCTAAACAAAGTAACAGTGGCATTAGTTTCTGTGTTCGCAACGGCAGCAGTAACCGCTGCTTCTCTCGACTTACGTCAAGAATATAAGCATGACGATGGTAGCTACGCTAGCCGCGTTAAAATCGGTTCAAGCGTTGGTAACCACTACTTCGGCGTTGAAGCTAAGCAAAAAGGCAAGCCTTTCTCTGACCTAGAGGCTGGAGACAACGAATTCGAGTACGGCTATAACTTTAACCTAGACGAACATTGGCGCATCCAAACTTCTATGCCTATCACTTTCGGTGGCGGTCAAACCACTTATAAGCCTCAAGTTCGTGTTCAATACAAATTCGATAGCGGTCTAACGGCTAAAATGCGCTACCGCCACGAGTTCCGCAACTACGCTGGCGATAGAACAGCGACAGGCCGTGATGGCGATGAGCACGGTTCACTAAACCGCAGCAAACTAACGGCTAACCTAGATTACAACTGGAACAACTGGCAGTTTGGCGCTGAAGCAAACTATGCAGAAGATGTGTTCAACAAAGACTGGCGCATGGGTACCAACGAGCGCTACGAGTGGGATTACAACTTCAAGATTGGCTACAAAGAGTCTGATTGGGCGTGGAGACCATATGTTGAGTTTGGTAACGTTCAATGTACTAGTAGCGATGTATGTGACTCAGGTCGTCAGCTACGTAGCCGTGTCGGTGTAACGTACAGCTTCTAAGAAGCACTTTGGGAACAGATCGAAAGAGGCGCTGAAATCAGCGCCTCTTTTTTTGTTTCATTACTGGCTCAAGCGATAGAGTTTGCCTATGCTAGGGTGCCCTTTGTTATACAGTCGGTTGGATTGCGCTAAGAAAAGCTCCGCAGTTGCGATAGCATCTATTAATGCCTCATGACCGTTGTACTCAGGCAGTCCATATCGCTCTCGAGTTTCCGACAATCGAACATCAATATCCGCTTCTTTATTCACCGCGACCGCCATTGCTTTCTCCATGGCTAAAGTGTCTAGCCACATCACAGGTAAACCATTGATGCCATACTTTTCGTGCAGATATTCATTCACGAACTCAGATTCAATCATGGCACCATGCGCAATCAATACCTTGTTTTTCGCCGCTTCAAACAGCTGCCACATTGCGCTGTCCAGTGAAACGCCATTTTGCAGCATCTCTGGCACAATATGGTTGATGATAGCGGTCTCTGCTTTGACTTTATCTGGTGTTTCGATAAACAGCTGTCTGGCAGTGTGAACATTGATGGTCAAGTTACTCACTTCAACCCACCCCATACTTAGAATGCTGTTACCTTTGGCGTCGATGCCCGTGGTTTCAAAATCGACCACTAGATACTGCAACGCGCTAGAGTCCGTATCCATATCCGGCGCAGACTCACTCAGAATCGACAACACTTCTTTAGGCACTGAGTTATCGCCAAGATATTTCTCACGCTCTTTTAGGTAATGGTTGTACACGTGAAACTGGTTCATCACCTGTTTGAGTATGCCTACCATCGATTACATTCTCCCAGCAAAGCGGACTTTTGCTGCCTCTTGCAGTGACGAGATAATTCTAAATGCATCTTTTAGATTACCACGTTCGAAACTACCAAATGAGTCCGGATTGATATGGTTATCCGGCTCTTCTCCTTTTTTAAGCGCTTCGAGCTGATGATGTTGTCTAAACATCAGAATATATTGATAGGTGTTAAGAATATTCTTGTAAGCATCTTCGCTCAACATGCCACGCTCATTGGCTCGGGTAAAACGCTCTTCAGTATTAGAAGAGTCACACTCAACTGCAAGCCCATAGATACGTGCCAAATCAATAATTAGGTTGATGGCGTACTTCTTAATATCAAGCGTCTTCTTGTTCTCACCGGTCTTCTCTAATACCAGTTTGTTGAATACACCAAGCGGAGGCTGAGTATTAATTGCATCACGAGTCAAAATACCGAGGAATTCGCGGTTGGCACGGATGTTGGCGTGGAGTTCATCGCGCAGAATCTCTGCGTAACTCGCCTCACCGTAAACACAGCGAATCTCCAAGAACACACTGATGTTGAGAAGGCGTTCGTATTCTGGGTTAGCGACCCATTTCTTGTAGTAGTGTTTCCAAGTCGACAACGGTTGACACCACTTTGGCGTAGCAGCCATAAACTTACCTGGACACAACGGATAACCGCATGCAGCAAGACCATTAGCGACATACTGCGACAAATGGCGGAAATAAACTTTGTCGCTCTCTGTTGCATCATCACTGAGCACCAGTGCATTATCTTGGTCTGATAACATGTGCACTTCATTTCGAGCATGAGAGCCCGCCACTATCCAAGAGAACCTACACGGCGGCTCACCAAGCTTATCGATAGCAATCTGAATAAGCCTACGATTGTATGCATCCATGATCATCGACATCACACGTCCGATGATATCTGGTGCTACGTTGCCATCAACCAAGGCTTCAAAAATGGCTTGGCGCTCTGTAGTAAAGCTCGCTAAAGAGCGGACACTATTTGCGTATTTAATCTTTTCAATCAGGAAGATAGCCTGCATTCGGTGATTTTGAACCAGATGAGAAGTGGTCAGCAATCCTACTACCTTGCCCTCTGATACAACAGGCAGACCACGGACATTGTGCTGCATCATAAGCGAAGCCGCGTGTAAAACCAGATCATCTGGGCTGACGGTCAGAGGCGCCGTCGTCATGACCTCTTTGATCGGCGCGCTTGGATCATACCCTTCGGCGATCACTCGTTTAGTCATATCTCGATCGGTAATGATCCCCACCAGTTTGCCGTCATCACAGATCACCGCGGTCGATGAACGCTTTACAATCCGCATCTCATGAGCCACATCTTTAATGGATGTCGAGGCATCAACAATGGCAATCACACCACTGGCAACATCCGATACCTTTTTGATGAACAGCCCTTTCTCTTTGTTCGACCATACGACGTCCAGGGCTGACTTTAAGCGGATTTGAGCCTGTGAGGCGAAGTGTTCTGCATACTCAGGATTGGTTTTGAAAATTCTCTCAAGCGTCGCGTGCGGAATTAGGTACAGAAGGGTATTTTCCATCGCCACCGCATGATAACCGCTCTCAGACGTTACGTTATCGTCTAGAAAGGTAAAACCAAATAGGTCTTCAGAGCCTAATCGAGCACGCAGAACTCCATCAGCTTGGCGTTGCTCCATGGAGCCGGTACGAATTACATAGAGGTATTTGTGCTTTTTGCCTTCACCCTCAATGTTAGGCTGTGAGTCATCCACCGGGCCTACCTGTTCACCGCAGGGATCGATCGTATCCCCCTTACCCAAATAGGTAATTTTGATCTCTGAGGCGACTTCCCGAACTAACTCTTTCGGAAGCTTATCAAAGGGATCAATATTACAGAGAAACTGGGTAATATTGGGTAGCAAGGCGTTCGGCATAACGGGCTCCAATGGATTTATTTTGTATTATTATATCAACACATTTTGGTGTTTGACCTAGTGAAAACAAAAAAAGGCAGCGTCGCCGCTGCCTTTTTACTCAAAATGTTATCTGGAACATAAAGTTACCGGTTAACTAGCTACCGGAAGACGGTGATTTTCTTCACGTAGGTGGCTTGCTGATGCCTCACGAGCTTTGTCTGCGTCACCAGCCATAATCGCTTCATAAATCGCACGGTGTTCATTGATACAGGTAGAACCTCCGTCTGAAGAGTACTGAATAAAGTTAAAGAACATCGTAGTCAAGATGTTACCGAACGGCAGGTAAAAGTCGTTACCCGTCGCGTTGAAAACAAGGCTATGGAAGCGAGTATCAACGTCCAACCATTTCGCTTGGTCGAAGTTTTCTTCTTTCGATACTTCTACCATTTCTTGGAAGGTTGACGACAGTTCAATACGTTGCTCTGCTGTTGCAAACTTAGCGGCTAGTGCACACGCTTCTGGCTCAATCGCACGGCGAAGACCAAGGAATTGACCGCAGAACTGCTCAACATCGTTAAGGCCGTCCATCCACTCAATAAGCTGAGGGTCGAGGAAGTTCCAGTATGCACGGTCAACGACGCGCGTACCGATCTTCGGTCGAGACTCTAGTAGACCTTTCGATGTTAGTAGCTTAACGGCTTCGCGAAGTGCAGTTCGGCTAATGCCAAACTGTTCACATAGCGCCATCTCGCCTGGGATGATAGATCCTTCTGGTAACTCACCAGAGAGGATGCCACGTGCAATCTCACGAGCAACCTGAACATGGATGCTTCGTTTTGAGCCCGTAATAGAACTGAACTTACCTGACATAGTATTATCGCTTACAAAAAAGTGTTTATGTATTATTTTAGCAGTGATTCTACCACCATTCGCGTTTGAATAGATGTGACAAAGCGCATTTATTCGATATAAGTCGCCTTTTGCTTCGTGATTTCCTATCACTTCTACGAGTAAAACCGCCTAATTAGTGAGTTCCATGTCACATTTTTCTCAATATCTTTCTAGAATTATTGATGGGAATTGTCATTTCTACCAATTCGCTATTGACGCATTAAAGTGCTATTGTATGATTAATAAATCAAACCAATGATAAGGCTTAAACTGATGTTTGAAGATCTCAGAGGAAAACGCGTTCTAATCACCGGTTCCACCGCAGGGATGGGATTAGCGGCAGCTCGGCTTTTTGCACAACATGGTGCAAAGGTTGGTCTCAATGGACGACGAGTAACCCCAGAATCACAAGCAGCAGTTGATGAGCTTAACAAGCTTGGTGGTGAAGCCGCTTTTTTTCAAGCTGACTTAACCAAGAGCGATGAATGCGAACGTTTAATCGACGCCTATACCTCTCACTTTGGCGGGTTGGACGTTCTCATTAACAACGCAGGTGGTCTTGGCGGTCGTAAGGGGCTAGAAAGCATCGACGACGCTCTGTTCGACCACGTAATGAACCTAAATGCGCGCAGCGCGCTTATGGTCACTAAATATGCCATCCCTCACCTACGCCAATCAGCAAAGGAATCTGGTCAAACTGCAAGTGTGATCAGTACTGGCTCAATCGCGGGTAGAGAAGGTGGCGGCATTGGCGCAGGTATGTACGCTGCATCAAAGGCTTGGTTGCACGATATTCACCGCAACTGGGTAAAAGAGTTCACTAAAGATGGCATCCGCTTCAACATCGTTTCTCCTGGTACCATTGATACCGCCTTCCACGATGATAAAAGCGACGACCTAAAAGGCAATATTGCTAACAGTATTCCAATGGGCCGCTTTGGCACTATTGAAGAAGTGGCACCAACATTTGCCTTTTTTGCCTCTCATGCCTGCTCTGGTTACATCACAGGTCAGATTCTTGATGTAAACGGCGGACAAATCGCGCCCTAATCAACCCAAGGTGTATACATGGCCACGTTCCATACAGTAGCAGATTCAAGTCGTCGGATTCATGTTCAGGTTGCTAAAGAGATCGCCATTAAGATCCTCACTGGTGAGCTGAAACCGGGTGAAAAACTCCCGAGCGAGTTAGAACTCTGCGAGAAGTTCGGCATCAGCCGTACAGCGCTTCGCGAGTCAACCAAGCTTTTGTCGGCAAAGGGACTTATTACATCAAAGCCTAAAGTTGGTACCAATGTAATGTCTCGTCAGCATTGGCACTTCTTGGACCCTCAGTTTTTAGACTGGGTAAAAGATACAGACAACGTTCAACGATTCTTAACCCAGTTCCTTGGTTTAAGAAAAGCGATCGAGCCAGAAGCGTGCTCACTAGCCGCAAGAAATGCTTCAATCGAACATCGTAAAGCACTGTCTGTATGTTTCCAGAACATGAAGCATGCGGCGTTTACTCACAACTATTCTTCGTGGACGTTGAACGACCACGAGTTTCACAAAACCATCTTTTTAGCGACCGCAAATCCGTTTTATATCCCGTTCTCCAATATTTTGGAGTCGCTGTTCAAGACCTTTATTGATGAAGCCGCGGTCGGCGGACGATTCTGTCTTGATGAACACGGGGCTATCTACGACGCGATTATGATGGGTGATGCTGAGCGAGCAAAAGCAGCATCTCAACTATTACTTAATGATCACAACCAGAGGCTTGCCCTACTGGAAGCGGTCTAACGAATACCTAGAGGAAAGACAATGTTTGTATACAACAAAGACTCAGTACTTGAAGATCAGGGTGGCGGTCTACGTCGTAAGGTTCTAGCATACTGCGAAAACATGATGACTGTAGAAGTTCACTTCGAAACAGGTACAGTTGCACCAATGCACAACCACCCACACGAGCAGATCACTTACGTGGTTTCTGGTGAGTTCGAGTTCACTGTAGGTGACGAGACTAAGATCGTTAAAGCTGGTGACACTGTCTATAAAGTGCCAAACATCATGCACGGTTGTAAGTGTCTTAAAGAAGGCATCCTAATCGATAACTTTACTCCTATGCGTAAAGATTTCGTATAATAGTTGAGCTATTAATACAAATATTATAAAGGAATGGTTTCATATAACCGTTCCTTTTTTTTATTTACAGAACGATATTAAATTAAGTAGACATCACATATTCGACATAATCGCATTTACCTATTTAGACCAAGTGATAATATGAAATAAATAATTACAAATTATAAACGTAGCCATGGAAAGCACAAAAGAGAGTATTCACGTAAAGATTTCCAGTGAAATTGCTAAGAATATCATTACAGGTCAGTATAGTAATTGTTCACTACCTACCGAAATGGAGCTTTCTAGCCATTACTCTGTGAGTCGAAATAGTGTTCGCGAAGCACTCAAAATTCTCGCATCAAAGGGATTATTGTGTTCCAAGCAGAAAGCAGGGACAAAAGTTACCCCGCGGAGTGAGTGGAATTTCTTAGACCCACAGTTGTATGAATGGTTTTCTGAACTACCAGAGATGGAAGGTGTGATCGCAAAGTTCATTCGCATGCAAAAGCTATTGATACCAGAGGCTTGCGCAGATGCGGCACTGAATGCGACCGGTGAACAACGTGTACAACTATCACGAGTTTTCCAAGCCTTTTCAACCCATATTCGAGAATCAGAAAACGACTTGCTCAGTTCAAAACCGTTACTCAGTAGCTTCTACAGAACTCTCTTCATCGCGTCTAATAACGAGCTTTTTTCTCCATACGCAAAAATACTAGATATTTTATTCCACTCGAAAGACTATCAACTTTCTCAACCGACGATAAACACATTAGAAATATATCAAAAAATTTACGATTCCATTATGATTGCTGACGAAATGTCAGCGCGAAAAGCTGCGCGAAAATTATTCAACTAAGTACTAAATCTCAAAAATTAATAAGCCCGCTTCAAGCGGGCTTTTGTTTTACATCATTTATTCATAACGTTAATAAGCATAGCCTTGGTGTTTATTTTCGACTTTATAGAACGTAGCCTGAACATAGTCATTCGCATCACCGGTGTTATTCTGATTATATACACCAGCTTTGAAATACATATACTGCCCACCAGCATCATAACCACTGCTCGACATATCGACTTCTTGAACAACATCAGCTTTACCTTCACGCATAATCGTCACGGTTAAGGTATTACCTACCACTTTGATTTGATAGCTAAAGACCTCACCGAGTTCAATACCGTCTGATGGGTTGCTCGCACTACTCGAGCGACTACCAATCATGTCATACCAACTGTCTGAACCGCCATTTGGTTCATGTGCAATATATATCGCGCCTTTGCTGTTACCAGGAAGTTTACGATAGTAGATTCGAACAGGCTCATCGTCATTAGCATGTATTTGCCCAACAATGACACGTCCAATCTGGCTACTGCTACCCGTTGTCGTAACATGATCTACTTTAAGCGTTGCATCTAAAGTACCATCAACACCACCAGCTGCAGTTTGGTCACTCGATGGCGCACTTGAGAATACCCAGTTATTTTTACCGACACCCTTGGTACTATGTGAGGTATCGCCGCGACGCAGCATCTCGCGCAGCTCCGAACGAGTGTAACTCGTATTGGTCGACGTTTTCGCTCCATCGACGGGTGCTTTAAAGGTCATGCCACCATCGGCTGCAGTAAAGAAAAACTCATTGTTCTCGTAGCTTGCCGACAACTCGTTCTCTTTAATAGTATCTGCTTTACCATCACCGTCGGTGTCTACTGGGATGCTGAGCGTCCAGTCCAACAAATCAAAATTGCCTGATGGTGCGACATTCGGATCCAAATCACCACTTGGTGGAGGCGTTACTGGAGGAGGCGTACCATCTGAGCAGCCAAGGATTTCTGTTTCAAGGATACTGTTCCAGTTATTTGCGGAATTGCCTTCCCCAGTGATTCGAACGTAACGAGCACTTGTTTCTGTAACAGGGTAATTTTCAAAGCCAGCCGTGTTGCCACTTGACGTCTGGTTTGATAGTACTCTGGTCCAACTGCTGTTGTCACCTGACACATCAACACTAAAGTAAGAGCTGCGGCTATTGCCTTTAAACCAGGCGATATTAACTTGTCCTATTGTTGTCGATGACCCGAGATCATAAGTAATGGTTTTGCCGATACCTTCTGATGACCATCGAGATTCATCGGCTAAACTTCCATCAATCGTCCAACCAGGTAAATGGCCATCGTTGGTTCCATCATCCGTTGCTGAAACGACAGTAATATGACCACTTTCACAGCTACCACCAGACGATGAGCTACCTGTCAGAACAAAGTCGTCAAACCTTCCTTCAGATTGATAATAAGCACCACCAATTTCAATGGATGTTGCACTGCCAGAATTAAATGTCAGTTCTACTTTCAACCAACTACTCGAATTAGACGTTTTGCTGTAAACAGAACCTGCGACATTGGCACTGATCTCACCGCCACCTTTTACATAAGCAGATAAGGTGTAATCAGTATTAGAGTTGACCGAGACGGACTGGCTAAAACTGCCGCCCGAGCCAGAAATTTTTGCAGAGTGAAGCCCTGTATTAGCATCACCAGAGATTGATGAGGGATCGGCATCTTGCCATCCATCCCAATTACCATTTTCAAAACCATGGTTAGTTATATTAATTGACTCTGCCCATAGGGTACCGGGAGCAGCAGTCATGGCACTACACAACAAAACCTTATACATTAACTTGCGTTGCATGTTATTTCCTTGTATTGGATTGAGGGAGCCCTCGACAACTTACTGAGGGTAGAAAAGTTGTTGTCTTTCTTATTGTCTGAATTTTGGATAAAAAAATAGGAAGGCCCGATCCCTTCCTATTTCTTATTAGATTGCGTTATTTCGCTTCTGCTTCTTGTAAGTTCGATTCAACGTTTTCGTCGACGGCTTTCACCAAGAGCATACCGACTGCGAATACGATAGCACCACACAAGATGAACACTCCGCGTCCCCACAGTGGGTTAGGTAGTAGCGCCATTAGACACACACCAACACCTGCTACTGCGATTAGCTTACCAAGCATTTGACGCTGCTTGTTGTCCAGTTTCTTCTGAGCCGCTGACTCAGAGACAAGTGGCGTTGCTAGGTTACCGAAGAACTTGTCTACGTCAGCTTGACGCTTCTCAGTTAGTGGCTTGTAGAACAGCGTTGATAGTACGAAGAAGCCACCTGTTAGTGAGATGTGAGCCATTAGACCAATCGCTACTTTCACATCAGACCATTCACGCTTCGTTAGCTCTTCTAGGCCGAATACCGCTGAAACCATCTCTGCGTTGATAACAAAACCTACGACATAAGAAACGATACCACCAACAATTAGTGTACCCCAGCCAGCCCAGTCAGGCGTTTTCTTGATAAAGAAGCCAAGGAATGCTGGAATCGTCATTGGGAAGCCGATCAAAGCACCCACATACATCATGGTATCGAACAAGCTCAGCCCCTTCAGTGAGTTGATGAACTGTGCGATTAGGATGATAGCGAAACCAAATACTGTTGAAGTGATCTTAGAAACCGTTACCAGTTCCTTCTCAGACGCTTGACCCTTACGAACGATCGGCTCATAGAAGTTCTTAACAAAGATACCTGAGTTACGGTTAAGACCAGAGTCCATTGAAGACATGGTTGCTGCAAACATTGCTGCTACTAGTAGACCCACCATACCTGCTGGCATGTACTCTTGAACAAAGTATAGGTAAGCAAAGTCACCCGCTTTTTTGCCTTGTTCTGGGTAAGCAGCTGCTAGGTCAACACCTTGACCTGCAATGTACCAAGACGGCATGAACCAGATGAATACACCACAAAGCATTAGTACACACGCCAGTAGTGCAGCTTTCTTCGCGTTCTTTGAGTCTTTCGCCGCTAGGTAACGGTATGAGTTAAGCATGTTGTTTGTGATAGAGAACTGCTTAACAAAGATGAAGAATGCCCACAGGCTGAAGATGCTTAGGTAGTTTAGGTTGTTACCCGCTAGGAATGAACCACCTTCTTGTACTGGGAAGTTGTTAACGATTTCGCCAACACCGCCGCCTTGAACGACAGCAACGACAGCACACGTCACGGTTACCGCCATGATGATAACCATCTGCATGAAGTCAGATGCGATAACCGCCCAAGAGCCACCTGTTACTGACATCGCCAATACAACAAGACCTGTCACCCAAATGGTAAGGTTCATGTCGAAACCGAAGATGCCTGATGCAATAATTGCTAGTGCGTTTAGCCACACACCTGCAGATACGACACTGTTAGGCATTGAAGACCAAGTAAATACTTGCTCGTTCGTTGCACCAAAACGCATGCGAATCGCTTCAATAACAGTGACTACACGTAGCTGACGGAACTTCGGCGCAAAATACGCGTAGTTCATAAAGTAGCCAAATGCGTTTGCTAGGAAGATAAAGGCGACTGCAAAACCATCGTTGTAAGCTTTACCGGCTGCACCGGTAAATGTCCAAGCACTGAACTGAGTCATAAAGGCGGTAGCACCCACCATCCACCAAAGCATGTTACCGCCCCCGCGGAAGTAGTCACTGGTGGTATTAGTAAATGTACGGAACATCCAACCTATTGCCATTAGGAAGAGGAAATAGACGCCCACAATAACTGTGTTTAAATCCATGATCTGTGAATCCTTGTTGTCTTACTTGTTGTTACAATTCAATATACTCAGTTACGAGGAATAATTGTAATACAATATACCCATACGTGACATGGTTATCGTTTTTCGCCAAGAAAAAGTCCAACTTAGTTACCCCGATCAAACTTTGTTACGCTTGTCATCCAAGCCTTACACTTTCTCTGCACCAACAGTAAGCAAATGACGCTGTTTGAATCTTTTTTCAAAACGACGTTTCAGCTATCTTTTAGTAATTTTTACAGTCAATCATAATAAAACCCATGCAATTCATAGCATTATAAAGAGAATTCGCTCATTACACTCCCCCACGAGGTCACACTAAAATGGGGCACCAAGTGTGAACAGATGTAAAAAAGTGTGAGCCAAATCTGTATATCAACAAAAACCAAGGGAACTAAAATGAAATATTGAGCCATTTCACAGAAAGTTCCCAATGACCCTATTAATATTTGTCATACATTAATTCAATAACAAAATAATTAATGAAATGGACTACCACGAGATAGGCTTTTGTCGGATGTTTCGAGAATCAAAGGGAAAACACCCAGCATTGGCTATTAAGTGAACAAGAAACACAGTCCCTCTCTATTTACGGTGATAAACGATTATTGCGCTGACATCTAGCCGGCACAGTATCCGTTTGTCTCCACAAAGAAATGAAAATATAAATACACAAATAAGGGAAATATCAGTATGAAACTTAAGCAATCTGCTCTTGGTGTTGCGCTTGTATTACTGGCTGGTTCAGCAGCTGCGACAAGTTTGGATTATCGTACGGAATATAAGCACAAGTCCGAAGATTGGGCTCACCGTATTAAAATTAGTGACTCAACAAAAGCATTCGGCGGTAAATTAGCATTTGGCGTAGAGCAGAAGTTCCAAAGTGAAACTAATGATGATGAAGTAGGTAGCCAAGATTTTTGGAAAGGCGTATCACGTGGAGACTCTGAGTTTAGTGTAGATTGGACTAAAGCAGTAGGTGAAAGCGGCAAGTGGTACATCCAGCCAGGTATGCCAGTGACATTCGGCAGCAACAAAACAACTTGGAAACCACAATTCCGTGTTGGTTATAAAGCAGACTTCGGTTTGACTACAGCACTACGTTACCGTCATGAGTTCCAAGTATTCAACGCGAACGGCGGTACGACTAACCTAGCGGGTGGCGGTAAACTAGACCGCACTGATGCAACAATTCAACAAGGTAAGTTGACGCTTACTGGTTCATACAAATTTGCTAAAGACTCAGCATTTAAAGATTTAAAACTGAGCTATGAAGCAAACTATAACCACAACTACGACAACGTTCGTCTAGCAAATGACAAAAACTGGGAATGGGATCTTGGTATTAAAGCGGGCTACCAAATCGGTGACTTCCAACCATACCTAGAACTTTGGACTATCGATGGCCTTTCTTCAGCAACAGACGAGCGCCAGCTACGTACTCGTTTAGGTCTTAAATACAGCTTCTAATTATCGCAGTAACAAAACAAGTAATGCCCAGTTCTCTGGGCATTTTCCTTCATCTATTTAATAGAGAAGAAAACTATGAACCCGAATACTTTAGCGAAGTACCTAGGCTCTGCAGCACTTGTTGTCTCTTTTGTTAGTTTTGCGGATACTGCTCCATACTCTTATACCCAATACCAGTCAGTTCTTGACGACTCTTACCTTCAAGCCCCAACCAGCACTAAGCTGATCAAACAAGGGGACTTTGCAGGTCAATACAATCAATATTTCCATGTCCCTGATTTTGGTAATCAGTGGATGACGTTCACCGTTACTGGCGACCACAAACGCTCTGAGCTACGCCAAGTCTATGAATGGTACAGTGACGATGGCGACCTTAACAAAATGATTGGCGAAGTCTTTATTGACTCCCCGCTATCTGGCTCAGTGGACGAAATCACCTTCATGCAAGTCCACGACGTAACGAACAATGGCAATGCCATTAACAAACCCCTCCTTAGACTCGTTTGGCTGCGAGAGAGAAACAATATAGAGAATGGCATTTGGGCTGTTATTAAAAAAGATGCCGATGCATCGAGTAGTAGCTACGACAAAATCTATATTACCCAACATCTCGAATCGCAACCGATTAAATTCGAAGTAAGAATTCAAAATAATGAAATGACCATCAAAAAAGATGGTGCCGCAATAAATGGCCTTTCTAAATACGACATCTCCTACTGGAGCAATCTAGAAAGTTACTTTAAAGCGGGCGTTTACAATCAGGATGATGGTACTGGAACGGTTCAATTCAAGAGCCTCAAGTACTACACGCAATAATTTCTTTTTCTTAGAAAGTCACAAAAGAACCACGTTTATTTGGTTGCCCTGTCGGCAACAAGGAGTAGTTATGTCTGGTGTTCAGTTAAATAACATCGTGAAAGCGTATGGCGATACCAGTGTCGTGCATGGAATTAATTTAGAAGTAAAGTCGAAGGAGTTTATTGTTTTAGTGGGTCCTTCCGGCTGCGGGAAGTCAACGACACTAAGAATGTTAGCTGGCCTAGAAGAGATCACCGATGGTGATATTCATATTGAAGACCGCCGAGTTAACGAAGTCGCACCAAAAGACCGTGACGTCGCCATGGTGTTTCAAAACTACGCACTTTACCCCCACCTCAGTGTTTTCGAAAATATCGCGTTTGGCCTGAGAATACGCAAAGTACCAAAAGATGAAGTCACTAAATCGGTTAATGATGTTGCGGAAATCTTAGGTCTTACCGAGCTCCTAGAGCGCCGCCCTGCCGACCTGTCTGGTGGTCAGCGCCAACGCGTTGCCATGGGTCGAGCGATTGTTCGCCATCCTAAAGTGTTCCTATTTGATGAACCCCTTTCGAACTTGGATGCCAAACTTCGTACTCAGATGCGCGCTGAGATCAAACGCCTACACCATCGCTTAGGTGTTACCAGCGTCTATGTTACCCACGACCAGGTCGAAGCGATGACGCTCGCAGACCGTATCGTGGTAATGAGTAACGGCAAGATTGAGCAAATCGGTACCCCGATGGAGCTGTTTAATAGTCCGGTAAACACCTTCGTTGCAACGTTTATTGGCTCACCACCGATGAACCTTATCGAGGCACGCGCCTCTTTACATGAAGATGGTTGGTACGCTGAGTTTGAAGAGATCGAATGCAAGCTGCCAAATGTCGCAGGTCTTGAGCACAACAAGAGCATTCTTCTTGGCATCCGACCTGAATACATTGATATCGAACCTATCGATCATGCGAGTGCTATTCCAGTTCACATTGACCTTGTGGAGACGTTGGGCTCAGAGGCACTCCTGCACACCAAGTTTGTCGGTAAGCCATTTGTGGTTAAGGCAGAAACCCATGGTCGAATCGATCATCTCGATCACGTGAACACACTCTATTTCCGTGAAGATGCCATCACTGTATTTGACCAATCAACGGGCAACGCCCTTGAGCGTATTGCAGTGAACTAAACGGAGCGTGTGTTATGGAAAACCTTCATCAGAACTCTGGTGAGACACTTAAATCGTCCGCTTCGCAGAGCAAACTGCAGAAGAAAACAAAGTGGCTCATCAATCACTTCAAAAATGAATGGCAGCTTTATGTGTTGCTTGCTCCGACCGTAATTTGGTTTTTAGTCTTCCTCTATAAACCTATGTACGGCCTGCAAATCGCCTTTAAAGACTACAGTGTGTTCCGTGGTATCACTGAAAGTCCTTGGGTTGGATTTGAGCACTTCGTAACCCTGTTCGAAAACGATCAGTTCCTTCGAGCCATTCGCAACACCGTCATGATCAGTGGTGCTAGCCTTATCTTTGGCTTCCCCGTGCCGATTATTCTTGCGTTAATGTTCAACGAAATTCTCAATGCCAAGTTTAAGCGCACGGCACAAACGATTGTGTATCTGCCGCACTTTATCTCGGCGGTTATCATCGCCGGTATCGTGATCACCGCATTTTCACCCTCTACTGGTGTAGTGAACTTGTTTCTCAATGCGCTTGGTTACGACTCGGTTTACTTCCTTACCAAACCAGAATGGTTCCGTTCAATCTTTGTCGGCACAGGTATTTGGCAAGAAGCGGGCTTTAGCTCCATCGTGTTCCTCGCTGCCATTGCTGGCGTTAACCCATCGCTTTATGAATCAGCAGTCGTAGACGGCGCTTCGCGCTGGCAAATGATGTGGAAGATCACGCTACCTTGCATCTTACCGACGATCATCATCATGTTGATCATCCGTATCGGTAACATCCTAGAGGTTGGTTTTGAGATGATCATCATGCTCTATCAGCCAGCGACTTACGAAACCGCAGACGTCATCAGCACCTTTATTTACCGTCAAGGTATTCAAGCTGCTCAGTACGATCTCGCCGCTGCCGCCGGTCTATTCAACGCCGTCATCGCCTTTATTTTGGTTATGACCGCCAACAAGATCAGCCGTCGCGTCTCTTCAACATCGCTGTGGTAATGGAGTAAGTTATGAGCCAAGCAATGAATATGAACCTCTACTCCCGCGGAGATAAGGCGTTCGTCTATCTGAATATGTTCCTCGTGGGTATCTTTACGATTAGTACGCTTTACCCGTTCATCTATGTCGCTTCTATGTCGATAAGTGCCGGTGATGCGGTGACGGCAGGTCAGGTTGTGCTAACGCCCGTCGACATCACCTTCGCGGCATACGAAAAGGTCGTTACCGATCCTGCTTTTTGGATCTCTTATAAAAACACCTTTATCTACACCTTCGGCGGAACCTTGGTCAGCCTATTGATTATTGTTCCGGGCGCTTATGCGCTTTCTAGACCACAACTACTAGGCCGTAAGTACTGGAACATCTTAGTGGCGTTTACCATGTGGTTTAACGCTGGAATGATTCCGTTCTTCTTGAACATGCGTGACTTGGGACTACTTGATAGCTACTTCGGTATCATCATTGGTTTCGCCTGTAACGCATTCAACATCATCCTATTGCGTAACTTTTTCGAAGCGATTCCAAAATCGTTTGAAGAAGCGGCGCGAATGGATGGCGCGAATGACTTCCAAGTGCTCTGGAAGGTATTCATCCCACTCGCAAAACCAGCCCTCGCAACGGTTACTTTGTTCTGTATCGTCGCACGCTGGAACGGCTTCTTCTGGGCCATGGTGCTACTTCGCGACGAGAGCAAGGTTCCACTTCAGGTTTATCTGCGTCAGATCATCACTCAACTTACCGACGACGATACGTTCGCCAGTACTTTGATTAGCTCAGCCTACTCATTTGAAACGGTAAGTGCAGCAATCATGATCTGCTCAATCATTCCAGTACTTCTGATTTATCCATTTATTCAAAAGTACTTCAACAAGGGAATTATGTTGGGTGGGGTTAAAGAGTAACCCCCTCTTCCTAATACAAAAACAATATAACGAGAAAGGAAACAAAAGATGAATGTAAAAATCACTGCGTTGTCTACCCTGATCGCTGCCACGCTTGCTACCCCAGCATTGGCAGCGGAAGATGGTGCATACAAAGTGGCAGATAAGCCAATCAAACTCGACATCCACCTGCATCAGAAGAAATTTGTCTACAGCAACGACTGGCCGGTAGAGAAAGAAGCGGCGCGTCTAACTAACGTTCACCTAAACAACGTTGCATCCATGGCGACAACCAAGAGTGAGGAAGCTTTTAACCTACTGATCGCATCGGGTGATTTGCCTGATATCGTTGGTGGTTCAAGCATGAAAAACAACGTAAACACCTATGGTCCAGAAGGCGCGTTTGTTCCCCTAAACAAGCTGATTGAAGAGCACGCGCCAAACATTAAAGCTTTCTTTGACGCCAATCCAGATATCTGGGCATCAATCAAAGCGTCCGACGGCAACGTGTATTACATCCCTTACCTTCCAGACGGTAAGTACGGTCGTGGCTACTTTGTTCGTTATGACTGGTTAGAAAAACTTGGTCTAGAGCCACCTAAGAACGTCGATGAGATGTATGAAGTGCTTAAAGCCTTCCGCGATAAAGATCCAAACGGCAACGGCAAAAAAGATGAAGTACCTTTCTTTGCTCGTCACTGGCAAGAGATGGTTCGTCTCGTCACACTATGGGATGGCCGCACATCTGGCTCTGATGTCTTCCACGACTTCCATGTGGTCGACGGTCAAATCAAGCATGGTTACGCCGGTGAAAACTACAAAGTGGGTATCCAAAACTTAGCAAAATGGTACAAAGAAGGACTGATTGACGCCGAAGTATTCACACGCGGTAGCCGTTCACGTGAATACTTACTATCTGCTGACCTTGGCGGTATGACACACGACTGGTTCGCATCGACCTCTGGCTATAACGACTCGTTGGCAGATAAAGTTGAAGGCTTCCAGTTTAAGGCGTTCGCGCCACCAGCCTCTATTAGTGGCCAGCGTGTTGAAGAACACCGCCGCGCAAAAGTGAAACCTGACGGCTGGGCTATCTCCTATACCAATGAGCATCCAATCGAAACCATTAAATACTTCGATTTCTGGTTCACTCAAGAAGGTAAGCGTCTAGCTAACTTTGGTATCGAGGGCGAGCACTATGATTTAGTTGATGGCAAGCCTATGTTCAAGAAGGAAGTTCTCGAGGCTGATACCCCAGTGAATGCGCAGATGTGGGCGATTGGTGCTCAGGTTCAACGTGGATTCCCGATGGATTACCAAAACGAAGTGCAATGGTCCAACAAATACGCGCTTGAAGGCATTGAGCTATACGACCAAGGTGACTACTTACTAGAACCATTTATGGGCGTATCGCTGAATACAAAAGAGAAAGACATCTATGACAAGCATTGGGTGACGATCCGCGACTATATGGTGGAGATGCAGCAAGCTTGGATTCTGGGCTCGCGAGATATCGAGAAGGATTGGCCTAAGTATCAAGAAAGCATTGAGCGCATGGGTTACAGCAAAGTGGTTAGCGCAATGCAAGCCGCATACGACCGAGCGTATAAAACCAACTAGTTGTTTCTGGGAAGAGAGAAGTTTAAGGGAAAGCGGCCGCTTTCCCTTTTTTAGTTAACGGGAGTCAGCTTCCAAACGATTGCCACTCTAGATTTTGGCATTCGACACTGATTACAGTAGTAACCTACGTTACCGCATGCCTTCATTGCGTCTAGTTTATGGCTACAATCTGGGCAAAATGGCGTTTTGTCATAGCTAACTTTGCACTGACTGCAGGTTCGACCGCCCTCATTTTGCACATCAATATGACAGGTCGGACACGGTAGTGTGAGTGCCTGTATTGTCGCGTGATCCATATTTCCACCTTCCACTAAACGATTTCCACCACATCACTTTTCATCGCTTGCAATGGATACACTTAATCAAAGCGCCAGTATAAATGCTTCTTTTCGATGGAGAAAAATTCACCGGCATCCATACCCACAATTATCGAATGGTACGGCACAGCACCTATCGTTGTTATGCAAAGATTCGTTATCGTGAGCGCGTTAGGGGATTACGTGAATGAGATCAAACAAATTTAAAACTGCATTTCAAATTTGTTGATTAGGACGTATTTGTCATATAGAGTGAGCACTATATGTCATACATTATGACTAGATAAAGTCATTCATCGATTCGCGTAACGGGACACAGACTATGATTCTCAATGCATTCAATCTAGAAGGGAAAGTGGCCATCGTCACTGGCTGCAACACGGGGCTCGGTCAAGGGATTGCGGTCGGTCTAGCAGAAGCTGGCTGTAATATTGTGGCAGTAAACCGCTCTGCGCCAACCGAGACAGAATCGAAGGTCACAGCGTTAGGTCGCCAGTTTCTCGATATTCGAGCAGACCTTACGTCCACTCAGGATATTCCATCGATAGTTGAGAAATCGATCGAAACTTTCGGTCGCATCGACATTCTTGTCAACAACGCCGGCATTATTCGCCGCGCCGATGCCATTGAATTTACTGAAAAAGATTGGGACGACGTGATGGATGTGAACGCCAAAACCGTCTTCTTTTTATCTCAAGCCGTTGCTAAACAATTTATCGCACAAGGCGAAGGCGGCAAGATCATCAACATCGCGTCCATGCTGTCATTCCAAGGCGGGATCCGCGTGCCTTCTTATACCGCTTCAAAAAGCGGCATCATGGGTGTAACACGCCTAATGGCAAACGAGTGGGCTAAGCACGGTATTAACGTTAATGCGATTGCGCCTGGCTACATGGAAACCAACAACACCGAGGCTCTGCGTGCCGACGAAACTCGTAATCAAGAGATCCTAGCGCGCATTCCAGCTGGGCGTTGGGGAACACCAGAAGACCTAGCTGCGCCATGCGTATTCTTAGCCTCACCCGCTTCTGATTATGTGAACGGCTACACCCTCGCTGTGGATGGCGGCTGGCTCGCTCGCTAATAGCACCGACAACAAATTTAACCTGGAGATCCAAATGAAAATTGCACTAATGATGGAGAACAGCCAAGCGGGGAAAAACGCGGTTGTACTTAACGAACTTGAGCAAGTTGCGCGCACGCAAGACGATACTGTATTCAATGTGGGCATGAGCGATGAGAATGACCACCACCTTACTTATATTCACCTAGGTATCATGGCCAGCGTTCTTATCAACTCTAAGTCGGTCGATTTTGTTGTGACGGGTTGTGGCACCGGACAAGGTGCAATGATGTCTCTGAACATCCACCCTGGTGTTGTTTGCGGATACTGTCTAGAGCCGTCTGATGCATTTCTGTTTAACCAAATAAACAACGGTAACGCCCTGTCTCTTGCTTTCGCAAAAGGCTATGGTTGGGGTGCTGAGCTCAATGTTCGCTATATTTTTGAAAAAGCATTTACGACTGGTGAACGCGGTCAAGGCTACCCACTAGAGCGTGCTGAGCCACAGCAGCGCAATGCGGGATTGCTTAACGATGTTAAAGCAGCAGTAGTGAAAGAAAACTACCTTGATACACTAAAAGCTATCGAGCCAGAACTGGTTAAGACAGCAGTCAGCGGCGAGCGCTTCCAGCAGTGTTTCTTCGAGAACAATCAGTCTCCAGAGATCGAAGCTTATATTCGTTCAATTTTGGACTAATAGATAAAAGTCCGCTCCGGTATGCACAGACATAGCGGAGCGGATACTGAGCTAAATTTCTACAACTACCTTGCCAGTAGCCTTGCCTGCAGACAATCTCTCGTGTGCCTTGCCGATATCTTCCAGTGTAAACTCAACATCATCCAACACCGGAGATAACTGTCCAGATTCTGCTAACTTAGCGACTTCTTTAAGAATATCTTGATGCTCCTGTTGGCGTACGCCGTGAATCATTTGAATCAGCATAAACACCACATGCAGCGATAATCCCTTCATATGTACCAAAGAAAGATCGAGCGACAGCAAGGATACGGTAGAGGCTACATGACCGTTCAACTTCGCCGCTTCAAATGACTTCAGCATGTTCTCACCACCGACAGAATCAAAGACCACATCAAACCCAGCGCCACCCGTATATTTGGCGACATAGTCTTCAACTTTATCAGTCTTATAGTTGATTACTGATGCGCCGAGCAAGTTCATCAGTGGGACATGTTCATCACGCCCAATCGTGGCACTGACGTCTGCGCCCATCGCTTTAGCAATTTGAATCGCGATATGTCCTACCCCACCAGCGCCACCATGCACCAGCACCTTATCCCCAGCTTTGGTATTGGCACGCGTTAAGCCCTCATAAGCAGTGATGGCAACCAGAGGCAGTGCGGCGGCCTCTTTCATCGATAAGTTACTCGGCTTGTGAGCGATCAGCCTCTGGTCAGCAGGCATGTACTCCGCTAATGAACCTTGAAGAGCGCCTAAGCCACCCGCGCAGCCATACACTTCATCACCAACCTGAAAGTCAGTCACATCATCAGCAACAGCTTCTACCGTTCCGGCAAAGTCCATACCCAAGATCGCAGGGGTAGCTGGAGAGAATGGGAGCGCCTCACCGAGTTCGCGTATCATTGTATCGACCGTGTTGACGCTAGAGGCAGCAACCTTGACGAGGACTTGTCCTGATTGAATGTCAGGCTTGGCGACATCCGCCACTTCAAACGCATCGGGACCACCATAACTATTAACTACCATCGCTTTCATTGTGACCTTCCTTCCTGTTGGGTTTGGTAAAGCTCTGAACAGTATAGGTGGTAACTCGAAAGTAGGATCACTTGGTGTGATAAGTAAGAAAAGGTAAGGGGAACATTGACAGTGCGGAGCAAGCAGCAGAGGCTTACTCCGTGTTTTGGGATTGAGTAGGTTATTTAGTGCTCGAAGCAAACAGCGCACCACCAGCCGACATAAAGAAGCCCCCCATTACCTTGTTAAAGCGCTTGATGTTTTTCTTACTCGATAGCCAAGGGTTGACCTTAGCGCCAAGCCTTGCATACACCAACATGATCAAGGTATCGATCACAACCCATGTCAGAGCGAGCACAACAAACTGGCTAAGCTGAGGCGCATTCACGTTAATAAAGTTGGGAAACAGCGCGGTAAAAAACAGCAGGTCTTTAGGATTGCTGATACCGACCATATAGGCTTTTTTGAGAATCCCACGTTGGGTAAATGCGACTTTCTCTTGTCCGGTATCTGCACTCAACACCGACTCAGTTCCTGTGTCTCTCCAAGTCTGGTATCCAAGATAAACGAGATAGAGCGCGCCAAAGATTTTCAATAGCAAGAAGACTTCTGACGATGCCGCCAAAATCGTGCCCAAACCGACAGCAGAGAGGAACATCAAGGTTAGCGACGCAAACGTCCCGCCAAACACAGTCGCAAGGGCACTGGATTTACCATATTTGACACCGTGTGCAATGCACAGCATCGCCGAAGGACCGGGTGATGAGATTAACACCGTAATCACACCCACATACGCCAACCATAAGCTCCATTCCATTTTTGTCCTCCTTGCGTATAACCTATTGTTCACCCGTATGCTCTGACGCACACCTATCCCCCAACCTTACCGCTGTCGCCTCTTCAAGTCGAACAAAAAATATACACACCATTGAATAAGCTAATCTACAGAGGAGGATTCCACCCATCAAAAGCGATTCGTCTCCGAAACCATTCTCCCGTAGTTTTTCCTCACCACTTATTGAATCTACTTTCGAGGACTAACTATGAAAGACGTAATTTTTGGCATCATGGGAAACATGGGACCGCAAGCCGATGCGCTATTTCAAGACATCATCGCACGTGAAGAAAACAAACAAGGTGCGCAAAGTGACCAAGAGCACATGAGCTTGGTTGTGATCAACAACTCTGATATTCCAGATCGCTCTGAAGCCATCAACGAAGGTGGGCCAGATCCTGTCCCTGAGATGGTTCGCTCAGCACAGATCATGGAGTTGAACCACGTTGAGTTTGCAGTAATGCCTTGCAACACTGCGCACCACTTCCGTCCTGAAGTTCAAAAACAGACCAGCGTCTATTTAGTGGACATGCTTAAAGCAACTACTGAAAAGATCCAAGCGCAAAACCCGCAAGCCGTGGTTGGTGTGCTTTGCACTACCGGCACCTACAACTCTGGGATCTACGATCGCTATTTGACTGAAGATGAGATCACCTACTTCAAGCCCAACACTGAAGAGCAAGAGAACTACGTTCATAGCGCAATCTACGGACACAAAACTGGGGAGAAAACCCCAAGTGGCCAAGACATTCGCGAAAAATGCGGCATCAAAGCGGGCGAATTGGACAAAAACGCAGAGCTACTCAGCAAAGCCATTGAGTCTCTAAAAACTCAAGGTGTGAATACCGTGATCCTTGGCTGCACTGAACTGCCATTAGTACGCCCTGCGCTTGAGAAAAACTTCCCAGAGATCTACTTCATCGATCCAATGGAAGCCGTTGCAGAGCGTGTTGTTCACATCTATCGACGCGCAGATAAAATCCTGAACAGCACACCTATCACAGACACCACACCAATCAACATTGCGGATATCGTCAATGAAGATGACATGGTGACTTATGTTGTGGAGAAAGCTCGTCAGGCAAGAAGAGAAGCGCTACTCAAAGCCTCATAAGTATTGTGCCTTATGGTTAAAGTCATCGCGTCGTGAAGAGTGGTGATAAAGTCCAGTAGTAGCAGTCAGAGCCTTTGACTGTTATTACTGGCCACTAAGCAATCATAAAACGCCAACGCAGCAGGCGATAACGCGGTCTTTGCTCCCTTTAATACAACCGAAAAGTCACTCGTAAACCACCAATGCTTCGGGTTCACTGCCACCAGCGCCTGTTGAGATCGGTTGCTTTCAATAAGATGACTAGGGAGAAAGCTCAAATGCGTACCCGCCATCGCGAGCAAAGCGCCAGATTCAACATTCCAACCATCGATAAGTTTTAGTTGTTGGTACTGCTCAACATTCAAAAGCTTACGCATTACCTCAGAAGCGTAGCCACCAATGTTAATGCGTCGCCCCTCAAGCGAGTGATTGTTAGTTTCAATTTCCTTTGCAACGTCTTCGCGGGCAAAAAGATAACTCTTTTCAGTGAACAGAAACTCAGCATGACTGAAGGCATCAAGTTGATGTTCGGCGAGAACGACGATCATCATGTCCAACTGCCCCTTTGCCAGCTTTTCATTAAGTAAGGTGTAATCGCCGACTTCGAGCGTGAGCTCCACGCTGTCGCTCAGCTTATAAAAATTTTCGATAGCGGCCGGAACCGGATTACTAGGAAGCGTAATCGTATTATCGAGAATACCGACACGCACTTGCCCTGTCAGTTTTGACTGTACTCCCTTCAATTTAAAGGCAAAATCACTAAGAACATTACTTAGCTCATTTGCATAACCATACACAGTGTGCCCTTCACTTGTTAAATCAAACCCACTTCGGCCGCGCTTACAAAGCGTCACGCCCAAGCTCTTTTCGAGCTCTATTAACTGATTACTTAGCACTGGCTGACTCAGCCCAGTACTTACGGTAGCATTGCTGATGCCGCCCTGCTCAACGATCTCGCAGAAAATCTCTAATCGTCTCAGGTCGCGCTTGTCCAGTTTCTCAATATGAATAGCCATAATTTAATACATAACCAAAAACGAATGTTTGTATCTAATAATATGTATTTATTTGTATGTAACAAGCTGCTAACTTTTTTTATGTGAACTTTATGGATAATTATTTAGGAGCTTAGGATGGCGAACACACAAACAACACGGAAGATTGATGACTTTGAGTTAGAGCCCGTACCCGAGAAGGCAAAACGCTCGTGGTACGTCATCAGTCTGATCTGGCTTGCAATTGGTATTGATATCTCTGGTCTGTTCTTGGGTGCGTTTCTGAGTACCGGCCTCACCATTCACGACGCCCTATTTGCGACGTTCGCAGGCTCTGCCATTCTCGCCGTACTAGCCATGCTTTGCGCTAATATTGGTTTCCAATCTGGCGTCTCAACACCGTTAATGAGTAGCTCTGTATTTGGTCGCCACGGTGGTAAGGTCCTAGGCGCCATCAACGGTATTTCTCTTGTTGGCTGGTTCGCGTTTCAGGCGGACTTTTTCGCCTACATACTTGTCGATGCGCTAGCGCAGTATGACATCGTCGTTTCCCACTTTGCTGCGCTGGTTGGTGGTGGCGTACTCATGATGATCACCGCTATCTATGGTGTCCGAGCGCTCGGTAAGCTTAGCGCCTATTCAGTACCACTCATGGTGACACTGATTACCGTTGGCCTATTTATGGCGGCAGGTGCGCAGAGCGCGGGTGACAAGGTTATTGAGTCACCATTATCTATGGGTGAAGCTATTTCCTATGTCATGTCGATTTGGATCCTCGCTGCTGTCGCGGCTCCTGATATTGCCCGCTACGCAAAAACGCGTAAAGACGCGATTCTCGGTGCCGGTTTTGGCTTCCTATTTGGTAACAGCGCGACGATTGTGGTTGCTTTGCTACTCACGCAAATGACCGGCTCTGACGACCTCGTCAATGTGTTCTTCGGTATTGGTTTAGGTATGGCAGCGATCATCGTGCTGGTGTTTGCTCAGTGGACGACCAACAGCAGTAACCTTGTCTCAGGTGCTCTGGGCATGTCGGTTGTGTTGCCGAATGTACCGCGTCCTATTTTGGTCATCATGATGACCATTCTTGGCCTCGCTATCGCTCAGCTTGGCATGATCGATATGTTTACTGCATTTCTCACACTTCTAGGCGTGACGATTGCACCTTCAGCAGGTGTTTACCTAGCTCAATACTACTTCTTAGATAAGTCTGCGCTTGAGTTTGAACGTATTCAAAGTGCGCCAAACTGGATGCTAAAAGGCTTGGTTGCTTGGGCATTTGGTAGCGCGGTGAGTGCATGCACCGCAGGCGAGTTCTTCAACCTATTCTCATTAACCAGTATTTCAGCGATTGACGGTATTCTTGCGTCCTTCGTTGCCTACATTGTGCTTGTAAAGCTGTCAGTATCAAATAAGGAAACGGTTCGTGATTTTCAATGATCAAATGATTGATGACATTGCCCTAGGTGCCACTGTACTTGGCACCGGAGGGGGTGGTGATCCCTACAGTGGTGCGCTGATGGCAAAAGTTGCCATCGCCAATGCGGAAAAGCCTGTCGAGCTTATTTCGCTGGATGAGGTGAACGATGACTGGATGACAGTGCCTTCGTCTATGATCGGCGCACCCACCGTCGCCATTGAGAAACTCAACTCTCAAGATCAAATGTTGGTGGCGTTTGAAGCGATGGAACAAGCGATTGGTGAGCGTATCGAAGCAACCTTCCCTATTGAGGTTGGCGGCTTCAACTCATTGATCCCTATTTTGGTTGCGGCACAAAAAGGGATCCCAGTGATCGACTGTGATGCTATGGGGCGCGCATTCCCAGAGTCGCAAATGGTGACCTTTTATTTAGACGGTCTGCCGTCCGCACCCAACACACTTGCCGATGAAAAGGGTAACGTCGTGACTTTACACCCTATCGACGGTGTTTGGTCTGAGCGATTTGCTCGCCCAATCACTGAGCAAATGGGTGGCTCTGCTGCGATGTGTGATTACCCTATGTATGGCAAGGAGCTCAAACGCAGCGCACTTGGTGCGACCCTGACCAAAGCCATGCAAATCGGTAAAGCCATTCGTGAAGCCAATGCTCGCGGTGACAGTGCGGTCGATGCCGTGTTGGAGATCGTTGAAGGACACCGAATTATTAGCGGTAAGATTGTCGATATCGATCGAAATACTGGCGGAGGTTTCGTGACTGGAGGTGTCGTCATTGAACCGCTTAAAAACTCTGAAAGCAATGCGGATCCCGTCTACGTTCATTTCCAAAATGAACTGTTGCTCGCTCACAAGGGAACTAAGGCGAGTGATATGAGCCAAGAATCGCTATTGGCTTGTACACCCGATTTAATCAGCATCCTAGACCATGAAACTGGGCAGCCAATCACGACCGAGCAGCTTAGATACGGACAGCGAATTGAGCTTATCTCTTACCCTTGCGATCCCAAATGGCGCACTGTCAAGGGTATCGAAGTCGCCGGTCCCGATTACTTTGGCTATGGCGTTGAGTATGTCGCCATCGAAAACCTTTCGAAACGTACAAATACGGAGGCAGAGCTATGACAACCGCTATTTATCGCCTCGGTATCGATGTCGGTGGAACCAACACAGACGGTGTCCTATTGGATGAGTCGCTCAAGGTTATCTCTAAGGTTAAAGTAGCCACAACACACGATATTTCGACAGGCATCGACAATGCCATTGATGAACTATTGCACCAAGCAAACCTGACAGGTGAGAGTGTCAAACATGCCATGCTTGGCACGACTCAATGTACCAATGCCATTGTTGAGAAGCGAGGTCTCGACAAGGTAGGCATGCTTCGCCTAGCACTGCCGAGCGGCAGCGCAGTTCCACCTCTTTGTGGTTGGAGCGCATCTTGGCAAACGCTCCTTGGCGAGCATTTCTATCAAGCCCACGGCGGCTATGAGTACGACGGTCAAAAAATCGCAGACGTGGATGAGCAAGAGATCCGTCAGCTATGTCAGAAGATGAAGGGCAAGGTTGATTCTATAGCGATTTGTGGTGTGTTTTCTCCCGTGAACGGTGACCAAGAGCTATTGGTTGAACAGTGGGTGAGAGAGGAGCTGCCAGAGGTTAACATTTCCCTTTCGCATAAGGTTGGCAGTCTGGGTATCTTAGAGCGTGAGAACGCCACTATTTTAAATGCGGCTCTACAAGGCACAGCGAAACGCTTTGTCGAAGGATTTTGCCACGCGCTAGAGAAACACCGCATCGCCGTTACGCCCTATTTCGGGCAAAACGACGGAACACTGATGTCGCAAGACTTTGCGCTTAAGTACCCTATTCTTACCGTAGCCTGCGGTCCTACCAACTCCATTCGCGGTGCCAGTCATCTCACTAAGCTTGATGATGCCATTGTGGTCGATGTCGGCGGTACCACATCAGATGTGGGTGCACTGACACATGGCTACCCTCGCGAATCTAGCGTAGCCGTCGAGCTTGGTGAAGTGCGCACTAACTTTCGCATGCCGGACATTTTAGCCATCGCCATTGGCGGTGGTACCAAAGTAACGCTCACCGATGGTGACATTCAGTTAGGTCCTAAAAGTGTCGGTCATGAACTGACTCAGAAGGCGCTCAGTTTTGGCGGAGGTACGCTAACCCTTACCGACGTAGCACTTACCAAGCAAGTGATGACATGGACAGGTAAAGCACAGCAAAAGCCTATTTATTTGGAGCTAGAAACGGCCAATCAAATATACACACATATGGTAGAAAAGGTCGAAGATGCCATCGATAGAATGAAGACTTCTGCTACTAAAGTGCCCGTTATTCTCGTTGGCGGTGGCAGCGCGCTAATGCCTAATGAGTTTGAAGGTGTCAGCTCTGTAGTGCGTCCTGAGCACTTTGAAGTCGCCAATGCGATTGGTGTCGCGCTCGGCGAGATATCGGGTCAGCTAGATAAGATTGTCCCCATCGAACCCAACCAGCGAGCTGAGATATTGGCCAACTTGGAGAAAGAAGCCTGCCAACTCGCCATGGAAGCAGGGGCGTGCGCAAACAGCGTGTCGGTGATCGAGCGCAGTGAGATACCGCTAAGTTACCTGCAAGGCAACATGGTGCACGTCAAAATAAAAGCCGCAGGCAGGATCGCTTAAGTTACTGCTTCAGACAAATAAAAACGCCTCATCGAATAATCGTTCGACGAGGCGTTTTAGTATCAATAGAAGATTAATACTTAAAGCGACGAATCTGGCTATCTAGCTCTGTGGTATTCAAGGTAATCGCTTCGGCAAGTACTTGAAGCTCATCGTTAACAGTGCGCATGTCAGCGGCGCTAGTATCGAGCTCTCGCATGTCTTGCGCGACAGTATTACTTACATTGGATTGCTCTTCACAAGCACTTGCGACCGAGTCCACCATTGCGTTGATGCTGGTTACCGCTTCAATCATCTTAGTCAGTGCTTCTTGAGCTTCATCAGAGCTCACCTTGGTTAACTCAACCAACTGCTTGGACTCTTGAGTCGCATTGAAAGACTCGGTTGCCTCTTGCTGAAGACTCTCGATAATAGACTCAATTTCGCTCGTTGAATCGTGAGTCTTGCTAGCGAGCGCGCGTACTTCGTCCGCTACTACCGCAAAGCCACGTCCACTCTCACCTGCACGCGCAGCTTCAATTGCCGCATTAAGTGCCAGAAGGTTTGTCTGCTCAGCAATGGCCTTAATAACCTCTACCACTCGACCGATGTCATCACTTCGATTCTTAAGCGCGTTCGCACGTTCTGCTGCCGTCTCTAGGTTAACGGATAAATCCTCAACGTTTGATACGTTTTGAGCGATCGCCTGCTCACTCGATGCGCCTAGTGATAGTGCATCATTAGACTTAAACAGTGTATTCTCGGTATTCGCTGCAATCTCGCTGGTCGCCAGGTTAAACTGCTCAATCTTACTCAAACTTTCGTGAGTGAGCTTAAGCTGATTCTCTGTTTGCTCACTCACTGAAGTGCGCACTGAAGTAATAGCAGAACCGTTTTGTTTTAGGCTCTCTGTTGTGCGAGCGGTATCGATAACAATCTCTTGAACTGTCTCCACAAAGCGATTGAACGCCTTCGCCAAGTCGCTTACTTCATCATTAGACGTTGCGGTAACGCGAGACGTCAGATCACCTCCAACAGCGGCAATGTCATTCATACTTTTCGCCATGCCTTTAATTGGCGTAACGACCAAGCGGTCCATGATGTAACCAAGAGACACAATCACCACAAGGTACAAGGTGCCAAACATCATAAGTGAACGAAGCATTAAGCTTTGCAGCTCGCTTCTCGCTTGCTGACTGTTAAAGCCCAGAGATACTGAACCAATTGGCAAACCATCCCATTTAATAGCAATACGCGATTCAAACTCAGCCGCTTGCTGGCGAACTTGGTTCATCTCTTTACCATTTTGATCGCGGACCACAATACTCGAGATGGTGCCATTTTTGATATAGGCATCAAGGATACTGCCGATGAGCGCTTTATCGTATACGTAAACCGGCTCTTGCAAGATAACTTGCAACTCTTGCTCAATTTCTGCTGTGACCTGTGCAAGGTCTGCCTCAACATTCTTCTTGGTTAAAACGTACTGCGTTGATAGAGCAATCGCAGTCACAAGTGTCATAACTAGCGTCACAACAAGGATTATTTTTTTCGTCAATCTGTTCATAATGCTACCGTGATTACTGTGCTAACGGGTCAAAAAAGAAGTGCTCTGGGATCGCTTTGGTCGCGCTGGTGATATTTGGGTTGTCGAGATCGAGAATGACACGCTCACCCAAATTTGCCTGTTTCAATGCGGCTTTGATTTCGTTATCCGCAAAGAACATGGTTTCGTAAAGCCCCTCATTGTGGATATCGAGCATGATATTAAACAGATGCTCTTTGAGGGCATCATTGCCCTTACGCACAAACAGGAAGTACGGCATCTTGTAGCGAAGCATCACGTTGCTATCCACCTGCAGTGGCAGATGAGGGTGAGATTTCACCTCCGCCCAAGGCTCCATAACACCACGCATAAACGCATCACAGCGGTTACCTGCCACCAGCATGTCAAAGATGTTTGGGTATTTGAGCGATTTAGCAATCGATAGACCGTTCGCTTCCATAATGGCAGTATCTGGCCAGGTTTTGCCTGAACAAATTGATAAGCGTTGCAATTGTCCCACAGACTTTACCGACTCAAGCTGGTTCGCTCGTTCCTTACTTACTAGTCCAATACGCATCCCCAACATGCCACGATAGATAGGAAACGGAATGGCATCGAAGCGCTGCTCAAGCTCTTGACTGGTCGCCGTCCAAACTACGTCAAGTGTGCCATTTTCAAGATCGGCCAGTAGACGTGTGCCAGCGGGTTCGCCAGTTTTTGCGTAGATATAATCGATGGAAGAGTACTGCTCGGAGCGAGAAATGATCTCTTTAATCAAGGTTAGATGGAGTTTGTCATCATCTGGTTTACCGGCCACTTTGAGCGGTTGAGCTAAAGATGAGAAAGACAACACCCCACACAAAGTAGCCAAAAGCAACTTCTTCATGGTGCACCTAATATTCTGATACTAATAACCACTGCGACATCAAACGACGTCTCAGTACAACGGGGTATGCCTGAAAGAGTCAGGTTTGTAAGGGGAGGTGTAATCGCTATTTGCAGTCTTCGCCACAATACGCAATTTGTCGTTATTTTGGCGGGAATGTAACCGCTTAGTATTTTACAGTCAACGATTCGGTGAAACGCCGAATGAAGTTTAAATAGCCTTTATGACTAGATTCACAGCTTGTTATTGAGTAAAAATATTTCGCGAGTATTAATGTGCAAGATCAACGACTAAAACTTTATTTCATCGTGCTACAAATGCGAAGATATCCGTTTGAACAAAAGTTAACCACAAATTTCTAGAGGCCAGCTAGGTTAATAAAGCCTACACACCGAAGTCGCAGATTTATTAAGAACTTTCTGACGTTAGTAACCGCGTAAAAGTATTCACCGAAACACATTTTTACACTCGTTGCTGCAATCAAATTTCCTTTACTAAGGTCGTGTTGTTGGAAGTAACACAACCCTAAAGGAAAAAGTAATGACAACCACGTTTGAACCGAAGTTAAATACACAACTCGCGATCGGACTTTTGCTAACAAGACTGAGCATCGGCTTGGTCTTTCTTATGTGGGCATTAGACAAGGTACTGGTGCCGGAGCATGCCATAAAAGTGTTCGCTGGGTTTTATGGGCTCAATATCTCTAGTGGAATTTCTATCTTACTCGGTGCTTTGCAAATCGTTTTTGTACTAGCGTTCGTCGTCGGATATAAGAAAAATATCACTTACCTATCTGTTCTAGTTCTTCATGGCATTTCAACACTGATCTCTTTCCCTAAGTATCTAGAACCAATGAGTAATCTCCTTTTCTTTGCGGCTTGGCCTATGCTGGCGGCCTGTTACCTACTATATCCTTAAGGACTACGACCGCTTTACTCTGGGCAGCGAAAAAACAACGCTATCTAGTACTCCTGTATAAAGCGCACTAAACAAAGCTATATCTATAACGACATACTTTCACCAATACCATCGTTGTAAGATGGTATTGGTTCATCAATTGTCTTGCCTTTTTACATCCAGATACCTGTCACCGCTTAATCCATTTCCAATTCGTACAGTTTGCAACAGGCTATGAAACCCACTCCGTTTTTGTTGCAGCTACAACAAAAAGACCTTAGCATTAGTGGTACTACTTTAGTGATAGAAAAGAACTCATGCTTGAAGGTATTTTAATGGCATACAAAGATGACACGCTCGCGACGCCACTTCTCGACGAATCGACATTCTTCCTTATGGGGGTTGCCTATCGCCGTTTTCGAAATGAGGTACAGGAGCAACTTTTGAGTGCGCACGATATCACTACTGAGATGCAGAAAGCGCTAGAGATACTCAGCTACCATACGCACCTGCCACAACAGGTGTTAGCAGATAAGCTCATGCGAGAGCGCAGTACCATAAAGCGCATGGTCGATAACATGCTCAAACGCGAGCTTGTATCCATCATCCCGCATCCAACCAATCAAAAAGTAAAACTCATCCAACTCACGTCAAAAGGACGCGAAGTACATCAAAGTGGCAATACCATTGTTACTACTATTCAAAGTCAGTGGCTCAACACACTCGACGATAACCAAGAGGCGCAGCTCAAAAGCGCCCTTATTTCTCTTATAGAGAAAAACTAATACGGCATTTCGGGGCTTGACCAGCCCCTTTTTTTTGGTCAAATCTTCAAAAGGTAAAATGATGAAAAAGACTCTTGCAGTGGCTATGTTGCTACCTGCGAGCCAACTTTGTGCGCTCGAAATTCAGGATTATGTCTCGCTTAACGGCTTGGTTGGTGCCTACCAAACCAATGGAGGGCCACTCGTCGAAGGCTCGAAGGAGGGAAACCCCATAGAAGCTAAGGTGCGCGCAAATCTGACGGCAAACGTTCCTATTACGGAGAATTGGAGCGTCTTTGGCAGAATGGAGTACGATCTTAACTTCTTAGACTTGAAAGAAGGAACAGAGATAAAGAACGGCAAGCTTCGTAAACGCTATGAGTACGTGGGTGTCGAACACAGTTATCTCGGTACGCTTTGGTTTGGTAAAGATTGGGGAGCAAACTACTCTCACCTTCCAATCTTGAAGATGGCCTACTTAGGCTTTCAGGACGTTGCAGCGGCTCAAGCAACCTGGCGAAACAGCGATACACTTCTCTATAAAAACAGCTACGACAAATGGACCTTTGTTGCTTCGACGCAGCTCTCAGAATCAGAGCGAAGCTTTGATTACAGTGATGATGCTTTCACAACGGATGGCTCAGCATTCACCATCACCTATGGTGCTTCACCCTTCTTTGGTGACGGATTTGGAATCGGTTACTCCTATCACAACGCTGGCTTATACGGCTCAGGCGGACAGCTATACAAGGACAAAGGCGATGCAACGCATAACGTTGGCATGAGCTACCGCCAAGGTCAGTGGTATGTCGGCGCCACATTAACGCGCTCTAATCTAAATGAACACGGTAAAGCATCCAATCTAAATGATTACACCTATGACGTAGTGGGTGAATACACCTTTAACAGCAAGCTTAAATTCATCCTTCATCACGCTCAAGTCTACGGAAACTGGGGCGCAGAGAACGAACGCTTCGTTGGCTACGGCATTCATTACTATGTAACGCCGAAATTACTTGCCCTCTCAGAAGGACGTTTCTCTAACGGCGGAGACAGCGGCACGATTGGCGATACTCACGTCATTGGCCTCGAATATTTTTACTAACTCATCTGCGAAAAAGGAAACTAGAATGCTTAATCAGATCGTCCCAAGACTCATTGCTACGTCTGAAAATGGAAAGCTAGAGTTGATACTAAGAGTTATGGTGGGATTCATCATGACCTATCATGGATTCGGTAAAGTGCTAAACCCAGCAGGTCTCGTGCCATTTCTGGAGGCTAACGCCGTCCCTTTCCCACTATTAGGTGCCTATTTAGCCGCTTATACCGAGTTCCTAGGAGGACTGGCCCTAATGTTTGGTTTGGCAACTCGACTCGCTTCATTAGGTCTGCTGGTTTGTATGAGTGTCGCCATATATACATTAGGAGGTATCTCTGCGGGTCTTAACTCACTTCATGGTGGACTAGAATATCAGTGGACGCTTTTCTCTGTATTCTTGTATTTCACATTGGCTGGTGCTGGTAAATGCTCTCTAGACGCAGTCATAGAGAACAAATATATCTCAAATAACCGCCTCGCTTTTCGCTAAAATCCGTTCTCTTGTCTCGTCAATAAAAAGCCAGCGACACGTGCGCCGGCTTTCATGACTTTTCAGCTCACTTAGCTATTAGTTCGCTGCAAACTTATTATGTGACTTCTTCAACTGATAGAAAGTCGCTTGAACATAATCATCCGGGTCACCCGTGATATTTTGGTTGTAAACACCTGCTTTGAAGTACATGTATTTGCCGCCAACGTCGTAGCCACTCTCGCTCATGTCAACCACCTGAACCACGTCTGGTTTGCCTTCTCGCATCAGCGTGACCGTCATTTCGTTGCCGACAACCGCAATTCGGTAGCTGAACACTTCACCAAGAGCGATACCGTCACCATCTTTCGCTACACCCGTCATATCGCCGACAAGGTTGTAGTACTTGTCAGTGCCTTTAATGGTGTTTTCGTGCGCAAAGTAGACCGTACCTTTGTCTTGGTTTGGAAGTTTGCGGTAGTAGAGACGAATAGGCTCATCATCCTTGTCGTGGATCTGACCAATAATAAAGCGACCCACTTCGTTGAGTTCACCGGTTGTCGTGGTGTGGTCTATCTTCAGTGTCGCTTCAAGAACACCATCAACGCCGCCTGCGGCTTTTTGGTCCTCAATTGGTGCAGAGCTAAATACCCAGTTGTTCTTATTCACACCTTTGGTATCAACACTCTTATCACCTTGACGGAGCATCTCGCGCATCTCTGTACGAGCGAACTTAGTGTTCTTCGATGTACGTGCACCTTTAATGTAGGTCTTGAATACAAGGCCACCATCATCGGCCGTGTAAAAGAGTTCTGGGTGCTCGTAGCCGTTAGCAAGATCCCACTCATAAACATTATCTGGTTTACCATTTTTATCGTGGTCAAACGGCATGGAGATATACCAAGATGTCAGGTCAAAGTTCTCACCAGGCTTATTGCCCGCTTTTGGCGTGTCTGGCAACACAGGTTGTTGTAACGGTACGTCCCACTTACAGCTTGTTGCACACGGCAACGCGACAACGGCACCAAAGTTACCCTTGCGAAGATCTTTTCGCTTATCATCCACTTTCGCAGTCGCTTTTTTCTTCGCTTCTGCGGCTTTTTCTGCTGCAATCACCTCTTCGGTGATGATGTGATTGGTAGGACAGGAGTTAATGGCACAGTTCAACGCGGCAAACTCAGTCACACTGTTCCAGCTACTCTTTGAATTGCCTTTACCCACGTATCGAACATAACGCGCTTCGACCGGGTCGAAAGAAAAACGCTCATAACCGTTGACCGCACCAGAGCTTACGCCTCCTTCTAAGGCTTTGGTCCACGTCCTGCCATCAACACTCACTTCAATATCAAACAGCGTTGAACGAGCATTACCTTTGTGGAACGCCAGACGAACCGCATCAAACGTATTAACGCTGCCGTAATCGTAGGTGACGTTTTCACCGGCACCATTAGCGGACCAACGGGTCTTCAAATCATTATCAAACATGCGCTCAGGGCCGTTACCATCGTGGCTAGTCGCCTCAATAAGCACAGGTTTTAAAATATCGGCTCGTGGCAGTTCTTGGTCTGAACAAAAGTCCGTTTTACAGTTCACACCGACAAACTCAGTCACACTGTTCCAAGCACTGCTACTGTTACCTTTGCCGACGTAGCGAATATATCGTGCCGTCGTTTCTGTAAAATCAAAGCGCTCTAGGTTGAGCGATTTACCTGTGCTTTCGCCATCCGTCACTGCCTTGGTCCAAGTTGACCCATCTAGGCTGGTTTCGATATCAAACTTGGTCGTGCGCTTATCGCCTTTGTGGAATGACAGTTTTACCGCATCAAATGCCAAATTCTGACCATAGTCGAATGTCATCGACTCACCGACACCATTGGCGGACCAACGTGTTTTAGTGTTTCCATCAAGCACCATTTCCGGAGCATTTCCGTCATGGCTTGATGCCACCACTGAAACAGGGGCTGGCGTATTGATTGTCGTTGAATTTGCTGCGAATGCACTCCCGGTCATTGCAAGGACGATAGATGAAGCTAGTAGGGATTTGAGATAGTTTTTCTTCATGGTTCCATCACTTATGAGTTGTTCAACCACCCATAAAGCAAGATGTACTACCTAAGCTCTTGCTTACATAGGCTTACCTTTTGACACATTTATAATCTCATAATCTTGTATTACAAAATAAGCAGAAAAAACCTCAAATGAGAGAATCGTCGGATAATTGTGGTCTTTTGTGATGGCGGTTAGATTTTAGGCAGGATAAGAAATGGCTCTCCCTGTAGTGACAGAGAGAGCCCCTAGATTACTTGGTGTAGCGCTTCATGCTCATCGTATTGGCGTCAAGATGAGACATGAACTCTTTCGCCGCTTCCGCTGTCATGAAACTGTTCATCGAGGCATCGGCATCTTCAATGGTTTCCCAATGAACGACCACTAGCCATTCACCATTTTCACCATGTGCCGCTTCACGTGAAATGAAACCAGGCTGCTGAGAGACATGCTGCACTTCCACCGCTTTGTCGAGTGGGGCAAACTCTTCTACTGAAACACCTTCGTTAAGTTTAAATGTGGCGATTTCAATCACTTCCGCATTGGCTGAGACTGAAAACAACGACGCGGTGAGTAGTCCAAGCATTGTTATCTCTTTCATAAGACATCCTTTATACCAAAGCTCAAAATAGTTGAGCGAACTACTTAGGTATTGTCGAAGAGCGTTCTGTTGTCAATGTAAGTCCCGTCACATGGCCTTGTGACTTATTCTTGAGACGCTAAAAATAGAAAACCCGCCTTTAGCGAACTAGAGGCGGGTTGAAATATCCTAGAGGTTATCAGCTAGTAGCAGAAGTCTCTTTCTCTTCGGGTTGCGCTTTATCTTTAGGTTGACCTTTCTCGTTCTCGGCTTCTACCCACTTCATAAACACCTGATAACCCGCAGTGAGGAAAGCGGCGCCAATAAACATACCTAATATACCACCTGACATCATGCCCCCTATCGCGCCGATGAGCACCACTGGCATTGGGACACTTAATCCCCTCCCCAGCACCATAGGCTTAAGGATGTTATCGACCAAGCTCGCAGCAATGATCAATACGGAAAAAATCGCATTGTGAACCGTCGAGCCATCAGTGTTCGACCAAAGCATTGCAACGGCGACAATCGCGATGATAGTGACGGGAAGCTGGGTAATGGCAAACACTAAAGCGACGACAGTAAGTAAGGCAGCAGCTGGTACACCCGCTAAGGCAATGACGGCGCCAAATATGGTTGCGGTGAGAAAAGCAATCCCAATAACACCAACGGCCACCTGCCTGATGGTTGCTGTTGTTAAGTTGTGTAACTCTGGGCCTTTCTCTTCGTCGGCAAAGCTAGTGAAGATGCGGCGCATTGCCTTGGTCCCATCTTCTGCCCAAGCGAGCATAATACCTGCGATTATCACCGCGCCAATCAGTAAGAAGACACTGCTGGCGGCACCACTCGCTTTATCAACAAACCACGCCGAAGCATTCTTAAGCTGAGGTTGGCGCTTATCAACAAAGGTCGGAAGATCTCGCGCAGCTTCGCTCCACGCTAGGTAAGTATCCTCACCAATCAAAGGCCACTCTTTGACCTTTTGAGGCGGAGGCGGGACATGTAGCTCACCATCTTGATAATGCTGGTAAGTTTGCAGGGTTTTGACTGCCAGCGAGTTACCCACCAGTGCAACTGGTGTACCAAGCACCAGTACACCAACCAAGGCTATCACGGTTGAACTGCGTTTCGATGTCCAGTTGAACTTCCTTTCAAAGAACTTTCTTACTGGGAACAGAGCAATGGCTAATACCAACGCCCATAACAGAATCGGTAGAAATGGGGCAAATGCCCACCAACACATGATCACAATAAACACTATGGTCGAAAACCGAATCAACGACGCGGTAAACGCTTCCGATAGGGCTTTTTTGAGGTTGTCCTTTTCGTTACTCACTGGATACTCCATTTCTAGTGAAAGCATTAATGGCAAGCCAAGTTCTCTTCAATACCTTGCTTTATGACTCAACACTTTGGCTAACGTATTGATCCCATTAGGCTATATAGCGCAAGTTTGACTAACTTCAACTATAGTTCACCAAAGTGGGCTAGCAAGAAGATAGACAAAATAAAAGCCAGCAACTGTGCTGGCTTTTATAAGGTTATTTGAGTCTGGAGTTAACTAGCCGATAGCTCACACGGCTCATCCCCTCCTTTTCGGGTACGGTATAAGTGTGTACCAGCGAGCAGTATTAGCGCACCAATCACAACGAAGATACTTGCCCCATGCAAAGAGTCCGCAGTAATACTGACTAACATGACCAAGAAACCAAGCACCTGACACATGCGGCCAAGGTACGCGCCTTGCCTATAATCCACCGGCGCCTCTTCCTCTTTGCTTATCGGTGTTCCCAGATTGGTTTTGAGTTGATTCAGTTCACTCTTTCTCGAACCGACTGGGTTGCGATAGAACAGAGTGGTGAACATAAAGAATCCGCCGGTAATAAAGATATGCGCTAACATGGTCGAGGCCACTTGCAGATCTACCGTTTCACGGTGGGTAAAGCTTACCGCGTCAAACAACGGCAACAACCAATCCACTTGGAACACGAACTGCATGAATGCCGAGACACATAAGCCAACCGCAATTGTCGCCCATCCAGACCAATCTGGCGTCTTTAAAGTGACAAATGCGAGCAACGACGGAATTGAGATTGGCGTTTGAAGCAAAGCGCCAAACAACATCATAATGTCGAAGAAACTGTACTCTTTAACCGATGCGAATAGCAAAGCAGCAAACACACACAGCACACCGTTTACTAACGTCGCGACTTTGCCAACCGTCAGTTGCTGGCTCTCGGATGCTTGAGGATTAATGACCGACTGATAAACATTACGCACAAAAATACCCGCGTTCCGGTTAAGTGCCGTTGTCATTGGCGCTATCGTCGCTGCAATCATTGCAGCAAGCACTAGCCCCAGCATCCCAGTCGGGAGGTAGTGGTCGATGTAATAAACGTATGCCGCGTTATTAGCACTTTCCGCGAGTTTGGGATAATAGGCCATCAAATCCACGTTCATCGCCGCAGTAACCCAAGGCGGAATAAACCACATCACAGGCCCAATGATAAACAGCACACCTGTCACAAACGCTGCTTTTTTAGCTTCGCGCTCATTCGTCGTCACCAGAAAGCGATAACATGACAGCGCGTTGTTGGTGTTCATCGTCTGCTTCATCATCATGATCACGCACCACAACCAGAAAATCTGCCAGTAGCTGATGTCATGACCCATAAAACTATCTGTCGGATAGGCGTTAGCCAGTTCGATAGGACCGCCTATTTCAATCAGTGCAAACGCACCAACAGTCATGGTAATCGCCACTAGCAAGATAAGCTGAATAACATTCGTTGCCGACACCGTCCAAGAGCCGCCGCTAACCGCAATAAAGGTCACAAGTACGCCAACACCTATGATGGTGACCATCAAATCGATATTGAACACGGCTGACGCGAAGATCCCCAAGCCATTGAGCCAAATCGCTCCAGACAATATGGTCAAAGGGAATGAAATCCAGGTATATACTTGTTCTGAACTTCGACCGAAGCGAATCTTAATCACCTCCATCGCTGTTTCAACGCGCAGTTTTCGGTATCGCTCAGCAAAGTACCAAGCGGCGACAAAGAACCCAAGTGCGTTGCCCCAGAAAATAAACAGTACAGTAAGACCATCTTCGTAGGCTTTGGCGGCTGCCCCTGTGAATGTCCAGGCAGAAAATTGAGTCATAAAAGCCGTTGCACCCGCCATCCACCACATCATGGCACCGCCGCCTCGAATAAAGCCTGAAGAGTCAGTGGTAAACCGTTTGAACGCCAGTGCAGCAAAGAGCACAAACGCGAAGTAGCCAACAATAATTACACCATCAAGTGTCTCCATGATTCTCCTTACTTACAAACGCAAAAAGCCGGGCAATGCCCGGCTTGAATTAAAAACTGTTTTATAGCTTAGCGAATGAGCCAGTAAAGCTGACTGTCTCTTCTCCTAGGTTAACCTCGTGAAGTGAGTCTTGCTCTGCTTCTACTCGGTTGCTGATAGCGAAGCGATACGCATTGCCGGAAGTCGTCTTCACTTCAATAATGGTGGCATCGTCGTTGTCAGCAAGCGTTGCTACCGACTCAACCAAACCGCGTGCACCAACAGATGCTTCGAACTCTTCGTTGAAGTAACCGTGAGTTTCTAGCACAGATGCGAATACGTGGTTTTGACCAGACTGACGCAAGATAAGAGCCGGCTCGCTACGAAGGTTGAAATCTGGATCGTTCGCGCCAAGACGTGCGAAGAACACTTTTGAACCTTCAACTGCACTGGTCACTAAGCTGTAGTAGCTGTTGCCATGTAGCCAAGACACTAGTGAACTACCTTCAACATCGCCGCTACCTAGGTTCCAAAGGTGCTGATAACCGAAGTTTTCACCCATTGGACGTAGCGTAGACTCTGCGTTGTATTCAAAGTCGGTGCGAATGATCTGACCAGAGAAGTGTACTGGTAGGTCATAAGAGTGCTCTTTGTCTGCCTTGATACGGTAAACATCGATAACCAATGGCTTCTCGAATTCTTCAATATCAGCCAGTAGTACGGAACGCTGCATGTCAACGCCGTCGTAGTACTCGCTGATTTTACCACTCATACCTTGCAGTTTTACGTCATCCGCTTTAAAGAACTGCTTCGAGCCAAAGCGAGACTCAGCCGTTGCCGTGTCAAAGTTGTTTTGCGTTCTTTGGTCAACTGTGACTGTGTTGTGTGCAACCGTCTGCTTACAGTAAGACTTGTTCTCAGGAATGTAGCGACCACCAAATTTAGGCTCTACGTTTACCCAACGACCGAAACCATAGTCGTGCAAGACTTCTTGGCCGCGGTTAAAGACGCTGAGGTGAAGGCCATCATAATGACCGTGGTCAAGAGCAGAGTGATACTGGTGATCAGAGCCGTGTTGACCAAACCATAGAAGAGCCATCGTATCATCGTCTTGAGCATCACGATGGCGGAGAATAGTAAGTCCACCTTTCTCACCTTTAGGACCGTCAGTTACGTACAAGCTACCCCAGTTAAACGGTTTGATTTCATCCGCAGCATCCACTGCATCAGACAGAGTTTTACCTGCTGATTGAACCCAAACATCTTGTTGGTGGTTTGCCATGCTAAGTAGCGTTTCGCTTTGCTCATAGCGGTGGTAACACACGCTTGTCGCCATGATAACGCCTTCATCATTAATGCTGATGGTTTTCGACGAATCGTTGAGTGCTGGAAGCGTACCGTCTGGGAACGCTGTAGAGAATACCGCGTAAGACGTTGTCTTGATCACTGAGTCGTTGAACTCATAGATACCGATCTCTGGCTGACGACGTTCAATCGCTTCTGCGAACAGGTAGATTGGACGCAATGAGAAGCGGTGGTAGTAAGGACCTTCCATGTAGTAGCCATCTGGTGAGAACAGTTGGTCTAGCTGTGCTAGGAAACCGCCGCTTACTTTGTCTAGTTTCAGACCGTAAAGCGCTTTATCAACAGACTCTTGATCGTTGATCGCGTAGCCACAAATACCCACTGCAGCTACTGCCCACAGACCGTGGTTGTGTACGATGTCGAAGTCATGACCGTAAGTCACAACGAATAGATCGATCATCTGTTTGAATAGGTCTGTTTCGATGTGTTGCTTTTGCTCATCTGAAAGCGTGTGGAACACACAGCTGTATGCGCAAGATGCGTAAAGCATCCACATGTTTTCGTTCAGCGTTTGGTGGAAGATCTTACCCGGTGGGTTAGTATCACGGCTAACGTTGCTTTCCAGTGTTGGATAAACGTTCGCGTACGCTGTTAGCATCTCAACGATGTAGTCGCGGTACTTCGTTTCCTCAGTGATAAGGAACAAACGACCTGCTAAATCGATGTGGATGTAGTTTTGCTTGTGACGGTTATGCTCGTAACCGCCGCCTTCACCGTGGCCAGGGACTTCAATGCCCACTTCAGCCATGTAGTCATTCACTTGAGCAATATCACGCGCTAGTTTCTTACCTAGCAAGGTTTCCTTACCTAGATCTTTGCGCAGCTCCGCTGCTTCCTCAAAGTTCAATAGTAGTGGTTGATAGCTCATTTATAGTGTCTCCTGCTCAATCGCGAAACAGCCAACCCAAGAGTAGGTTTTGCCTGCGATCTCAGCATTGTTGGTTGTATCTTTAGTAACTTGTGGGTTGTTGCTCACCATTAGCGTAAAGCGAGAGGTTTCCGTCTCAATCTCTACTACTGACGCTTGCGCGTTGTGACCAACAACTTGAATATTTTTAACGCTGCCACGGGCACTGACTGATTGCTCAAACTCTTCGTTGAAGTAACCGTGTGTCTCGAGTACCGATGCGAATAGCGTGTCTTCACCCTTAGTGCGAAGGATAAAGCTTTGCTCACTACGTAGGTTAAAGCTTGGATCATTAGCGCCCGTGCGAGTGAAGATAACCTCGCCATTGTTATTCGAGCTGGT
This sequence comes from Vibrio maritimus, assembly GCF_021441885.1. Lineage (NCBI taxonomy): Bacteria > Pseudomonadati > Pseudomonadota > Gammaproteobacteria > Vibrionales > Vibrionaceae > Vibrio > Vibrio maritimus. The sequence goes on from NZ_CP090439.1 coordinate 619,342, forward strand.
GCCTAGCCAAGTATAGTAGCTGTCTTCTTGTAGCCAGCTGACTAGCGCCGTCTCGTTTGCTTCGCCTTGTGCCACATTCCAAAGGTGACGATAGCCAAGCTCTTCGCTCAATACATTAAGCTCTTTATGTGCCTGGTATTCAAAATTGGTGCGGATCACCTGACCATCAAACTGATGCGAATAGTCGTACTGGTGTTCGCCTTCGCCTGTTAGGCGGAATAGATCGATGAGTAATGGCGCTTCAAGATCATCATGTTTAAACATGAACACGCTGCGCTGCTGCTGCACACCATCGTAGTGCTCATTAGCAAATGCACTCATACCAACGATCTGCTCGTTGTCTGCTGCAAAGAAGTGTGGCAGACCGTGTACGCTGTCAGCACGCTCTACGTCAAAGTAGTTCTGGCACGTTTCGTCAACCGTCACTGCGTTGTGAGCAATCGTCTGACGAGCATAAGTTTTGTTCTCGTCTAGGTAGCGTCCACCAAACTTAGGTTCAACGTTAACCCAGCGGCCAAAGCCGTATTCACGAAGCACTTCTTTACCTCGGTTAAAGTAAGAAATACCCAACGTATCAAAGTTGCCATGTCCCATACCGTGCTGACCATAGTTCATCACTAGCTGGAATACGTCTTTGTTTTTGTCTTGCACGCGCATAAAGCCTTGCGCGCCGCGGTCACCATTTGGTCCTTCGTTGAGCTCAACGCTTGGCCAGAATGGAAGACCCACATCCGTCGCTTTTTCAAACGCTTGTGATAGCTCCAGACCACAGCCGTGAACCCACACAGAGTCTTGGATCTTCGCCATACCAAGTAGGTTATCGTTGATACCATAGTGCTTCGCGTACTGACTTACTGCGACCTGTACACCCGCATCATTGATGCTCATAGTGCGAGATGCATCGTTAAGTGCTGGGAACTGACCATTCGGGTATGCCGTTGCAAGCATGGCTTCAACCGTATTACCAATCACACCATCTTTGTAATTGAAGATGTCGAGCTCTGGCATATGACGATGAAGTACCTCAGCAAACACACACAGTGGACGAATCGCATAGCGGTGGTAGTAAGGACCTTCAATGTAGTAACCCGACGGAGCGAACAGTTGAGTGATCTGCGCTAGGAAACCACCCGTGCCGTTGTTCTCAAGACCAAAAACTGATTTCTCTAGGAACTCACGACGGTTAACCGCTAGGCCACAAATACCAACGGCGGCTACTGCCCAAACACCGTGGTTATGAATACGATCGAAATCATGGCCGTATTTCACCGTGAACATATCCAGCATTGGGTTAAACAGACGGTCAACCACGTTTTGGCGCTCTTCTTCACTCATGGTTGCAGCAACGCATGAGTAAGCAAGGCTAGTAAACATTAGCCATACGTGTTCGTTTAGAATTTGGTGGAACAGACGCCCTGTTGGGTTGGTGTTCTTTTGAACATGAAAATCGAAGGTGAGATATAGGTCTGCGTACATTGCCAGTAAATCACGCACAAACTTAGCGTAGCGATCATCACCCGTGATAAGGAACATACGACCCGCTAGGTTCATGTAGGTATAGTTTTGCTTGTGGCGGTTGTGCTCGTAACCACCCGCTTCACCATGACCTGGTACTTCAAGAGGAAGCTTCATGAATGCTTCAACATCTTTGATGCTTTTTGCAATCGCTTTACCCATTAGAGTATCGCGGCCAACTTCTTTCTTCAGTTGTTCAATTTCGCTATCACTTAGCAAAATGGGTTGCACTAACGTAGACATTTTCACCCTCAATCTAAAAATTCCGTATCACCTGCACTATAAAGTAATACAATATGCCTTTTGATTACATTGAAAAGTGAAAGAAAACGGACTTTAGTCACATTTAATCGTTATGTCTTTGTAGAAAAGCTACTAATCAAGCCCATTTACTGCTAGATTAGCACCAATTAAAACGATGTTTCAAAAAAACAAACTCGATCAAGATCACAATAGCTTAAGCTTATTGTATTACAAATCTCTTGATTTGGTTATGATGTCGTCATCAAAGTATGTAAAAGTAGACAGTCACATCGTCTAGGAGTCAGTTAGTGCACAAGTTTTTCTCTGCTGATGAACACCCGTGGGAACAGGTAAGTCAAGGCATCAAACGCAAGGTAGTGGGTTTTACAGACGACCTAATGGCCGCACATCTTTGTTATGACAAAGGCGCAAGCGGCGTGATTCACAGGCATGAGATCCACGATCAGATTGTCTATGTTGTCAGTGGTCGTTTTGAAGCCATTGTGGATGGTGAACGACGTGAGCTCAAAGCAGGTGATGCTTTTATGGTTAAGAAACTACTCGACCATGGCACCAAGGCACTAGAACAAGACAGCGTTCTACTCGATATATTTTCTCCTTCACGTGAAGACTTACTCAGTTAATCACACCAAAGTTGGATAGCAATCTATGAACCAATTCAAAATCGCAATCATCGGCGAATGCATGGTAGAGCTGCAGCGCAAAGATGAACTACTAAAGCAAAGCTTTGGTGGTGACACATTAAACACAGCTCTATACCTGTCTCGTCTGACTCAAGGTCGTGACATTCAGGTGAGCTATGTTACTGCTCTGGGCAACGACCCATTCTCTGCTGAAATGATCAACGCATGGTCAGAAGAAGGCATCGATACCTCTCTTATTCCACGTCTGAATGACAAGATGCCAGGCTTATACCACATCGAAACTGATGAAACTGGTGAGCGTACTTTCTTCTACTGGCGTAGTGATGCTGCGGCAAAGTTTGTTTTTGATCAGCAAGATAGCGCGACGCTTATTGAATCACTGCTAGAGTACGATGCGGTTTACCTAAGCGGTATCACCTTAGCTATCTTGACTGAAAACGGTCGCGAAAAGCTATTTAGCTTCCTTGAACAATTCAAGGCGAAAGGCGGTAAAGTTTTCTTCGACAACAACTATCGTCCAAAACTGTGGTCTGACCGTTTAACGGCAGTAAAAACTTACAAAGCTATGCTAGGCTTCACCGACACTGCTCTTCTAACATTTGAAGACGAGCAAGAGCTATTCGGTGATATGTACGTTGAACAGTGTATCGAGCGTACAAGCCAAGCTGGCGTAGCTGAAATTGCAATCAAGCGTGGTGCAAAAGAGTGCCTAGTGATTGCAAACGACAGTGCAAATTATGTTGCGCCGAAGCCAGTAGACAACGTTATTGATACAACGGCTGCTGGTGATTCATTCAGCGCAGGTTACCTTGCTAAACGCCTAACTGGCGGTGATGCGCTTGCATCTGCAGCAATGGGACACAAAGTCGCGGGTACAGTTATTCAACACCGCGGTGCTATTATTCCTAAAAACGCAACTCCAACTCTTGATTAGTAGGACAAATAACATGACGACATTAAACGAACAGCTAGCAAGCTTAAAAGTAATCCCAGTAATTGCGATCAACAAAGTTGAAGATGCAATTCCACTAGGTAAAGCGTTGGTAGACAACGGCATGCCTTGTGCTGAAATCACTTTCCGTACAGAGTGTGCAGCAGAAGCTATCGCTGTCATGCGTAAAGAATTTCCAGAAATGCTAATCGGTGCTGGCACCGTACTAACTAACGAGCAAGTAGACCAAGCGATCGATGCTGGTGTTGACTTCATCGTAAGCCCAGGTTTCAACCCACGCACAGTACAATACTGCCTAGACAAAGGTGTTGCTATCGTACCTGGCGTTAACAACCCAAGCCTTGTTGAACAAGCAATGGAAATGGGTCTACGTACACTTAAGTTCTTCCCAGCTGAGCCATCAGGCGGCGTTAACATGCTAAAAGCACTAACAGCGGTATACCCTGTTAAATTCATGCCTACTGGCGGTGTAAGCCTTAAGAACGTTGATGATTACCTATCAATCAAATCTGTTCTAGCGTGTGGTGGTACTTGGATGGTACCAACTAACCTAATCGACGAAGGTCGTTGGGAAGAGCTAGGCCAGCTAGTTAAAGATGCAGTAGCGCACGTTAACTAATCGAGCTATCCTCTCATTTATCGGGAACAAAGCGAGCCTCCGGGCTCGCTTTTTTTGTCCCACAAATAAGGCAGTAATCTGCTCACATGCGATGCAAACCATTACATTCTCAATTGACCACGCCTATCAACCTTCAATCCTTGTCACAGCTTGACTTACACTTAACTAACTGTTTATTAGAGCATTTAATTTGTGACAAAATATGTTCTACAAATAACCCCAAACAAAGATGCGTGCCCCATCACACTTTAGGCGTATTGTATTACAAAAGTACAAGGAAATTCTTTACTATAATCGACAGTATGAATGATATAAGGCTGAAACATGACTATTGATACTCTTGTAGTACTCGCCTACTTCTTTTTCCTAATCGCTATCGGTTGGATGTTCCGTAAGTTCACGACATCGACAAGTGATTACTTCCGAGGGGGCGGTAAAATGTTGTGGTGGATGGTGGGTGCTACCGCCTTCATGACACAGTTTTCAGCATGGACGTTTACAGGTGCCGCAGGACGCGCATTCAACGACGGTTTCGTTGTTGTAATCCTATTCTTAGCCAACGCGTTTGGTTATTTCATGAACTACCTCTACTTCGCACCGAAGTTCCGTCAACTACGTGTAGTGACGGCGATTGAAGCGATTCGTCAACGCTTCGGTAAGACTTCAGAGCAGTTCTTCACTTGGGCTGGTATGCCAGACAGCTTGATCTCAGCAGGTATTTGGCTGAACGGTCTAGCGATCTTCGTGGCAGCGGTATTCAACATCCCAATGGAAGCAACAATTGTTGTTACTGGTCTAGTACTGATGCTAATGGCAGTAACAGGTGGTTCATGGGCGGTTGTAGCGTCTGACTTCATGCAAATGTTGGTTATCATGGCTGTGACAATCACTTGTGCGGTTGCAGCATACTTCCACGGCGGTGGTCTAGGAAACATCGTAGACAACTTCCACGGCGACTTCATGTTGGGTAACAACCTGAACTACGTGAGCATCTTTATCCTTTGGGTAGTGTTCATCTTCGTTAAGCAGTTCGGTGTTATGAACAACAGCATCAACGCTTACCGTTACCTATGTGCAAAAGATAGTGAAAATGCGCGTAAAGCAGCGGGGCTTGCATGTATCCTAATGGTTGTTGGCCCACTAATCTGGTTCCTTCCACCATGGTACGTAGCAGCATTTATGCCTGACTTCGCTGACCAGTATGGTTCAGTAGGCGGTGACGCAGCTTACCTAGCATTCGTACAAAACGTAATGCCAGCAGGTATGGTGGGTCTACTAATGTCAGCAATGTTCGCCGCGACTATGTCTTCTATGGACTCTGGTCTAAACCGTAACGCTGGTATCTTCGTGATGAACTTCTACAGCCCAATCGTGCGTCCACACGCATCGCAAAAAGAGCTGGTTGTAGTCAGTAAGCTGACGACTATCATGATGGGCTTCATCATCATCGGTATCGGTCTGTTCATTAACTCGCTACGTCACCTAAGTCTATTCGACATCGTACTTAACGTTGGTGCTCTAATCGGCTTCCCAATGCTAATCCCTGTACTACTTGGTATGTGGATTCGCAAGACTCCAGACTGGGCAGGTTGGGCAACACTTATCGTTGGTGGTTTCGTTTCTTACATCTTCGGTATCTCACTACAAGCTGAAGACATCGAAAACCTATTCGGTATGGAACAAGCACTAACTGGCCGTGAGTGGGCTGACCTGAAAGTTGGCTTGAGCCTAGCAGCACACGTAGTGTTCACTGGTGGCTTCTTCATCCTAACGACGAAGTTCTACCGTGGCCTATCACCAGAGCGTGAGAAAGAAGTTGAGCAGCTATTCACAAACTGGAACACACCACTTGTGGCAGACAGTGAAGAGCAGCAAAACCTAGATACGAAACAGCGTGGTATGCTTGGTAAACTAATCAGTACAGCTGGTTTTGGTATCCTAGCAATGGCACTGATTCCAAACGAGCCAACAGGACGTCTACTGTTCCTACTATGTGGTTCGATGGTACTGACTGTAGGTATTCTACTGGTTAATGCTTCTAAGTCAGGTGGCGCGAAGAAAGCACAAGCTGCAAACTAACGTTACCTAGACTAATTGTGAGCCCTGCATCTTAGATGCGGGGCTTTTTTTATTCCCAAATCATAGAAGTACTAATGTGTGACTAACACCAAGCCAGTGCTCTAAATGACTGACTCACATCAAGGTGTCAGGTATAATCAACAACAATTAGAAAGACTATTCAGAGCGTGAAATGGAAAAATCGACTCAACCAGAAGCGGTATCTTCCGTACTAAAAGTATTTAATATTCTCTCAGCATTAGCGGAGCAGAAAGAGATCGGTGTTTCCGAATTATCTCACCGATTAATGATGTCAAAAGCCACTACTTATCGTTTTCTACAGACTATGAAAACGTTAGGTTTTGTTGAGCAAGAGGGCGAGGCAGATAAGTATGCATTGACCCTAAAACTGTTCGAAGTCGGCTCAAAAGCACTTGAGCACGTTGACCTTGTTGATCTAGCAAACAAAGAAATGCTCAATATTATCAAGAGCATCAATGAGACAGTTCACCTTGGCGCAATTGATGAAGACTCTATTATCTACCTACATAAGATAGATTCTAGCTACAATCTTCGAATGCATTCTCGTGTTGGTCGTCGTAACCCGCTCTATAGTACTGCAATTGGCAAAGTATTAATGTCGCACATGTCGGAAGAAGAAGTGCGTTCTCTACTCGCTGGTGTAGAGTTCAAAAAGCATACCGAGCATACGCATGAGAATATAGAACCACTGATCGAAGAGCTAAACCTCGTCCGTGAGCAATATTTCGGTGAAGATAATGAAGAGCAAGAACCAGGTCTTCGCTGTATCGCAGTGCCTGTTTATGACCGATTTGGTGATGCCATTGCTGCAATTTCGGTTTCTTTCCCAACAATTCGCTTCGATGAAGAAAAGAAGCAGGAGTACATTGCCTTGTTGCATGCAGCGGGTAGAAATGTCTCTGAACACTTGGGTTATCACAACTACCCAGTTTAAATTGCAGTAGCCCCGCATCATGCGGGGCTTTCTATTAGATTCCTCTCTAGTTAGACCGATTTACTAAGAAGCAATATCGAGCGGGTTGCTATTTTGGACTATCTGCGAACTCGAAGTAGAGTGTAAATCCCAATCCATAATATTGCTTGAGCTGGTATTGTTATAGAGCAGTTTATCACTGACACTATTTAGGATTGTCGCCGCTCGCCAAGCGGCTAAGCTCAATTGGGGCTCAATAATACCGTGGTTGTGAGTACCCGAGTTCACGACAAATAGTTTGCTGTCAGTCGGCAGCTTCCAAAACGCCGCATAATCCTCATTCAATAAAGGACGGCCCAGCTCATCAAGTTGTAGCTGTTCAGCAATGTTCTCTAAACAAGGAGCTAGCACTCGCTTGAATCCGGTACAAAGAATCACGACATCAGCCTGTAATGCCTTAATATTACTAGTAATTCCATGCTTGAGTGTGAGCTGATTTAGCTCCCCTGCTGTTTCTAAACCCACCAGTTCCTGATGAGGCTGAATGCTCCACCACTTAGGGTTTTGCAGCACATATTTGTCATGATACAGGCTCTGATAAAGTGTACTCAGGCAATCGTCTGTAATACCGTCGCTGGTGAGTTTTTGCCGAGAGACTTCGCGTGCTTGCTGCGCTTTGTCCAGATGATAGAACTGATTCACGTAATCTGGCATAAAGAATTGATCGCTGAAACAGCTCTCATCCAACCCTTCTAGATTTGCTCGGCGAGATACCCAATCAAGCTGACGTGGCTTACCAAAGTCACCCGCAAAGATATGCTGAAAAATGTCAGCGCCAGTTTGTCCACCACCTATAATCACCACTCGCTTGCCACGAAGATCTGGTTTACGTTGCATCATTTCGTGAGCGTGGAAACAGTTGTCGCTTAGCTTATCCTTTGCACAATCCGGAACGACAGGTTGGGTTCCGGTCCCTACTACAAGATGTTTGCTAGTGAGAGTCTGCCCGTTGGACTGAATAACAAAATGATCGCCTTCGAAACGCACATCACTCACCCCAGCATCGAACTGGGTGTTTGGCAGCTGTTTGGCAACCCACGCCATATAATCTGAGAACTCTAGACGAGAAATCATAAAGTCTCCGCGCGCCGTAAACGGATAAAACTTCTGTTTTTGTACCAAATAGTTCAAAAACGAGTATGGGCTTGTTGGGTCAACCGCGGTGACTAAGTCTTTTAAGAAAGAGGTCTGCATCTTGGCATGGTTGAGGAGCAATCCGGGATGCCACGCAAACTCTGGCTTTCGCTCCAAAAACTGCGTGTTGAGTTCCGACTTCGGTGCTGCTAGCGCAGCAATACTTAGGTTAAACGGACCAATGCCGACACCTACTAAATCATAATCTATTGTTTTCATTCTATTGCCTACCTAGCCTGGGACGTATAAAACTCAAAGAAGCGTTCGCGCTTGCATTGCAGCATCGCCGCTCTCTTATGTGGGAAATCGAAATCAAACAGATGCTCAAACCCAATCCGTTCGGTGAGTGCGAGGACTTTTTTGTTATCCGCTCTTGGCTCTCCCATTACATTGTTGGTATGGGAGTTAACCAGGAAGCAGTAGTGCACTATGCCTCTAGACCAAACTGAGAAATATCGCCAACCGCGAAAACGAGGATTAGCCGAGAGCATATGTACGCCCCGGTCAAAGTCTTGCGCTTGATAGTATGGCCCTAAGCGATCTTCTGGCGTCCAGTAGATTTCAAAGTACCCAAATGGCACCCCATCAAACTCACCAATAACTGGAAACTGATGAGGATCCGATTCCATTTTAGTTAAGTAGTCGATATGGTCTTGGTGAGACCCTTCCAATTCCCATACAGGCGAAATCGCAGGATCATTGTGCCAACGATTGAAGCACTCAAGATCTCTGGAAAGCGACGCCTTTCGAAACGTCAGCACCTTGTTCATACCGTAGATATAGCGGCGATAAAAAACGTCTACTGGCTTAATGGGTCTCGGCGGATGAGTTAAACCATTACTTGCTTCTAACCTATTTTCTTCGGTCGGATTATCATCTGGGTGATGCCAAATTGGGGCATGTTCCAAAAAACTCGCTCTCGTCATTCGTTGCTCAGTATCAAGACAACCTCGGACAAACTCCGGTGCGTGTTCACAGGTGATTTGTTGACAATCCAGCGCAAAGAAAGCGTGCTCTACACCAGACCAATAAATAAGCGGGTCATCAGTATCGACGTTGACAGAGATAACACCGTTAGTCTCATGTACGTTTAAAAGACCGCGTTCAATCCCATTGGTTTTAAGAGACCATTGATTAATCGCTAACGGATAAATCGCAACATCAGAGCCATCTGGCAGGGGCTTTACGCAATCAGGGAGCGCGCCCTCACTGAGCGGGTTAGGGATCTCACGATAGATCTTAGTCGGGTCGCTTAGTGTCGCTTCATTGTGCTCTTCGACAAAACATAAAAAGTTTCGCTTCCAGTGCAGGGTATCTGAGTTCAGCAAGTAGCTATAAAAACTAGAGTCAACCGGAGATGCTGCTGCCAACGCCGCTAGCCTTTCTCGGCATACCTGATACAGCACTTGTTCTGTCACCATACCGCTTGCCGCAATGGCAGCCACTGTGTTGATCAAAGAGTTGCCAATCAGATAATAGGCAAGGTAAGGATTCACAAACTCACCTTCCATGAAATATTCTGGCTTTTCACCCTCAAACACTGAAGCAAAGCGCTCTAAAGCAAGTTCTGTCACGCCACTGCCTTGGCAGTCACGATACATCATGCCCGCTGGCATTCCGTTATCAACTCGCAAAAGTATGTTCTGTTGATGGGCCAGCATAACCACACCGTAATCGCTGCGCGCGACACAAAGTGGCGCAATGACGTTTTGCATAAATGCACCAATCCAATCGCATGCCGCTTGATGTTGAGAAATGCCTTCACGCTGCGCGACTTGCTCAATCCAACTAACGACCTGAGCTTGCTGCTGCCCCACGCAGACTTGATTAACCGTAGCAAGCAGATGAGTTTGGTCTTCATTGACTGCAGCGCTCGCCAGTTGGGTACGTTTTTCGGCAAAGAATGGATTATCGCGCAAACTAATCAAAGGCAAGTCTAACCCCTCTCCTTGTGGGTTTGTGACCGTTGCCCACGCAGGCTCTTCGATAAAGGTCGTCGTTGGTAAGCGCTGAGCCAGTTCATGTCCGGCTTCGTTTGCTAATAAACGACTAAACAGAATACCGCGTTTTGCCTCTTTAACTGACAGCAAGCGCAGCGAATTGGTCAGCTTGATAGGGAGTGAAACCTTGAGCATCCAGGGCATATCCGGATGATAAATAGCACGGGTCGAAGAGGTCGCCCGCCATCCTGCACTACTTATGTTCAAATCTACCATGTCGCTGCCCATCGCGGCGAAGTCATCGCTCTCTCGCCATGCCTTTGCTTGCAAAGGGTGCATTGGGAAAGCCACATGACTTTCTGCGATATTCGGTCGCTTGCTATCCGCAATGCTTAGCTTAAATAGCGTCTCCAGTTTGGAATGAGCGGATTCCCCAACCGACTCTGACATCAAGCGCTCTTTCGCGACGGAAAACCACTCTATCGCAAAGCTATTTTCAAACTCTGGCAGGTATACTGCCTGCTCCTCTTGAGTCAGTGGCGCACAGCTTTTTGGTGTTGGGTGCATGCTATGGCCACCAATCAGCGACTGTTCCGAATCAATAAAGGTCACTGGCTCACCAGTACCACGTTTTTGTTTTGATAGACTCGCTCGCTGAATATACTCATCCGATGCACCAACGCGCTGGATGAGTCGATCTCGCTTCGCCGCATCGCCATCATCGTAGTTTGCTAACACCCAATCTAGCGCTTCTGGGAAAGAGAGAGACTGGCAGTGATCATCTTGATTGAGGTAAAGCGTCCCTTCATACCGATGACGGCCCGTTGGTGAGCAATAGCTAAGTGGCAACCAAAGCTGGGCATTATTGAGCTCAAAGGTCGCGCACTGTGCCGATTTGTTGTTGATTTGGCAGAGATTCGTACTTCCCTGCATATCGACGAATAAACTGTTAAAAAAAGACTGAAAAGTCAGTGAATGTGTCATGTTTTGCTAATCCTTAGTGCTCGTCTAACCAATAAGTGACTTGGTTAGGTCCGTGCCAAACTTGAGTATGTGCGCTCACACTGCCTCTGTTTTTAGTTCGCTTTTCTATTGGTGTTCCGAACACCATAAAGCCCACGGGGACGTGTACTTGAGTGAGTCCGAGTAACTGTCGAATACCCGGCAACTCAATCGCATCGGTGGAGTACCAAACGCCGCCAAAACCAAGTTGATCGGCGGCGAGTAAGGTCATCTGACACGCTGCCGCCGCTGAGAGCAGTTGATCTTGTTTGCTCACTTCGCGATGCTCTTGCACCTTCGCAGAGATTAGAACTAGGCTTGGCGCCTTAGCGAGATAGTCCGCTAGTCGATTCGCTTGCGCGGTTGATACCTGTTTGTCGTGTGCGAGCCACGCATCACGTAAGTTCGCGATCATATGAGGAATTTGTGATGGCTCGATCACCAAGAAATGCCAAGGTTTGAGTCTGCCATGGTCTGGAGTGCTCATTGCCGCCTGAAGAATGGCTCGCATTTGCTTATTGTCGGGCGCAGGCGCGCACATCTCGTGCACGTGATAAGACACGCGCTGGTATAGATAACTGAGTGCTTGTTTCATTGTTATATTTCTTGAGCCAACTGACGTTTAATAGAAGGTTATCGTACTTAAAGTCAATCTAGATACTCACCTCCATCAGTAGAGGTGAGCCATAATTTGACTAGAACTCAGCACTGTAGCTAAGTGCGAAGGTTCGACCTTGACCGTTGTATTTGAACAACTCTGGTGCCGATACCGCGCTGTAGAGCACTTGAGCTCGTTGACTCCAGATCGTTTCGTATGTTGTATTGAATAGGTTCTCAATACCGAAGTTAATCTGACCAACAGGCAGCATGTAGTAGCTAGACAGGCCCACGATGTTGTAACCATTTAGCTTGTTGTTATCGGCATCTTCATAGTCAGCCAGTGACTGCAAGAACACTTCCACACCATAATCAAGGTTGTCATAACCTACGCGAGTCACCGCGCTTGATGGGCTAGCAAACTGAACGGTCATATCCTGCCAAGCACCTTGGTTCTTCTCTTCGCTGCGGATCCACTGACCTTGTACACCAGCGTAAATATTCTGAGTGAAGTAGTAATCAAACTGGCCTTCAATACCGTAGATTCGGCTCTCTTCACTGCCCACGTCCAACGTCAGATCACTGGTATTAATCTTCTGCGTTTTATCCGATAGCGAGTAGTAGCCTGCAATCTGAGTTTGATAGTTATTACCGCTGGCACGCCAACCCAGCTCGATCGAGTTCGTTTTCACCCCTGGTAGCGGTGTATTATTGATGTTAACGCTGTTAGTTAGTGTTGCGTGTCCTGGGTTGGATGTCAGATCATAGGTGCCTTTTCCGTAAAATTTTGCAGGGTCCGGTACGTTAAATCCTTGGCTAAAGTTTGCCCATAACTGTTGGTTATCCGCTAAGTCGTAAACACCACCAGCATTAAACAACCAAACGTCTGTTGATGAGCTGCCACCAGGAATGGCGTCGGCACCAGAGAGTAAACCCGCTGCTACATACTCTTGCTGCGATAAGCCAACGAAGTCGCTGACATCAAAACGAGTCTTCTGATAACGCACGCCACCGGTTAGTAACCAATCTTCTGCCACGCGCCAGTTAGCCTGAGCAAACAGCGCTGCGTTTTGCGTGTCGATATCCGGATAGCGCTGCAATTCACGAAGCTTTTCAAACTCCATCGCACCAGACGCCATCGCTTTTTGCAGATCAAATACGCGCTGCTTTGCACTGAAGGTTTCCGAGGCATATTCACCACCGTAATTGAGTGCCACATCCTGCCACTCTTTTTGCAGCATCAGCTTACCGCCAAAGATGCTAGTGTCCTGAACCGAAGAGCCGTACATCGGTGTCGTTGTGTCAGGGAATGGGAAGAAGCCCAATGACTCGCTGCGATAGTAAAGCTGAGCAAGCAAGGCGTGGTCTAACACGCTGTCATGTTTGTATTGCGCATTCACAAAGACGCGTTCTGTATGTGGTTGCTCGTCGAGCTTAAGTCCTTTGCGGATCTCAATCAGCTCAGGAAAACCAAATAGACCGGCTAAGTTAGGACCTAAGTAGGCACCATACTCGGTATCTTGCTGACTATCGTAGTACTGTGCTGTTAGAGAGAGCGATTGCAGCTCATCAATATTGACCTCCAGATTGCCCATGACATCGATAGCTTGGTTGAACTGCATATCGGTCTGAGTGATATCTGGCATGATCATGTTACCGTCACCATCATAAGCGGCCCCCTTGCCCTCATAAGCGACAGAGAGTCGACCCGCAACAGTCTCATTACCACCAGAGATAGCGAGCGCCGCTTGTTTAGTCAGATCTTCACTGCTGTTAAAGCCAGATACACCTCCGACTCGCGCTTCCACTTTGGTGTCGCCAGCCTCTCCTTTCTTGGTGATGATGTTGATGATACCGCCCGATGCACCCGCGCCAAACAATGCCGTGGCACCAGATAAAACCTCAACTCGAGCAATATTGAAGGGGTCAATACTGTCAAACTGACGACTGATTTCACGTGTCGAGTTAAGCGATACTCCGTCAATCATGACTAGTGCAGAACGACCACGAAGATTCTGTGAATAGTTGGTTCGACTACCACTGCCAAAATCAAACCCTGGGATTAAGCGACCTAATGCACCTTTCAAATCCGTCCCGGCATTGATGTGCTTTTCTAGCTCTTTTTGATCAATAACCCACATAGTGGTTGCAGAATCTGCAATCGTGGTTTGAATCTTAGTACCCGTGACAATCACAGTATCCAGATCGTTCTTTGGCTCGGCGTAAACCGTGCTGTGGACTAAAAGAGCTAAGGAGCTTAGGGGAAGTCCCTTTCTCACTAGAGTGTTCATAATGTTCCTTTATTTTTCTGATATAGACATAGTTGAAGGTGACAATGACGTGCTACCGATAGCGCACATCGAGATCAAAAGAAGTAAGGCAAATAGGGCTGATGCATGGAGCGCATTTACGCCCAGGGACAAAAACAGTGCCGTGGCTCCCGTTCCGAGCAGATGCCCTATGGAGTGGCTTTGAGCAATCAAACCACTGACAGACACCTTGCTTATGCGCTCATCCGCATTGTGATACGTTACTTGGCTATACCAAGTAGGAAGAGCCGACACCGCCAATGCCAATCCCACTCCTGCCATCACAAAAACTGGGTAAGTCGCTGGTTTGGAGATGATTAAAACGGTGAATACAAGCAGCCCAAGAACCATCAAGCTGATACGCACCCTAATAAATTTGGCGAGTAAGGGCATCAGCACAGCTTGACCAAATAAGGCAACGATCGAGACACCAAGTAGAAACATTGCCAGTTGGTGACTCGCCTCTGCAGGCGTAGGGATCAGACGGTGAACCTCAGGAGCTAGCGCTAACTGAAAACTGGCAACCCAAGCGGTGGTTAGCAGAGCACAAATGAGCGTCCAAATTGGGGCAAGTTTAAGCCTTTGCATAACAGGCAAGACCTGGGACTTGTGGTCTTGTCTATTGTTGTCAGTAGACGGACATTGGAAGTAACTCCACAACATGGGGAGAAGCGGTACCACCAGTATCAGCAGCCAGTTTATGGGGATAAGCGCTAAGCCCGGTCCGATTAAACGACCGAGTGTTAGTGCACTGCTTGCTCTAGAGAGCTGTTTATACTGCGAAGCATGGTCATGGTTCTGAGCCAATATATATCCATGAGCAATAGGGAGAAATGCACTGGAAAAATACCCCATTGCAAATCTTGTCGCGCCAAGAATAATCAAAGATAACCAATGCCAAGATAAATCAAACGACAATAGCATTAATACAACAATAAAAATCACGCTAACTAAAGCATAACCCGCAAAGGCAAGACGAGCGCTAACCGCAAAACCATCACTTGTTATTTTATTAGGCCAATAGATTGAACCAATAAAATAACTCAGCAAATTAGCGTTCAATAAAATTATGACGCCAGACCATTCTAACGAACTACCAGATATGCCTAACACATCTGCTACATACGGCAGAAAACTAAATAATAAAGTCTGATTTAGCCCCATTGAGAGCAGGGCACCTAACATCCACATGGCTACAAGAGTGCAACAAAAGTTACGTTAATGATAATAATTATCACTATGATTGTTGATCTCACTATCGTTTGTCAATACATTATCTATAAATTGTTTAACATTTATATTGATAGCATTATCAGATAGATAGCATAGAAGAGGTTCATAGTAGTGAGAAACCAACGTTGGGAAGTGGCTAACCAGAAGCTAATGGCTAAAGCATTTAGTGAGCTAGATTTTGAGGATTTATTTGAATTCGATACTCTAATGCAGACTAAAGAAGGCATTGAAAATATAGAGATTGTTTTAAATGGACAACGCTGGTCTTATCAAGCAAAGCAAAGTATTTGGGGGATGAGAAACCCAATTTCTGGCTCAATTAAATGTAACGACAAAAATAACCCTACAATTACTCAGCTTTTGATTGATCTACAAAAAACGGTTTCGATTAATGATATTGATCTATCAGGTCTTTTAGAAGAAATACAGCAAACACTGTTCAGTGAAATTAATCGGCTGGAGATATTAGATAAGGTGACAAATCAGGATATTGTCTATTGCTCTGAAATTCAAAGACAAAAGTATCTCGATGCACACCCTAAAGTCATTGCTAATAAAGGCCGATTAGGTTGGGGAGAAGCAGAACTTGCGCGGTACTCACCAGAAACAAGCGAAGGCTTCCAACTCAGATACATCGCTATCAAGAAGCATTTGTGTCACTTCGGCTTTCGCTCTGACCTTACTCCGCTTGATGTACTAAGCAAAACAATGTCTGAGCAAGACTACTCAGGCCTTGTCACCAAGATCCCACAGCGCGACCTGAATGAATATCTCGTGCTTGCCGTTCATCCATGGCAATACCAGCGCTTTATCACTATTCAGTTCCAAGAGTACCTCCAAAATGAAGACATCATTGATCTCGGCTTGGTTGGCGGAAGCTGGATCCCTCAACAATCCATTCGTACGCTGAGCACGTTAGACCAGTCTGTGCCATATGATGTGAAAACCGCGCTCACCATACTCAACACCTCCTGCTATCGCGGCATACCCGGAAAGTACATTCAGCAAGGACCCGAGATTTCCAAATGGCTAGCAAACATCGCAAGCCGTGATCCTCTCCTGAAGAAAACCGGCCTTCATGTTCAACAAGAGCTAGGGGGCGTTTACTGCCCTCACCCCTACCAATCCAAAATCGAAGGTGCATACCGCTACAGCGAAATGCTGGGCTGTATTTGGCGAGAGCGAGCTGAGGCAGTGCTGAGTGATAACCAAAGACCACTCTCTATGGCGACACTCATGCAAGACGATGGGCAAGGTAATGCGTGTATTAATGAACTTATCGCTTCATCAGGCCTATCTCATGAACAGTGGTTGCGAGCTATGTTTTGGCATGTTGTCATACCAATTTACCATCTAATGTGTCGCTATGGTGTCGGTCTTGTTGCCCACGGCCAAAACGTGACACTTGTATTGGAAGATAACATTCCAACTGGCTGTATTATCAAGGATTTCCATGGGGATCTTCGATTGGTCGATCAACCGTACCCCGAACTAGCGTCCCTAGAGCAAAGCATTCAAGACAACCTCACCCGTTTGCCACCGCACTATTTGGTTCATGACTTGCTCACTGGCCATTTTGTTACTGTGCTACGCTTTGTCTCTCCTTGGCTAGAGAGTGAAGGGATTTCAGAGGCACTGTTTTATGGCTACTTGGCAGATGAAGTAAAAACGTATCAGACATCGCACCCTGAACTCAAAGAGCGCTTCAAACAGTTCAACTTACTCAGCGAAAGCATCGACAAGATCTGTCTCAATCGAGTTCGCTTCAAAATTGGCTACGGTGATAGCAGTGAACGCCCTTTGCCTGAGCTTGGCAAACCTATCCCTAACCCGCTGCTCATTGGGCTTACCACGCTAGACAAACAGCAGTGCTAGATAAACGCTAGCCAGCACAATTATGCTGCTTTGTGAACCGTCAGAGCAGCATTTTAAATTAAGCGACTCAATCGTTGTTAACTCATTGTATTTATGGAACTAAGCAGATAGTCTGGCTCTACCATAGCTAACATCGGAGCCGTTCATGCAGTACCCGAAACCACTATTAGCTGGCAGTACCATAGGTATCACCGCATTTTCCTCTGGCATCGCGCCTCAGCATCTTTCACGCTTCGAATGCGTAACTAAACACCTTGAATCTCTCGGCTTCAACCTTGTGATTGGCAATTGTCTATTCGACAAAGGGAAGCATGTTAGTGGCACCGCGACTGAACTAGCGGATGAGTTAATGTCTATGTTACTGGACGACCACATTGACGCTATTTACCCACCGTGGGGTGGAGAAGTCGCAATGGAGCTTCTGCCACTTATCGACTTTGAAAAACTCACTACCGTTCGCCCTAAGTGGATTCTCGGTTTTTCGGATGTCAGTACCATCTCTGCGGTCTTCGCGAGTAAACTTGACTGGGCAACCGCCCATTGCTCGAACTTAATGGACCTCTCGCCAAATGCGATTGACCCACTGACTTCAAGCACCATAGCCAATTTAGGCACCCCATTAGGCGAAAGCTTCATACAAACAGAGCAAACTCACTATGCAAGTCGATGGCCCGACTTTGTCAACGCACCAGAATCAGGACTCAATCTCGACACACCAACACAATGGCGCTGGCTCAATCAGCCAAAATCAGGAAATACAGTGGAAGGAAGATTGATTGGTGGATGTTGGGATACCCTATCGCACCTGTTTGGTACTGAGTATCTCGATCTAGACGCGTTCGCGAATAGATTTCCCGAAGGTGTTGTCTTGTATTTGGAGAATGCAGAAATGCCGCCAACAGAAGTGGTTAGAACGCTGCTCAGCATGAAATTTCGCGGCGTATTTTCTAACATCAGCGCACTGCTTATTGGACGCAATGCGGCCCCTGACTCGGGCAACCCGAACGACCTAGGCTACTATGAGGCTTTAGAAACTCACTTAAAAGAGCTCGACATACCTGTAATGATTGATCTCGACATTGGTCATCGACCTCCCAACCTGACTCTCATCAACGGTTGCAAGGCTCGTATAGATCTAACTGATACGCTTGGTACCCTCACACAAACATTAAGTTAATCACGGACACTTTGTTCCAAATCCCCCATTGCCTGTCGAACTAGTCTATTAAGGCTGGTTCGACTGTTCTAATTGCTGTTCACATAGCTCGACTTTGAGCTTAATGATTTCCGCTTGCTGATCAGCCGTCACCGCATGCGCCGAGAGCCCTGAATGGTTACTTCCACCAGCAGCGAAACTTGCCAAGGATAGTGCAGCAAGAGCATTAGCTTCATTGTGACTGGCTTGAACTCCTGAAGGGTCGCATCCATTCTCTGGCGTGGGCTCCACAACAGCACATCCCCCAACGACTAGAGAGATACAAAACAAAATTAACGTTCTCATAAAATGGTTTCTCACAGGTAGCTCGCTAGAGCTTTCGGCACTATCAATCGATAGGGCGCGTAAAAAACCAAGTCTGAATGAATTTTGTACTGCGAACAAAATGGGTCCTATAGGAACACGGCATAGAACACGGTTCACTCCTAGCTAGCAACCCAAATCAGTGACCATCATCAATAGATACCAACACAGAACAAACTCGCTGGATGATGTCAGTCTTGAAAACGTTCTAATAGCTAAACTT
The DNA here is from genome assembly GCF_021441885.1 of Vibrio maritimus. Taxonomy (NCBI): domain Bacteria; kingdom Pseudomonadati; phylum Pseudomonadota; class Gammaproteobacteria; order Vibrionales; family Vibrionaceae; genus Vibrio; species Vibrio maritimus. The sequence continues at coordinate 638,241 of NZ_CP090439.1, forward strand.
GTGAAAATAAATGAAAGGCGAGGGTTCAATTAGAACACTCGCCTTTCTGTTTAGTTTAGCTTTTAGCCTTATTGGTACTCAGGGTAATCGATATACCCTTTTTCATCGCCGCCATATAAGCTTAAACGAGCATCCGCATCAAACTCGGCCAGCGGCCAGTCGTTTTTGAAGCGAGCAACAAGATCTGGGTTGGTTACATAAGGCGTACCAAACGCAACAAGATCCGCATAGTTGTTCTCTAGTAGTGCTGTTGCGCTCTCTTTGGTGAGTTTGCCCGCAATCATAATTGGATTCGGGTAGATATCACGAACCTCTTTACGGAATGCCTCTGGTGCTTCCACGTAGCGCGAGATATTCTCTGAGAAGTGTACGTAGGCGAGATTCATCGGTGCTAATGCAACCAATGCCTTTTTCACGACATCAACAATCTCAGGATCTTCATCAGCGAACCCCTCCATCACGTGTGGAGAGACACGAATTGCCACTTTGTCGCCGCCAATCTCATTCACAACAGCTTGCATTACCTCAACCAAGAATCGAACGCGATTCTCTTGTGAGCCACCGTATTGGTCTGTGCGCTTGTTGCTAGAAAGACGCATAAACTGGTCAAGCAAGTAACCGTGCGCAGCATGGATTTCAATACCGTCGAAGCCCGCTTCAATCGCGTTTTTCGCGGCTTGTACATAATCGGCAATAGTTTGCTGAATATCTTGCTCAGTCATTGCGCGAGGTTCGCCAGTCTCAATCATACCGAAGCCACCTTCTGGTAGCGGACCGAATACTTGGTCAGCTTCTTTAATCGCCGACGCAGACAAAACCTGCTCACCCGTGATGGATTCATGGCTACGACGGCCCACATGCCAAAGCTGAATGAATACTTTGCTGCCTTGGTCATGGATCGCTTTCGTGACTTTTTTCCAACCATCGATGTGCGCTTGAGTATAGATACCCGGGGTCATCGAGTAACCACGACCAATGGCCGAGATCGGCGCACCTTCTGTGATGATCAGACCTGCATTAGCGCGCTGTGCGTAGTAGGTTGCCATCATGTCATTCGGTACATCGCCAGGCTGAGTCGTGCGCGAGCGTGTCATAGGCGCCATTGCAATGCGGTTGCTTAACTCAAGTTGACCGTAGTTGAAGTTAGAAAAGATCATGTCGTATGTCCTCAATATCGTAATGGGGATAGTTTAGCGATGAGTGACGTTTAGATTTAGAGCAATAATCGCAAATGGCTTTTGTCAAAATCGCAAAAGCCATGTTTCTATAAGGAGGAATAAAGCTAGAGCGATAACCTAGGTTGAATAAACTCAATAAAAGCCGTGATACGCCTTGCGACCGAAGACGAGCGATAGTACACGGCGTTGACTTGTTCGCGGCCAGTGGTCGTCAATTTATCAGACTCAAGCAATGGCACTAACCTGCCCTCCTCAATATCCTTTTTGACCATAAAGCCAGACATACAAGCGATACCATTGCCTGCCAACGCAAGCTGTCTGACGGTTTCACCATTGCTAGAAACCATGCTGGGTTGAATCGTCGGAGTACCAGGCAGCGGCCACTGGTTTAACACCTTAGCGCCCACAAACCCTATTAAGCTGTGAGTACCAAGATCGCTTACCGATTTCGGATATCCTCGCTGAGCTAGGTAATCGGGAGAGGCCACGAGAAAGAGCAGACTTTTTCCGAGCGGCTTGGCGTGCAAAGTTGAGTCCGTGAGTTTACCGATTCGAATCGCGACGTCCGTCCGCTTCTCCAGCAAATCCACGAAGCCTTCGTTGGAGGTTAGCTCTAACTCTATATCAGGATATTCCTTATTAAACTCGGCAACCAACGGTACTAATTGATGAAGTACAAAAGGACTGGCGGCATCGACCCTGAGGCGACCTTTCGGAAGCTCTCCTCTTGCGACAATATCCTCTTCAGTTTGCTGAAGAATACGCAGACCCTCTCTAACCCCATCGACAAACTGTCTACCTTCATCGGTGAGCTCAATACGTCTCGTGGTTCGATTAAGAAGCGTTACACCTAGCTGAGTTTCAAGCTTACTGACACTGCGAGAGACCTTCGCTACTTGAATATCTAGAGCCTCTGCGGCTGCGGAAAAGCCACCGCTATCAATAACAGACAGCAGTATTTCTAAATCATCAGAACGGGTGAGCATATTTATTTCATTAATGACAAAAGTAAGCTCTAAGTGTATATCAATTTGGCAATGATCGGCGAGACAGATCGCGAGCGAGTATCAGAGCAAGCCCCAAAATCTGCAGGAAAACAGCGATGTTCTTGTAATACGCCATTTCCTCTTCAATACTCGCAAGCGTTTCAGATAGCCCTAGATTATCAAGATAAAGCTCATCGATGAGTTCACGTTGCGTGTCTTGAGCACTATTGATCATGGCCATTAAATCGTTGAGGTGTTTACTGTGGATCGGTGGGACTTGTGCCGTAACCCACTGAGATAGCTGAACCCTTAACATATCGGCTATATCGGGATCGATGTTATTACCGTCTAGATGTATTAGCAGAGCTTCACGCTTTCTCTCTAAAGTTTCCACCTGATTCCATGCCAGTTGCATCGAGTATAAGTTGGCTTCTTTGCGCTCCTGAATCATCGCAATGTCACTCGACATTTTATCTAGCACCTGGCTAGACAACACAATAGCCATGACGTTCAGAATAAGGCCTATTGAGACCATCACCCATGCGGGTGGCAGGAGCGAGCGCATCATCAAAGTAGCCTATCGAACGGAAGATAAAAAAGATTAGAGACAATCAAACCCGCCATGGCAAAAATTGTCACCTTCATTCCTCTAACGCGACCTTTAAAGCGCTTATTGAGAATACCATCCGCGTGCATCCAACGCCCCACCAGAAAGCTTACCCCAATAACGTGAATCCAAACTGCTGGCGCACCATTATATTCAACCAAAGCCATTAGAATTAACGTAATCGGAATATAGTCTACGGCATTGCCTTGTGCACTGCGCGCAATCTGCAGCGATTCAACACCTCCATCAGCATACGCGACTTGGTTAGACCTGCGTTGCTTGATGACTTGAAAAGATAACCAAATCATCAAAGCGGCAAGCAGTGACGCATAAAGTGCTGTAATCATTAATATCCCCTAATTTTTCGTCAGTATTGCTCAGACAAGTGTCTAACTTGCTGATATAAACAGATAATACTAGTCAGTGTAGCCGAGAATTCTAGGTTCTCCACTGACAGAACTGGCATAAAATCAACTAGGTACCTAACCTTATAGATGCAAAAACGAGAATTAATGACCAAGCTGGGATGGTACGAGTGAAAATGTATCTAATGCTGTTAGCCCTTCTTGTCTCGGCACCTGCTGCTACCTATGCAAGTTGGTTTAACGAACACAATATCGATAAGTTTGATCGAATTGAAACTCATCGAGTGTGGGGTTTTGGAGATTTAGTCGACAATAAGTTCACTACATTTGGTATACGCTGCGATGACCGCTCCAAGCTTCTTGTTACGTTTGGCCTTGCTCAGGAGCTCGACAATGAAAACGCTAAAGTTGACCTAGCGTTTCGAGTCGACCAAAACGAGCCACTTTTTTTTGAGGGACAGTTGTTCTCGAATAGCAAAGAGTCTGGGTTTGTGAGAGCAACGAAAGAGAATTTGGCGCTTATTAATCGCTTAATACTGCAAAGTAAACAAGGCAAGAACGTAGATGTAAGAGCATCAAATAAAGAGCAGAGCCAATTTGTTGAATACTCTGTATCGCTTGACGGGTTTACAAAGTTTAGCCATGACACTCGCGAGGCATGCGGAGTTGGGACGGTAAAATTGGCAGTCACGCCGAAAGACAAAGCCGAGCTCATTAGGTTGAGACAACAACTTAAAGATATCGAAAAGAAAATAGCAGAAATAGAAGCGAAGTACTCGACAGGATTCTAATAAGCCCTTTAGCGGATAATTCCGCTAAAGGGCTTAACGACGTTTAGCCTCGGTATTTATAGAATACCGTTGATAGTGGTGGCAGTTTAAGTGATAGCGATTGAGGTTGAGATTCACTCTCTACAGCCTCAGTCTCTGCCACTTGAACAACGCCAAAATCACTACCTGCATACAAGGCATCATCGGTACTTAGCAGTAACTCATAGCGACCTGCTAATGGCACACCCAAACGGAATGCTTCGTGAGGAACTGGTGTAAAGTTACTGATCACCAATACACGTTCACCATCTTCACTGATACGCTCGTGCGCCAAGATGCTCGCCTCTGCAGCATCTTGTAGTCGCCACTCAAAACCTTTCGGATCTGAGTCTTGATCGAACAGAGCTTTTTCAGCGCGATACAGCAAGTTCAAATCTTTCGTCAGTGCTTTCACACCTTGGTGGCGCTCAAAATCAAGCAAGAACCATTGAAGCTGGTCATCGTGGTTCCACTCACCCGTTTGACCGAACTCGGCACCCATGAAGTTTAGCTTCTTGCCTGGCTGAGCGTACATATAACCAAGATAAGCGCGTAGGTTCGCTGTTTGCTGCCACTCATCACCTGGCATCTTGTTATGGATTGAGCGCTTACCGTACACCACTTCATCGTGCGATAAAGACAGTACATAGTTTTCGCTATGAGCATAAACAAGCGGGAACGTGATGGTATCGTGGTGGTATTTGCGGTGAATTGGATCCTCTTGAATATACGATAGACTGTCGTGCATCCAACCCATATTCCACTTAAACCCAAAGCCTAGGCCGCCCGCAAAGGTTGGCGCCGATACGCCTGGGAAAGCGGTAGATTCTTCAGCGATCGTCATGGCATTCGGGAAGTGCTTGTACACTTCTTCGTTCATCCACTTCAGTGTTGCAATCGCATCATAGTTCTCTCGACCACCGTCTATGTTCGGAATCCACTGATCGTGGCTACGCGAGTAATCGAGATAAAGCATCGATGCAACGGCATCCACGCGAATACCATCGATATGGAATTGCTCAAACCAGTACAACGCGTTAGATACCAGGAAGCGGCGAACATGTTCACGACCTAGGTCATAAATGTACGAGTTCCAATCTTGATGCCAACCGCGGCGTGGATCCGGATCATGGAACAGTGGCGTGCCATCAAAGTTCGCTAAGCCGTGATCGTCCGATGGGAAGTGTGCTGGAACCCAATCGAGTACCACACCAAGGCCCGCTTGGTGACACTGATCAACAAAGTACTTGAAGTCATCTGGTGAACCAAAACGACTGGTTGGTGCAAACAAACCTACTGGCTGATAGCCCCATGAACCGTAGAACGGGTGCTCAGAAACTGGCATCAGTTCAACGTGGGTGTAGCCCATATCGGTTAAATAAGGAATCAGTTCGTCGGCAAGTTCACGATAATTTAGGAAGTCACCGTTGTCATTACGTTTCCAAGAGCCAGCGTGCAGCTCATAGAATGATAGTGCTTCTTTGCGTTTTTCTGTTACCGGGCGCTGCTGCCAATTGGCATCTTGCCAGTCATAACGGTCATGATTATAAGTAACAGAAGAAAACGATGGGTACTGCTCAGAGTAGAAACCCCATGGATCCGCCTTATGTGGCAGGCCTTCACCATCAGGACCTTTTAGCTCAAACTTGTATTGAGTGCCCTCTGGCAAATTCGGAATGAAAATACCCCAGATCCCGTAGTCGAGTCTCTGCATTGGGTTGCGACGTCCGTCCCAAGCGTTGAAATTACCAACGATACTGACGGCAGAGGCATGTGGTGCATACACCAAGAAACGGGTACCTTCGACTTGCTTACCGTCTCTCTCTTGCGAAATGAACTGTGCCCCCATCTGGTGGTACATTTCTTTCGGCGTGTGTAGCTCTTCGTATTCGGCATATAATCCGTGGTATTGGTATGGATCGTCGAGCAACTGCTCGGTGCCATTCCAATCGACAGCCAACTGATAATGGGTAAATCGTAAATCAAGGTCCGATTCAAGGACAAACCCCGACGCCTGATCTCGCACCATTGGCATTCTTGTGCCATCTTCCAAAACAACCGCGACAGCGTCTGCGCCTGGCATCCAAACTCTAAGCGCATGTGTCTCATCCTGTAGGTATGGACCTAAGAATGAGAATGGGTCAGCAAACGATGCACTCGAGAGTAGATCGTACGCCTTTTGTTGTCTTTTAAGCCCTTTTTTGTTCAACGTTCATCTCCCTCGACCTAACACTCTGCCCCCCCTTTTTATTGTTGAGTCTTAGCCAGTGGCTAAAACGTCGGGGGCAAGAAATAAAAAGCCCGCGATACGCGGGCTATCTGCAAGGTTTCATTGTACTGGAAACACGATGTACGGGAAGTGACAAGCGCCCAATTTTGCAGTGCAATCGGTCAATTTCACCGACAATTTACAATATAAATTTACAAATGATATATCCAAACTGTCAGAAAAAAGAAAAGCACGATTCTTTGGAGATGACAGAACAAATATCCAAAAGAATCGTGCTTTGTTAGCGATTTAAAAATCGGTGATTAGCTGGCTTTCGCGCGAACTTCCGTTAGGCGTTTAGCGATGCGATTTACCCCTTCTTGAGCGAAGATTTCTTCAAGATTCATCGACAGCTTACGACGCCAGTTCGGGTACTCATTAACCGTACCTGGAATGTTTACTGGTTTATCCATTTCTAGCCAGTCTTCAAGCTGAACACTGAGTAGTGCAGATGAGCCCGCAGCCACATGAAGCTGCAGTGCTTCGCTTAGGTAAGCATCCATTGGTACTAGGCTTGCGTCACGACCAACACCTTCAGGCAGGTAACCGTGCCATGCGACGCTATCAATGATGCCTTGCTTGCACTCTAGACGGTCATCAAATAGACCTGCTAGCTGCTCTTCGTTTGGATATAGACCAATCTCACGACCCATTTTAAGGTCATCGCAGTGCCAGAAGCCGCGTAGCGTTGGCATATCGTGAGTACATAGTGCAGACATTGATTGATCCGCATAGTGCTCAGGAGAGATAAAGCCGCCATCTTCTGCTGTTTCGAAGAAGAATACCTTGTATGAGTGAACGCCTGCGTCACGAAGGATCTCTACGATTTCATCTGGTACAGTACCTAAGTCTTCACCGATAACACTACATTGATGACGGTGTGACTCGAGCGCCAGGATTGCTAGCATGTCTTCAACTGGGTAGTAGATGTACGCGCCTTTCGTCGCGTTTTCACCTTTTGGAATCCACCAAAGACGCAGCAGACCTAGAACGTGGTCGATACGCAGTGAACCACAGTGCTTCATGTTCGCACGTAGTAGCTTGATGTATGCATCATACGATGTCGCTTGCAGTACTTGTGGGTTAAGTGGAGGTAGACCCCAATTTTGACCCAATGGACCCAAGATATCTGGTGGAGCACCGATGCTCGCATCCATCACTAGGTTGCCATTGTCTGCCCATGTTTCAGAGCCAGAATCCGCAACACCAACAGCTAGGTCACGGTAAAGACCAACGGCCATACCCTTCTCTTCTGCTAGTGCTTGAGCTTCATTGATTTGAACATCAGCAATCCACTGCAAGTACATGTAAAGCTGAACTTTATCTTGGTTATCAGCAATATATTTTTGCGTCGCTGCATTTTCAAAACGACGGTACTTCTCTGGGAATACCGGCCAACCCCACATGTTGCTGTCTTCTGCGTGAAGCTCAGCGTGGATCGCATCGAATGCGGCTTGATGAAGTAGGCTTTCACCGCCTGCCTCAACGAAGTCTAGGAATAGTTTTGCGCGCTCAGACTGCTTGTCTAGGTGACGAGATTTGAACTCATCGAATAGCAGTGGCAATACGCTCATCTTAAGCTCAGCCACTTCGGTGTAGTTCACCCAGTGTGACTCACGCGCTTTTTGAAGGCGTGCTTGGAACTCAGAGCCACCAACGATTTGCTGTGCATCTGCACTTAGCGCAAATTCTGCGACAGAGCTAACGTCGATGTAAAGAATGTTCAACCAGCGGCGAGAAGACGGGCTGTATGGGCTCGCACCTTCTGGGTTAGCAGGGAACAATGAGTGAATCGGGTTAAGACCCACAAAGTCACCACCACGTGCAGCGATATCCGCTACAAGCTGTTTAAGGTCACCAAAATCACCGATACCCCAGTTATGCTGAGTACGAAGCGTGTAAAGCTGGATACTTGGACCCCAAAGCTTTTTACCTTCATCGATCGCACTTTGTTTGTAACAAGCACGCGGAGTACGGATAAGTGTCATCTCGTAAGGAGCTTTACGGCGCTTACGCTCTAAGTAAAGCTTGTGGTAACCCCATGAAAGGTTGTTTGGTAACGCAAATACTAAAGGGCCACCCTCAGCACGTTCATCACGAACGATCTGAGATTGAAGATAGCCTTCAAGTACTTCTCCTTGCTCAGTCTCTAGACGCCAGCTGAAATCGCTTTCTCTCGCGCTCACACCTAAATGAAGTTCTACTTCAACGGCATCACCGTCTTTAACAACCAGTACAGGGTCTAGCACTTCCTTCTTATGCTTTTTCTCTGCAGATTTTAGTAGTGATTCATCATTAGTCGTGTCGTAGCCTAAAGACGCAAGCAGACGAAGAATGGTTTCGTCCTCAACTCTGGCTTCGTCGCCCCACGCACTTACGTAGCTGTCGGCTATTCTTGCCATCTCAGCAACTTGTTTTAATGCTGTTTGTTCTGTCATCGCTCTCTCCGAAGGACTTCTCTTAACCTTCAAATCGGTAGGGTTATTATTAATTTTAAAGTAAAAAGCCAAGGTACCTCTGTCCCTAAAGGAACTGAGGTACCTTAATTTTATTTATTAACGAGAAACTGATTCTAGTTTCCAAATGTTGTTCACGTAATCGCGAATTGAGCGGTCTGATGTGAACTTACCAACCAATGCGGTGTTAAGAATCGCTTTCTTAGCCCAACCAGCTTGGTCTTGGTACTGTTTGCTCATGTCTTCGTGCGCTTTCACGTAAGATGCGAAGTCTGCTAGACATAGGTATGGGTCACCACCGTCAAGTAGGCTGTCGTACGTTGCACGTAGTAGACCTGGTTGACCTGGAGTGAACTCATCACCTAGTAGTAGGTCTAGAGATGCTTTCAATAGTGGGTCAGCGTTGTAGTAGTCGTATGGGTTGTAACCTGCAGCTTGCGTGCGTTTCACACCATCAACATCAAGACCGAAGATGTAGATGTTCTCGTCACCGACTTCTTCACGGATCTCAACGTTAGCACCATCCATCGTACCGATAGTAAGTGCGCCGTTAAGAGCCATCTTCATGTTACCCGTACCTGATGCTTCTTTACCTGCCATAGAGATTTGCTGAGAAACGTCAGCAGCTGGAATCAACATTTCAGCCATGCTTACACGGTAGTCAGGGATGAATACCACTTTCAGCTTACCGCCTAGGCGTGGGTCGTTGTTTACTTTCTCAGCAACCTTGTTAATCGCAAAGATGATCTCTTTCGCTAGGTGGTAGCCAGGTGCCGCTTTAGAACCGAAGAAGACAACACGTGGAGCCATATCAAATGTTGGGTCATTCAATAGGCGGTGGTATAGAGACAACACGTGTAGCAAATCTAGCTGCTGACGCTTGTACTCGTGCAGACGCTTGATCATCACATCAAAGATAGCATTTGTGTCTAACTCGATGCCCATGTTTTCCAGAACCCAATCAGCTAGACGCTGTTTGTTTTCTTTCTTTACAGCCATGAATTCTTTTTGGAATTTCGCGTCTGTTGCGTATTCAGCAATGCCTTCTAGCTGCTCTAGTTTCGCTGGCCATTCTGGGCCCACTTTTTCAGTAATTAGCTTAGAAAGACCTGGGTTACAGAACTTCAACCAACGACGTGGCGTGATACCGTTCGTTACGTTGTGTAGACGAGTTGGGTACATCTCATGGAACTCAGGGAATAGGTCTGCTTTCACTAGCTCAGAGTGAAGTGCTGCTACACCGTTTACTGCGTATGAACCGATAACACATAGGTTAGCCATACGAACCATGCGGTGGAAACCTTCTTGGATGATAGAAAGCTTCGCTTGCTTCTCACCGTCGCCAGGCCACATTGCACGTACTTCTTGTAGGAAGCGGTGGTTGATTTCAAAGATGATTTCCATGTGACGTGGAAGTAGACGCTGGATTAGCGACTCAGACCAAGTCTCTAGTGCTTCTGGAAGTAGTGTGTGGTTTGTATATGCGAAAGTCTTAGAAGAAATCGCCCACGCGTCATCCCAGCTCAAACCTTTCTCATCAAGAAGGATGCGCATTAGTTCAGGAATAGCGATCGTTGGGTGCGTGTCGTTAAGCTGAATAGTTTCTTGCTTAGGAAGATCCGCCAGTGTGTAACCTGCAGCCTCGTGACGACGCAGAATATCGCGTACAGACGCAGCTGAGTGGAAGTACTGCTGCATTAGACGCAGTGTCTTACCTTTCTCGTGGTTGTCGTTCGGGTATAGAACCTTAGTAATGTTACCCGCATCGATTAGCGCGTGCTGTGCTTCGAAGTAGTCACCGTTGTTGAAGCTTTCTAAAGAGAATGGTGCGATTGCTTGACATTCCCAAAGACGTAACGGGTATACAGTGTCAGATTCGTAACCAACAATGGGTAGATCCCAAGGCATTGCTTTAACCGTCATGCCTGGAACCCACTTACGAACTTCTTTGCCACCTACGTTTACAACTTCAACGTGACCAAAGAAACCAATCTCTTGTGCGAGTTCTGGACGAGCTACTTCCCATGGGTAGCCTTCAACACCGCGCCATGCATCTGGTGCTTCTTTTTGACGACCATCTTCGAAAGATTGCTTGAATAGACCGTATTCGTAGTGAAGACCGTAGCCTACAGTTGGGAATTCTTGAGCGGCACATGAATCCATGAAACATGCTGCTAGACGACCTAGACCACCGTTACCTAGTGATGGGTCACGCTCTTCTTCTAGAAGGTCAGTTAGGTTGTGACCTAGCTCAGCCATTGCGTCAGTTACTTGATCGTAAAGACCCATGCTGATTAGGTTGTTACCGGTTAGACGACCGATTAGGAATTCTAGAGATAGGTAGTTAACGCTTTTTGCGCTCTTGATGCGCTCATCTGCTTCAGTTTCAAGCAGGTCAAAAGTCGTTAGCTCAGCAAGCGCACGACCCATTGCTAGATACCACTGACGTTCAGTCGCAGTTTCTACTGTCGTTGCGTAAGTTGCTGATAGGTGTTTCTTAACACTTTCTTGGAAAGAAGCTTTATCAAATTTTTTCTGTTGCGCAGGTTTCATTACGAAATCTCACTTTCAAGTTTTATCCATCTGTCACATATCGTGCATGGTGACGTATCCATAAACATCCTCCTAAGTCCGACTCCCTGAAGGATGAGTGAGGAGGGCGTAGGGGGCGTACTCCCCTTCACTAAGTGATCGATGTCCCATTCCGATATTGGATTCGGTTTTTTCTGGTGATAGCGATCACGCCAAGCTCAGTTTTTAATCTAAGCGCTATCGAAGAAACATTTACTATCGCATCGGTGACTAAATACAAAAATTGCTGTTGAGATCACAGTTAGCCGTAAAAAAGCCCCCAAAAAATCTGAAATTTTGTATACATGGCTGACCAATACCCTTTCGAATGCGTACCAATAAGTGACGAACTTCACATATATGAGGCGTAGTTGGGGTGTGGGACACGCAATAATTAAAATCTAGCGCTCGATCAAACACTGTATAACCTACTGTTTCATAACATCGAGGCTGCTCTATAAAGCTGTGGTAAACGCTCCCTCCTCCTTGAGGAGTAGAAACAATAATTAGTAGGAAATATCTTATGTGGATTCCTTCAAAACTGACTCGACCAGGCCGCTTGCACAACGCCATCGTTCGCCCTCGAGTATTAGATCTGCTTGCACAGGCTCCCTTTTATAAACTCGTTCTTTTTCGCTCGCCTGCAGGTTACGGTAAAACGACTATGGCCGCGCAATGGCTATCGGATAAACCACATGTAGGTTGGTACAGCATCGACGAAAGCGACAATGATCCGTTCCGTTTCGTTAACTACTTGCTGCAGGCCATCAACAAGGCCACCAACAACACCTGTCCTAACGCACAAAAGCTGGCAGAACGTCGACAGTTCTCATCGCTGCATTCTCTCTTTAGCGAAGTGTTTGCCGAGCTGACTAGCTATCACCACGAGTGTTACATCGTCTTAGATGACTACCATCTGATTACTGACGAAGAAATTCATGAAGCAATGCGCTTCTTCCTTAAGCACATGCCAGATAACATCACGCTCGTGGTGACAAGTCGTGGAAATCCGCCGCTGGGGACGGCGAATTTGCGCGTACGCGATCTGATGATTGAAATTGGCAATGAGCTTTTAGCGTTCGATACCGAAGAAACAACGCGTTTCTTTAGTCAGCGACTGGCCAGTGAAATTGATAATGAGACCGCTAACTCACTGCGCACCTATGTTGAGGGTTGGCCTTCTGCTCTGCAGCTTTTTGCATTGCAGGCCCAGCATCAAAAACGCACCCTGGCGCAGTCAGTAGAAACTATGTCTCAGTTCAACCATGCACACCTTTGGGACTACCTCGTTGAAGAGGTCTTCGACCTTCTTGATAAAGAGACTCGCCACTTCCTGATGCAGTGTTCAGTACTCGATCACTTTAACGACAGCTTGGTCACCGCACTGACCAAACGTGACGACGCGCTTAGTATGATCGAATCGCTCAACCGCTTTGGTTTATTTATTTACCCGCTTGAAGGTGAGAACAACTGGTTTAGGTTCCACAACCTATTTGCAGAGTTCTTATCTCATGAGCGTAAAGCGCGTATTCCTCAGCAAGAAAATGAGTTGCATCTAGCAGCCGCAAACGCATGGCTGCAGCAAAAAGTGCCACATCAAGCGCTTCGACACGCTCGCTTGGCGAATAACAACGACTTAGTGGCTGAAATACTGCTTGAGTTTGGTTGGAAGATGTTCAACCACGGTGAACTGGCAACGCTTGAAGACGCGATTGATGTACTCTCTGCTGACCAGCTCTACAGCCAACCTAAGCTGTGTATGCTGCAAGCTTGGCTTGCTCAAAGTCAGCACAGATACAACGACGTTGGTGAACTGATTGCCAAGGCCGACGCTGAAATGGCGGATCGCCAAGTCAAACTAACGGCAAAAGAGGAAGGCGAGTTCCACGCGTTACGCGCACAAGTTGCTATTAACCAGAACTCTCCTGATAAGGCGATTGAGCTTGCAGAACTCGCGCTAAGTGAGCTAGATCATTCTGAGTATCGCAGCCGAATTGTGGCGACCTCTGTCGTCGGTGAGGTTAACCACGTGATCGGCAACCTCAGCCGTGCGCTGTCAATGATGCAGCAAACTGAGAAACTAGCGAGGCAATACCATGTCTACCATCAGGCGCTATGGGCTCAGTTGCAGCAAAGTGAAATCCTGATCGCACAAGGCTATGTTCAAGCGGCTTTTGAGATCCAAGAAAGTGCCTTCAAACTGATTGAAGAACAACAACTGCATCAAGTACCTATGCACGAGTTCTTGCTTCGAGTGCGTGCGCAAGTACTCTGGTGTTGGAACCGCCTAGATGAAGCGGAAGAGTGTGCGTATAAGGGCATCGATGTGCTAGGTAACATCGACCCAAGTAAACACCTACACAGCTACTCTATGATTGCACGCATCGCGATTGGTCGAGGTGAGCTAGACAAAGCTTCAAAAGTCATTGAGCAGATACAGCACCTAATGAAGCAATCGACTTACCACGTTGATTGGACCGCGAACGCATCTCTATCACTGCTTCTATACTGGCAAGCGAGAAACGACATTGAATCGATTGAGCAGTGGCTAGAAACCGCGACTAGACCAGAAGAAGCGTGTAACCACTTCTCACAGTTGCAGTGGCGTAACATTGCCAGAGCGCAAATAAACCTTGGTCAGTATGAGCAAGCTCAGGTTACGCTCGACTTCCTCGATAAAGAAGCGAAACAGCATCAGCTCGTCACTGATCGTAATCGCAACCTTATCGTCGAAGCGATTCTCAACGTCCACAACCGTAACGAAGAGAAAGCGAAAGAACTCCTGAAAGAAGCGTTAGTACTTACTAACCAGACAGGCATGATCGGTAACTTCCTCATTGATGGCGCTACCATTGGCCACTTGCTTGCTAACTTGGTTTCAAAGTCTGACTTGGGTGATCTCGAGCGTCACCGCGCTCAATTGCTGATGAAAGACATCAACACCACTCAGCGTAGTCGCTCAGTGCACTTTAACGAAGAGTTTGTTGAAAAGCTGGTCAACCACCCGAACATCCCTGAGTTAGTACGTACTAGCCCGCTAACCCAGCGTGAGTGGCAGGTTCTTGGTTTGATATACTCTGGTTTTAGCAATGAACAGATTGCTCAAGAACTGGATGTAGCAGGCACAACGATTAAGACTCACATTCGTAACCTGTATCAAAAGCTCAACATTGCCAATCGTAAAGAGGCAATCAGCACTGCTGAGAACTTGCTGCAGTTGATGGGGTACTAATCCTAATCAAACACAAACCACAAAAGCAAACGCCCAGTATTTTTTACTGGGCGTTTTTTATTTTTCTAGACTTGCCTACGATGACAGCGTGTCTCCTCTCCCTTCGCATCAACAAGGACCATAGAACTCTCCGTTAATACTGAAACCTCTGTGCTAAGCAGGTGAATATCGTTTAATTCCTTCTCTATTGTTTCTGAGAGTTCATGCCCAGATGAACTGGTGCTGTCCAATGCCAGCACTTCAAACTCTTCCGTTATCGTCGACCCTTGCAATGACCAGTGACCACTGGTGATCAGCTCTACTCGAGCAGCACCTTTACCCGTCGCTATAGGAAAATTCAAGAATACCCGTCCGCTAAACTCACCATTATTACCGTAAGCTACATGCACTTTAGTTTTAATGTCAGTCAGCTTGTAATCACACTGCCAAGCGCCCGACACATTTTGCTGTGTAATCGCCAAACGGTTCTCTTGCTGGCTCTTCGGTTCTCCACAACCGACCAGCAGCGCTGCAGTTAGCCCCAAGACCATGGTTTTATTCATGACACATCCTTGTGTTGACTATATTTTATAAATTGTAGTGAATCTCTTGTTTTCTCCTGCGAAAACATCGTCCAATTTAGGCAGGCATCACAATTAAGCCTAGTGGTTCTAATAGCTGTGCCTGCTGCCAATCACAAATCTTAACACCGGTCAGATCAACCCGTCTTGGGTCCAATCCTTCAAGTTCTACATGGCATAAATCAGCGCCTTGAAAACGGTACTGTGACCAAGCATCAGAAGAAAAAACGCCGCGACTCAAATCCGATTCGCGAAAAGACGCGCCTTGCAAGTTTGCACCTATCCAACGATTCTCAAACAAGTCACATTTCTCAATGATGATGCGCTCGAAATTGGTGTAGGACAGGTTGCATCCGGTGATGTAAGCCGAGCAGAAGTACATGGTATGACTCACTTGGTTGGCAAAGCGTGCTCTCGCAAAGTTTGCACCCTTCAGGTCACACTCTCTAAACTCGATGCCAAAGCAGTCCGCCCCTTCAAAATTGCACATCGCCATCTGACGGTACTTAAAGCTGGCATCTTTCAAATTGGTGTATTGAAAATGACACCCCTCTAAATCCAAGGGTTCAATAAACTTGCAGCGCTCAAAGCGAGCTTCTGAGAGGTCGGCGCGAGAAAAGTCACACTGGTAGAATTGGCAGTTCTCGAAAATTTCCCCAGAGAGATCGTGATGGCTGAAATCATGGTGTTCAAAAATTTTGTCTTTCATAGCTTTTGTCTTCTAGTTCGTATGGTTGAAGACTAGCATCTGACGACATTGGAATCGACAAAAACAAAACCTTTAAAAACAGCAGCTTAAGACACCCAAAAATCGCCATCTTAAGGGGTCATTCGGCCACTTTTAGGGGGTATTTTTGATTGAGCGGGCGCTCAGATGATGAAAAAAGTTTTAAGCGCTAAAGAGGCTTACAGGAGGTCACCTCTCCAATAATCACAAAGCCAGCATGTCACGTTGCTGGCTTTGAAATTAGTACCTTGAAACTAACACCTTGAAACTAACACCTTGACGTCAGCGCCCAAAAGCTTATTTAGTCGGGGTGTACAGGGCGATGTTTTCACCCACTATGTATTTTTGTCTTAGGACGCTAGAGACCTTATCTAGTCCCATGATAATGGCGACAAGCACTAGGGTGATAAAGGTCACCACATCCCAGTTCCATAGTCGCATGTTCTCAGCATAGACCAGACCAATACCACCAGCACCTACAAAGCCAAGAACCGCAGCCGAGCGAGTATTTGACTCTAGCTGATACAGGCTCAACGCCAAGAAAGTCGGAAACGATTGAGTAAAGATACCAAATCGATGTTTCTGCAGGTTATTGGCACCCATTGCTGTTAAGCCGCGTGATGGCTTTTTATCAGCCGCTTCGTGGCTTTCTGCGTAGAGTTTACCAAACAGACCTAGATCCTGGATAAACACCGCCATCACACCAGCAAGTGGGCCAAGACCCACTGCACGAACAAAGATCATCCCCCATATCGCCATATCGATACCACGCAAAACATCAAAGATACGGCGCATCATGATCGCAATCAGTCGAAACGGTCCTGTCATCACATTTCGAGCTGCTAGGAATGACAGTGGCAGAGCAACCAACGAGGCCGTTAGCGTACCACCAAACACGATCGCCAGCGTGATACCAATTTGTTTGAAGTAGTAACCAAATGGCCAATCCCAGAAGTCGCGCCACACAAACATGTGTAAGAAGTAGCTCATGATCTTGCTGTTACCCATCTCAAATTGCTGAGACGACACACCAAAGAAGTGGAAAAACACCAAATAATAGAGAACAACCGCAGCGACACTCGCGGCAACGACCATTAAGTAACGACGCTGTTTATCAAAAATGGCTTTGTTTTCTTGTTTGATTTGCTCAAGGGTCATTTCAGTCATTGGCTGTCTCCATTGATCACTTTCTTCCTCAGTACGCCAGACGTGGTATCTATAATGGCCACCACCAGGATGATTAAAAGCAGCGTAATACTGACTTGGTCGTTGCGTCCCAGACTAATGTTTGTCATTAGCTCCTGTCCGATACCTCCCGCGCCAACTAAACCAAGAATGGTCGACGAGCGGAAGTTAATCTCAAATCTCAGGAACACATAGGAAAGTACCGTCGGTTTAACCTGTGGCCAGAATGCAAATCGAATGCGTTGGATAGGTCTTGCACCAGATGCAGTCAGCCCTCGAATCGGTTTGTCGGAAACCGTCTCGATCGACTCATAGAACAGCTTAGTCAAGCTGCCAATAGTATGAAGCGTCAGGGCTACGAAGCCGGGAAATGTACCTACACCATAAGCCATCACGAACATCACCGCCCAAGCTAACTCTGGCATTGTGCGCAGAAACGCCACAAAAGAACGGATACCAAAGCGAACAGGCGCAGGCGCATAGCTGTTACTGGCAGCTAAGAATGCCAACACAATCGCAATCACAGAAGACACTAAGGTGGCGGCAATCGCAACATTAATGGTTTCCCATAACAGCGGGATCTGGATGTGTAGTCGATAACCCCAGTAGATGAGCGAGCCTGGCACGGCGCGTCCGTTTTCATCTCGACTGGCGAAAAGAACGTCCCATGACAAATTTGGAATAGTGTCGTAGATGTAATCAAATAACGCTGGAGCATTACGGATGATGGTCGACAGGCTGAACTCAGCGTAGTGACCAGAAAGCAAATAGAGCAACATAAACAGAGAAGACCACATAAGAGCGTCCATTTTCTGCTTACGGCGAACCTGTTGATAGTATTGTTCGAACTGCATGGAGTAAACCGTAGAAGTAGCAAAGCTGGCTGCGAACAACCAGCTTGATTAACAGAGGAGATTAGCGCTGAGCAAACTTAGTCGCTTTTACCAGATCGATGATCGATTGGTATTCAGCAACGCTGGTCTCTTCTAGGTGAAGAGAGCCACCCGCAGCTTTGCTAAAGCAGTCGTTGTTTTCACGATCTAGCTTCTTCACCGCCGCCACTAGGTCGTCTTTGAATTTCGGGTCTAGACGGTTGCTCACAATCGTAGGACCGTTTGCGATAAGTGGTGATTCCCAAATGATACGAATCTTGTTCATTAGCTCTGCATCATGATCCATGTAGCGAAGCAGTGCGCCAGCACTGTAGCCTTTGCTCGCATCACCAACCATAGAAGACCAAGTTACTGCGGCATCAAACTGGCCGTTCAGTACGCCAACGATGTCTTGTTCGTGACCACCAGAGAAGTTAACTGAGCTGAAGAAGCCGTTGAACTGGTTGTCCATATTGCCGCCTAGCGTTTGCTCTAGCTGGTTATTTGGAATCAAAAAGCCTGAAGTAGAGTTTGGATCGGCAAACGAGAACACCTTACCCTTAAGATCTTCAATCGACTGATATGGGCTATCTTCTTGAACCAAGATAACCGAGTGGTAACCGCGCGAGTTATCTGTGTTATCAACCGTGATACCAACTAGCTCTACCGCTTCTGGGTCATTAAGATAGATCTCAGCGTATGACTTTGGCGACATGTTAATAACCAAGTCGATTTTTTCACCCAAAAGACCTTGAATAACCGCGTTGTAGTCACTTGAGTTACGAATATTGGTTTTAACACCAAGCTCAGCATTTAGAAAATCCGCCACACACTGGTTGTCACCAATCTGCTGTGCTGCGTTTTGACCACCAAGAATACCTAGATTGATCTCTTTTGGTGCCGCTGCTTGAGCGTTAAATGCCAAAGCAGATGCCACTGCAACACCGAGGGATAGAAGCTTTTTCATGACTTGTCCTTAAACGTATAGTCCACTTAGTTTTTTGATTAACTGATCTGGTCGATTTCGTCGCCATAAAGACGATGCAAAACCTGATCATTGAGCCCAGAAGGATGACCGTCGTAGATGACCTGCCCTTTGGCGAGACCAATAACACGAGTACAGTACTCCTGAACTAATTCGATAGAGTGAAGGTTGACCATTACCGCAACGCCATCACTGCTTACTTTTTGCAGTGCTTCCATAATTCGCACGGTGTTTTTCGGGTCTAAAGAAGCAACAGGTTCGTCAGCCAGAAGGATTTTCGGGTTTTGCATCATGGCTCGGCATATCGCGACACGTTGCTGCTGACCACCAGACAAGTTTTCGGCACGTTGCAACGCGTACGGCAGCATATTCAGCCACTTAAGCAGCTGAATCGCTTGCGCCTTGTCTTTGTCACTGAAGACTTTTAACAATGACTTCAGTGTCGAGGTATGGCTTAGACGTCCGAGCAAAACATTCGAGATAACATCAAGACGAGGCACTAAACAGAAATCTTGGAAAATCATTCCGCAGTGGGTGCGCCACTCACGAAGCTCTTTACGGCTCATCATCAGTACATCATCGGTACTTTGGTCGCGATGCACATTTAAGATGTTTCCGCCTGTTGCGGGAATCGTACCGTTAAGTGTGTGAAGCAAGGTCGACTTACCAGCGCCAGAACGACCGACTACAGCAACAAACTCGCCAGCTCGTAACTCAAAGCTGATGCCATCTAAAACCATCTTGCCTTGTTGATAGGCTTTCGTTAGCCCGTTGACTTCTAAAACTTTGCGACCAAAGTCTTGCTGTAACTGTTCACTGTTGTCCGACACGAGGGACAACTCGGGTGCGCTTAATGCCATACCCTTTCTCCGAGTAGCTATTTACAAATTGAACAGCATTACATCGCAGTAATTTGACGGATTTTCGATGTTTTTATGACCAATTGATGAATCACGGGTCTCGACAATTGTTTAACCCGCCGAAAACAATTTCACGAAATCAATATATTAGCCCCTCAATCCCCTTCGCTCAGCCAAACACTAGTTACGGCAAACTTTTGCGAGAACTGAGAAGTATTAGTTGACTTAATCAACAATATCGATACTATTTGTTGACTAGATCAACTAATTCATTCACTGAATACATGCCATGACAGACTATCGAGCCATCAATCACGCGCTACGCGAGATACGAATGAAAACCCGTGGAAAAATGATTGCGGAAGTCACAAGACAAAAAGTCGAGTTTTCTCCACTAGAACACAAAGCAATGTCCGACATTCGCGCTCTTGGCGGGGCCTCTCAACAAGCTTTAGTGGAATCTATGAATCGTGACAAAGCGCAGATCGCCAGAATCATTGCAAGGCTGCATAGACAAGACCTGATCATTAAAGAAAGTAGCCCAAGCGATCGACGTTCGGTTCAGCTTACTCTGAGTGAGAAAGGGGAAAAACTGCTCAAACGACTCGACCAAGTTGAAATGGAAATGATGACAGAAATGCTCACGGGATTTTCTGACGACGAAGCGGACACTCTCAAAGTGTTATTAGAACGCGTCAACAACAACCTGAGCTACTAACCCGGTTTATAGGAGAACAACTTGAAACAAACCCAACCCATCCTCGGGCAAAAAGGCACGCTATTTTTTCTCGTCATTATTAGTGCATTCCCACCATTGACGATTGACCTCTATTTGCCAGCCTTGCCGACCATGGTGGACATCTTTGATACCACAGAATCCATGGTTAACCTGACGCTAAGCAGCTATTTCGTTACCTATGCGCTTGGTCTACTTTTCTGGGGACCGCTGAGTGAAAAGTTTGGGCGAAAACCCATATTACTGACCGGTATTGGCGGCTATATGCTAGCGAGCATTGCCTGTGCAATGTCCAATGATATCGAGCATCTTATTGCAGCTCGCGTCCTACAAGCATTTGCGGGTAGTGCCATTACCGTTGTCTCGACATCCGTAGTCAAAGACCTATTTGACGGACGCGAGCGTGAGCGGATTATGGCCACCATCATGTCACTGGTTATCATTGCACCTATGGTCGCTCCCGTACTCGGTGCATTCTTGCTGCAAATTGCCTCGTGGCGCATGATGTTCGTCACCCTTGCTGTCTTTGGTGCCTGCGCCTCGATCCTTGCATTTTGCTATAAAGAAACACTCGAGACTCGTTACACGGGCTCATTAGTCCGCTCCTGGACCCGCCTTGGTGTGGTGATTAGGAACCCGCGTTTTGTAATTCTATTGTGCATTTTCTCTATCGCACCAATGGCGCTCATGGGCTTTCTCGCGGCAGGCTCTTATATCTACATTAATGGCTTCGGTTTGACAGAGCAGCAGTTTAGCTACTTCTTCTCATTTAATGCCATTGTGGCGTCTTTTGGACCGACTATTTATATGAAGCTGTCTCGTCACATTGCTGTGCAGAACGTTATCTCTGGGTGCTTTGCAGTGTTGGTCGCGGTAGGTGTAATGACACTCACCTTTGGTGACACGTCGCCATGGGCATTCGCCTTGCTTGCTGCGCCTGCAACACTCATGGTGATCATGATGCGCGTACCAGCAACCAACTTAATGCTCGATCAACAAGACAAAGACACTGGCTCTGCGGTCGCCCTGATTCAGTTCTTCGCCATGATCTGCGGGTCTATCGGAATGGTTCTTGTCTCAATCCGACCAGAGTCGTTAATTGCCAACTTAGGAATGATTCAGCTGTGTATCGGTATTGTGGGAGGCGTGTTGTGGCTCGTAGTACGAAACCGCACGTTTGTGACTGATAATCTAGTGAAAGCTTAGCGCTGAGGTCACAGTTATTGGTAATTTGCCATGCCAAAGCATTTAACCGCAGCCCTAGATCTCGTTATACTCTAGGGCTCGCGTATTGAATAAAGAACCCAATGGCATCAATCAAAGACGTTTCAAAGCTAGCAGGTGTATCGTGGATGACGGTATCTCGTGCTATCAACTCTCCCGAGAAGGTCAAGCCCGATACCCTAAGACGTGTCAATGAGGCAATAAAGACTCTCAACTACACGCCTGATCACTCAGCCAAAAAAATGCGCGCGAAGGGAGTTCAAGGTTATCAAGACACAACCATAGGTGTACTAGCACTCGAAGTCGCCACGACACCATTCTCCGTCGGCATCAACCACTCTATTGAGCAAACTGCACTGGCACAAGGCTGGAACTCGCTGATTTTCAACACCTTTGACGCAGCCCCTAGCGATGAAACCGTGGACCGAATTCTATCTCACAAACCAACCGGAATTGTGTTTGCTACCATGGGTTTACGCGAAGTCGTGGTACCGGAACGCCTCAAAGAACTGCCACTGGTACTTGCCAACTGTTTTACAAAAGACTCAAGCATACCAAGTTATGTCCCCGACGATCAGTTAGGCCAATTCCATGGTATCCAACATCTACTTGCCAAGGGATATAAAAAGCCGCTGTTTATCATGCTCAACCAATCCCTACCCGCAGTGACATTACGTCAACAAGGAATTAAGCAAGCAGTACCCGATTTAGAGATCTATCGCTGGCGCTATATGAATGACCCGTGCGACTACCACGACACCATCACCATTATTGACAATGCATTAGCTGAAAATTACGACTTTGATTGCATTGTCTGTGGAAATGACCGCGTGGCTTTGGTGGCATATATGCACCTACACCGTATAGGAAAGGCGATACCAGAAGATGTCGCAATACTTGGCTATGACAACATGGACGAAATCGCTGATCTTTTCGTGCCAGGCTTAACCACCATAGAATTGCCCCACCACGAGTTAGGTCGCCAAGCTGCGCTGCACATCATTGAGAAACGAAATGAGACAGGTTTGATTAAGCTACCCTGTCCGTTAATTGAACGAGAATCCACATAAAAACAGGGAGCTTTGCTCCCTGTTTTTATCGCTTACTTCCAAATATCCTTTAACTGCCAAACATCGAGAGCTTCTAGCTCTACCGTACCGTTCTCTGCAAACAGTTGGAAATCTAGACTCGATTCAGATGGATAAATACGACTTGTGATCGCCTGCTCGCCCTCGTTCAAAAACACTTCTACCGAGGAGCGGTCTAGGAACAGGTGAATATCTACCGAGTTATTAGTGGTATCAATATCAATACTGCGCACACCTGTCACCGCTTCTCCCGATAACGTTCTATCAAGA